>NZ_JBXPBY010000001.1:0-608716 GCF_056930735.1 Acinetobacter sp. B-6 | reverse complement strand
CTCGTCAGCGATAAATAAGACGCAATAAACATTCAACAACTTAACCCTCTAAGCTAAGTTCGTTTGCTGTATCGCGTCGGGATGCTGCGTATTCTATATATTTTTTATAGACACGCAACCCCTATTTTAAACTTTTTCAACCACATGGTTATTTTTTCAACAAAAAGCGTAAAAAAAACTGTATTTTTCACTCATTTTTTAAGCACTTCTTTAAACTCATGCTTTTAAAATCTTAAAAAAGCCCTCATCAATCAATAGTCGTTATTTGATTCTTATTCAAAAATAATCACCTGAAGAATGTGCATGTAAGAAAGCAGGGATTAATCCCGTTAATGCTGCCCGAATATCTGCACGTTCATTAATGAGTTGATGCGATCCTTCTTCAAGAATTAATAAAGTTTGCAATCTGAATTGGCGACGTACGAAATCAATATTATATTTCCAATCCACTGTTTGATCTTGAGCACCTTGTGCCAACCACACAGGTATACGGCATTTTGGAAATTCTTCCATTTCCTGCATCCATTTCGACATTGCTAGAATCCAGTCCATTCCCATCATACGGGGTTGCAAAGGATCTTTTAGTCGTACAAATCTTAAAAACTCTGGATTATGGTTGTTGCGTTTAAAATGACGAGGAACTTCTCTTTTAATTCTACGAATAATGCCCAAACCAATAGAATTGTGCCACCATGCGGTTTTAGCTGGTCTCACCAAAGGTGATAAGAGTAAAACACGATCAACAATTGGATTTTCTCTTTTTTGTGCATATTCAAGTAAATGATGCATCCAAATTGCACCACCTGTACTCTGTCCTACCCCCAACCAAGGTTTAGGAAGATGCTGTGAGTTTTTAACATATTGGTAAACAGCATGCAGCACTTGTTGATAGTGGTCAAAATTTTTAATATTTGCTGGAGAGCCATTACTTAAACCATGTCCTGGCAAATCATAAGTAATAACACTAAAGCCTTGTTCAAGGATTTCTTTAACAATCGGTTGATAGATACCACTATGCTCTAAATAACCATGTAATAAACAGACTGTTCCTTTTACTTTTTCAATTTTAGGCTTAAATACCTGAACATGCAGTTTAAACAACGGCATGTCAATAAAGCCTTGCCATTGAACACAATCTAATTGATCAAAACCATAAAGTCGTTGATAAGCCTTTATTTCTTGGTTTGGCACATAGGCACGATTTAAATTTAAAGCTTCTAATAGTTGTGGTGTGGTATCACGACTTGGTACTGGCAAATCAAGTTGTTTTAAAATTGTAGGATTTAAAAATGGGATATCCGCCATTAAGGCACCTCTCTACAGCCACTCGAACCAAACAACATATCTCGAATTGTTGCTAAAGTTTCATAGTTGGCTCTGCGGCTATGATCATAATTCTGTTTGCTTGGTTGCCATTCTGTAAGTTGAGTAGGCATTGGTGCGTCCACTGGAATGGTCTCTATACCATTCAATGCAAATAAACGACGTGTTCTAGGCATGTGATAACGATCTGTAATCAACATGACTGTAGGTGCTCCACCTTTTTTTTGTAATAGTAATGAGCTAAAACGTGTATTTTCACAGGTATTCATACTGCGATTTTCCAATAATTTTGCCTGCACCCCACGTTCAGCCAACCACTTTTGCATATAAGGTGCTTCAACGCCACTCAACACAATAGGCAGTTTGATTTTTTTCTCTAGTTCAATAGTCGTTTCCAGTCTTAGTTTAGTGTAATCATTGACAATAATATCTTTCTGATTTTTATCTAAAGTTAGACCACCACCCAAAACCACAATGGCATAAGGTTGACTGACTGGTTTTGGGAGTTCACTATTTTTATTGGGTAAGCTTTCTAAATCTTGTTGTACTTGTGAACTTGATAATTCAACGGCAGAAGCTGAGGGATTTTCATATAAAGCCTTATCATCAACCTTATATTTTTTTAAGAAAGTTAAATATTCATCCATCAGCGCTTTGTTGTCTTCACTATTTAAATCTAATAAGTTTTTAACCACATCATTAGGCTGCTCTTCTACAGCATCAGAAGCTGCATGTTCAGACACTAAAGGAATCACTGGCTTGATTTGCTCTTCATCATCTTCTTTTTGTTCTTTGGCAATTTTTTCCTGTAAAGCTCGATAACGCAATTGAAGAGCAAGCAAATCCTTCGCATCGTTGCTCTTTAACAGTTCTTCCATCAACTTTAGATAAGCTTGACGAGCAATCCACAAATCCGAACCTGGTTCTAAGTTTTCTGTTTCAGATAATGCCGCATTTTGTTGGCTTTTTGCGGCAACCTGATTGACTTCAACAGGCACAAATGTATTGAGAATCCTCACCATAAGGTTCGAATAAAATGGCGTATACCAAAATACAATCAGACAGCCAAAAAGTACAAATAGTATTGCAACCATCCGTAAAAATCTGACCATCCAATGCTGTTTAACCATATATAGACTCAATGTTAATGGTTCTGAATTAATCCCATTTCGTTAAAAAGTACAGGTTCTGGCTCTAACTGCACAGCAAACTGATCAAACACATCCCGCTGAACAGCTCGATAAGCCGCTTGAACATCTGACAATGTTGCATCCGCATAATTCACCAGAACTAAAGCTTGTTTATGGAACATGCCAACTTGATTAAGTTGCTTACCTTTCCATCCTGATTGGTCAATCAGCCAACCAGCTGCAATTTTAACGCGATCCTCTGTTTGAGGATAATGTGGAATATTAGGGAATTTTGCAATTAATTGTGAAAATACATCTCGCCCAATAATCGGATTTTTAAAGAAACTTCCGACATTTGGATATTCCTTAGGATCAGGAAGTTTACTTTGTCGAATTTGAATTACTTGTTTTTGCAAATTCTCCGCACTCAAGTCATCTGCCATTGCTGCTTTTAAATCACCATAGTTGATTTTTAATTCAGCCTGTTTCAGTAATCTAAAAATCACATGAGTAATAACATAACGATTTGGATCATCTTTAAAAATACTGTGTCGATAAGAAAATTGACAATCCTGAGCACAGATGGAATGCATTTGCTCTAATTCACGATCATATACTTCCACAGATTCAATAAACTCACCTGCTTCAACGCCATAAGCCCCTATATTTTGTACAGGAGAAGCACCTACCAAACCAGGAATCAATGCAAGGTTTTGTAAACCATAAAGATGCTGTGAAGTCGTCCACAATACAAATTCATGCCAGACTTGCCCTGCACCCACCTTTATTGTTTTACTCCGTTCGTCTTCACCGATAAACTCTATCCCCTGTATATCGATCGCAACAACCAGGGCATGAATATGCTCAGGAAGAATCATATTGCTTCCACCTGAAAGAACCAGCACATTTAAATTATTTTGTTTGGAAAATTGCAGTGCACTTTGAAGGTCAGCAACAGATTGTACTTTGACAAAATGTGATGCAACTGAGTCTAAACGGAGTGTATTAAATGGTTTAAGTTGAACCTGAGATTCAATATTCATAACTTAAATTTCATTCCTAATGTATATCAATTACTTATATTGAAACTGTTGCTGAAAAACTTGCACCCACGCTAAACTACTTGACTCACATTGATCAAGAACACGCTCAAATCCATCTGCTTCACCATAATAAGGGTCAGGAATGGCTTGCTTCGGAAAATCAGCATCATGTTCACTCATCAGCGCAACTTGTGCTTTAACAGACTGTACACCAAATTGTTGAATCGCTTGTTGAAGCAAAGATTTGATATTCGCTAAATTTTCATGATCCATTGCAAGAATTAAATCAAAATCTAAGAAGTCTTGTATTTTTAACTGTCTAGCACGCAAATCTGAAAGATCATAGCCTCTTTTTATTGCATGTTTTTGACTGCGGTGATCAGGTGATTTATTCGGATGATAATTACTCGTTCCAGCTGAATCCACAATCACGTTCAATTGCTGTTCATTACAATAATGTCGCAACACGACTTCTGCTGTAGGTGAACGACAGATATTTCCTAAGCACACACATAAAACCTTGTATGGCATTTTGGATAACATAAACCGCCTCAAATGATCATTTCTTTTATAAGCGCTTATGTTAAGTTATTTAGCAAGTGAATCCTATAGAACCTTAAAACAATAATGTTAATTTTGTGATGACAGATTAAGGATAGTACACAATGCAGCATTTCCAATTTCAAACTGTAGCCAATATTATTTCTGGGCTAGGAACAGTCCAAGAATTAAAAACCATTTTAGCTAACAAATATAAAAAAGCCTTGCTTGTAACAGATGCAGGGATGATTCAACATGCACTGCATTTACCTGTACTGAAAATTTTAGAAGATGCTCATTTGGCTTATGAAATTTACGCTGACGTTCAGGCTGACCCTGCAGAACATATTGTTCTATCCGCAGTGGAGTTTGCCAAAAAAAATCAAGTCGATGTTGTGATTGGTTTTGGTGGAGGCAGCTCAATGGATGTTGCCAAACTTATTGCAGTACTGGCTCATGCTCAACAAACCCAAAGTATTCAAGAGATCTACGGTATCAATAATGTTCATGGACCAAGACTTCCTTTAATTCTGATTCCAACCACTGCCGGTACTGGTTCTGAAGTTACGCCGATCTCCATTGTTACGACAGGTGAAACGACAAAAACAGGAATTGTCTCACCGATCTTATATGCGGATATCGCAATCCTTGATGCCACATTTACCACTGGTCTGCCATCACATATCACAGCCGCAACTGGCATTGATGCAATGGTGCACGCCATCGAAGCCTATACTTCAAAAATAAAGAAAAACTTTTATGCTGACATGTTGGCAAAACAAGCACTGAAACTTCTCAATAAAAACTTGAAACTTGTCTTGGCGGATGGGATGAATATGCAAGCACGTCAAAATATGCTTCTAGGGTCAATGCTTGCAGGACAAGCATTCGCCAACGCGCCTGTTGGCGCTGTTCATGCCCTTGCCTATCCATTAGGTGGACATTTCCACTTATCTCATGGACACACCAATGCTTTGGTTCTATTAGAGGTTTTAAAATTTAATGCCTCTGAAGCCAAAGCTCACTACGCTGAACTGATGCAATGGTTAGATCCTTATAGTAAAGGCAGTGTTGAAGGTCTCTGTGATTTATTTATCGACCATATGCAAAACCATCTCAACAATAGCGGCTTAACCCTAAAACTGAGAGAGTTAAATGTACAATCTCAACAACTTGAAGTCCTTGCAGAAGATGCAATGCTTCAAACACGCTTATTACAAAACAATCCTAAGGTTTTAAACTACACCGATGCACTCAACATTTATCAGGCAATTTATTAGGGTCTATTGAGATTTCAACAGCACATTGCGTTATCGATTAATACGACATAAACAAGAAGTGAGATACCAACAATCGCGATACTATTGTCGAGTTTCAAAATGCAGTAGAGGAAGACTTTAATCACAACCAACTGAATAGAGATATTTTACGAGGTCTACCTTAGGTTTTGCTGACTTAGCATCACTGAGTTTCACAAAACCTGCCAAGTGATATCTAAAAAAATCTTTATTACAAGCATCTGTAAAGTATCAACCAACTTAAAACACATCATCAGAATGCTTGCGATTGATGTTGTAAAATCATCTTTAAATACAGTTAAGCTATAAAGCGATTTACTTAGGTAATGCACTACATTTCAAACAAAAAGTAAAAACTGTCTTTTGATCATGAAAGACTAGCCTGATTCCTCTAGCATAAGAAATTGCTAAAATCCGCGAACAAATCTTCACAAGAAAAACCTTAAATTATCAACATGTGCAAAAAACAGTCAATAAAATTCTATTTTTTAATCAAATAGATTATTGCGTATTTTAAAAAATATCTATTTATAACTTTAATTATCATAATATTATTTTAATTACTTATTATTTGTATGACTGACTGGTTGATAATTTACCGTGTTTTCCGTTTAACTTCTAAAATAATTACTCTAAAATCGCCGACGATCTTAATCGGGAAATTAAGATAACAGACAGTATTGGAAATGATTCTATGAAAAAACTTACATTGGCGATTTTACCATTAGCAGCGTTTGGCTTAAACACTGTTACTCATGCAGCGACTTCAGACGGTAAAACTTTTGCTGTTTCTACAGGTTGGTTGCATGTAATGCCACAAAGTAAGGGACAAGGTGTCAATGGGAAAACAGGTAATTCACCTTACTTAGGTCCCTTGGCTAATTTACAAGCAGCTAATCCTGATGCTGGTTTTGAAGTACAAAATGCTGATACTGCAGGTTTGATGCTTGATTATTTCGTCAATGATAACGTTTCATTAGAATTAACTTTGGGCGCACCTCCTGAAATGGAACTTGCAGGCAAAGGCAGCATTAAAGTTCATGGGATCAATGTCATTGACCTCAACAAATATGACAAAGCTGCAACTACAGATGCCTATACACCAACCATTTCTGGTCGTTACCACTTTGGCTCGATCAACAATAAAATTCGCCCTTATGTTGGTGCTGGATTGATGTATGCTCACTTCTCAAATGTTGAAACTGACCCTGCGATTAATCAGGCACTGAAGGCAAATCCTTATCTTGCTGCGTTCAATCCAGAATTGGGTAAAGTAAAAGTTGATGATGCTTTTGCACCAGTGGCTATTCTTGGTGCTGATTTCAACATCAACAAAAACTGGTATGCAACAGCTTCTGTGTCTTATGCACACCTTACGACTAAAGCTAAATTAAATGTAAATGCGACTACACCAGCTGGAACAACAACGTTGATCTCAGGTCAAAGCAGTATTGAAATTAAACCAATTGTGACTTATTTAGGTCTAGGCTACCGTTTCTAATTAATGAAGTCTGATTGAGATCAGCCTTCATTTTCTGTAGCTCATTGAGTCATACTTAATGAGCTTTTTATTTTTTAAATCATCCTTAATACATATCATCCTGCGATGTATCCAACAAAATAGGATCGCTTTAAAACAATCATCATTTTGAATAAAAACAAACAACGCTCTCATCCCATAAAAGATCTCTGTCATCTCTGGAAAGTAAGACATCACTGAAGTAAATTAATCAAAATTTTTGTTAAAATATAAGGCTGTGAAAATGCCTGATCTCTATTATCCAAGTTTTATGAGATGGTATCAGTAAGATAAATAAATCTAAAATTGGATAAAAGATACGCTTTATACGAAAAACATCGTCATATCTATTCACTCTTGTAGAATGATATGATGAGAAATTGATTAAATTTGATGTACATCGCTTCTTATTCACACTGTCATCGTTTTAATGTAAATGTCCGTATAGCGCAGAGTAAAGTAAAATGAAACCACAAATAAAATTACGTGATCAATATGCCTTTATTTTCCCAATTCAAACACGTTGGGCTGACAATGATATTTATGGTCATGTGAATAATGTAACCTACTATAGTTATTTCGATACCGCAGCCAATGCTTTATTAATTCAAAAAGCGGACTTTGATATCCATCAATCGCCGATCATTGGCTTAGTTGTAAATTCTTCTTGTGATTTTTTTCAAGAACTCACTTACCCCGAAATTATTGAAGTAGGCGTTGCCATTTCAAAAATAGGAAACGCATCTCTGACTTATGATTTAGCAATTTTTAAACAAGGACAAAGCCAAGCTTCAGCTCAGGGGCAATTTGTTCATGTATTTGTCTCTCGTGAGACAAAAAAAAGCACCCCAATCCCTCAAGATATGCGAGATGCTTTACAGATTTATCTTAGTGAATAATTCATTTTAAGCTCTATAGTTAAAAGCCAGATCGAATAAACTATATTTAAAGGATAAGAATTTAAGCTAAAGTATTTTGATCCCAAAAAGCCTGACTGACTTCAGGCATTTGATTTAACATTTCAATAATGGGCTGAATTTCTTTTTCCTCAACCGAATTTGCAATCAAAATTGCCTTAATCTCAACATCTTGTTCTCCAAAAGGCTCTACGTCAAAATCTTTGGCTGGAAAGTGATAATGCTTTAAAGCTTTACTCAACTCATCCATAACATGCTTACTATGTTCTTTTTGACACACCACATAAATTTCATGTTGCATTTCTGACTCAACATTGAGTGGCTTGCGGTCGATAATATGACCAATCGGACGTAGCAAAGTATTTGCAGCCAAAATAAAGAGTGTTCCCAATAATGCTTCAACAATACGATCACAGCCTGCTGCTGCACCCACGGCGGCAGAACACCATAGCGTTGCAGCCGTATTCAGACCTTGAATATTACCCTCTTGGCGCATAATCACGCCTGCACCTAAAAAGCCAATACCAGAAACAACATAGGCAATTACTCGAACAGAACCATCAGCGCCAGTTAAATTATTGGCAATATCAACAAAAATAGCAGCACCCACAGCCACCAAAACATTGGTTCTCAAACCAGCTGTACGTTGTCGATACTGTCGCTCAAATCCAATCAAACCACCTAAAATAAAGGCAGAAAAAAGACTAATCAATGTATCAAGCATGTTTGTTAATTCTAAATGTTGCATAAATTGGAGTTGCATCTATACGCTCCACAGTTATTTTAATTTATGGTCTATATCTTTGCTATCTCATGAATAACGGAATAAAAATCCTTCACTGTTTTATCACATTCAAATGACAAAAGTATTGCAAAGTATTAAAACTCAACACTTTAAAGATTTTCAATTTCAAAAAATCAGTTAGATATAAATAGTCTGATATTTGAACCAAAGTTGCCTTCTTTACATTAGGGGCTGTGGACATTTCATAAATGGCTTGCGTTGTAGGTTAAAATTGAGCAGGCAAGGCATGAAATGAAGAGAATAGCGAGACTATTTTTGAGTTTCATAACGTAGCCTGAGATAATTTTAACCACAACCCTTCGGGACTAGCGTGTTTTTTGTCGCTTCGTCGTTACGAACTACTCATTTAGAATGACTAAATTTCGTATTTCGCGCCTAGAATCGTCTAAAAAACACACCTAGTCGCAAACATAGACGAATTGTCCACAGACCCTAATAACAGGATGATAAAACGAGAGATATAAAAACAGACCTTGAGTAGGTATTTTATTTAAGGAGAAAATGTAATTTAAAAATAGAAATGCGATCTTATTGCAAGACAACATTCTCAAAAGTATCTTGCTTAATAAGTTAGAATCACTATAGATAAACTACAGTACCTCGACGAACTATTTGGCATTTTTAGATACCACTTTGTTGAAATTGGCGCAATTATAACCACAAAGTCATTAAATAAAAACCGCATTTTTTTAATTCATATTTATTTTATAAGATCATACAATATTAAAATTTTGTATACAGTCGCACTTCAATTTTTAGTCAGCCTTGTTTGATGCACTGGCAACCTCCCTGTTGCACACTAAACATCACCCATCATCTATATATGATTATATTGAATGCAGATCAAATGTTATCGAAGAATATATTTAACTTTTGAGTTGAATATTTTCAATCTGACCATCAAATGCATCAATCAAACTTTTTACTACGGGCTCTTGTTGAAGCATTTCAGCTGCACGATCAAAAGCACGCACTTTACGTTCTTTTTGCATCATATACGGTGTAATCGACTCGACCTCACCATACTGAACTGTAAATATCGTTTGTGACCATTGTTGCTTTAAAGCTGCTTCTAGATCATGTTGCGCTTGATTCAGTAATTTTTCATATTTTGGTGAAGTTTGAAAAATAGACTGACCATTAATCATACCCATCATCAAACCATGTTGTGCCAGTTCTTGAACAGCAGGAGAAAGCGAGCTGTTTCTAAACCAATATTCCCATTTATCAACAGTCCAATCTCCTTCTAAATCTTGAGATTGTAACGTTAATATTTGTTGCGGTGTTTGCGCATTATCAGAGGAGCCTAATTGATTCTCAGACTTAACCACCTGAACTTGATTTTCACTTGGCTGTTGTTTTTGGATAGCTTCAGCATTTTCAATATTAAGCTGTTGATCTTGTGCTTCAGGAGCTAAAAAGAACACATCCTGATTTGCTGTTGATGTTGAAGAATTTTCATTTGTACTTTGTGAATGAAGCTCAGCACCGAAGAGCGTCAAATCTGGTGCACTAGTATCAATAGACATTTCATTTTGAACATTATGATTTGCCTGCTGATCAATGATTAGAGATGGTTCAGTAACCACAGTCTGTATTTGTGCTGTGTTTACTGTGCTATCAGTATCTTCAATGAATTGCTCATTAAAAGCATCATCACTATTCGGCTCATGGTCTTCAATAATCTGCTGTGATAACTCATCCTCAACTGCATCAAAAGCAGGATCACTCACTACAGAGAGTGTTTGTGGCATTACAGCAAAATCAGATTTTAATGGCTCCAACTGTTGTTGGGATAGATCAGGTTCAATAGCCTCATTTTTTATATTAACTTCAGCGTCTATCTTTGCCTCATCGTCTATCTTGGTATCAAGCAGCGTCTGATCTTGTGCTTGTGCAAATGATTTTACAGTCTGATGAGGTTCAATATCCAACGGTTTATCTTGAGTTTCAACTGAAAGCGCTTGCTTTTCAATATCCTGTTGTGGTTGAGAAATTACAACTTCATTGACTTGCATTGGTCTAAAAGCAAGTAAACGCAATACCGTCATTTCAAAACCTTGCTCTTGTGTCACAGCAAGTTGCAACTCTGCCCGCCCTTTACATGCAATTTGATAATAGAGCTGTAAATCTTGAGCAGAGACGATTTTCGATAACTGCATAATTTTTTGATTTATTTCAGCACTATATTTTAGGCTTAGATCTGGCAAATATTGCAACATTGCCAACTCATGTAATGTTGAAATAAATTGATCCAAAACCAATGAAACATCTAAAGCTTGCTGTCTAAATTGTAATAACAACTGACTGACACGTTCCCTCTGATTCTGATGTATTGCCAAAATCAAATCATAAATAATGGTTCGATCTATCAAGCCCAACATTTCTTTAACGTCTTGGTGATGAATTGCACCTTGACCATAAGCGATTGCTTGATCAGTTAAAGACAAGGCATCACGCAATGAACCTTGTGCAGATTCCGCAATTTGCCAAATCGCATCTCGCTCTGCTGAGATTTCTTCTTTATTTAAAATACTACTGAGGTGGTGGGTAATTTCATCCACAGCCAAAGGGCGTAATGTAAATTGCAAGCAACGGGAGATCACGGTAATAGGCAGTTTTTGTGGATCGGTTGTCGCAAATAAAAATTTTACATGCTCTGGTGGTTCTTCCAATGTTTTTAACAAGGCATTGAATGAGTGCGTAGAGAGCATATGCACTTCATCGATCAAATATACTTTAAAGCGACCTTGTGTAGGCGCATAAGGTACATTATCAAGCAGCTCACGGGTATCTTCAACCTTGGTTCGTGATGCTGCATCAATTTCGATGAGGTCAATAAAACGCCCTTCATTCACAGCTTTACATGTTGCACAAACTTCACAAGGTGTCGAAGTTACGCCAGTTTCACAGTTTAAACATTTTGCTAAAATTCGCGCAATTGTAGTTTTTCCAACTCCACGTGTTCCTGTAAATAAGTAAGCATGATGTAAACGCCCACGATCTAAAGCACTGGTCAGCGCACGAGAAACGTGGTTCTGTCCGACCAATTCATTGAAGTTGCGTGGGCGATATTTACGTGCAAGTACCTGATACATGGAAGCTCCTAGTTACAGGTCTAAGGATACTGTTTTTTTGACAATTAGTGAATGAAGAACTGTAGAGTTATTTTTTATTAGAGATAATTCGATCAATTTCTTCAAATTTGACAATTTTAATGACATTTCTTGAACTTTGTTGTAAGAGAATTAGCTTGTCTTGGCTTCCATCTAAAACATACCAATTTATAAGTTCTTTGTCATTTTTCAACTTCGCAACCGGCAATTTTTCAATATCATTTAATTTAATTTGTGCAGAGAAGCAAGTTGTTAATGCAAAAAAGACAATGAATACAAATAGTTTAAGCTCTTTATCTTTTTTTATTTCCTTATTTGTGAATATTCCTAAGGTCAATCCGATGAGAAAACTATTCCACAGCATTGAATTGAACTTAATCAAACCAAACAAGGTGAATAAAACAACGATAGTGGTGCAAATGACAATGACAAATGTTGTTTGCCAAAATTGAAATGATTCATTTTGTTTAAAAATTTCTTTATATTTACAGTCAGTTAAAATATTTTGAGTGGATAATTTGAAACGTTTTTTCTGTCTAAACTTATATGATTTTTTAATCATCCATTTAAATATATCCATTAAAAAGCCAACAACAAGAATACTTCCTGCCATTAATACAAGAACTTTCAATATTTCAAAAATATAAAATGTAGGTGATAAAATCGACATGACCCAAATTGCATCTAAAGAATAATAAAAATATGCATTGGAAAATACAGATATGGTTAATGCAACAACAGACAAGACACCAAATAATTCTGTAATTGATAATTCTCTTTTTATCATTTAATTAAAATCGAAGTTAATTTTGCACTTTTTAGCACAATGCTTTCACAGCGTAAAGTTTATGAATCCAACCAAAGTCATTTAAAAATTAAAATTAGCCAAAACTATTATCAACTTTAAATGATAAAATGTTAGAGCTCAATCAAACACCGCTATTAAGCTCTAACTACAAGACTATAAATGCAACTAATTTACTATTTGTTTCTTATCGGATAATGCACGCCAAACAAATACTGACAAAATTAAAAACATCACACCAGAAATACTCAATACCTTACTATGCGAATGGATAAATGCTTCTGAGGCGGCTTGTTTTACTTGTTGCATCAATGCAGGATCTGCATGCTGAATCACAGACAAAGCCTCACCTATGGATGAACTTACTCCAGCCACCAAACTCTCTGGAAGTGTAGACGGTATAACAATGGATTGCGCATAGAATATAGATAACAGCAAACCAAAAATAGCAATACCTAAACCAGCACCCAATTCATACGCCATTCCCTCAATCGCACCCGCAGCAGTCGCTTTTTCTGGAGACACGGCTGACATAATTGCAGCTGTAGATGACAATAAAGCAATTTCAACACTAATTCCCATGAACACCATCCACACCCATGCTTGAATATTTTGAGCATTAAAATCAGTCATTGCCAAACCAAAAAAGCAGACCGCGCACATCAACATTCCAATTGTTGCTACAGGTCTTAAACCATAGTGATTCATTAAGATACTGGTAAAAGGACCACCGATACTGATTGCGATCATAAATGGTAATATGAATAGTCCAGCCTCAAGTGGCGTATAACCATACACAAACTGTAATTCTTGAGAAAGCAATAATTCAAATCCAACCAATGCAATCATGGCAACCATTGCCATCACAATACTGGTTGAAATTACAGGATTCTTAAACAAAGTAAAATCAATCATCGGCTGGACAGTACGAAGTTGATGACGAACAAAACCCGTCAGTAAACCCAAGCCCACAACAAAAACCAATACTATAGACAGATTGAACGCATGTATTGATGTCTTAATCGAATAGATCAACATCAATATGGCGCTAACCAAAATCAATGCTTGTAATAGGTTTAAAGGTTGCTTTGTTTGTACTGTTTGTTTAGGGACTAACCATAAGGTCAAAATTAGCACAAGAATAATAATCGGTACATTGATCAGGAAAACAGCGCCCCAACTAAAGTGCTCTAAAATAAAACCACCCAATAGTGGACCAAAGGCTGCCCCACCGCCGCCGACAGTTCCCCAAATACCCAATGCGTAATTTCGTTGCTTCTCATCCAAAAAAGTATTCCGAACACCTGCCAAAGTTGCAGGTAAAATCATGGCTGCACCGACACCTAAAAATGCTCTGGCTACTATCAACATATAGGCTGAATTCGCAAAAGCAGCCATTAAGGAAGCCACACCAAAGATACTGGCACCAATCAACATCAGACGTTTAAAACCAATCCGATCACCCAATGCACCCATTGGTAAAATCAAACCTGCCATGATTAGGGAGTAAATATCAATTACCCATAACATCTCATTGGCGGATAATGATAATGCCGTGCTCAATGTTGGAATGGCAACATGAAGTACTGTTGCATCAATTGAAACAGGTAAATAAATGAGTACGATGATTGCGAGAATCACCCATTTGCGGTACATAACACACCTAATTAAAAGTTGGACACTTGTTCAAGATAGCGCATTATACCTACACTTGAACAAGTGTCCAACTTTGTTTAATATCTGTTTTGTAAATTATGTTGAAAGCCAAATTATGAATTATTTAAATCGCGAGCAACGTCGAAACATGATTTTGGATGCAGCCAAACGTTTGGCGCTTCAAGATGGACTAAATGGTTTAACGGTACGTCGAATTGCGAGTGAAGCTCAAGTTTCTACAGGGCAAGTGCATCATCATTTTGAATCCAGCTCACACTTAAAAGCAGAGGTATTCATCGCTTTAATGGATCAGCTTGATGAAGTTGAAAATCTCATTACCACAGAGAGTAGTGTCGAACGTTTATGCTTATTACTCGGTATTGAAAATATTGAACAAACCCAACCTTATTTACGTTTATGGAACGAAGCAGAAGTTTTGATTGATCAGGATCAAGAAATTAAAAAAGCCTATAATATCGCGATGGAAAAATGGCATCTTGCTTTAGTGACGACGATTGAATATGGGAGAGGTCAACAAGAATTCAATATATCCACTTCGAGTTCAAGCCAAGATATCGCATGGCGGCTTATTGCATTTGTCTGTGGATTAGAAGGCATTTATGAATTGGGTTTAAATGGATTGGATAATCATTCTTTTAAGCACCATGTAGAGTTGGTGCTTAAAATGGAATTATTTTAATAACAAGGACTCAATTAAAACCACCCTTTACTGCCTTTTAAAAGCTTATCCGCACAACGCAGCGTTTCCTGAGTCAATCCCCACAACCGATAGTCACCTGTGATTGAACCAATTGCAAAATTATGGGTATAAGCAAAACTGAGTTCGCGCTGCGGATCACACCAAGCTCCAGAACCATTATAACCAATATGACCAAAACCTTGTTTTGCACGCTTCCCCATGCTAATGACACGATGATAGCCTAGACGCCATTTCATCGGAATTGGCATGACACGATCTCTTTTAATCGATTGAATTTGACTTAATTCAGCAAAAATTTCAGGGCGAATAAATACTTTTCCATCCCAAACACCTTTATTTGCCATCATGGCATAAACTTTTGCCAAACTATTTGCAGTAAATACACCATTGGCTGCTGGAATAATCGCTTGCAATCCTTGATCACTGAAAAAACTAAACTCGCGCATTCCTTTTGGCACCATCGCATCTAAAAAGTCTTGCGGATTCTGACCAGTTAATTCCACCAGTTTATCTGAAAAAGAGGGTTTGCGTTGCTTGGCTTTGTTTTTAGTTGATTTACCTTCTGCTTTTTGTTCAGGTATTGCTTTCTGAATCAAACGCGCAACACGATTTAATTCGGTGTTAGGTACACCAAAATATGCACCATCAAGTTGCAGTGGTTCCACTAGGTATTTTTGCATTAACACAGTAAGCGGCTGTTGAGTTGCTTTTTCCAATACACCTCCAACCAACCAACCAAAAGTGAGTGCCTGATAAGCAATATCAGTACCTATTGCAAAACGCGGAGTCGCCTTTTCAAGCACTTTAAGCATATGCTGCCAATCCGCCATTTCCACGGCGCTGTTGATAATATTTCGGATATCATACAAGCCACTTTGATGGCTGAGAATATGACGTAAAGTCATATTTTGTTTACCATTTTCACCAAACTCAGACCAATAATTTACAATAGGCGTATCGTAATCTAAATGGCCTTCACTCACGAGAATATGCGCTAAGGTCGCAAGAATACCCTTTCCTGTGGAATAACAAACAGATAATGTATGCTCATTCCACTGTTCTGTTAGAGATTTCTGCCCCGTATAAATATCTATAACTTTCTCTTGCCGGAAATATACAGTTAAAGCAGCTCCACCATTTTCACATCGACCATCCTGTAAACGGCTAAATTGAATTGCAAGATCTTCAAAACGCTCATCTACATAACCTTGATAATTTTTAGTATTTGCAAAAATAATATCCGTTAAGCTACTCATTTTCCTACCCTATTTTTATTCATGCCTTTTTATTAAAAAAGCCTAAATCATCTCGACTTAGGCTTTGTATTTTATCTTATAAAGTTTTCACTACACCAGATACATGCGGTTTTTGTGACTTTTGATTACGAATCAGAAAATCAGTATCTTTGCCTGATGTTGCTGTCAAGAATTCAACCGTTGAAGGTAAATACATTGGTAATTTAAAGACAACATCTGCCTCATAAGCATCTGGTAAATTCAGACTCGCTAAAACTCTTGCTTTACTCCACATCCCATGAGCAATCGCTTGTTTAAAACCAAAGGCTTTTGCAGTCAACGCATGAATATGAATCAGATTAAAATCGCCTGATGTGATTGCATAACGACGACCTGTATTTTCAGAAACTTCCCATACCGCAGCGACTTGGAAATTAGGCTCTTTGGACTCTTTTGCCTTTTCAGAAACCACACCTTGTGTTTTTTGACGTGCCAAATAAGTGGTTAAACCTTGCATAACGATCTCATTACCTACTTTTGCAGTAGTTACAAAATCAAATTGAACACCTTTATCATGCGGTTTTAATTCACCAAATTGACATGATAAAGTTAACTGTTCATTCACACCAATTTTACGTGTCTGTTTTACTTGGTTGCGGATATGCACCAAACCCAAAATTGCAAAAGGAAATGCTTCTGAAGTCATCATATGCATTTGCAAACTTTGTGATAAAACAGCCAAATAAATTGCTGGAATATATCCATTGTTCTTAAAACCACATACTTCATTATAAGCTTTTAAATGGTTTGGATCGATTTTAAATGAGTCCACCACATATTCAACTTGCGGCAGTACCTTTTCACCTTTTGGCTTTTTAAAAACCAAACCCTGAATGACTTTTGGATAAGCTAAATATGGTTTTGGAAGTTGACTAAAATGGCGAGTATTCATACTAGACCTTTGCAAATTAATTCTTATTCAATATTAAAAAATCCAACACTAACGTTGGAAATCACGAATTATCAGTTAGAAAATGCAGTGTTTTCATACAGAATTTAATGAGAGGCTGATTCACATCAATGAACCACACCTCTCATTTCCTGCACATTAAAACAGGACATTGCTTTAGGGATTATGCACCCAATAAGCTTTGACCACAAACACGTACGATATTTCCATTTAAACCAGTAGAAGCTGAAGAAGCAAATAGCGCAATAGTTTCAGCAACATCAACAGGTAAACCACCTTGACTCATTGAGTTCATACGGCGACCTGCTTCGCGGATTGCAAATGGAATGGCAGCTGTCATTTGAGTTTCAATAAAACCAGGAGCAACAGCATTAATGGTAATTCCATTTTTAAGTACAGGCGCTGTAAATTTAACTAAACCGATCACACCTGCTTTAGAAGCGGCATAGTTGGTTTGACCTAAGTTACCTGCAATACCAGAAATTGAAGATACACAGACGATACGACCATTGGCATTTAACCCATCATTAGACAGTAAATAATCGTTGATACGTTCAGCAGCAGAAAGATTGATGTTGATGACAAGGTCCCACATCTCTTGTTTCATATTTGCCAAAGTTTTATCTCGTGTAATACCGGCATTATGAACAATAATATCCAAACCACCGTGCTGTGCTGCAGCAGCTTTGATTTTTTCACCAGCATCTGCAGCTGTAATATCAATCGCTAAAGTTGAACCACCGATTTCACCAGCAACACGGTCTAAATCTGTTTGTTGTGGCGGTACATCTAAACAAATCACATGCGCACCATCACGCGCCAATACATGTGCAATTGCTTCACCGATACCACGACTTGCGCCAGTCACTAACGCTGTCTTACCTGCAAGTGGTTTCGCCCAATCCACATCAACAAGATCACCTTTAGAAACACGAATCACTTGTCCAGAAACATAAGCTGAACGTGGAGAAATAGCAAAACGTAGCGCTGACTCCAAGTTTTGTGCCGCATCTGCATCAACCAGAATAAGATCAGCAGCGATACCCTTTTTAAATTCTTTACCAACAGATTTAACAAAACCTTCTAATGCACGTTGCGCAATCGCCTGTTTAATCGTTGGTGCAGTTTCAGGTGTTAAACCAATGACGATAACACGACCAGAAGTCGCAATTTGACGTGCAATAGGATTGAAAAATTTGTGTAATTCTTGTAATTGTTCTGAATTTTGAATACCAGATGCATCAAATACAACGGCTTTAAACTTAGACTCTTTATCACCTTCGTTAAAAGCACCTACATTCAACCCTGTTTTTGCAGCGGCTTGCTGTAGCTCTGCATTATTACCTGCATATGTATTCGCATGGATGTTACTTAAAACCTGAGCGATTTCACTGGTAAAATGTCCTTTTGGTGCTGCACCTAACAACACAGCACCCTTTACCACAGGCGTCGCAGATTCAAAGCGCTCTAATTGTATTGGTGAAGGTAAGCCTAGATTTTTAATGACAAATTTACCAATTGGAGATTTTGCAAATGCTTGGTATTGGTCAGACATGTTTGTTATCTCTCATCTCAAATTAATTTTGTATAGATCATAAGTTATCTTTAAACTTCAGTGTAATATCTATGATCCATAAGTTTCTTTTAAATCATACTTGAGTTGCCAAAATGATGACTTGACCTGAAAGAATATGCAAATGTCATTTTAGTCAATTCGAGCAACCCTTGAATATGTTAATGTAAGCCCTAAGAATATTGCGAACATGCTTGGAAAAGCCTTATGAGCAAAACAACTCAAGACAATTCAAATGTTGAAAATTCTGCAACAGAATCTGTGTCAAATACATCAAAAGCTCGTACTCGTACGACCAAGACTGCAAACACAACTTCTGTAGCAGCAACTGCAGCAAGCACGACAAAAAAACCGGCTCGTGCTACAACTACAGCTTCACGTAGTAAAAGTGCTGCATCAACCACAAAAAAAGCAACCCCATCATCTACTAAAACTCAAACTTCTGGTCAACAGGACAAAACTATGAGTCAAAACACTGTACGTCGTGTCGCAATTATCGGTGGTAACCGTATTCCTTTTGCGCGTTCAAATGGTCCATATTTCCGTGCTTCAAACATGGATATGCTAACAGCCGCTTTAAACGGCTTGGTTGAACGTTTCAACTTACAGGGTCAACGCTTGGGTGAAGTTGTCGCAGGTGCTGTTTTAAAACATAGCCGTGATTTTAACATGACACGCGAATGTGTTCTCAATACACAGCTTGCTCCTGAAACACCAGCTTACGACATTCAACAAGCGTGTGGTACTGGCTTACAAGCTGCTTTTTTGGTTGCCAATAAGATTGCATTAGGTCAAATTGAAGTCGGCGTTGCTGGTGGTGTTGATACAACATCTGACGCTCCAATCGCATTTGGTGATGGTCTGCGTAAAGCATTGCTTGAACTCAACATTGCGAAAACAGGTAAAGATCGTCTTAAAGCATTGGCAAAAATCAATGTTAAAGATTTGATGGACGCGCCAAAAAATGGTGAACCTCGTACAGGTTTATCTATGGGTGACCATCAAGCAATTACTGCTTTAGAGTGGGGTATTCCTCGTGAAGCTCAGGATGAACTCGCAGCATCATCACATCAAAAAATGGCGAAAGCCTATGAAGAAGGTTTCTTTGACGATCTAATTACACCATTCATGGGATTAGACAAAGACAACAACCTACGCCCAGACTCTTCAGTGGAAAAATTAGCTAAACTCAAACCTGTATTTGGTAAAGGTGACACTGCAACAATGACTGCAGGTAACTCTACCCCACTAACAGATGGTGCTTCTGTAGTACTTTTAGCTTCTGAAGAATGGGCAAAAGCCAATGGTCATGAAGTTCTTGCATATTTAACCTTCAGCGAAACTGCTGCCGTTGATTTTGTTGGTAAAAAAGAAGGTTTATTGATGGCACCTGCTTATGCCGTTCCACGTATGTTGGATCGCGCTGGCATTAAACTTCAAGACTTCGATTATTATGAAATTCATGAAGCTTTTGCATCTCAAGTACTTTCAACATTAAAAGCATGGGAAGATCCAAAATTCTGTAAAGAACGTTTAGGTTTAGATGCACCATTGGGTTCAATCGACCGTAGCAAACTTAATGTTAAAGGTTCTTCTTTAGCTGCTGGGCATCCATTTGCAGCAACAGGCGGTCGTATTCTAGCGACTGCTGCAAAACTGATTAATCAAAAAGGCTCAGGTCGTGTATTGATTTCAATCTGTGCTGCAGGTGGTCAAGGCGTAACGGCTATTGTAGAAAAATAAGTTCAATTCATCTTAAAACATAATCAAATTTGAAAAAGCATCCGGAATGGATGCTTTTTTTATGTTCATTTTTATAAGTTATAAAAAAATGGTTAGCCGAAGCCAACCATTTAAAACCATCACTATTCTTAGGGAAAATAGTGTTGATTTTAAAAACGATACCCTATCCCTAAATAAGTGATTAAGGGGTCAATATCTACTTTGGTTTTTGAATGAATTAAACGATTGCCAGTATTGGCATCAATCACATCTATTTTGGCTTGATTATTTAATTTAGCATAAGACACCGAAGCGATCCCAAACCAATTACTGTCAATGTCATAGGTCGCACCCAAACTCACGATCGGAGCAATTGCATCAGTTGTTTTGACCCGAACATAAGGATTGGCGCTGGACGGTTTCCCATCTAAGGCAGCCCCTGCCTTTCCATCCATGACATTCTGAATCATATGCCCAGCTGCAATCAAATCATTGTTAATCTGATGATTTAATTTAATATCTGTAAAACGTGAATACATCAATCCCACACCAATATATGGACGAAGTTTGTTTACCCCTGTTTGTCCAAATTGATATTGTGCTTCAACTGCTGGGGTCCAAGCACGAACTGACGCAGCTTTAGATTTATTGCCTAAATTGGTTATTGGTATTGCCTGATTTAAATCAATACCATCTGGGAATAAGATGCCAACCAGATCACTGGGTGAAGTTGCTAAACCCGTCATTGGTGCAAAGATTTCTCCTTTTCCTTTGATATCAACTTTTGGCGGAATCCCTCCAATCAATTGTAATGAAACATTATCATTAATATAATAATTCAATGTTAACCCCAAGGTATCGACATCATCAGCCTCCAATCCTGTACCTGCTGACTGCCAATGCTCTAGACCATGAATATTTGCACTTCCAGCAACCTCTGGCAAAATATTTCCCTTACCATCGGTTAACAACGTCTTCATAAAGTCATCATTAAGAAACTCAGTTAAAACTTCTTTCTGATTGAATGGAACTCCGCCTAAGTCTTTTCCCATCGCATTCGGATCAACTGAGTTTAAAAAACTGGTTGTTGAAATACTGCCGACCGTTGCATTAGTACCATTTTTGACACGGGTATCAATATTAAATGGATTGGCTTTGCCTTGAGGCATGACATGTAACCAACCTGCTGATACTGAAAAACGTTTGTATTCCTGTGCAGAGCTCAAACTGGCAATAGCGAATAATGAACTTGCAATAACTATTCTTTTTAAAGCAGCTGTTTTTTTCATTTTTTATCCTTAAATTTGAGATTACCCAACCTTGGTAGTCCGCCTAAAAAACATACATAAAAAACAATATTTATGGTTTAAATTCTGATCAACAACATTCACAATAATTGATAAAATATATTTTTATATTATTTATTTTTTAAAAATAATTTTTAATATTTTTTCTATAACAACATATTAATTTTACCATTTAGCATAAATTAACAATTATATGATATTTATAAAGTCTATTTTCCATAAAAAAGATTAAAATAAAAATATTAAATATCTCACATAAAATTTCACTTTATATCAATTCAACACATTATCAAAAAGTGAGAATTTAATGATTTTTTATAGATTCCTTTCTATCTTGTAAAAATACAAGATAAATATTCATTTATTTGGCATTTCACCCTCTGTCAAAACAAAAAATGCCAAATAAAATAGTTTTTTGATCATTTTGACTTGTTTTAATTCAAACTCGCTAATTTTGTCTGTAAGATTATAAAGAAAAACTTTATATCTTTTTTTAAATCATATAAATCATCATTTTATTTAGAAAAAAGATAGTTGGGTGTTTGGTAGGTTTTTAGTAGGTATGCAATCTAGTCTGCAATATTGATACTCAATCTCAAGGTGAACAACACCTATTGGAAACATGAAATAACAATGGTAGAAGGAATCGCACCATGGCTTTTAAAAATATTGCAGACCAAACAAACGGTTTTTATATCCCTTGTGTATCACTTTTTGGACCTGGCTGTGCCAAAGAAGTCGGTACAAAAGCTCAAAATTTAGGGGCGAAGAAAGCGCTCATCGTTACTGATGCAGGTTTATTCAAATTTGGCGTTGCTGACATTATTGTTGGATATCTCAAGGAAGCAGGTGTAGAAAGTCACGTATTCCCAGGCGCAGAACCAAATCCTACAGATATTAACGTTCACAATGGTGTGAATGAATATAATGAAAACGGTTGTGACTTTATCGTTTCACTGGGTGGTGGTTCATCTCATGATTGTGCAAAAGGGATTGGTCTAGTTACAGCTGGTGGTGGTCATATCCGTGATTATGAAGGGATTGATCAAAGTAAAGTACCGATGACTCCGCTTGTTGCAATTAATACAACAGCAGGGACAGCTTCTGAAATGACTCGTTTCTGTATTATTACCAACACAGATACCCATGTTAAAATGGCGATTGTCGACTGGCGTTGTACCCCACTTGTTGCAATTGATGACCCTAAACTGATGATTGCAAAACCTGCCGCTTTAACAGCTGCAACTGGTATGGATGCACTGACCCACGCTGTAGAGGCTTATGTATCTACTGCTGCAAACCCAATTACAGATGCCTGTGCAGAAAAAGCAATTTCAATGATCAGTGAATGGTTGCGTCCAGCGGTGGCGAATGGTGAAAATATCGAAGCACGTGATGCAATGGCATATGCACAATATTTAGCGGGTATGGCTTTCAACAATGCCTCACTCGGTTATGTACATGCAATGGCGCATCAACTTGGCGGTTTTTATAATCTCCCGCACGGCGTATGTAATGCGATTTTATTGCCACACGTATGTGAATTTAACTTAATCGCCTGCCCTGATCGTTATGCAAAAATTGCACAGTTAATGGGTGTGAATACAGACGGATTAACCACCACTGAAGCAGCTTTTGCTGCAATTGATGCAATCCGTGAATTATCAGCATCCATTGGTATTCCATCTGGTTTAGCAGAACTGGGGGTTAAAGCTGAAGATCATGCTGTGATGACATCAAATGCTCAAAAAGATGCCTGTATGTTAACAAATCCACGTAAAGCAACTGATGCGCAAGTGATTGCGATCTTCGAATCTGCAATGTAATTCATTTGTATTTCACTTTACTACTTTAGCTAACAGCTTTTTTTGTTAGCCCATGTTGTGTTCTGGAATATTGTTTCGACAATATTCCTTTTTTTATGTCTTTTTTTAATTTTAACCTAAATGTGACAATACTGATTGTCATAAACATTGAAAAGATCAACAACCCTGTCTATGATGCTTAAAACATAAGCGGATTATTTCAGCAATGACAACAACAATCAAAACCATCATCATCACTGGTGCAAATACAGGGATTGGGCTCGCAACTGCAGAAACATTTGTGAAAGAAGGTCATCACGTTATTCTTGCCTGCCGTAATCCTGAAAAAGCTCAAGCAGCTCAACACTACTTACAATCTTTTGGCACAGGTCAAGTCGATCATATTACCCTTGATCTGAATAGTCTGGAGCAAATCAATGCGACAGCAAATGAAATTATTTCTAAATATCCTAAAATAGATGTATTGGTGAATAATGCAGGTATGATGACACCGAAACTCGAAGCAACAGAAGATGGTTTTGAAAAGCAGATTGGTGTGAATTTTCTCGGTCCATTCTTATGGACACTTAAACTGCTTCCGCTTGTTCAAAAGTCAGAACAAGGGCGCATTATCAATTTAGCATCTATGATGCACGTATTAGGCAATATCAAACCAGAAATTTTTAAAGCGGATCAAATTAAAAAATATAATGGTGTATTGAGTTATGCAAACAGTAAACTTGCTAATTTATTATTCAGCAATATTCTTGCCCAACAACTACAAGGAACCAATGTCACCAGCAATGCACTACATCCAGGTGGAGTTGATTCAGAAATTTATCGCGAACTGCCGAAATGGCAATATGCCATCATCAAGCTTGGACTCATTCCACCCTCAAAGCCTGCTGAATTAATCAAAAAAATTGCATTTGATCCATCATGGTCAAAACGTAATGGTGAATATGCGAGTTTGCAAACGCCTGCTTTTCGTTCAGCAAAAGCGAAAAATATGCAACTTGCTCAAAAACTATATGATGTCTCTTATCATCTTGTAAAAGACTATCTGTAATTTTGGGATTTTATAAAAGTCTGTTGACATTTCATCTAAGCATCTATGAAGTGTTAACAGGCTCTAATTAAATAAATATACAGGAATTCACCATGACCACTCAAATTCCACAATACCAAGCAGATATTCTTGGTGCAGGTTATGAACAACTGACTTTAAATTTTCCTGATGATTATGATGGTAAAGTCACCGCAACTTTAGTTCGCAAGCAAGCAGCTCAATCTACACAGAAAGCCGTACTGTATATTCATGGGTTTATTGACTATTTCTTTCAAACTGAGATGGCAGAGCAATTCAACCAGCATGGTTATGACTTTTATGCGCTTGATTTAAGAAAATATGGACGTTCTCATCTCCCTCATCAAAAATATTACTATGTGTTAAATCTGAGCGAATATGATGCAGAAATAGCTCAAGCATTAGAAATAATTGGGCAAGAAGGTCATACAGAGATTGTTTTGGCAGGACATTCGACAGGTGGCTTGATTGCAACCTTATATGCTGCCCACAACCCACAACACCCACTCCTTCATGCTTTATGGTGTAACAGCCCATTTTATGACTTCAATATGCCCTCTTGGAAAAAGAAACTGGCACTTCCAAGACTCAGTGCATTGGGTAAACGTTTACCCAATTTAAAATTCCCAAGTGAATTAAATAAATGGTATGTCACCAGTTTGCATCAAGATTTGCAAGGCGAATGGAACTTTAGTTTAGAGTGGAAAAAGAAAACTTATCCGAAAGTGTATTTAAGCTTTGTCCATGCAATTTTTGAAGCGCAAAAAGAAATTCATCATGGTGTACGCCTCAATATACCGAGTTTAATTATGCATTCACATAAAACCACATATCCTAAAAAATTTAATCAGGATGCACAGTCTACAGATGTCATTTTAGAAGTGAAAGACATCATCAAATATGCCAACAAAATCCAAGGTGATGTTAATGTGATGACCATACAGAATGGTTTACATGATTTAGTTTTATCTGCACCGCCAGTCAGAGCTGAAGTCTACCAGCAACTGTTTGCATGGCTTACGCAAAAACAGAGTTAAGCTGAATGAGTTCATCACCTTTTTGTTTCATGATGCACTCAGAACTTGCCAATCAATGCTCATCTTTATATTTCATGAGCATCTGATGGGCTGGATGCCCGACTGGTGTTAACTCAATCAAGCGCTCCACCGCATCTATTGCCTCGGGGAAGTGCGCCAAATGCTTCAGTAATACATCTGTTTCATTGGCCTTAAAGATGGTCTCACTCAATCGTGATTCCAAACAATCTCGCCATGCAGATAAAAACGGACTTTCTGTTTTAGCTAAAAAAACGCCTTTGCATAATTTTAACGCAGATTCGATATATCCTGCATCCAATGCATTTTCAGCTTGTAAAAAGTCAGCTTCAACATGAGCCAACAAACGATAAGGTCGTGACCCTAACATGCCCCCTAAAATATCTCTCAATTGAGACATTTCTGCTTTTAATGTACCCACACTGACTTTACGCTCGCCATATAAAGCTTGATGTAAATTTTCCAAATTCATACCTTGAGGGCATAGCGCAAGTATAGTCAAAATCTCGATTTGACGTGGCGTCAAGACCACAATTTTACCATTGAATAAAACTTGCGGAACAGCGAAGGCACGAATGAATAAATGTTGTTGTTGAAATTCAAGTAATGCAGATTGGATAATTGAAGCACAACGTTCAGCAGCCAATAAACCCAAACTGTTGTGATAGTTCCATGTAGTCGAAAGGTCGATGACACCCAAAACTTGTTTGGAGTATGGATCTATAATCGGTGATGCATAACATACCCAATCATGTACAGAAGACATAAAGTGTTCGTTAGAAAATACACAACTCGATTGCTGTGTTTTCAATGAAAGTGCCAAGGCATTGGTTCCAACCAAATCCTCTCGCCATTGTCCCCCCGCGATAAAATGCACACGTTCTGCTGCATTACGCATTTGACCACTAGCAGCCGACCAAATGATGGTACTACCAATATCACCCACAGCAGCGACCATTGCAGATTGTTCCGCAATATGCGTCAACTCATCACTGCAATGTTCAATCGCTCTTTCTAATACAGTTTTACGTTCTTGCTTGACACTCATTAAAGGGGCAGCTTCACGATCTTTAGGAATTGCAGCTGAATTAGAGCGCTGCCATGAACTTAAAATACTCTGTCCGAGTTGATCAGCGTGTTTTAAAGACAAACTACTGCTTTGACGTAACTGTTCGATTAAACTTCGTTTATGTGCTAACTCTTGTTGGCTTAACATACGCTACATTCCTCTGTAATTTGTCCAAAAATATCCGATTCCCTTCTGTTATTTTTATCCAACGGAACTGCTTATAAATCACTCTAGCACACTATCATCTTTACATTCACCTTGGTCAACACAACTAATACCAAAGCGTTAGAATAAAATCTTTTTTATCAATATTTAGCTACTTTTCAACAAACAAGAAAACACTTTCAAAAATTAAATCATAGCGCAAATTTCTTTAGATTTTCATCCAACCTTTCTCCTACCTTTGACTCTCTATGCTCAAGCTATCATGTAAACAATCACTGTTCATACATGCAATATCCAGCAAATCATGAATGATCATGAAAATAAGTAAAGGGATACTCTTATGCGTTATGTCGATCCAAACCAACCTGGTTCAAAGGTTCAGTTTAAAGCTCAATATGAAAACTTCATTGATGGCAAATGGGTAGCACCCGTCAAAGGTCAATACTTTGACAATATCTCACCCGTAGATGGTAAAGCTTTTACTAAAATTCCACGCTCTTCCGCTGAGGACATCGAACTTGCCTTAGATGCAGCACATAAAGCGAAAGCCTCTTGGAACAAAGCATCTCCAACAACACGTTCTAATTTACTGTTAAAAATCGCAGATCGTTTAGAAGAAAATTTAGAGTTATTGGCAGTTGCTGAAACATGGGAAAACGGTAAACCAATTCGCGAAACACTTGCCGCGGATATTCCTTTGGCGATTGACCACTTCCGTTATTTTGCAGGTTGTTTACGTGCTCAAGAAGGTGGCATATCTGAGATTGATGAAGATACGATTGCCTATCATTTCCACGAGCCTTTGGGTGTAGTGGGTCAGATTATCCCATGGAATTTCCCAATTCTCATGGCTGCATGGAAGCTTGCACCTGCACTTGCAGCAGGTAACTGTATTGTTTTAAAACCTGCTGAACAAACACCATCGAGTATTTTGGTGCTTGCTGAACTGATTCAAGATATTTTACCGCCAGGTGTACTCAATATTGTCAATGGTTACGGTGTTGAAGTAGGTCGTCCACTGGCTACCAATCCACGCATTGCTAAAATTGCATTTACAGGTTCAACAGCTGTTGGACAAATGATTATGCAATATGCAACCGAAAATATTATTCCTGTTACGCTTGAACTCGGCGGTAAGTCTCCAAACATCTTCTTTGAAGATGTGATGGATAAAGATGATGACTATTTAGACAAGGCACTTGAAGGTTTTGCAATGTTTGCATTGAACCAAGGTGAAGTGTGTACTTGTCCATCTCGCGCATTGGTTCAAGAAAGTATCGCTGATAAATTCTTGGAATTGGCAGTCGAACGTGTAAAACGTATCAAGACAGGTCATCCTTTAGATACAGACACCATGATTGGTGCACAAGCTTCTGAAGAACAACAAAATAAAATTCTGGGTTGTATTGCAACAGGCCGTGCTGAAGGTGCACAACTGCTTACAGGTGGTGGAAATCGCCAAGAAGTTGGACAAGGTTTCTATATTGAGCCAACGATTTTTAAAGGCGACAACAGCATGAAAATTTTCCAAGAAGAAATTTTTGGACCTGTATTGTCGGTTACAACATTTAAAGATTATGATGAAGCAATCAAAATTGCCAACGATACCATGTATGGCTTAGGTGCAGGTGTATGGTCACGTTCAGCGCATACATCTTACCGTGCAGGTCGTGCAATTGAAGCGGGTCGTGTATGGACCAACTGCTACCATATCTACCCTGCCCATGCTGCATTTGGTGGTTATAAAAAATCAGGTATTGGTCGTGAAAATCACAAGATGATGTTAGATCATTATCAACAAACCAAAAATTTATTGGTGAGCTACTCAACCAAAGCAATGGGGTTCTTCTAAGTTCTTAGCTTGGTTTGGATTCACAGAAAAGCGAACTACGGTTCGCTTTTCTAATTTGCATGATTTAAATCTCTATACAGGTTTAATCATCATTTTAGCTTAAACAGTTATTATTTTATTCAGCTATAGGATTTAACCAAACATCTTCATAACCATGTTTATCAATAATCACCTGAAAACCTGGTTCAAGCGCCAAATAAGGTAAAATTTCAGGTAAATATTGATGTAAATGAGAGACATGTATCGCTTGATAAAAATCAGACGCTGAAGAATATTCACCACAATGAATAAACCAAGATACATTTTCCTCTTTTTCAAGAACCATACGTACTGCATAAATTGGTTGTTGACCTAAACTTTGTATTGCAAAAGCCACCATCTCCATATCATCAAGCTGGATATATTTTGAATTATATTTTTCACAAATTTGTTTTTGTAAATCTTCTAAACGCATAGATCAAAATCCATAAACTCTTATTAACACCCACTTTTTTGCTTATAAAACAGTAACGTTACGTTAGTGCTATTCAATGCTTCATCTATATTTACGCCACAATAATTTTATGCTTTCAAAGCTATAGCCTAACGTTGCTCTTAAATTCAACATCAATAACATGGTTAAAAATACAACTAGAAACATGACTATACGTTGCGTATAGAAATTCTGTTCACCAAGTGTTTTATATTTATTCAATGCCAAATATAAAATAAAAAATAATCCATAAAAAAATAATTGAAAGTATATTTTATAACTAAACTTTTTTTCCACGGTATCAGCCAATACCAAAGACATAAAAAATGCAGAAAAAGCAGTAAAAAAAAGAAACCCTAGTACCCATAAAACCTCAAAGCCTTTGATAAAACCAATTGCCCATAAACAAAGATTGGCAATAATCAGACAAAATATAAATACTTTTTTTGGTTGTTCTAATAATTTATAGAATAATTGAGCCATCATCTTTCTACCTATTTTTTGCAAAAACATCCAAAGAGATTTTTAGTTTCAAAAACCTGTTAAACCGTCTGAGCAATATCAATAAACGCTTGCGCAATTGGACTGATTTGCTTTTTATTTTTTACAGCCAAACCTATAGATCGCTTAACATTTGGAGACAACGGCATCTTTTGTACATTTGGAAAAAGAGTCATCAAATCCTTATTTAGCGCCATATCAGCAACAATTGATACACCAGCATTATTATTCACCATATTAATAATGGTTAAAATTTGAGAAAAATAGCTTTTAATCTTTGGACTTAAATTTGCTTTTCTAAACATTTCAGTCACGTGATTCTGACTCCCCGCAGAGGTCATTAAAAAAGGATATTCAACCAGTTCATTTAATCTCACTGCACTGTGTTGAGCCAATGGATTTGACTTGGGAATGAGGGCAATAAAAATATCTTCAATTACTGGAAAAGTATCAAAACGTTCTTCAGGCAATACCACAAAACCCACATCAATTGTACGATCATGAATCCATTGTGAAATATCTTTGTCAGTTCCCTCTTTGATAAACACTTCAATATTTGGAAACTGCAAACTAAATTTCTCTAATATTAAGGGAATGAGTACATTAGAAGAAGATGCACCGAATGATCCAATTCTCAATGTTCCTGAATGAAAACCATGTATGTCAGAGATTTCTTGTTTTAAAAGATTAGATGTATTTAGAATTTCTTTGGCATGAACTAAAAGCCTAATCCCTACTTCAGTCAGCTCAACTTCATTATGATTGCGATAAAAAAGTGTTACAGCCCACTCTTGCTCCAAACCTTTAATTGCATGTGATATTGCAGACTGAGTGATTTGCAAGCGTTGTGCTGCCACTGTAAAGCTTTTTTGTTCAGCCAGCATGGCAAAGATGCTGAGTTGGGTAAATGTCATGGCTACTCTATCCATGAGTAAAAACTCATTTTACCATGAATCGACATAAGTCATATTCTTTATCTAAAGTTACATAAGTCGCGCCTAAACTGATATCTAAATCAGTTGTGCGGCTAATTTTGTATAGAGCATTCAGCATGTTGCAAATGATTCAAATTCTGTTTCCATCCATTGCATTAATTGGTTTAGGTTTTTATCTATTCCAATCTGGCACACTTGATGAAAAATTCTGGAATGGTGCAGAAAAGCTCAATTACTATATTTTATTTCCAGCCTTGTTATTTAGCTCTCTTGCCAATGCAGATATGAATATGGGACATCTGCACAGTATTTTAGCTATGATTTTTTTAATAATGGCGCTGATCGTCGTCGCTGTCTATTTATTTGCAAAATTGAATCATACACCTGTGGCACAAATTGGAGTGTATATACAGAGCTTGATTCGTTTTAATACCTATTTGGGTTTATCCATTGCGACAAGTTTAGATAATCCTGAAATCAAAAGCATTTTGGTCAATATTCTTGCGATTGCCATACCTGCGGTCAATGTCATTTCTATCCTTTCTTTAAGTCCTAAAAATCAATTAAATATCAAAGCGATCTTTTTCTCCCTGATCAAAAATCCACTGATTAGCTCATGTATTTTTGGCATCGCATTTAACGTCCTACATATTCCAATTTGGTCAGGGTTTGCGAATTTACTCAGCGCTTTTTCCAGCAGTAGTCTCATGCTAGGACTGTTATGTGTTGGAACAGCAATACAATTTACAACGCTCAAATATTATCTGAAAAAATCGTTCATCATTAGCCTAATCAGATTACTTGTTATTCCACTACTGGCATTTATCATGATGCAATTATTTGCATTTAATGCTTCAGCAGTCATTGCCATTATGATCTTCTTTTCGATTCCAACGGCATCATCTGCTTATATTTTAACAAAATTATTAAATGGTGATTATCAACTAATGGCTGCAACCATCAGTATGCAAACGATATTGTCTGTATTTAGTTTGGCGTTAATTTTGAGTTTATTGCAGTATTTTTATCATTAGCAGTTGAACAACAGGTTCTGCGTTTGATCTACTCAATATGAAAAAAGAACTTCTAACTTGTATAAAATATTTTAAAGCCTACTCAATTACCAATAAAAAGTGCTGTGGTTAATTACAGCACTTTTAGCAAAAAACGAAACGATTTAATTTCTTCATTTCAGTGATTAATTCATGAAATATTAAATATTTAGCCCAAATGATAAGCTTATTGTTGATTCAATTCCATTTCAACAAAATGGAGATGATCGACACCCCAAAACATTTCTTTCCCTACAAACCATGTAGGTGCACCAAACACACCGCGTTCGATTGCTTCTTCAGTGATTTGCTTCAGTTGCATTTTAACTTGATCATCAGATAGCCATATTTGCACCTGTTCAGCACTAAAGCCAAGAGATTCAATCAAATTCATTAATACATCAATATCATTTAAATTTTGTGGATGCCCAAACATCGCATCAAATAAAGCATTCAGTACTGTCAAAAAACATTCAGGGCGATAAAGCTGGACCGCAGTAATTATGCGCATCAAATTCAGCGTATTTATTGGAAAATATGGGTTCATTTGTATTGAAATATCCCAGAGATTTGACCACCGTTGCATATCAACCATCGAATAACGTGCTTTGGCAGGCACAGTCATGGGGCTACTATTCCCTGTCGCTTTGAATACGCCACCGAGTAATATCGGTTTCCATACAATCTGTGCTTGATGTAGCTTTGCAATTTTTTGAATCTGATAAAAACCAAGATAGCTGTATGGGCTTCCTAGATCAAAGTAAAATTCAATCTGTTTCATGTTCTATCATCCTTTAGCCTACTCGGCTTATTATTTTAAAAAATCCCTTAATCAAACTTTCTTCTAGAAAGTGACTTACCACTTCTCAATCCAAGGTCTTAAATCCAATTCATGTGTCCATGAATCTCGTGGTTGCTGAGCAATATGCCAATAATTCTCAGCGATGTGTTCAGGATTTAAAATACTATCTTGATCTTTCTTTTCATAAATGTGTGGAAAAGAATTTTTGATAAAATCGGTATCAATTGCACCGTCAACAACAACATGCGCCACATGAATATTTTGTGGACCAAGTTCACGAGCCATACTTTGTGCAAGCGCTCGAAGTGCATGCTTTGCCCCAGCAAATGCAGAAAAATATACAGCGCCACGCAAACCTGCTGTTGCGCCAGTAAATATAATAGTTCCCTGTTGTCGTGTAACCATACGCTTTGCAACTTCTCGTCCAGTTAAAAAAGCAGCAAAACATGCCATTTCCCAAATTTTAAAATATTTACGTGCTGTTTCTTCAAGAATACTACAAGGTACATTTGCACCAATATTAAAAACCAACACCTCGATTTGTCCTATATTATTTTCAATATCTTCAATCAATTGAATAACTTGTTCTTCCTTCCGTGCATCTGAAGCAAAACCATAGGCTCGCCCACCTGCTCCCTCGATCTCATCGATCAGCGGTTGTAACTTTTCCGCATTACGACGGGTCATACAACTGATATAACCGCCCCGGGCAAAGCGCTTAGCAATCGCACCTCCTGTTGCATCTCCAGCACCAATGACTAGCGCGACTTTATTACTTTGTCCTTGACTATGAGCTTGCATAATATCATCCTTTTACATAACGATCGTTATTATAACGATTACTATGTTATAGTTTTAAAACAAGGTCAAGAAAAGATTGATGTAAAACTATGCGATACCAATCCGGCTATAAAGCAGAAAAAAGAAAGCAACTTCTTGAAATTAGTGGACAACTCGCTAAAAAGAATGGCTTTGCCGTAACTGGTATAGATGGATTCATGAAAGCTGCAGGTGTGACAAGTGGCGCGTTCTATTCACACTTCTCATCCAAACAGGATTTATTTAAAGCACTTGTTGAAAATGAACTGAAAGACAGTATCGAAAAATGGGAAAATAACCCTTATGACCAAGCAGAACAATGGCTAGAGTTCGAATTGAATCGATATCTCACAGTTTCACATGTAGAACACGCTGAGTATGGATGTATTTTACCTGCCTTAGCCACTGAAATTTCCCGTTCAGATCTAGAAATTAAACAACTCTATCAAAAAGAATTACAGCGTGGACATGCGCTATTTTCGAAACATTTAGGCAGTGAAGAAAAAGCTTGGGTTGTTTTATGTCAATTGGTGGGTGCGATTCTTATGGCGCGCAGTATCGCTGATGAAAGCATTAAATTGATCATTTTAGAGTCGAGTAAAAAAGCGATACAGGCAATGTTATAAATTACAGCATAAACCACGTGTTCAACGAAGTATAAACTGGTATAAATAGCAATAACCTTATTCTATCCACTGTCAAATTATGGCTACCTCTAATACAACGCTTCCCAAAACGATCTATGCCATCCAACATTTAGCGTTTGAAGATCTGGGAACACTCGAAGATACTTTTTATGAACTCGGCTATCGTGTTCGCTACTTTGAAGCGGGTGTAGATAATTTAAAACCTGCACTTGAGTTTGAAGGACTGACCATTATTTTAGGTGGACCGATTGGGATTTATGAGACCGAAGACTACCCATTCCTAAATGATGAAATTAAATATCTTGAGCAGCGTATCGCTAAAAATCTCCCAACTATAGGGATTTGTTTAGGTGCTCAGTTAATTGCGCATGCCTTGGGCGCAAAAGTTTATCCAGGACATCAAAAAGAAATTGGTTGGAGTAAATTAAGACTCAGTTTGGTAAAAAATAATCCTTTATTGCCTCTAGCCAATCACGAAGTTTTACACTGGCATGGGGATAGTTTTGACTTACCTGTGACTGCTGAATTACTCGCAAGCTCATCGATTTATACCAATCAAGCTTTCAGAGTAGGTCAAAATATTCTCGCCTTACAATTTCATCTAGAAGTTGCAGCGGAGTATATGGAAAAGTGGTTGATTGGTCATACAAGTGAACTTCGTCAAGCGGGTTTAAATATTCCGCAATTGCGAGCAGATAATGAAAAATATGCCCCACAATTAGAATTACAAGCACCACTTGTTATTGAACATTATCTCAAAAACTTTGATCAATAGTTTTGCTTTGAAGGTTTGGCAAATATTAAGATCAACAATATTTGCCTCAAATGAATGATTATGATCGATCAATATCAAAATCGTTGATCTTCTATTAGCGCATAGAATGTCTAATTTATGCGTAATAGATAACATATTAAATACATTGGGTTGAGGTGACCGTTTTATAATTTATACTTCATAACTTATATCCATCTTGCAATGAAAAAAATACTGATTGGAGCATCTTTGCTCACAACCTTGCTAGTTTCAGCTTGTTCAACACCTGAAGTGAAAACACCAGAACCACAATCGCTTGGTATGGCAAATCCTGCCAGTGTTTATTGTAATAAAGTTGGCGGCACATCAATCGTGAAGAAAGATTCTCGTGGCAATGAAGTTGGATATTGTCGTTTAGCAGATGGCAAAGTCGTCGAGGAATGGGAGTTATTTAGAAGTGCTCAGCAAGAAGATTCAAAAGCGCAGCCATAATAAACTTTAAATGAATGCCTAATGTTTTATTGCCATTACAATATCTTATTGTAATGGCTTTATTTTTTCTTATTCCTATAAAATTTCAGTTTTGATGAGCTTAACGAGCAAATGAAATTTTTGAAAGAATTAAAAAATATAATTTTCGATGGAATTTTACTTTTATACTTCTTCTATATAACAAAAGTGCTAGAAAATATTTAATTTTTAACGAGTGTAGAATTTAAAAAACTCTTACGAAAAAACATAAGCTTAAATAAAAGAACTATTCACTGCTCAAATAAACTTACAAATTTTGCGTTGTTTTTAGTTGAGATACCACGTAAATCCATTGAAATAGTAGATTTAATGAGTTTATTCATATGCACTTAACATCTTTCGTTTAGATTTCATTAGATTTAAGATTAATGTAAAATATTGTTATTGATTATCATTATCAATTAAGCGTTATTCTACTTATCCAAAGAGGAATGCCTCATGAGCAGTATTGTACTCAAAGTTATTTTAATCATATCTTTTATTATTGCCTTGCTTGGTATCCTAGCTGGACTTTACTTGTCTGATCTCATCATATTATCTGTTGGGATTCTAGCGATTGTAGCAACGCTATTAGCATTTCTTGAATTGAGGAAAAATCGCTACAACCCTTTTCATTAAAGGATCGATAGATATATTCAATAAAAATAGTTTTATTTCTCGTCTTCCCTCCTTTTGCCAAGGTTTAAAAAAACCACTTGAAAGTGGTTTTAATTGTGGATCATTTGCTTGCCTGCGCATAACGATCACTGACTTTTTTCCAATTCACAACTGTCCAAAATGCTTTAGTATAATCTGCTCTACGATTTTGATATTTTAAATAATAAGCATGTTCCCATACATCCAATCCCAATAACGGTGTCCCTTTTACTTCTGCAACATCCATCAAAGGATTATCTTGGTTGGGTGTTGAACTCACTGCCAATTTGCCATTCGGTTGCAAGATCAACCAAGCCCACCCTGAACCAAATCGACTTGTTGCAGCCTCATTAAATTTTGTCTGAAAATTTTCAAATGAACCGAAATCTTTTTTAATTTGTTTTAATAATTTCGTCGAAGGCTTTCCTGAAGATGCGGTTGGAGATAAGCTTTCCCAAAAAAATGCATGATTAAAATGTCCGCCACCATTGTTACGCACTGCTGTATTGTATTTTGAAATTTGTGCTTGAACCGCTTCTATACTGAGCTGATCTAGATCAGGATAATTCTTAATTTGCGCATTTAAATTATCGACATAGGCTTTGTGATGTTTACCATAATGAATTTCCATTGTCGTCGCATCTATTGCAGGTTCCAATGCGTTAACACTATATGGTAAAGGTGCTTGCTTAAAGTCGGCATTTGCTGAGAAACTGAATCCCATAGTCATTGCCAGCACTGCAATTTTTAACTTCATGTTCATTGGATTAAAGCCTTAAATGATAATTAAAATCATTTACAAAATATAATCCTTTCCGATACATGTCAAATCGAAAAGCCATTTCTCGATCAAAACAAACTTTAATGACCCATGGTGACAACCAAAGCTAAATTAAAACGCCCTCTTTCACCTATGCTTTATAATTGATTCCATAGTGACATTACGCCATACAAATGAGCGATTCCCATTACAGAACAAATGCCTGATGAAATAAGCCAAAACTTCATCGAATTTTCAGGAAAATAGGGTTTCAATAAGGAAAACCCCAAAGCACGGATGATTAATACAATTGAAACTGCCATTAATATCCATTTCGTGAATGGGAGTAGAGCCACTACCCCAGCACCAGAAAGTGCAAAAATAGACCATGAAAAAAGAATGAGCGCAATCAAAATGGTCACCAAAATTGGTTGAATTTTACCCGCTTCAAATTCACCTGCTAGACGTTCACCTGCCCCTAAAAATCGAAAGGCTGAACCACCGATAGCAAGACAAGCCAAATGTGCGATTGCAACTGCAGCATCAAATAATGCAGCAATGATTAGAATGCCATTTGCTGTACTCAACATTGAGAATCTTCCTTATTACTTTTAATTGATTTAAAAAATGATGAATAAAAACAAAGCTAAAAATCAAACATTACACTTTTTATTTAAAAATAGATATTGTCATAACAATCTAATCCATAAATTCATCTAAATCTAAAAAAAGAAAAACAGTACATTTAAAATTTGTTTTCATTTGATGCCAAGCCACCAACAACAAGCATAATCGATAAGAATCTTCAGCTTATCCCAAGCTTTAACCAAGCAAGCTTTAGCCTTTTTCCCTGTATAAATAGCCTTTTAAAGATTAAAATAAACCATAAGCTTTATAAAGCTACAGTATATTTCGTAAACAGGCGAAGTATCAAAATGCAATCGAATTATCATAAGTATTCTTTTGATTCGGCAGCGATTTAGCTAAAAGTTCTTTGCACAAAAAAACAATCCCCTAAGAGATTGATTAACAACAGCTGATGATATAAAAGTTGCATCGAAAAAAAACCAACTTGCTAAAGTTGGTATGCGCAATCTCTTATTTTAGTAATGAGATATTATAAATATGCAAGTCCATTGCGCCATGCCATATTAGCCTAATTCGTGTATAAAGAATAATTATAAAAATTCAGCCAAAAATGAAAATAATTCATTCGGTTATTTGAACCGTTATTGATTATCCACTGACTTGATCGATAATAATCTTGCTTAGAGCGTTCCTGAAATAGGATGCTTTAGAATAAAAAATTTTTTTATGCTCTATAACTACAGCTCATTCATATGAATAGAATGATCAAAACTACATTATTGGAATAGTTTCAAATCTTGTACTTATAATTGACCTTAAAAAGTGATGTATAAATTTTTGAGCCCAAACCTTCAAAAACGACAGGAACAGTGCTGATTTTTAATAGGGTATTTTGGCTAATATTAAATATTGTTTTAGTGAAAATAATCAGACCACTTAATCGACAAATCAAAAAAAAGGCTTACATTGATTTTTGTCAATGTAAGCCAGTTTTGATAATTACTTGCTTGCTGGAACAGAAGCTTCAGTCGTAATGTTTACAGTGATTTTATCACCCACATTTGGCACATATGCACCTACACCAAATGCTGAACGATTAAACGAAGTTGTTGCATTAAAACCAATAGACTGTGCTTTGGTCATTGGATGCACACCTTGTTTATTTAAAACTGCATCTAAAACAACAGGTTTAGTCACATCTTTCACAGTAAGATTACCGGTGATTTTGTATTTATTTTTACCTAAAGCTTGTACTTTGGTACTTTTAAAAGTGATGTTTGGATATTTTTCAGCATCAAAAAAATCAGGAGTTTTTAAATGTTCATCCAAAGCTTTTACATTGGTATTTAAGCTTGCTAATGGAATGGTCACGTTGACAGATGAGTCAGCAGGTTTTGCATTATCAACAGAAATTGTGCCTTGAATGTCGCTAAAATTTGCTGAAGGAGTTGAAAAACCAAAGTGATTCCAAGTAAAAACTGTCGCTGTGTGGGTTGGATCAATTTTATAATCAACTGGTTTTGCAACACTAAAAGTTGCAACTGAAGCTACCGCCAAACCTAATGTTAATGCTTTAAAGTTCATATTGTTAATCTCGCTATCGAATGACTATTATTCTATACGCTTCCAACACAAATTCACTGTTATTGATAATACGATATGTTGCATATATGCAACGATTCAAACTGCTATCTTATGATGCATAACTTTGAACCTTATCTCCCCATACAATGCTTTGTTTTATAGACATTTAATGAGGAATTGGCATTTCAAATGATCAGAAATCCACACTTCGTTTAAGTACTTGGGATCAAGAATGAAATAAATTTCACTAGATCATCAAGTGAAAATTTTATATTTATAGAACATGTCTTTTATGTGATGAATAATTTTATGGTAAACATTGCTCAAGCTCAAAGTACGCAAATCCCTTATCAGGTCACATTAACCAATCCTCAAGGACATATCTGGTATGCCGATGAGCCAAACGATAAGGGAGGACAAGATACTGCACCAAATCCTATTCAAATTCTTTTATCTGCTTTAGGTGCATGTACAGTCATCACATTGGAAATGTATGCCAAGCTTAAAGGATTGAAAATTGAACATGTGCAACTTGATTTAGCATTAAATCCAGAAGATAAACCAGAAGCCGGGCAAAACATTATTACGCGAACAATTCAGCTGAAAGGCGATTTCACTGAAGAACAACACAAACGCCTACTTAAAGTTGCAGAAAGTTGCCCTGTTCATAAACTATTAACCTCAAATATTCAGATTCAGACTGAGCTAGATCTGAGCTAGTACAATTTAGATTTATTTATATTCATCTATATCAATCAAAAGCCCCTTTCGGGGCTTTTTAGTCTTAAAGCTTTTCAACCAAGACACGATCAACCTGTTTTAAGCCAGAGTGCTTTTCATGGTTTTTGCGTCGAATCTTGATGATTTTGTCTTCTTGAAAGTCCTGTAATAGCAACTCTACTGCAACCATGGATTCAAGTGGTAAATCCTGCCCAATCCACTTTTGCTCACCCGCATCCATCAAAGTGATTTCATCACTAATCTGTTCATAAAGGCTCATATTTTCCTCACTTATGGTATATGTATCACCATATTTCATGAATACAGAATGAATGGCACAACTATATACCTTTTGCTAAAAACTGCTACTAAAATTTGCTGAATTTACCGACAACATTAAAAAAACTATCTGCAAAATAAAAACGCCCACTTTGGGGCGTTGTTATCGCTTTAAAAAGCTGAATATTAAGCAGTTAACTCATTTACAGCAGCAACCACAGCTTCTGTGGTGATTCCAAAGAATTGGAACAAGTCTTTTGCAGGAGCAGACTCGCCATAAGTTGTCATACCAATAACTTTGCCATCTAAACCGACAAACTTCCACCAGTAATCCACATGACCTGCTTCAACAGCAACACGCGCGCGGATGTTTGATGGCAATACAGCTTCACGGTACGCAGCATCTTGTTTAACAAACTCTTCTGCACATGGCATAGATACCACACGTACACCTTCAAGTTGTGCATGTGCTTCCATCGCCAATGAAACTTCTGAACCTGTCGCAATGATGATTGCTTTTAATTCACCTTTTTCTTCAGCCAATACATAACCACCTTTTGCAACATTCTCAATTTGTGTTTGAGTACGTGTTTGGAATGGTAAATTTTGACGAGAGAAGATTAATGCTGTTGGACCTTCTTTACGTGTTAATGCAGATTTCCAAGAAATCGAAGCTTCAACCGTATCACATGGACGCCATGTATTTAAATTTGGAGTACCACGTAGAGAAGCAATTTGCTCTACAGGTTGGTGTGTAGGACCATCTTCACCTAAACCAATTGAGTCATGTGTATAGACATGAATCACACGTTGCTTCATCAAAGCAGACATACGTACTGCATTTCGTGCATATTCCATAAACATCAGGAATGTTGCAACATAAGGAATAAAACCGCCATGTAAGGCAACACCATTGGCAATCGCAGTCATACCGAACTCACGTACACCATAATGTACATAATTACCTGCAGGATCAGACTCAACACCTTTGGCACCTTTCCACAAGGTTAAGTTTGAACCTGCCAAATCCGCAGAACCACCTAAAATTTCAGGAAGTAAAGGTGCAAACGCTTGAATAGCATTTTGACTCGCTTTACGCGTTGCAATTGTTTCACCTTTGGCATTGACTTCAGCAATATATGCATCTGCTTGAGCCAAGAAATCTGCTGGTAAATCACCTTCTACGCGGCGTTTAAATTCAGCTGCTTCAGTTGGATATTTTGCAGCATAGGCAGCAAAAGTTTCGTTCCAAGTCGCTTCAGACGCTGAACCTTTCGCTTTCGCATCCCAAGCCGTATAAATATCAGAAGGAATAACAAATGCTTCTTCTTTCCAACCTAATGCTTCACGGGTTAATGTGATTTCATCATTACCTAATGGCGCACCGTGACAGTCTTCTTTACCCTGCTTGTTGGGTGAACCTAAACCAATAATGGTTTTACAGATAATCAACGTTGGTTTTGCAATTTCTTCACGTGCTTCAACTGTTGCAGCGCGAATAGCATCAGCATCATGACCATCTACACGAAGAACTTGCCAACCATAAGCTTTAAAACGCTCTTCAGTGTCATCTGAGAACCAGCCTTCTACTTCACCATCAATAGAAATACCGTTGTCATCATAGTAAGCAATCAGTTTTCCAAGCCCTAAAGTTCCAGCAAGTGAACATGCTTCATGGGAGATACCTTCCATTAAACAACCATCACCCAAGAAACAGTAAGTAAAATGGTCTACAACTTTAATGTCATCTTTATTTAATTGCGCAGCTAAAGTTTTTTCAGCCAGTGCAAAACCAACCGCATTGGCAATACCCTGACCCAATGGACCAGTCGTTGTCTCAATACCCGGTGCATAACCTAATTCTGGATGACCTGGTGTTTTAGAATGTAATTGACGGAACTGTTTAATATCTTCAATAGAAAGATCGTAACCGGTTAAATGTAACAGCGCATATTGCAACATTGAACCATGACCATTAGACAATACAAAGCGGTCGCGGTTTGCCCATTGCGGATTTGTTGGATTATGATTTAAAAATTCGCGCCATACGACATCAGCGATATCTGCCATCCCCATTGGTGCACCTGGATGTCCAGAATTGGCTTTTTGCACAGCATCCATAGCCAATACACGAATTGCGTTAGCTATACGACGTTCATTCAACGGGGTTGTCATAGATCAGAGTCCAATAAATAAAAAATATAGGAAGATGAATAGATATTCAAAAACTGTGATGTATTGTCTTAAAAAAAACGATCAGGGTAAAGACTTAAGTCTATATTTATCCCTTTTGGTTGCAAATTAATTAAAAAATAAACGAAATACAGCCGAAACGACATTAAAACTGATCGATAACCGTCATGATTTTGCATCAACCGTTATATAAACTCAAAGCACTACAGTAGATTTTTAAACTGAGTTTTCATCACAATTACAATGAAAAATGAAGAGAGCTAAGCAAAGTTTAATTTAATCGCAAAACCAATAAATAGCTCAATTAAAACAACTTGTTGTTTTTTAAAAATCGGCAATATGTGCCCAAATCAGGCACCTTTATCAATTTTCCTAATGAACATATCAATTAAAAACACATAAAAATGAATTTTATTCATGATTTTTAATCAGGTAATGCTAGTCCTCAGGCTGAAGTCGATGTAACATATTGCGTCTTTATAAATTACTGTGATAGGACTTTCATGCGCGAGTATGCTGTTTTTACTTCGGAATCTGTGAGCGAAGGCCATCCAGATAAAATGGCTGACCAAATCAGTGACGCTATCTTGGATGCAATCTTAAAAGAAGACCCATATGCACGGGTTGCCTGCGAAACATTAGTAAAAACTGGTGCGGTGATTCTTGCGGGTGAAATCACCACGACAGCAAATGTCGATTTTGAATCGATTGTTCGTCACACGGTTAATGGTATTGGCTACCACCATACAGATCTTGGCTTTGATGGCTCAACATGTGCTGTGATCAACATGATTGGTAAACAATCACCTGAAATTGCGCAAGGTGTTGATCGTCAAAAACCTGAAGATCAGGGTGCAGGCGACCAAGGCTTAATGTTTGGCTATGCGAGCCGTGAAACAGATGTGCTGATGCCAGCACCTATTTCATATGCACACCGCTTAATGGAAAAACAAGCTGAATTACGTCGTAATGGTACATTGCCGTGGTTACGTCCAGATGCCAAAAGCCAAGTTACGTTTGCTTATGAAAATGGCAAGCCTGTTCGTTTAGATGCAGTGGTACTCTCTACTCAACATGATCCTGAAATTTCACAAGCGAATTTAAAAGAAGCAGTGATTGAAGAAATCGTGAAAAAGATCATCCCTGCTGAAATGTTCCATGCTGAAACCAAATTCCATATTAACCCAACAGGTTTATTTGTGATTGGTGGTCCAGTGGGTGACTGTGGTTTAACTGGTCGTAAAATTATTGTTGATACTTATGGCGGTATGGCTCGTCATGGTGGTGGTGCTTTCTCTGGTAAAGATCCATCAAAAGTTGATCGCTCAGCAGCGTATGCTGGTCGTTATGTTGCAAAAAATATTGTTGCAGCAGGACTTGCTGATAAGTGTGAAATCCAAGTGTCTTATGCAATTGGTGTGGCTGAACCAACTTCAATTTCAATCAATACCTTCAATACAGGTAAGGTATCTGATGAATTGATTATTCAATTGGTACGTGAACACTTCGATTTACGCCCTTATGGCATTACCCGTATGCTTGATTTGATTCAGCCAATGTATAAGCAAACTGCTGCTTATGGGCACTTTGGTCGCGAAGGTTCAGACACTGCATTTACATGGGAAAAAACAGATAAAGTTGAAGCGCTTAAAGCATCAGCAAATCTATAATTTCTCAAAAATTCATCGTAAAAAAGCTCGCAGATGCGAGCTTTTTTGTTTGTTAAAGATATGGAAATATATACCTCAAAAAATTCCCTCCTCTCTAGCAGTTTCAATTTAAATTAAATCAAAAAACACTTATCTTCTTTTATCTCTATTATTTGCATGTACTTCATCTTATTTTGGAAAATAAAAAATCAATTACTGTGAACCAGGCTTAGCATCCTGTTGTAAAACACTTAATATTGAAATTTGTTCAGGCGCTTCAGTATTATGATTTTGAATATATAAATGCCCAACTTTAAAGGTGACAGCCACAATCAAACAAGCCACTAAGCAAAAAGTCCATAAGCCATATGGGCTTTTGATATGCTGAGAGCCACATTTCGGACAAACTTTTTGTGTCGAAGTCACTGTTTCATTACAGCAAGCACAATGATATTGTAAAATCATCTTTGGATCTCCTTCTTGTCGCACTATTATTGTTTTTATTTATTACACTACCATTATATCCATATAAGTAATGTAAAAATTTAACTACATTTTTAGTTTACATGAATAGTAATGTTTGACAAGCAAATTTTGTTTCTATTTATTTACTTTAAAATTCATAAACTTAGATAAAATTAGCTTAAAACCCAAAAAACACTCTCAATTCAAACCTATATACCACTCAATACCCAGTATTCAATATCCTGTATCATGCACATTCAAGGTATAATTCAACCCTAGACAAATATTAAATTTTTTTGGAGATTATTTTGGTACAACTGATCAAAAAAGGTGGTTTACGTGAACGCGCCAACCGTAGCCGTAGATACGCTGAGTCCGAAAACAATATCAAAACTTTAGATCCACATCGTTATCAGACCCAAGAACAGCTTGGCGAGAACCCGACAAAACATATCGATAATGAAAAAACAACTTCTCACAATAATGAAAATCAATAAAACATTTTAAGTACATCCACCCAAAGGAAGGCCGCAAATAATAAGAAGAAGCTTCCAGAGAGAATATCGATATAGCTTCCAGAACGTTGATAGATTGCTTTTATTTTAGGAACCGACATAATTAACATTAATAGACTAAACACTAGAAATGTCTGAATCGGAATGATCACTGCCAATTGTGGTTTTAAGTTTAATCCTGCACTTGAACTTAACGCCAATGAAAAAACACTACTGAAATAAATCACAATTTTAGGATTAGCTAAATTTGTAAAAAGTCCCAAAAGGAAATAATTTTTAGGTGCATGTTCAATGACCCCATCGAGATTGGTATTTTGTTTAAGTGTGGCAATACCACCCTTTAGCATGGCGTAACCCATTCGAGCCAAAAAGAATCCACCAATCAACATCAACACTTGCTGAATCCAAGGCCAATGTTCTAATAAAACCGTAAAGCCCAATAGCGTTAAAATCACCCAAACCACGACACCTACAGATATGCCCAATATAATTTTAAGTGTATTGGCACGTGTAGTAGATGCTGAGCTTTTAGCAACCAATAAAACATCTGGTCCTGGACTGAGTTGTGCTACAAAATGTAGTGCACAAATGGTCAATAACATCGACATAATTTAATCTTATCGCTTAGGGCGAGCCAATTATACCGTTTGATCAATCATTTAAGAAATAATCCTACATCTTGAATAGTGATATTGTTTGTTCGCTCAGAAAGTGTACCTAAACAATCAAGTACCTAATATTCCGATGTCGATCTCAATTAAAGCTACATCATTCAACCCAACAAAAATCGTCACCCGACATGATCAATATTTTGTTGATCAAACATATTGAATTGAAAACTACAAATTTTAGCGATAAAAAAAGCTGAATCTTTCAACTCAGCTTTCAAATTAAATCATATTTGAGATGGTTTTATTTTTTATTCACATCTTTGAGTTCAATTTGCTTATGTTCTGGTTCAACCTCATGTGCTTCACCATCAATAATTGTGGAATCACGATATTGACCACCAGATTGTTGGTTTTGCATATCCTGCATCTGACGCATTAAATCTGCAAATGGATTTTGCCCTTGCGCATCCCCCATATTACCCATTCCACCCATCATATTATTCATCATGGCTTGCTGCTTTTTCGCCATGTATTTCATTCCTGCATTTTTAATTGCATTCTGAACAGGCGGTAAAATCACCAACAATGCTAAAACATCTGTGATCAAACCAGGAATCATCAATAAAATGCCCGCAAATGCTGTTGCCATTTTTTTAGCAATCGCAGGATCATTTCCCATCATTCCTGTCATTTGCATTTGCTGTAATTGCGGCATGATGGTTGAAGTGCTGGAACGTAATAGATTTAAACCAATCACAAAAGCAATGATAAACCAGAAGAATACGTACCAACCACTAATGAATTGAGCTACACCAATCCACACAGCAATTTCAAGAATGATACCAATCAAAATAATAGGAAAAAGTTTCATCGAAACAAAGCATCTCAAAGATAAATTAAATTTCAGCTTTGAAAGTCATACATCAAATGCCATGAATTTCATCACTGATATATTTATAAGGGCTTTCCCAAATTTTTAAAGGGTAATTTTGTGTTTAATCTCTAATTTCTTTATTTTTGCCATTCATTAGAGGATGTTTTATAAAATAAATACAGTGCCAATATTGTCCCAATCGGAAATAGAAACAGTAAAATCACTGCAATAAATCGCGAAATACGACGCCCTCTTTCTGAACCTTTTTCAGCTTCTAATGAAGCGATAAAATGCAAATACATCATCCAGCCGAAAACGAATACTAATATCAGAAAGGTAATCAATGCATCTAGATCAAATTTCTGCAATATTCCAAAACCGAGCAAGATAAAACCCAGCAGATAGATCAATGTGATTAAACGATGAATCCAATACACATGCTGGTTTTTAATTTGCACAAAATTCTTCAAGCAAGCACTCCCGTTTGTTGTTTGATTATACAGCCAATAAGTTAAAATTTTACTTACAATCGCTGGATAGCATCATATAATCAAAACAAGATTTACGATAAACAGTATTATGCCCTTAATTATTGGAATTGATCCCGGCTCACGTTTAACAGGTTACGGGATTATTGAAAAAGATGGTCAAAAGCTTTCTTTTATTGATGCAGGTACGATTCGTACTGAAACAACCGAAATGCCTGAACGTTTAAAACGAATTTTTGCAGGAATCGATCGTATTGTTCAATTCCATGGTCCGACAGAAGCAGCGGTTGAACAAGTGTTTATGGCACAAAACCCAGACTCAGCATTAAAGCTAGGTCAAGCCCGTGGTGCGGCTATTGCAGCCTTGGTCAATTTAGATCTACAAGTTGCTGAATATACTGCTCGGCAAATTAAACAATCTGTTGTCGGTTATGGTGCTGCAGACAAAGAACAAGTGCAAATGATGGTGATGAAGCTTTTGAATCTTTCAGTGAAGCCTCAACAAGATGCTGCTGATGCGCTTGCAGCCGCAATTTGCCACGCACATGCTTCAGGCAGTATGAGTAAGTTAGCCGTACTGAATGCCTTAGGTGGTATGGCACGAGGACGTAGCCGCAATAGTAGTCGTAGACGCTAATATATTCACACAATCTACAATTTATAAATCAAGGTACAGATGAAGCCTCATCTGTACCTAGCCTGTAAATATACAAAATCAAGTTTTATACGTTCTTAGATCAAGCCAAAATATTTTATCGAATTAGAAAATTTTTAAATAAGAATCCACTTCGCTATATTTCAATCGCCTCAGTTAATTTAAATAAGGCAGTGCATCTTTACGCACCTCACGAATACTCGGCTGTTTAGAATATGTTGCGATTAGCATTTTCCCAGAGTTTCTCAGATTTTTCTTCTGTTCAGGATCAATCCGAATCAAGACCAACTCTTCTGGAATGCGTGGATTCGCGCCCTCTCGAGAAATAATGAAATGTTGATTTCGTTCAAGAATTTTATAATTGGGAAATTCTTTCTGTAACTTCTCTTTAAAGCTCAGCGTTTTATCTTCTTTTTTACGGCTATCCAGCTGCGTGTATATAATCAGCACAATACATGCTGCAAAAACAATTCCAACGATTAAATACTTCTCTAACATTTTATTTCACTCGAATATATTTTTGCTGTTTCTCATTGTAGTGATAAACATGGGTTTCATTTATAGGAATAATTTTAGCACGATCTTCGATATAAATTCGTTGGGTACCTGTATAGGCAATTTCAATATCATATAAACCATCATGTACGGTGGTTAAGAATTGATAATCACCTTGGGTATTATAAATTTGCTCACTCCCTGAGACTTCATTGTCATTGCCAATTTCTGCAACAATTAACTTTTTAAGATATGGTTTTTCATCAAAAGGAACGATATATAAAGTGGTGCTTGAGTAACCTTGACGACTAAATTCTTGTTCTTCCACATAGGCTTTGATTTGTGGTCCCACTTTACGAATATTTTTTACAATATCTGAGGTCGGATATGGCAAATAATTAAAATCAGCATTCATCCAACTGTTTTCATCCTGACTTTGGCTGATCAGTTCAAATTGTGAAGAAGCATTTTTCTTAAAGATGTAAACTCGGGTAAAAGTCGCACATGCTCCACAAAAATTAAGCTCATGGTTATTTTTATCTACTGAAACTTCAGTGGTTGTGAACACATAACGTAATTCATTTTGTGCATTTCGATAGGTACGAGCGGGACTAAACACCACCACCGCATCATCACTATTTAAAGCATTGGTATATTCTGCATTTTTAATGCCGATATAGGAAATATTTTGCTGATCCAATTGATCAATCTTTGTAGTTTGAAGCTGTTTTTGATAAAAAGTATTGATCACTGTTTTAAAGTCTAAATCTTTTAGAATAGTTTTAGCATGATGATTTTCAGCCATTTTTTCATTTGTTTGCGCAACAACACTACTGTGAATACTACACATCAAAAAGCAACTGAATAAAAATATCTTAGTGATCATTTTAATTTATCTAGCAGTATTTTCATGTCAAATGGCTGATTTAACGAATCATTTCAAAATCAGTAAAATCTAAATCATGATTGATTTTATACTGTTCAATACTGGTGACCTCAGCCCTTAACGGTCCGACATAACAATGACGAATTAAACGTAGAATTGCTTGCTCATCTCCAACGACAACCGCTTCAACCTCACCGGATACTAAGTTTTTGACATAACCTTTTAGTTCTAACTGTAGTGCCTCTTTCTCAAACCAGCGACGATAGCCAACACCTTGTACATTACCATATATCAACAGTTTAACCGCATACATTGCCTATTTTACTCCTGACACTAATTAATCACACGATACACAGCATGTGCCATATGTTGTGCCTGTAAGCCACGAACACCTTGTTGTGCAAGATAATCACCAGCCTGTGCATGTAAAGTTACAATATCATGTAATTGCACATTTTCGGCAAATTGAGCTTTTAAACTGGCAATCATTCCTGCCAAAACATCTCCCATTCCGCCAGTGCCCATACCAGGATTGCCTGCAGTACAAATCCACAGCTTATCTTCGAGAATTAAGCTGCCTGCACCTTTCAATACCCAATTGCCTGAGTATTTCTTTTTTAGCCTGTGGATGGCATCTATACGATCAGACTCAATCTCAGCAATGGAGCAATCGAGTAGTTTTGCTGCCTCTCCGGGATGTGGTGTCAGATAAGTGTTTGAACTGAGTTCGGTGTTTTGCGTTGCCAAAAACCATAAAGCATCCGCATCAAAAACTACTTGTAAATGTGTACTTGCACAGATGGGTTTAAACCATTTTGAAAATTGTTGTTCAGCCCAATCATCTCGACCCAAGCCCATACCAAAACTCACTGCATCCACATGATTGATTAGAGATTGAATCCCATCTTCGGTAAGCACATTAATATCTTTGACCATAATATTAGGCGATCGCGCCAAAATAGCCGTATGATGTTTTTGGTGACAGACAATACTCACTTTTCCAGCACCCGCACAAAATGCAGACTCAGCAGCTAGGATCACTGCTCCACCCATATCTGCATGACCACCAACGACCAAGACATGCCCATAACTGCCCTTATGTCCAAAGGCTTGACGTTGTGGCAATTGAATTTGTTGAGGTGCTAATTGTGCTACTGCTTTTAGTGCTGAGTCAGTTGGAATCAGAGAAATCGTTTCAATTTGTCCAGAATATTCTTTACCCAACCCTGTAAATAATCCTGCTTTAAGCCCCAAAATAGTAAATGTATAATCTACTTTGACCGCAATAGGTTGTGGTTGACCTGTATTGGCATTTAAACCACTTGGTAGATCGACGGCAATTTTAATCCCTGTTTGCGTATTAAAATTTTGAATGATGGTTTGCCATGCTTGATCTAAATCACGATTTAAACCAATACCAAACAAGGCATCGATATGACAATCAAAAGACGCTTGAAGATCAAAATCCGAATGAATTTTTAATTGTTTTTGTCCTGCCAGTTGAATGGCTTGCTTCAAGTCAGTCGATGCACCAATCTCTGCGGCAAATATTTCTACAGCATAGCCACTTTGCTTTAAATAACTAGCAATACAGTAACCATCGCCTGCATTATTTCCATGACCACACCAAACTGCGATCGTTTTAACTTCGGGGTAGTTATTTTGAAAGAGTTGAAGCAAATGCTGAGCAATCGACCATGCTGCCTGTTGCATTAAACCAAAAGCACTATTTTGTTGACTAAACCATCGACGTTCCCATGCTTGAATTTCATGGCTATGATAAACTTGAGCTTGCATGTATTTATCCTTTTATTTTCACTCTTTTCAGCACATTGATCACTATGTCAGCAACATCAACCACTTCATCAATTTCTTTGCAACAGCTTGATCCTCAAGAATTAAAAGCTTGGATCAAACAACAGGCTTTGCAACTGGGCTTTGCTGATTGTGTCATTGCACGTCCTGATGCTCAAGCTGAATTACCAAGATTTAAAGAATATTTAAAGCGCGGTTATCATGGTGACATGAAGTTTTTAGAGGAAAATTTAGAAAAACGAGCTGATCCTACCTTATTGGTTCCAGGCACAAAAAGTATCATCTGTGTGCGAATGAATTATTTGGTCGAAACACCTAAACCACGCTATGTTCCTGATGAGCCTAATTTGGCCATCATCGCACGTTATGCTCGTGGGCGTGATTATCATAAAATTATGCGTGGGCGTTTAAAAACTTTAGCCACAATCATTAAAGATAAAGTGGGTGAATTTGAATCACGCCCATTTGCAGATTCCGCGCCTGTTTTTGAAAAATCACTTGCCGAAAATGCAGGAATGGGTTGGACAGGCAAACATACCCTACTCATTCATAAAAAATCAGGTTCCTTTTTTGTGTTAGGTGAACTTTTCACTTCACTGGATTTACCATTTGATGAACCAGCAACGTCACATTGTGGTTCATGTACTGCCTGCATTGATATCTGTCCAACTCAAGCCATTGTCGAACCGTATATGCTTGATGCACGCAAATGCATCGCATATTTAACCATTGAATATAAAGGAATCATCCCTGAAGACTTGAGGCGTGGTATAGGAAATCGTGTATTTGGCTGTGATGATTGCCAACTGATTTGTCCGTGGAATAGTTTTGCTAAAACCGCATCCATCACAGATTTTAACCCTCGACATGGTTTGGACCAAATGAGTTTATTAGACCTCTGGCACTGGGATGAACAGACATTTCTAAATTGCACTGAAGGTAGCCCACTTCGCCGCACAGGTTATCAAAGTTTTATGCGAAATATTGCAATAGGTTTAGGCAATGCACCATATTCAAGCGAAATTATTCAAGCTTTGACCCAACATCGCACATCGCATGATGAAGTTGTGCAAGTCCATATTGACTGGGCTATTGCAGAGCAACTGAATAAAAAATCTTCATTATAAATATATTCTTGGTCTATCAAACGACTGACTTTTAATGTTCAGATCTTTGCAAAGTTGTTATTTTTTTTAATTTTTAATGACTAAAACGCAGAAATTTTAAAATCTTAAAAATAAAATTTAGTAAGTAAATTTCAAGAAATCTGGTTAACTTTGCGACTATATTTATAATTTTAGTTTTCTATATGATTGAACTTTTCAATCGTAAGTTACCATCATATTTGAACATTTTTGCCCTATGGAATTGGCATGAATTATGTATTATATACAGGGATAGATAATGATGATCATGGATTAAACTAATGACAGTACGTAATGACTGGGCTCGTGAAGAAATTCAAGCTTTATATGAACAGCCTTTTTTAGACTTAGTCTTTAAGGCTCAACAAATTCATCGCGAGCATTTTGAAGCAAATAGCATTCAAGTCAGTACTTTACTTTCAATTAAAACAGGAAAATGCCCTGAAGATTGCAAATATTGTTCGCAATCTGCACGCTATGACTCAAAACTAGAAGCTGAAAAGCGTATCGCCGTAGAGAAAGTCATCAGTGAAGCCAAAGAAGCACTTGAATCTGGCTCTTCTCGTTTCTGTATGGGCGCAGCTTGGCGTAATCCACATGAACGCGATATGCCATATGTCTTAGAAATGGTGCGTGAAGTGAAAGCACTCGGTCTAGAAACATGTATGACACTAGGTATGCTCAACCAATCACAAGCTGAGCGTCTCCATGAAGCAGGTTTAGATTATTATAATCACAACCTAGATACTTCCCGTGAATATTATTCGCACATTATCAGCACCCGTACTTTTGATGATCGTTTAAACACTTTAGATCATGTGCGTAACGCAGGTATGAAAGTTTGTAGTGGTGGCATTGTGGGTTTAGGTGAAAACCGCAATGACCGCATTGGTTTATTACATGAATTAGCAACCCTGCCTGTACATCCTGAATCTGTACCCATCAATATGTTAGTTCCAATAGAAGGAACACCGCTTGCTGATGTAGAAAAGCTGGATGTTACTGAGTGGATTCGAACCATTGCAGTTGCACGTATTATTATGCCGAATAGCTATATTCGTCTTTCAGCTGGTCGTGAATCACTTAGCGATTCAGATCAAGCCCTCGCATTTATGGCAGGTGCAAACTCGTTATTTAGTGGTGAAAAGTTATTAACCACACCGAATGCTGGTGAAGGCAAAGACAAACAGTTATTTAATAAATTAGGTCTAAAAGCTGAAAAAGCCAAACCAACTGTTGCTGAACTTTCTGTAGATGCAATGGCAAGTTAATTAATGCTTAAATTCTAACATCATGTCTTTGTGCATGGTGTTAGAAACATTGCTTTGCTTTAAAATGCTTCACTTTTTCTTAGCTTTCTTTCTTAACTCTATTTCTAAAAGTTATATTTCTAAAAGCTCTGTTTCTAAAAACTCGCTTAAATAATCATTACACTATTTTTCTTCTGCATTTGATCTACAATATCATCTGACTTAAAACCAAGTCGCCAATACAATAATTGCAATACATCCAATTCATCTTGGGTAATAATCCGATCATTCCATAAGCAAATTTCTGCAACACCAAGAATACTTAAACGATCACGTAATAATAGACCTGCAATATCATTTAAGATTTCACCTAAATCAATCGGCTCATCTGAAATTTCTTCAAATAACTCAAGCTCATCTTTGGATAAAACACGTTCTAAAATCTCATAACGTACATCGAGTTGATTGGCACTGTTGATTTGTTGAACGTGCAATAAGGCATCAATTAAACGCACAATCTGAGGTTTCACCGTTTCAAGTGATGAAGGTGTATGCATCGGTAGCAAATGTAATTCAGCTTTTACCCGCTCAATTAACAGCGCATCCAATAAGCCTATTTCGCCATCTTCCTGAATAATTTTCGCAAGTTTCGTTACAAATTGACGCGCACTCGTTGCAGGCATATTACCCAGATTTTCACAAGCATCATGAAAAATTTGGATGTGGATACGCCCATCCATACTCAACAATGAGTCAATAATGGCTCGACTCACCGCAGCATCAGATGGTATAAACTCTCGATATTGCCGAATCATTAAAATTGCAACCATAACCTCACGTGACCCAGTCGCAGTCTGCATTGCACGCTGGATTAAATCTGAGCGTTCTATTTGACGGCGCACTTCTGGATTTAAGGGTTTAATTGCATCATTCAGGGCAAAGCTAATGGGCGATAAACGTAACAAAGGCAATGGCTGTGGTGACACCCACGGATTATAAACTTCACCAGAAGACTCTTCTAATGGACGCAACAAGCTAAATAACGGCTGACTGCGTAATTTCTTTAAATTTTCTAATTGCAAATCTTGCAATAAAGTCGGATTCAACTCATAGATCCGATCTTCAATATTAGGATGAATATTCAACCAGCTTTGTGGACTCAATGAGTTGGCAAAGCACATATGTGCAATTGCTTCTGAAAACTCACTATGAATTTGCGAACCTGCATGATGCACATAAATACGTAATAAAGTCTGCACATTAGCATTATTCAGCAATAACTTCTTCGTTTTATAGTCATTATAAAAAGTACGTCCACCCAATGTGAAATATTTAATCAAACGATTGATTAAAATCCCCATACTACCCAATAGCCAAATCACACCGCCCACAGCAACAAAACTGGTTTCGAATTTATGTTGATTGCCTTTGGCGTTGTAGCGATTAAAACCTTGCTTGGCAATTTTGCTTCCTAACTGACTAAATGTAATCAGTCCGCTATAAAGAATCTTAAGTCGAGTATTTTCACGGGCTTCGCCAGACAAAATTTGATTAAACTCATGCCCCAACAACCCGTAAAGTTCTAATTCATCAAGATTCTGCAATGCACCCCAAGTTAAAATAATTACCGTATCTCTTGGGTGGAAACCTGCAGTTAAGGCATTAACACCAACTTCATCCGGTAAAACATATAAAGTCGGTGCATCAATCTCAAAGGTTTCTGCAAATTTATCTGCAAGATGAATTGCTACACTTTCTTCTGGGGTACTTTCGATCTGACTTAAACGACGTGCTTTTAACTGTTTGGCTAATGAGTGCCCACCAGTACGAAAAACATAAAATTCATAGGCAATTGACCAGCCAATAATGATAATAATTAACCCGACACAGTAAGGGCTTAAAACATGCCACCAAATTTGCTGTTCACGATCGACATAATGTACCAATAACCCCAAAACGGTATTGAGAATAAAAATAGTCAATATGACTGCAAGCAAACAGATACTCGCAGACCACAACATATTCTTGTTTTTTATCAAATAATGGCTGACATCTTTCAATGTAAAATTCCTCATTACATTGCAAAACACTATAAATGAAAAAAGCGGGAACTTCCCGCTTTTTCTCAATGAAAATCAATTCTGATTTACATCTCTTCTTTAATACCACATAGATCAACCGAAGATGCGTCAATATTGACATCAATATAACCATCTTTTTGCTTTTTCGCAGTATCATTACGACTTTGCTCAAGATCATTTAAATATTGTTCGTCAATATCGCCAGTCACGTAAACACCATCAAAAACCGAACAATCAAACTCTTGAACTTCTGGTACTTTACTGGTTCTCACCGCAGCTTTTAAGTCATCCAAATCTTGGAAAATCAAACGATCAGCACCAATAATATTTTGAATTTCTTCAACACTACGATGAGATGCAATCAATTCTGCTTTAGCTGGCATATCGATCCCATACACATTTGGATATTTCACCATCGGTGCAGCAGAGGCAAAATAAACATTTTTTGCACCTGCGTCACGTGCCATTTGAATGATTTCATTACAGGTTGTACCACGTACGATCGAATCATCCACCAACAACACGTTCTTGTCTTTAAACTCAAGTTCAACTGGGTTTAACTTTTGACGTACAGATTTTTTACGTTGTTGTTGACCTGGCATAATGAAGGTACGACCGATGTAACGGTTTTTCATAAAGCCTTCACGGAATTTCACCCCGAGAATATTCGCCAATTCTAAAGCTGATGTACGGCTTGTATCTGGAATCGGGATAACCACATCAACATCATGCGCTTCACCCCATTCACGAAGAATTTTCTTCGCCAGCGTCTCACCCATTTTCAAGCGTGCTTTGTAGACAGAAATTCCATCTATAGTGGCATCTGGACGTGCAAAATACACATATTCAAAAATACACGGACGATAACGTGGTTGACTGGCACATTGCTGTGAGTAGAACTCACCTTCAGCGTTAATAAATACCGCTTCACCCGGCTCAATATCACGCTCAACTTTAAAGCCCAATGCAGTAATCGCAACTGACTCTGAAGCAATGATATATTCTTTTTCACCATTTTCAGTCAGGCGCGAACCATAGATTAATGGACGAATACCATTTGGATCACGGAACCCCACTAAGCCATGTCCAGTAATCATTGCAACGACACCATAAGCACCTTTGCACCGCTCATGTACACGTTTAACTGTATGGAAAATATCGTCTGGAGATGGTGTTAATGAGGCACATTTTTGCAATTCATGTGCAAACACATTCAGCAAGACTTCTGAGTCAGAATCTGTATTCATATGACGCAAGTCAGTTTTAAACAGATCATCATGAATATCAGCAGCATTGGTAAGATTACCATTGTGCGCCAAAGTTATCCCATAAGGTGAGTTTACGTAAAAAGGTTGCGCTTCAGCACTGCTTGAAGAACCAGCAGTTGGATAACGAACATGACCAATACCATAGTTACCGAGCAATGCGCGCATGTGGCGAGTATGGAATACATCACGAACCATACCATTGTCTTTTCTCAAGAAAAGACGACCATTATGACAAGTCACAATCCCAGCTGCATCCTGTCCACGATGTTGTAACATCGTCAACGCATCAAATAACATTTGGTTTACAGGTGCTTTACCTGCTATACCAACGACTCCACACATAACTACCTCGCAGACCAGCTAGGACTAATAAAACGGATTTTTTGTCGAATGTGCTGATTGATCATCCTCTTCAGATGTTGATGATCGTTCAGTATTTCTCACAGCAGCGTCATCGGGATGCGCTTGTGACTGTATATGATTTAATGCTTCATTTGCAGCATCTTTAGAAATTTCTGAAGCTAAGGGTGCAAACGGCAAAAGTGTTTGAATAAATTTTGACTGTTTCCACGTTGGCGAACTGTCAACCCAAGGACCTAATCCTTGCATTGTTATGAGGACAATGAATAAACCTTTCAAGGTCCCCAGTGCACCACCTGCCAAACGATTTAAAGGACCTAGTTTTAAGCTCTTTAAAATTTGATTGAGAATTGCTGTTGCAATCCATGTTAAAACGATAATAACCAAGACAATAAATGCAAATGCTGCAATTTTTTGCACCACAGGATCTTGACTGAGTGCAGACATGGAAGGTGCGATGATATTGGCATATTTAGCACCAACAATCAGTGCAAAAATCCATCCTATCAAGTTCGCAAAGGCTTTCACGAATCCTTGTCGCAAACCGTTTAGCCCTCCAATGAGCAATATAATCAGTATGATAATGTCTAGGGTATTCATATTTAGGTCATAGCATTAACACAGTCTTTGATCAGTGTAGGACCTGTATAGATCATACCACTATAAATTTGAACCAAACTCGCACCTGCCTGTTGTTTTGCAACAGCGTGTTCACCCGATAAAATTCCACCAACACCGATTAACGGAATTTTACCCTGTAATAGTTTTGAAAAGGCAGCCAAACAAGCTGTGCTCTTTTCAAATACAGGTGCTCCAGATAACCCACCAGCTTCATCACCAAATGGTAGACCTTCGACACCTTCACGAGATAAAGTTGTATTGGTTACAATAAGCCCATCAATTTTAAACTGCAACAATTGTGAAGCAATAAATTCAATATCTGTTGCATCTAAATCTGGTGCAACTTTGAGAACAAGTGGAACATAGTGCTGTAATTCTTCAGCCAACTCTAACTGACGTTTTTTGAGAGTTTCTAAAAGTTCAGTCAGTGCATGACCACTTTGTAAAGAGCGCAAATTTTTCGTATTCGGTGAAGAAATATTCACCGTAATGTAAGATGCGTAGTGATAAACTTTTTCTAGACAAATTAAATAATCTGAAACAGCATCTTCAACAGGCGTTGTGGCGTTTTTTCCGATATTGATTCCAAGAATGCCTTTAAATTTTGCTGCTTTGACATTCTCAACCAATTTGTCTACCCCATCATTGTTAAAACCCATACGGTTAATGATGGCTTTTGCTTGTGGAATACGGAAAAGACGTGGGTGTGGATTGCCTTCTTGTGGTTTAGGTGTAATGGTTCCGATTTCAATAAAACCAAAACCCAAACCCGCTAAGGCATCGATATATGCACCATTTTTATCCAAACCTGCAGCTAATCCAACTGGATTAGGAAACTCAATCCCCATACAGGTGACTGGTTTTGACGCAACAGCTTGACGCATCGCACCCAATTTATGGGCTGATTTAAGCATGGATAATGTGAGTTCATGTGCACGCTCTGGTGCTAAAGAAAACAACAAAGGGCGAGCAAGTGAATACAACATAGCTATAAAAGTCTACTGCTTTTTAAGTTGCCACATTATAGGCACAGTATGCTGAAAAGGCTATGCTTGAACTGTGTTTATTTTCAGTACTTACTGTACCGTCGCTGTTAATTTAATCTGTGCGCCCTCTTTAACCAGCTCCATCTTTTCCAAGCTAACACCCATCTGCGCGATTTGAGTCAGAAAGTTTGCCAGAACAGCATAATTCTGATGTTGTGCAACAATTTGAAATTGTTCACCAACCTGTTGTGAAGCCACTGAAAGCCCTTGTTGTTGTGCAACACGTTGAATTTTATCTGCGGTGGTTAATGCTAAATCATCCGCAGGTTTCATGGTGACTACATTACTTTGCATCCAAACCACGAGGTCTTTCATTTCATTTAAACGCAACTGTTGTTTTTCAGCAGCTTTATGGGTATACCACAAGGCTGCACCAACGGCGGCAACTATTACAAAAATCGTTGTGAAAATAACCATAATACGTTCACGTGCTGACATTTTTTCTAAATTGTCAGTCATCTTTTCGGACCACGTGTCTAAACGGTTTTGAAAGCTTTCCATTGTTTTCATCATTGTATCTTCACTAAACCAACCACAGTCGCACCCTGTGTCTGAATATTACCCAGCTCCGCCTTAAAACCTTGTTGGTTTAACTGCGTGACCAATGTCTGTAATGCTTCTGAACTCTTGGCAACTAAATCCATATTCAAGACAGAAGTTTCATAATTAACCCGATTGGCAATAATCTGATGCTGCATCAAAATTGGACCAACACGACTGAGCAATTGCAATGCCTGTGTATTGGCACCCTGACTAAGTTCTAGTTTATTCTTAAACTGACGTTGAACAGATTCCTCAGTAATTCGCTGTTCATTGGGAAACCATTTTTTATACTGATCTACTGCAATCAATGCTGTTTGATCGGCAACTTTTTTCAGTTTAAACCAGCGCAGAGCATCATAACTCAGCTGTGCAACAATCAAAGCCACCACTAAAACTGCACATGCTTGCCAATAACGAGACACTCCGTCATTTGCCTGTTTGGCTTTAGGCAAGACATTAAATGGATGCTGCTTTGCCTTTTTAATTTCAGTAAACTGATAATTAAATGGCTCACGTTGTTCAGCCGTCGCTACAGCAAATAAACTGGTCGCTTGTACATCAGTCAACGCACTATATAAAAAAGTTTTTTCTTGATCTGCAAAATCCAAATACAGACCAAGATCATCGATTGAATTACCTAGAAACTCATTCTCACGCACCAACAATTGCCCATTGACATTGGCTAAGATCAGCTGATTTTCTTCTGGAATAGGCAACATTAGAAAGTCAGGCAATAAAGAAACAATCTTTAAAGGAATCAAAGACAAAGAGTGCTGAATTGTAGTGATCGTATGTTGATTCACACCCAATACTGAAACTTGATCGGGTTGCTGAAAGTGCGAAAACACTTTAATTTGGTCAATCGGTAAAATGACATATTCTTCAAGTAAATATTTAACACCATCTGCGCCCAATTGTTTATATTGAGCTTTGCTAAACTTTTGTTGAAGAATTTGCACTTCACGACTTGGAAAGAACACAACCGCTTCTTCACCTTGGTAAAGTTTAATATCTTGTATTAATTGTTCCAGACTCGAAGATGTAGTCCAATCACTTCCTCGAGACCATTGCCAAACCCCATTGGCTTCAGGCATCCATAAGTACAACATTTATCGTTTTCTGCCGTGTGTTCTTTTAACAATGCTTTTATACAGTTGGAATAAAGGCTTTATTTTGAGTAGATAGACCATTTGCAATGACCGTTTGCTCATAAATACGAGCTTCTGCCAAGGCAAAAGGATTAAAATGCTCATGTGTCAGTTGTTCAGCAATATGCCCAACCACATTCATATGACATACCACCACAATACGTTCAAATGGTAATTGTGACAACCATTCAATTGCTAATTTTGCATCATCTTCAGGCTTAATTTTGTCACAGATCAATACTGATACTTCAGGAAAATAAGCCTGTATATGGGACAATGTTTCCTGTGCTCTCAATAACGTGCTCACAACAAATACATCTGGTTGTACTGTTTCTTTTAAAAATTGTGCTGTTTGTTCCGCTTGTAAATGCCCACGTTCTGTTAAAGGACGTTTACTGTCCACACCATTGATTGCTGGGGCTGCTTCACCATGACGCACCAAAGTCAGTTGCATAAGATTTCCTTTTTAATACCGCACTGATTATAACGAGGCTTTGTTACAAATCTATCTCTCAACCTCAAATTGTAATCAATTAAACCTCATTGTGTGGCAACACAAACTCTACATCACTTCGATGTCCATTTTTCATCAAGGAAACTGCGATATTGAGTGGTGGTGCACCTTCAAAAATAACTTCATAAAGTGCTGTGGTAATTGGCATATAAACATCCAATTCTTTAGCACGCGCATTTACTTGTACAATGGTATTGATGCCTTCTGCGGTTTGCCCCAGTTCTTTCGTCGCTTGTTCCAGTGTCTTTCCAGAACCTAATGCAAAACCAACTTGATAGTTCCGACTCAGTGGACTATTACAGGTTGCAAATAAATCTCCAACCCCAGATAAGCCAAGGAATGTCAATGGATTAGCACCCAACTTAACAGCAAAACGACTCATTTCTGCTAATGCTCGGGTTAAAATCATACTTCGTGTGTTTTCACCTACTTTATACGCCACAGCCATACCCATTGCCACAGCGTAAATATTCTTCAATGCACCGCCAAGCTCGACACCATGTACATCATCACTGCCGAAGACCCGAAATAATGCACTGTGTAAAGCCTGTTGTACTGCATAACGCACCAACTCACTGTCACTTGCGATGACTGTACCTGCAGGTTGTCCAGCCACAATCTCTTTGGCTAAGTTTGGACCAGAAAGCACACCATAAGGTACTTCTGGCAGTTCTTCACGAATAATATCACTCATGAAACTAAAACTTTTGGCTTCAATACCTTTGGTTAAAGACACCACAGCTTGTGCACTAATGAACGGCTTGATCTGGCGCAACACATCACGAAATGAATGGCTAGGAATAGCAACCAGAATAATGTCACGATCACGTACAGCCTTTTCCAAATTTGACTCAGCACGTAGCCCTGCTTCTAATTGAAAGTCTGGAAGATAGCGTTTGTTGATATGCGTCGCATTGATCTCTGCCGCGATAGCTTCATCACGAATCCAAATCATGGTGTCACAACCATTGCGTACTGCTGTGTTCGCCATTGCTGTGCCGAAACTACCACCACCGAGTACAGTCACACGTAATGCTGTTTTTTGATCCAATACCACGGGTTCAATTAAATCTTTAAAGCGTAAATCCGACATTATTATTATCCTAAAAACCTATCCTAAATATTACATGTAAATGTTTAACGAGTTTTCACAGTTGAGATCTCGTTATTTTTGTGATTAATTCTGCCAAAAATGAACATATGCTTGAGTGTCACTTTCGGGACGCGGTGCAATTTCTTTTGCAGCAGTACCCACATAGACAATACCTGAAATTAAATCACGTTCATCTAAACCAAGTGCTAACTTTAGGTGTTTAGATTCAACCACTGCCCCACTACGCCACATTGTTGCAAAACCTTGTGCTTGTAAAGACAATAAAAAATTTTGAATCGCTGCGCCACTACTTAATGTCTGTTCAAAAAATGGAACTTTGGGATGATCTTGAAATTTAGTCACAGCCAAAACCAAAATCGGTGCTCGAAATGGATGATGTTTTACCCGTTCAATTTGAACTGGGTCAGTTTCCCCTAGGTCTGCAATAGATTGAGCCAATAACTTACCAAAAGCTTCGCGCTGTTGACCTTCGATCACAATAAATTGTGTCGGTTTTAAACGATGATGGTCGGGTGCTGTAAGCGCTGCCTGAAATGCCACATTCAGTTGCTCATGTGAGGGCGCAGGTTCAATCAAATGACCAATGGACTGGCGTTTATGGATATTGTCATGTACTGCTTTGAAATTTAAATCTGACATTGAGCTAGCTGTAATCTATTTAAATGAACTGTTTGTAAGATTAGCACACTCTAAAATCATTACGCTATCTCAGCAGAAATTTACTCAACAGCTATGTCTATTTTTTTAAATAACTCTCAGACAAAACTTTATTTTCTGAGAATTACCATGATCAACAAATAGGCGTTTTTAGCAATAAGTCCCATAAAAACTGCAAAATTTATACATGTTTTTCAATATTTAGCACATATTCTATGTTCAAATCATAGCTAATTAATAAAATTCTTTTTATTTTTCACTGATCATTTGGAGTCAATATGAATAAATTTACTGCTCTTTCACTCCTTGCCAGTTCTGCACTACTTCTTAGTGCATGTGCATCAAACCCAACACAAACATTAGCAATTCAAAAAGCCGACAATCAATATGAAGTCACAGGCTTAGGTAAAGATCAAATTACGGCAAAAAACAACGCCATTGTTGCTGCCAACAAAACTTGTGGCAAAAAAGCAGCACCTGTCTTAATCAATGAAAAAACTGAATATCATGGCAGTTTAAATGGTGTGGTCGATGAGCAGACGGGTAAAATGATCACTGCTGCGGCTGGCGTAATCGGCTCGGTCATGGGTAAAAATTATGGTATTGAAAAAGATACTGACTACCAAAGCACTTTAACCTTTAGCTGTAAAGCCAACTAATACGATGAGTTGAATTAAAAATCCCACGATTAAAGTGGGATTTTTAATTTGATCTATGCCAAGTTAATTTATGTGTTTAGCAATAACCTTCTAAACGGGTCAAAGGTAATTTCTGTCCAATGGCTTTTTCAATCGTTGGCAAATTAAAGGCATCATCTTCCGACAAGAAACTAATACTTACCCCTTGTGTTCCAGCTCGCCCAGTACGCCCAATACGATGTACATAATCATCAGACTGTTCAGGTAGAGTGAAATTGATCACATGCGATACACCATCTACATGAATACCACGACCTGCAACATCTGTTGCGATCATGATGTTATGTTTACCATTTTTAAATTGGTCTAGCATTTTCAAACGCTTGTCTTGTGCAATCTCGCCAGACAGCATGACCACTTTATAACCATCCGCCTTCAAATGATCATACAATTTACGGACCTGATCACGACGATTCGCAAAAATCATCACTTTTTCGATTGGTTCATCCGTTAAAATTTCACGTAATAACTTATATTTGTCTTTCTTTTCGACCACATAAACGCGTTGCTCAACATCAGCATTGGTTTTCTTTTCAGGTTCAATTTCTACAGTGACAGGTTCGAAAAGCCATTGTTGTGCAAGATTAAGTACGTCATAACTAAAAGTAGCTGAAAACATTAAAGTTTGACGTTGTTCTTTACGTGGAGAAAAACGCACAATGCGTTTTACTGAAGGGATAAAGCCCATATCCAATAAACGGTCAGCTTCATCAATGACTAAAAACTCAATTTGATCTAACCAGATTTCTTTTTGTTCAGTAAAATCAATTAAACGCCCTGGTGTTGCGACTAAAATATCAACAAAACCTTGATCCAACTGCTTTCTCTGCTTGTCAAAATCTACACCACCAACCAAAGTGACGACATTTAAACCGCTATATTTCACCAAATCTTTGGCGTCGTTTTCAATTTGAATCGCTAGCTCTCGTGTAGGTGCAAGAATCAAAGCACGTGGTTCACCACGAAAACGCTGTGTTTGAATCGGATTATTGAGCAAATCATTAATAATACTGACTAAGAATGCTGCTGTTTTTCCAGTACCTGTTTGAGCACGCCCAATTGCATCATGACCTGCCAAAGTATACTTCAATACTTTTTGTTGGATGGGGGTCATTTCTTTAAACCCTAAAGCATCAATCGCTTGTTTAAGTTGCGGATGTAAATTAAGGGTTTCGAAACCTGATGACATAAATACGAGCTCTAACTGTAGACACTTTGAATTGCGCCCATTATAAACAAAAAACGCCCCAATTTATAAAAAATTGGAGCGCCACTTAAATTTTTAAAAATTTAAGATTAGTCTAAAGGCTGAACTTCTTCAGCTTGAAAACCTTTTTGACCTTGTACAACGCTAAATTCAACACGTTGACCGTCACGAAGTGAACGATGACCTTCACCTTGAATAGCACGGAAATGAACGAAAACGTCATCACCGCCTGCGCGTTGGATAAAGCCGAAGCCTTTAGTGTCGTTGAACCATTTAACTACGCCTTGTTCACGAGCTGTCATAAGTTAATCCTCAGTTATTAAGAAAAGGGACCACCCGGTGTTGCAAACAGCAGAGCAAACAAAGTTTTAAAATATTTTGTAATTTCAAAGCTTGTAATCATTCTGTAAAACTATTAACAAAATCCCGGTTACATCCATTTGTAATAGGGTTCAAAACAACAATTGTTTCTGACAAATCCTAAATACGCAACGAGCTTAACATGGGTTTATGACAATTAATAGAATTTTTTTTGATAATTATTTTCGATATCAAGCTTATTTTTTAAACACCTTAAATATTATTTTTTATCAACGCAAGAATATTGCAAATTGTGTTGGGTAGTTCTAAGAAACTTGCTAAAATAATACTTCCATAACAGTGTTATATTTTTGCCATAAAATGAATGAAACTTTAGGTCAAATACCTATTGATACAAATCCAATTGAAATTGACAGTCTGGGTAAACCCTGCCCTATGCCTTTGTTAATGTTGAAACGTGAATTAAAAAAAGCACTGCCTCAGCAAATGTTCTTGTTAAAGTCATCTGACCCACATAGTATGATCGACATTGCCCGTTACTGCGAAATACATCAGCTCGACTGTCAATTGACTCAAGTATCCGAGCATGAATTTCATTACTTAATTGAATCTTAATTATTTTCAATTAAAATTTATTTTTGCAAATTGGCATATATATTTACATTTCTATACCCAAATTTTCTTACTTATGTACAATATTCGAATTAAGATGAATGCATTAGTAATACGACGAAATTCCTATAAGGAGAACTCATGAGTGACAGCAGCAATCAGTTGATGCCCCTGTCCTTATCTGCACCAGGTGTTAACTTAGGTGCTTATATCAGCACCGTAAATCAGATTCCAATTTTGACAGCTGAGCAAGAAAAAGAGTTAGCTGATCGTTATTTCTATGATCAAGATTTAGATGCTGCAAAAATGTTAGTGATGTCTCACTTACGTTTCGTGGTTCATATTGCCCGCAGTTATGCAGGTTATGGCTTGCCACAAGGTGATTTAATTCAAGAAGGTAATCTCGGTTTAATGAAAGCTGTTAAACGTTTCGATCCTAATATGGGCGTGCGTTTAGTGTCTTTTGCAGTGCACTGGATTAAGGCTGAGATTCATGAATATGTGATCCGCAACTGGCGAATTGTCAAAATTGCGACCACAAAGGCGCAACGTAAATTATTTTTTAATTTACGTAGTCTTAAAAAGTCGAGCAAAAAACTGACCCTTGAAGAAGCACAATCAATTGCTAAAGACTTGAATGTTACACCAGAACAAGTCTTGGAAATGGAAGGTCGATTGACTGCTTATGATGCAGCTTTCGAAGCTCAAGGTGATGACGATGATGAAGGTTCAACCCATGTTGCCCCTGCATTATATCTAGAAGATAACCGTTATGATCCTGCGCGTTTGGTTGAAGAAGAAGATTATGAAGAACAAAGTACTTCGGCTTTACATGATGCGATGGAACAGTTAGATGATCGTTCAAGAAATATCTTGCAACGCCGTTGGTTAGATGATGATAAATCTACATTACACGAGTTAGCGGCAGAATATAATGTTTCAGCTGAACGTATTCGCCAATTAGAAAAAAATGCCATGGATAAAATTAAGATTGCCATGTCATCCAACTAACTTCTATCCGTGAAAACATCGGTTTTAATAAAAGGGCGATCTGCCCTTTTATTTTGCTTAAAGTTTTATTGAATCTCGTATCTTCATAGATTTTGCCTTTAATCCGAGTTAAATTTTATGTTATGGTTATGCGCAAATTGATGCAGATGAATGGCTTATGTGGATTGCAATTTCAGCACTGAATTTAGCACTTGCAGTAATCTTAGGTGCATTTGGGGCGCATGGTTTAAAAACCCGAGCAACAGAAGCACAGTTGACTTGGTGGCAAACAGCAACTGATTATTTCTTCTATCATGCCCTCGGTTTATTGGCATTGGCAATACTCAGTAAAGTCATTCCTCAACTTCCAATCAAAGCCAGTTTTATGCTGATCCAAATCGGAATTCTATTTTTTTGCGGTTCGCTATATATCATGGCACTTGGCTTACCACGTGGCTTAGGTGCAATTACACCGATTGGCGGTGCATTGATGATTGCTGGATGGTTGGTGCTTGCCTGGAATGCATTAAAATACGCAAAATAATTCTGTTTTGACTTTTGAAATCACAATTTGCGCAATCAAATGGAATGTCTATGCAAATTTTCTTAAATGGTGAGCCCCAAGAAACCTCTTGCCAAAATCTTTTACAACTGGTTCAAGAACTTTCACTGGAAGGTAAACGCTTTGCCGTTGAAATGAATGAAATGATCATTTCTAAAAGCAAACTTGAACTCACCCCTATTGCTGAAAAAGACCGTATTGAAATCATTCATGCGGTTGGTGGCGGCTAATTTGGAGCTCTCCCATGCTAGATTTAACGACTGAAAACTCGCCGCTTATTATTGGTTCACGCACCTTCCAGTCTCGTCTTCTTGTCGGCACAGGCAAATATAAAGACATGCAGGAAACAGATTTAGCCATCCAAGCGAGTGGTGCTGAAATTGTGACGGTTGCTATTCGACGTGTAAATATTGGACAAAATCCAGATCAACCGAATTTATTGTCGGTGATTCCACCTGAGAAATATACCATCCTTCCAAATACCGCAGGTTGTTTTGATGCCAATAGTGCGGTACGTACCTGTATGTTGGCACGTGAGCTTTTGGACGGACACAACTTGGTCAAACTTGAGGTTTTGGGTGATGAAAAAACCCTGTACCCGAATGTGACCGCAACACTCGAAGCAGCACGTACGCTTATTGATGATGGGTTTGAAGTGATGGTTTATACATCAGATGATCCAATTGTTGCACAAGAACTTGAAAGTATGGGTTGTGTCGCGATTATGCCTTTAGGCAGCCTCATTGGTTCAGGGCTTGGAATTTTAAATCCACATACCATTTCCATCATCAAAGAAAATGCAAAGGTTCCAGTGTTGGTCGATGCTGGTGTTGGTACAGCGAGTGATGCAGCTATTGCAATGGAATTGGGTTGTGATGGTGTATTAATGAATACAGCAATTGCTGCTGCACAAAATCCTGTTTTGATGGCTTCAGCAATGAAAAAAGCTGTCGAAGCGGGTCGTGAAGCTTATTTGGCAGGTCGCATGCCACGTAAGCGAATGGCAAATGCAAGTTCACCTGAAACAGGTTATTTCTTTAAATAACTTCAACCAAATCGCTTGTTGATGATTCACTCAAAGACTTAGATTGTCTAAAAGGGTTTTTCGAAATTCTTTTAGACTGAAAATATCTTACTAACTGATGTTACGCACTTGATTTAAATTAAGTAGGTGAAAAAGAAAAAGCTAAATTTACACGACGGAGTCTTACATCCAAAGTTTAAATTTATGGAATAGCCTTCGGCTCGAGGTACTTTTGTTTTGGCATGAGGAGCGAAGCTCCGCAAGGGTAACCATCTTGCGCAGCGGTATCGCTGCTCACCGCAGAACTCGTTCACTATCGCCAAAATATTCAAAGTTTCGCAGAAACTTTACTTATTAGAAGGAGTCCTGCCTCAAGCAATTGCGGATGACGTTTTCGCGTATCCATATTCTTCTAGCTCCAAAATTTAATTTTAGAGTTACTGCGTAACATCAGTTAATAAACAGTTAATAAATCAATTGAGAAAAATGATGTTTAAAATAATAAATACATGTCTTTTCATAATGGCTTATTCACCGGTCATAAGTTTTGCAAATCAATCAACAGGCGCTCTACAAAAATTTGTACCGCATGATTGGGAAATACTTTCTCAAGCCAAGGGTGATTTGAATCAGGATGGAAAAGAAGATATTGCACTGCTCATCCAACCGAAAAACAAACATCAACACAAACGTAAACTTTTGATATTATTAAAAACGGATCAGCAATTACAACTCAAACTAAGTCAACACATTCCAAAGTGGACCTACCGTGCAAATGAGCCTTGTGCAGAAGATGCGCTTGATGATTCATCTTTAAACATAAAAAATCAACGTTTGGAATTGTTATTCAATAGTATGTCATCGTGTAGCAATACCTATGGTTTAATTACCACATATAGTTTTAAACTAAACCAAAATCACTTCCATTTAATTGGCTATGACTCATCTTATCTGGATAAAATTACTGGTCAACAAGACGAAATTAGTATTAACTTTTTGACACATAAAGCCAAACTCAGCACAACTCCAAATATTTTTGCTGAAGTTGAAACGCCACCTAAAGTGATTTGGAAAACAATCAAGTCAGCCAAAAGCTACACTGTGGAAACTGTACCTTGGGAGAATGAAGCGTTAGTTTTCAATTTTAGTGCTCAATTTATTGGAGAAAAATAATGAAAAACAAAATTGATTTAGTTTTATTTTGTGCATTGACGACCTGTTCAACTTTAGCTTGTGCAAACAACACCACACCCTATCAATCATTTATTCCTAAAAATTGGAAAGTATTGAGCCAAGCACAAGGTGACTTAAATGGTGATCGGCAAACTGATGTTGCCTTGATTATTGAAAATACTGATCCCAAAAATATTGTGACCAATGATCGTTTAGGTAACCCTCAACTGAATTTAAACCAACGAAAGCTATTAATTTTACTTAAATCCCCTCAAGGCTATCGTCTTGCAGCAAGTAATTCCACTTTACCCAGCGAAGGAGACCAAGAATCTCCTTGTCTTGCCGACCCTTTAGGCGAAGGTAATCCAATCACCATCAAAAATGGATTAGTGCAAATTAATTTACATTATTGGCTCAGTTGTGGTTCATGGTATGTGAGCAATCATGTTTTTACTTTCCGCTACCAAAATCAATCTTTTCAGCTGATTGGATATGATGTTAATGACTTCCATCGTGCGTCTGGTGAAACCAATGCAAAAAGTATCAATTTTTTAACAGGAAAAATCAAAAAAACTACGGGTGGCAATGGCTTTGAAGATCAAAAACAAACTGCCCAAGTATCATGGTCAAAGTTAAAACAAAAATATGCACTCACACTGGAACGAATTGACTTTAAAAACTATGGAGAATATGAATAAAAACGTTTTAAACTTGATCAAGCCAACATTAAATGAATGATAAAAACAAATTCATTATACGTTTAATAAAAACTATATGGGATCAAAACAATGTATCGTAAAAATTTATTCTGTCTATTTTTTGCGCTCTCAAACTGCTCAAACTTGGTTATGGCAGATATTGGTGAAACTACTGGACTTGAAACGTATATTCCAAAAGGTTGGAAAATACTGGGTAAAGCTGAAGGTGATTTGAATGGTGATCAACAACCCGATCTTGCTTTGATTATTGAAAATACTGACCCCAAAAATATTGTTCATCATGACTCATATGATAAAAATTCAGAAAATCAAAGACTGAACCTAAATGAACGAAAATTACTGGTTTTATTTAAAGATGATCAAACTTACCATCAAATCGCCAGTAACGATTCACTGCCAAGGGAAAACAACAATGAAAAGAAATGCCTAATTGACCCTCTGATCGTAGACCACTCCCCCATTATCCAGAATGGATTACTCAAAATCTCTCTAAATTTTGGGTTTCGTTGTGAGTCATGGGAGGTTTTTAATAATTTATATAGCTTCCGTTACCAAAACCAAGCATTTTATCTAATTGGCTACGATTTACATTACTTTGATCGACCATCAGGCAATAGTCGTAGTGAAAGTACTGATTTTTTAACCAGAAAATTCAAACAGAGCTTAAGCACTCCTGAGCTTGACCTTAAACGTTCACCACAAATATCACGGTCAAAATTAAACAAAACACCTTTACTCAAATTGGAACAGATCAACTTTGCGCTTTATGTTCACCGTTAGCCTCTCCTAAAGGAAGAAGCAACAGTTTGAAGAAAAGCAGTATTAGAACCCGTGCTCTAAAATACGGATTTTAACTTCAGCCACATGGTCTTTGACTGCAAGCTGATATGCTTGCATATGCTCTGTTTGTAAGTGAGCATTAAGATGCTCAATACTTTCCCATTTTTCAAGCATGACAATCAAATCAGCATCCTGAGGTTGATAATTCACCTCGACATTGGCATCAACTAAAAGCTGATAGCCATGACAGCCCTGTTCTTGCAGTACTGTTGGCGTGATTTTCCTAAAGGCTTGAATAATCTCTTGTTTATGTACGCCATTCGGATGAGCATAAATTTCAGCAATAATTGTTAACATTTTATCTTTCTCAGCATTGTCAATGAGCTATTAATTTGCATTACTTAAGCAAAAAGGCGATTCAAATGATCACGATATTGCTGCTCATATTGTTCAACGTGAGGTGCTTTAATGACATCATTCACAATAAACGTATCCAAACTTTGCATACCTAAAAATTGATTGGCTTTATGAAAAGGTAAATAAACACCATCTACCCCCACGCCATGAAAGAATTGTTCTGGGTCATCAAATGCATCTATAGGTGCATTCCATGTCAGTGACAACATATACTTTTTGTCATGAATTAAGCCGCCCGAACCATACTTTTTTGCAGCATCAGAACGAGTTCGACCATCATTGGCATATAAGCTTCCATGACCAGTGGTAAATACATCATCAATATACTTTTTCATTGTCCACGGTGCACCCATCCACCATCCTGGCATTTGATAAATCACGGTATCTGCCCAAAGGTATTTTTCTACTTCTTCTTGAGCATCATAAGATGAATCTGTACGAGTGATTTTAATGCTATGCCCTAAATCAGATAATACGTGTTCAGCTAAAGTGGTCAAGGTATCGTTTAATTCACCATTTGAATGTGCAAACTGTTTTGCACCATTTACAATCAAAATATTACTCATTGCTCACCTGTGTATCAGCTATGTATTAAGTTTATGGCGCCACTATAGTGATAATTTTTATCGCAAAAAATGCAAAAATAAGCAAAATATTATTGACTAAAAATCAACAATTATGATTAACACATGATTTAAAGTACTGATCGAAATGCAATGGCAATTAATCATGCATAAAAAAACACCCGAAGGTGTTTTTAAAATGATCAGTACATCAAGGAATCAGCCCTTCATCACGCATTGCAATTTGCACAGATTGGCGTTCAGCCACTTTATTGCGTAAAGCTACAATGTTAGTAAACGGCGTTAAATCATGTTGAATATAATTCGACCAGTTGGTTAGCACGAATAAATATGCATCTGCTGGACCAAAACGGTCGTTAACCAAATAATCGTATTCTGATTCTGCCAAATAATCATCAATATATTTCAACATTTTATCTAATGTAGCATAGCCACGCACTTTCTCATCTTCTGTTATTGCTGGATCAAAAAATACAGCATATTCATCATGTAGTTCTGAGTTTAAATAACCTAGCCATTCCAATACTTTGGCACGTCCCAAACCAGATGGTGGGATCAAATCTTGTTTTGGATCATGTTGAGCGATAAAAGGAAGAACCGCGACATTCTCAGTCAAAATCAAACCTGGATTAATTTCTAAAGCGGGGACATAGCCTTTTGGATTAATTTCGTAATAATCAGCACCCTTTTCTGTCTTATGCGTTTTTAAATCAACACGTTCCAGATCAAAATCAACATTAATTTCATTCAATAGAATATGAGCAGCTAAAGAACATGCACCTGGTGAATAATATAACTTCATATCTAATCCTTGTTATATGACTGTTTAAGTTGTAAATGGCTTCATCGGTAATTTCAAGTTAAGAAACATAGAAATTTGCAAATCAGCTTAAATTTATAAAACTGCTACAACTTGAATATTCAGCAAAACGAAGACTTTTTCAAGTCAAACTTAGCTGCATTTTCACTAAAAGATGTTTTAACATACGCATCTTTAAAGAATGATGAAAGGTTTGTAGTGATTAGTCTGAAAAAAGCAGAATGGTTTTCCAATATTCGTACAGATGTACTCGCTGGATTAGTCGTTGGCTTAGCACTTATTCCTGAATCTATTGCATTTTCTGCAATTGCGGGTGTTGACCCTCAAGTCGGGCTTTATGCTTCATTTTGTATTGCGGTGACCATAGCTTTTTTTGGTGGTCGCACAGCCATGATTTCCGCTGCTACAGGCGCTATGGCATTGCTTATGGTGACTTTGGTCAAAGATCATGGTCTACAATATTTATTTGCTACCACAATCTTAACAGGCATTATTCAAATCCTCGCGGGCTATTTCAAAGTCGCAAAATTAATGCGTTTTGTTTCTCAATCTGTGGTGTATGGATTTGTGAATGCATTAGCAATTTTAATTTTTGTCGCACAAATTCCCGAATTGCAACGAATGGATTTGACCGCCTATCTATTTGTTGGATTAGGACTTCTTGTTGTCTATTTATTTCCATATATTCCAAAAATTGGCAGACTGATTCCCTCACCTTTGGTATGTATCATTGTACTTAGTCTGGTCGCAATGCTGTTCAACACAGATATGCGTACTGTGAGTGATTTAGGCAAATTTCCCGATACATTGCCTATTTTTCTTATTCCTGAAATACCGCTTAACCTTGATACTTTAAAAATCATTTTTCCTTATGCAGTTACATTGGCAACTGTAGGTTTACTTGAAACCATGATGACAACCACAATTGTCAATGAAGTCACGCAAACTGAAGGCGATCGTCATAAAGAATGTCGTGGTCAAGGTATTGCCAATATCGCCAGTGGATTTATGGGTGGTATGGCAGGTTGTGCAATGATTGGACAATCGATTATCAATGTTTCTTCTGGCGCACGTACACGTTTGTCAACGCTGGTCGCTGGAGTATTTTTACTGTGTTTAGTGGTCTTTTTAAAAGATTGGTTGGCATATATTCCAATGGCTGCTTTGGTAGCAATTATGATTATGGTGGCATTCACAACTTTTAATTGGGATTCGCTCAAAAACTTTTCCAAACATCCTAAACAAAGTAATACAGTCATGCTCACAGTGGTTGTTATTGTATTGATGACCCACAACTTAGCTTTGGGTGTATTGGTTGGCGTTCTATTATCTGCACTGTTCTTGGTAAATAAACTTGAAAGCGGAGTCAGTGTTCGTTCTGAATTATCCGAAGACCAAAGCCGTCACTATTATGTTTATGGTCAGATTTTCTTTAGCAGTGCCGAAAAGTTTTTTCAATTTTTTGATTTTCATGAAACAACAGATAAAGTCACTATTGATTTAACTCATGCGCATATTTGGGATATCACCTCGGTCAATATGTTAAAGCAGGTACAAAATAAATTTCTACAGAATAATGTTCAAGTTGAAGTGATCGGTATGAATGAAGCAAGCCGTACGCTTGTAGATCAATTTAGTTCATCAACAGGAAGCGCTACTTCATGATTTGAGAAGTGGTATAAAGCATGTGGTGTACTTTTACTGCGAGTAAACTGCATGTTTAAAATTTAAACGGCATCAACTTAGGTTGTATGCTGTTTGCTTTTCATAAACATCCTCTCAAAAAAACTCCAATTTTCATGTTCTAAATCATGTTTAAATCGTAAAAATACCTATTATCAGGTATAGCGAAGTATCTAAATATCTGAAAAACTAGATACATTAAGCATCAATGAGCTTTTTCACATCATGAACAATGAGTTAAGTTTACCTGTACCTGTCATCATAGTAGAGGATGAACCGCTTATACAAAAAAGGCTAGCAGATATATTGGTGAATATTGGCTATTCAACATCAGACTTAGCTTTTGCCCAAAGTTTAGCGCAAGCCAAAGAATTACTTGAAACACAATCTGCATCTTTTGCCTTGGTTGACTTAGGTCTCCCTGATGGAAATGGGATTGAGTTTATTGAAATTTTAAAGAACTATGATCCGACCATTACGGTTTTAGTAATCTCGGCGTGGAGTACTGAAGATGCGATTCTCAACGCATTAAGTGCTGGCGCAACAGGGTATGTACTTAAAGAACGTGATGATATTGAAGTCGCACTTTCAATTAAAAGTGTCTTACGTGGCGGTGCGCCTATAGATCCATTTATCGCGCAAAAAATTTTAAAACAATTACACTTCAATGAAAAAAATAATGGAAATAAACCGATAAATAGCCAAAAATCAATTGAAAATGAGAGTATTTTATCAAAAAGAGAACTTGGAATTTTAGAGCTGGTGTCACAGGGTTTAAGCAATAAGGAAATTGCAGATCAACTCAATTTATCTCGCTATACCGTTGAATCTCATATTAAACATATTTATCGGAAACTTGCGGTATGCAACAGAGCCAAAGCCATCGATACAGCACGCAACATGGGCTTACTCGATTAACTCTCAATATTATTAGTTTTCTGTATTTGCTTTTCGCTATATTGCAAAATGCATCTTTTGCTCAAGCAAATCTCTTAAATCAACATCTTGAAGCAAATAGTAGCTGTCATTTTGAAATTCTTAATATAGAGGTTGCACAAGCGACGGCGAATCAACCAGAACATGCTCCTCAATCTGGCTGGGAGCGTGTTCAATTACCTGATGACTGGGAAAAGCGTTGGGCTCACTATACGGGTAGCGCATGGTATAAAATTCAATGGCGTTACCAATGTAATCAAGACCATCAAGCCGTTGCACTTTTGATAGAACGTATTAATTTAGCTGGTGCAATTTATAGCAATAATGAATTGTTATGGAAAGATAAGTCTCTCGTTGAACCATTATCAAGAAGTTGGAACATGCCAAGATATTGGGTTCTTCCGTCTTCCTCTGTGCAAAATAAGCAAAATGAAATTTTAGTCCGTGTTGTTGGTGTTTCATCACAACATTCTGGCTTAGGCAAAATTCGATTTGGGCGCGCAGAAGATATTGTCAATCAAAATGATCAACTGATTTTCGAACGACGTACTTTATTTCTTATCAATATTATCATCAGCTTTGTTCTAGGAACCATTGGCTTTACGATTTGGTTGTTCCGGCGTGAAGAAAAAGCGTTTGGATGGTTTGGCTTAACCTCATTTTTCTGGGTGTTATTTGCGTATAACATTATATCCACCGTACCCCTTCCATTTACAGATACTTTATTCACAGCTCGACTGAATTTAGTCTTTTTAGTGGGTTATGTATATTGTCTATGTTTATTTGCATGGCGCTTTGCACTTCAACAATACACATATCTTGAACGTTTGCTTTTCGCAAGCTTCATGATTTGCATCATAGCATTACTCTTTACACCTAACGCATATTTGACCAAAAGCTTACTGATTACATTTCTTTATGCAGGTCTTGTGTTTATTTTTAACTGCCTACTGTTTCAATGGATTGCTTTTAAAAAACCCAAAGTCGACATTTTACTTTTAGCCTTTATTTTTCTAATTTACTTGGTGATTATTGTTCATGACCTCTACATCATGCTCCATCATGATGATCAGGAGCTCTATTGGACGCCATTTGCAGCACCAATCACAAGTTTGGCAATTTCCTTTATTCTCGCTTATCGAATTTCACAAAACGTTTCTCGAATTGAAAAGTTCAATCAAACGCTTGAAGAAACAGTTGAGACAGTTACTTTTGATTTAGAACAGTCTTTAGAGAAAAAGCATCAACTGCAAATCGATAATATGCGTTTACAAGAACGCTTGAACTTGTCTCATGAATTGCATGATGGGCTGGGTGGTTCAATTGTACGTTCAATGATTTTACTCGAGCATAGTGAACATATCGAAAAACAACAAGTGCTCTCCATGTTTAAACTTTTACGGAATGATCTCCGACAAGTGATTGACTCAGGTACAAGTTTAGGTGAAAAAGTTCCTGAAAATCCAATCATGTGGGCTGCACCTTTAAGACATCGATTTGTTCAACTTTTCGAAGAAATGGAAATTGAATCGACATGGGTATTTGCTGAAAATTGGCTACTCAAACCACCGCCTTTGATTTGTTTAACCTTGTCGCGTGTAGCGGAAGAAGCATTGACTAATATTATAAAACATAGTCAAGCTTCAGATGTCGAAGTCGCCCTAGTTGAAAATGAACGTCAGCAATTGATTTTAACCATTCAAGACAATGGCATCGGATTTGAAGTAGATCAGGTCCAGTCAGGGTTACATGTTGGCTTACAAAGCATGCAGGTTCGGGTCAAACGAATTGGAGGGAGTTTTGAAATACATTCACAGCAAGGATTTACACTCATCCGTGCTATCTTGCCCTTAAAAGATAAAAATGACTGAATTTAAAAAGAGAAACTAGATCTCTAGTTTCTCTTGGTTTGGACTGTTCAAGTTTATTTCTTTTTAGCGCGTGCCAATACCGATGTTGCTGTCAATAACATCAAGCCAAGTAAAGTCCATAAACCAGTACTTCCCCCACTACTTTTTCCACTTGTTGTAGTTGATTCATTTAAGTCTAAATCTACAACAACAGGATCATGATCAGAAGAACGGAATGCATCTTCACTATAGAAAGATGCAATTTGTTCTTCTGTTTTAAACTCTTCATTATAGTCTAAAGCTGTTGGCTCATCTGCATTGATGTGCCATGCAAAAGTACGTTTAACCATTGGATATAAGTTTGCATCTGCTATGGCATGATCTAGATTACCCGCGCCGCCATTACCCGTTGCATCACTCGCAACTCCAAAGACATAGCTATATGCTAATTTACCTTGACCAATTTTTTCATCATTTAACAATACCTTATAGTTGGCTTTTTCAAAGACTAAGATTGGGTCTTCTTTGGCATAACTGTTCATATCTCCAACCAATAAATAATTAGGCTTTTCAGCTTTGGTTGGATTTGTTGCAATCCATTGAATTAACTTTTGTACAGCAGTTACACGGGTTGGATTCCAGCAGCCTTGACCATCATTTTGATTGGCTTCAGGTGACGTTTTATCATCAGGACAACTGCCTTTGGATTTTAAATGATTCGGTATGACCGTAAAGGTTTTACCCCCAGTTAGCGCTTGGAAGCTTTGCGCCATAGTGACTCGGTTTTTCTGGGTCAAGTCATCATAAACTACTGGGTTACCCACAGTTTTTACACGCTTACTGTTGTAGATAATCGCAACTGCGATCACATCAGTACCTAATTTATCCATATTGGGTGGAATAACATATTTCCAATCTGCCCCCAAAGCCTTGGTCAAATAAGCGACTGCACTTTTATCACCATAACCATTGTTGGCAATTTCCATCAAACCATAAACATCAGCATCAATTGCTTTAATCGCACTCACCGTTTTTGCGTGTTGACGATTAAATTCTGAAGGGGTATTCGCACCACGATCAGGTTTGACACCAATCAATGGAGAGTTGTCATAGTTCAATACATTAAATGCCGCCACACGGACTTGCTTAGTGTCTTTAGCCGGAACATTTGAATTACGAGGGTTGGTATCTTTAACAATTTCTGGAGGTGTTTTATTTTGAATGGGTTGGATGCGCCACGCATTGAAACGATATTCTAAAATCCCTTCAACATTCTTTAACTGATAACCTGTACGTAGAGTATTGGCAGCATTAAAATTCGCTGGAAGCCAAGGTGTTCTATTTTGATTATTATATCCATCATCTAAAATGATTTTTGATAGAAGGTTGGTTTTAGCTAATGCGACTGCTTCGGCTGATTTTGCTGGATATAAGTTGGTCGGGATATATAAACGCCCTAAACTTAATGACAACTGACCATAACGACCATAATCATAGTTTTCACTGACCGTTAAGGTTTGTGGCATTTTCACCAACATTCCCTGATAACGTTTAGGTGAATGACCAGTTGCGTCCATTAAACTTGAAAATGGAAGTTGAATCGGTGTTGCACTGATCAAATTAGCAGCTTGATTATTACAAGTGCCAATATTGTTACTCAGTTGATCAAGCTGCAACTGATTTTGATAGGTCGTTAAACGTCCTTTCAGAATAACTTCCTCCCCCACTTTTCCACCAGTGACTGTACTTCCAGCAGGAATATACACAAAAATGGCGTTACTTAAATTCGCTTTGGCTTTTGTGTCAGGTGTTTGGATATAAAAACCTGAAAATCCATCTTGATAACGATAGTCAGCTGTGATTACACCACGAACAACATGCTGCTGATTCTGAGTTGCAGATTGCAAATCTGCGATGGGTGTATCTGCTGTACTACAACTCACTGCTGTTGCTGGTGGTGTCGCTGTATCTGCACCTAAATAGGTACTAAAGGCATTACGATCTGACCATTTTGTCCATTCACTATCCAAGTCAAAAGCACTATTTGGATCTACTGAACTCACATCATTTTTATTTTTTATTCTGCTTAGGCTATTTCCAGCACTCTTAAATGTTGTTCCCCAACCACCTGTTGGAGCTTCACCAATACGCCCAAAACGATCGACTGGGGTTCCTTTATATAAAAGCACCAATGCATCATCACCATTAAATGCCAAACCAGCGACCTGATTTACTTTATTCCCAATTTCTGCCTGTAATTCACTACGACCTAGAATGAATTTTGCTTTACTGGCTAAATTTCCTTGTAAAGTATATGTTGCAGTTTTGCTCGTTGCTCCATTGGTATATTGTTGAATCTCATAATCCGCAAGGTTAATGGTGGATGCATCTGGATTATATATTTCTAATCCCTTTTTATTTGCTGTGCCGTCAATATATTGACTAAACATCAATTGAGCATAACTTGGAAATGAACAGCCCAATAAAGCTAGGCTTAAACATAAAGTATGAGGTTTTAAAATTTGCATGATTTTTAACGTTTGTTGAAATTTACAGCAGATTAATTTTTATTAATGACAATATCGTGAATTTGAATGATAGATTTATACGCATTTATTTATTGATGAATAATCAAACATTATATGGGTGAGTATAAGCCCTCAAAATTGCGGAAATTTTCAAATGCTCTCTTACAAAAAAGCACCCTTTCGGGTGCAAGAGCATGGGGCTTTAACAACTTTATAAAATATTACAGATTAAGCCTCCAATTGCAGTTGCTGTAACTTAGCCACTTCCTGTTGCTTGAGTAAATTACGTTGAATTTTACCACTGGATGTTTTTGGCAAACTTTCCACAAATTCAATTTCACGTGGGTAAGAATGCTTGGATAAACGTGATCGAACATAGTTTTGCAATTTTGCATTTAATTCATCAGATGAAACAACTTGAGGTTTTAGTACAATAAAAGCTTTTACAATTTCTGTTCGTTCAGGGTCAGGTTTACCAATCACGGCTGATTCTAAAACCTCTGCACACTCCAACAGGGTGCTTTCTACATCAAACGGACCAACACGATAGCCTGACGTTGTAATGACATCGTCTGCACGACCAATAAAATCAATCCCACCTAGTTCATTAAGTCGAACTGTATCTCCAGTTAAATAATAATCTCCCATAAAAGATTTACGGTTATTACCACCATATCCTTTAAACCAAGTGAGCGGTGATTGCTTGAAGTCAATCGCCAAAGTTCCGATCTCACCCATTTTAACTTCTTTATAATCTTGATTTAAAACTGCAAAACGATGCCCAGGATTTGCAAAACCTGCCGAACCTACCTTAATTGGATGTGCTAAAGCGTGATGGTTTCCAATCACCATGCCTAACTCAGTTTGTCCATATTGATCATATATATTAACGCCTAGATCATGGTTAAACCAATGAATCACTTCAGGAGTCAACGGCTCTCCCGCACTACTGACTACACGTAAATAGTCTTTGATTGAACCATCGAATTGTTCTTTAAAACCAAAGAACATTCGAAAAGCCGTAGGAGAACCTGTTAAATTACTGACTTTATACTTCTGTATCACCTCTAAGGCATGATCGACACTAAATGCATGCTCATCCAAAATAATACTGTGTCCAAGTCCCAGTGGACCTGTAATACCATAATATAAACCGTATGCCCAACCTGGATCGGCAAGATTCCAAAATGAATCCTCTTCGCGTAAATCAACGGCATGACGCATATATTCTTTAAATGCTAAAACAGCTTTGAGTGGCACAGGAACTGATTTAGCTAAACCCGTAGTTCCTGATGTAAACATCATTAAAAAATCGTCTTCAAAATTTAACATAACCGGATTGTGTATTGCTGATTGCTTGGTTAAGGTTTCCCAAAAATCAGCTTCTTTTATCTGACTTGAGTCCTTGAGATGGACTGTCAGAATATGAGGTAATTCAATTTGATCCAATTTGCTACGTTGTTCTTGATTGGTGACCATTAACTGCGTATTGGCTGTTGTTATACGATGTTCAATTGCCTTAGATTCAAATGCAGTAAATAAAGGTTGATAGATTGCACCAATTCGCCATGTTGCCAAAATAGTAATGAGTAATTCTGGTGTACGTGGCAATAATCCAGCAATACAATCTCCTGGTTTTAAACCAATCGATTGGAAATAATTTGCCAGCTGTCCAGAAGCTTCTGCAAGTTGCTCAAACGTCCATTGTGCTGATTCACCATTTTTTCCTTCCCAGATCAAAGCAACTTTATTTAAACCAACAAAGCGCCCACAACACTCTTCATAGGCATTGATTGATTGAGGGTTTCCAGCCAGTTGTTCGTCGATCAACTTTTCATAGTCGAATTCGAGATAAGCTTGTTGCAATGTTTTCATGGCAATATCCTTGTATTTGTTACACACATCATCTCGATGTGCAATTCCATATATCTGCGTTCTAGCTCTTATTAAAATGCCGAATCATTCAGCATTTGTTCCTATGCATATAGATAAACATGATTATAAATCATACACAATTTCCAAATACCTCAATCATTCTGCGGTGTTTGGACACTACTACTTGCGTTCCAAACAACAATAGAAAGACCAGCATTTAGCTGGTCTATATTTGCTTTTAAAAGGAGTTTTCTCAGTTGTGTGTTATTGAATCACAGCACGCGCAATGACCAAACGTTGGATATCTGATGCACCTTCATAAATCTGACTAACACGCACATCTCGATAAATCCGTTCAACAGGAAAATCTGAAACATAGCCATAGCCACCATGTATTTGAATGGCATCTGAACAAACTTTTTCAGCGATTTCCGATGCAAAAAGTTTTGCCATAGATGCTTCTTTTAAACAAGGCAAGTCAGCATCTTTCAAACTTGCGGCATGGTAAATCAATTGACGTGCTGCCTCGATTTGAGTTGCCATGTCAGCCAGTCGAAATGCCACCGCTTGGTGCTGAACCAGTTCCACACCGAAAGCTTTACGCTCATTGGCATATTCAACGGCGGCATCCAATGCTGCACGAGCCATACCTACACATTGCGATGCAATGCCAATTCGTCCTGACTCTAAATTGGATAAGGCAATTTTGTAGCCCTCACCCTCATTTCCCAATAAATTTTCAGCAGGAATTCGACAGTTTTCGAAAACAATCGTCGCAGTATCAGAACAGTGTTGCCCCATTTTGTCTTCGATACGGGAAACAATATATCCCTCCGTATCAGTTGGAACAATAAAGCAAGAAATTCCCTTTTTTCCAGCTGTCTTATCCGTCATGGCGAATACAATTGCAACTTGGGCATTTTGTCCCGAAGTGATGAACTGCTTGGTGCCATTAATGACCCATGTATCTCCATCCCGTTCAGCTTTACATAATAGAGCACCAGCATCTGAACCTGCTTGTGGCTCTGTTAAACAAAAACAACCAAGCCATTGCCCTGTTGCCAAAGGGATTAAATAATCTTGTTTTTGTTGCTCTGAGCCATATTTTTGGATAATCCCACACGGTAATGAGTTTTGTACACTCACAATGGTAGAAATCGCGCCATCACCAGCCGCAATCTCTTCAATTGCAACGACCAAGGACATATAGTCCAAACCTGCACCACCCCATTGTTCTGATACAGTCATTCCTAATGCACCCAAATCTCCCAATGCTGCTAATTGCTGTTTCGGAAATTGTGAATGCTTATCTCGTTCAGCAGCAGTTGGCTTGAGTTCATTTTGAGCATAATTCCGCATCATTTCTTGAACCATCTTTTGATCATCATTGAGTATCATTGAGCTTCCCTTTTAGTTCGTTTTTAACAATTTTGAATATTTAAATTCCTATCTCAAAATCAAGCACAGGAACTGATCAACAAAATTTAAAGTCAAATTTGCCCAATACCGCTTTTAAGCAGTATGGGACATTATTTTTCAGGTGTTTTGCTTTATAAATGGCGTAATCAACAGTTGAAGCTAATCCCATCTAAAAGCATAAAGGGATGTGACTTACTTCGGTTGCATACGAATCGCACCATCTAAACGAATTGTTTCTCCGTTTAAATAACTATTTTCACAAATATGCCCAACGAGTTGTGCAAATTCTTCAGGTTTGGCAAGACGTTTTGGAAAAGGAACCATTTCCCCTAGAGCATCTTGAACATTTTGTGGCAAAGCTTTCAACATCGGTGTCTCCATAATGCCGGGAGCAATGGTCATGACACGAATTGCATGTTGCGACAACTCTCTTGCCAAAGGTAAAGTCATTGCGACAACAGCTCCTTTAGACGCAGCGTATGCAGTTTGCCCAATTTGTCCATCAAAAGCCGCCACTGAAGCTGTGTTGATAATGACTCCACGATCTTCTTCACCAGCTGCAAGTTCATAACGTGAGATGACATCTGCCGCAAAACGAAGCATATTAAATGTACCTGATACATTAATATTTAAAACCTTCTGAAATGCATCCAAAGCATGGATACCGTTTTTCCCTAATACCTTTGCAGAAGGACCAATACCTGCACAGTTAATTAAACCGTTAAGTTGTCCATAATCTTGTTCGAGTTGTTTAAAGAATTGTTCTACCGCAATTTCATTGGTCACATCCAATGGTACAAATTTGGATTTTTCACCAAGACGTTTTTGCATTTCTTCACCCAGTTCATGGTTCATATCTACCATGATCACGCTTGCGCCTTGAGCTACCAAATGTGTTGCCGTTGCAGCACCGAGTCCAGATGCACCACCTGTTACCACAAAGACTTTTCCTTCAATTTTCATTTTTCTTCCTTAATTCATTGTTTAAATAAATAGCTATAGATTTTAAATTAAACCCATTTTCGACTTAAGATGAAGAGTAAACATAGTCCAGCTTGAGTACAATTTCCAAAAGTTGCATCCTGTATGATGGATTTGGACAATTTAGAATTTTTGGGTCACTTAACCACGTCTTAAATGCGCTCACAAGATAATGGAATATACTGTGAACAATCAACATTTCATTGAAAGTAAAGGAACCATCTCAATTGCACTCGTACATGAGGCGTTGATTGGTGCAAAAAACAAAGGCTTCGATATTGAAAAAATCTTAGTCAATGCCGAGATTCCGCTTGAACTTTTTAATGCGCCTAAAGCAAGAATTGCTGTTTCAAGCTATGCAAAACTTTGGACTGAAATTGCAGATCAAATGAATGATGAATTCTTTGGTATGGATTCTCATCAAATGCGCCGTGGCTGCTATAAATTACTCACGAAGATGGTGATGCAAGCCGATACACTTCACATTGCCATCGAACAAATCCTACAATTTTTTAATCTTGTTCTTGATGATTTTTCCAGTAAATTGGTAATTGATGAAAATTATGCCTACATTGTCATTACAGATAAATTACAAACCAAAGCCATGTTCTGTTATGCCACCTACATTATGCTGATTCATAGTTTGATTTGTTGGTTAGCTGATCAACGTATTCTACTCAAACAATTACAATTAAAATGCACAGCTCCTGAAGACGATCAAGATTATCGCGTTCGCTTTTGTGAACATATCACTTATCAAACAGACGAAAACTATCTGCAATTCGATGCAAATTACTTAAGTATTCCGATTAAACGTGACCAAAAATCTTGGTATACATTTATTAAAAACAGTCCTGAAAACTTGCTATTAAGGTTTAAGAATCCATTGGCATTAAGCTCTATGGTACGAAAAAAATTACTTTCTCTTTCACCTTGTGCGTGGTTGGAGTTAGGTGATTTAGCTGAACAACTGAATATTTCTGAAGCAACAATTCAGCGTCGTTTAAAAAGCGAAGGTACAAGCTATCAACAGCTTAAAAATGATATTCGCTGTGACATGGCAATTGATCTTTTAACCAAAACAACGCATACCTTACAAGACATCAGCGAATTATTAAACTTTCAAGATGCAAGTGCATTTCACCGTGCTTTTAAAAAATGGACCGGTGTAAGCCCTGGTGCTTATCGCGAACATAAACATTTAGGTTAAAAGAATAAGCTTAAATGGCTTTGCAAAAATGATTTCATGTTCTTACTCAAGTATGTATTAAAGGTATTTTAATTTTATTCTTATAAATTTGAAAAGCTTGTATAAAGTTTTACAGCTTATCTGAACATGGTTGCAAATTCGCCATTATTAGTATATTTTTCACTCAATTCAAAGCAGTCTTTCTGCTTACTTCCTGTGGTACCCTCCTCCCCTTTAATCAGCTTTCAGGTCACTAACATGATTAAGATGATTGATGTACTAGAGCAAAATCTAGTTCAAAATTTTATCCATTCCCTTTCTGCTCAAACTGAACATTTAGATGAGTTGATAGAAGGAATTTTAAAAGCTTCAGATCGTGATGTTGCAGATGCGATCAATGACTTTCTGAACATCAACAATGCTTCAGATCTTGCTCAAGCACTCGATATCCAGCAAGAGCGTATTGAAGCGATCCAATCTGGTTTGGCAATGAAAAAAGAAAATATTGCAGATACAGCGAAAATTGTAGCACTGTGTCTTGCACTTGAAACCAATGCCTTAGACCAAGTTGAAATTGCAGATAGCCTCGAAGATTATCCAATATAAAAGTAGTTCAATAAAAAACGGTTTGAAATCAAGCCGTTTTTTTATGTTTAAATCGCAAAAAATGCTATAAGCACTTTGACTATCCAACTATTCTATTTCGTAAGTAAAAGTAAAAGATGGTTTGCTTCCCTTCATATCAGAAATTGGGAAAAATGTAACATAATTTATATAATCATAATTCAGATTAGGATAAATAACTCATTTAAACATCAGAAAGAAATCTCATATTCCTATGGGAATCCTCTAGGGATGAAGATATGAGAGATTGCTAAGCTAAATAATGAAAATACAATAAATATTATAAACTGTTTAAATCGATGAGAAGGTAGCTTAAATCTCACAAATATTTTCGGGAAAAATAAACTTATAAGTGCCAACACACTATTTAAAACAAAAAAGAAAGAGAAAAAATAAAACAAAAATAAGGTTAACATCGTTTCATCATGCACCATTGTGTTTCTCCGTTATTTTGTAAGTGCATCTTCATCAAGTAGCCCTTTTGATTTAGTAAGAGTTATTAATTGACCATTTTTATAAATTGCTCTTTCAAGCCACATATAAGATTGATCATTAGGTTTGGTTGAAGCTCCATTAATCAAAGGGCTTGTATTTGTTGTATGACCAATGACTACAGACTTTGTTTTTCCTAAACTATATAGTTTCTTGGACCATTTACTAGCCAAATTATTGCCATTTTTAGGATTCTCCGCTGTTTTACATCCATGAATTTCAATTTTTACATTGACTGTAAAAACTTCCGATTGAAAGGAATCTAAGTCTTGAGTTTTAAAAGTTTCATTATTAAAAAAATAACGCCACCACCAATATTTATTCATTCTGGAACTACTATCCCCTTGCCTAACAGAAACCATATATAAAGAATTTTCTCCACCATGTGTAAAAATATCTAATGATTTTATACTATTAGCAGGCTGTCTGTTTATTAAATCAATTAAATCTTGTTTAGTTTTAATTTCTCTAATATAAATATTGTATTTGGAACTCTCTTTTAATTTATAAACCCTTTCCAAATTATTCGCTGTATCTTTAAATGTATAATTATCACTTTTGCTATATGCGCCGCCGTATACAATAATTCTATTTTTGCGAATCACTTTTACTTCTTGAGTTGATCCTTTTCTTTGATTAGTCATTACCGAAGCAGTTTTTTCAATCATTATCAAGCTCCAAATTGAGCATCAATTCAGCATCATCTCCAAACCATATTTGTAATTCACTTGATTTATTTGTGGCTATACGCTCTGTTTTACCTTGCTCATCCGTTCTACCACTGTAACATTGAACATCTGATTTAATATAATAGGCAATATCTGGAAGACAATTACCATTTTCATCAACTGCTACAATTTGCTCATCAAAAGTTGCCAGAACAGTATTTGTAAATGATGATTTATTTGAATTCAAATAACTAGAACCTTGACTGTCACCAACTACGTGTGCCTGTTGTGGAAGAATTTTGGCACCACATGTCAATACATCATCCACATATGCCACAGCTCTTCCATCCATAATAATATGATCATGACTTTTAATAACTTCTGACCAACATTTACATTTAGGGCAAAAGTGTCCATCTCCAGCCCTCACAAAAAAATTTCCCATTTGAGAAGTCCGTTGTTGAGTGGCAGGAATAATTCCACCATGATCTGTAGGAGCATTGTGGATAGCAAATGCTTTAAACATAAATATTTACTCCTATGTTTAAATCTCCTTTAATGGCTTTATCATGTTGAATAGCCCCAAAATAAATTATTTTTCCATAATATTTTGAATAACATTTTCCTATTTTTAAAATTTGGTCAATAACTTTTGAAAAAAGCCTCAGGAAGCTTAAACTTAGTAATACATTGACAAAAAAAAGATTAATCATATTTTAAATCCTATATTTTATTAGAGTTGCTTGGAAAAAAAGAAATACTGGGAACAATATCAAACCAAATTCACATTAATTTAAATATAAAGTTTTAATTCCAAGTTTATTTAAATTATATTCATAATCAAGAATACAGCTTGTTTAAAAATTTGCAAATCTTAAAAAATAAAATTTAATAGATGGCTTTTCCTGAGCCGTATTTTTTAATTTCCTTATCTGAAACTTGCATTTAGGGTTTTTCCTATGGAACACTGTTGCCGTTACATTTAGGTAGACAGTATGATCATTCGCGATAAAAGTAATAGCTTTGCCCTACTTTTTGCTTGGCATGGCACCATTCTTCCCAAAGTCTTGCCTGCATTGGCATTCGTTGTGCTGATCTCCACAATTTTAGTCTATTTATCTTCCCATCATTATTTTACCTTTCCTGCCGTACCCGCAATTGGATTTACTGTATTTGGTATTATCCTGTCTATCTTCTTAAGCTTTAGAAATACTGCTTGTTATGACCGCTGGTGGGAAGGTCGCAAATTGTGGGGTGCATTGATCGCCACATCTCGCCATATTTCACGAGACAGTCATGTTTTACCTGAACAGCAACGTCAAGTCCTCATGTATCGTGTCATGCTTTTTACTTGCTTGCTCAGAAATCGCCTACGCAATCAGAATCAAGCCATTGAGTTTTATAAAAACAAAGTTGCCTTAGATGACTCTATATTCGATCAACTGCCTCATCACATCAATGCCTCACAATATGTTTTAGAGCATATTCAAAAATCCTTAGTATCATCTCTTCATCAAGGTGAAATTTCAGATATTATTTACCAAGGTTTAAATCAACATATTGTTGCTTTGGGAAATATTCAGGCTGGTTGCGATCGTATTTTGAGTACGCCACTACCTTATTCTTACTCAGTATTACTACATCGTACCGTGTATTGCTTCTGCTTAATTCTACCTTTTAGTTTAGAAGCCAGTCTTGGTATCTGGACACCTGTGATTGTTAGCTTAATTGCGTATTTATTTTTAGGCTTGGATGCATTGAGTGCGCAACTCGAAGAACCTTTTGGCTTACAAGAAAATGATTTGCCATTAGATGCAATTACCCGTTTAATCGAAAGAGAAATGCTGAGTTCACTGGGCGAGAAATTGCTCGAACCGATCCAATTGGTTAAAAGTAATTTGACTTAATATGGATTTTTTAATTGATCCGATTTTTAACTTCATAGCATTTTAATATATGCACGTCATGCAGATCATCAGTAATATAATTGGCTTGAACTTATGAAAATGAGTGTGCAAAACTTTTTAAGAAAAATAAAACTGCTTTTGGCACTCACTTTAATATTTATAGTCAAACCGCCTGATTATTCACATAAGTGATTTGGCTGATTCATTTATTTTGTACTTTTGAATCATAAACAGTCTTTCTATCACGTGGCGACATGGATGTCGCCACGTTGAGCGGGGGTATTAGGATGTACCCCTCGCTCAACGGAAGATTTTTGTTACTTTTCATCTCTGAAAAGTAAAGTATCGCCTACGCAAAACAATTTAAACTTTAGAGCTAAAGCGTGGCAGTGCAAGCTTTATATCATCAAACAATATATTGATCGCTTTAATTTTATTGATCAACAGAAATGATATTCTACTGTATGAATTTTTCAACAGATTGACTATAGAATAAAAAACAAGAATAAATAAAAAAGGCTTTACCAAAATGTCTACTCAAACATTTGCTAAAGCCTTTTTAATACAACGAAAATTTAATTGGACCACTGACCTAAAGTTACACGGTCATTACCGCCATAATCTTTTACAGTTCGAACCTGTTTAAAACCTGCACCCTTAAATATCTGCTGTACTGCCTCAGCTTGATCATAACCATGTTCAAGCACGATCCAACCTTGTGTTGCAAGCCATTTTTTACCCTGCTGGATAATATGTTCAATGTCTGCTAAACCATGTTGATCGGCAACTAAAGCACGTTCAGGTTCAGAAGCAAGCTGTGGCATATGCTCATCCTCAGCATCAATATAAGGAGGATTGGAAACAATCACATCAAAATATTGCCGATTTAAGGCATTGAACCAACTGCCCAAATAAAACTTCACCTGTGGTAAATCATGTTTTTCAGCATTGTATAGTGCAACCTCTAAAGTTGGCTCATAAACATCTGTCGCTGTTACAGACCAATTCGGACGTTCACTTGCCAAAGATAAAGCAATCGCTCCAGTCCCTGTCCCCAGATCTACAATACGGCAATCTTCTGGTAAGTCTAAATGCAGTACAGTTTCCACCAAAACTTCAGTATCTGGTCGAGGAACTAAAGTATCTTTGCTCACTGTTAAATCCAAGGTCCAGAACGGCTGTGAACCCGTCACATAAGCCAAAGGTTCACCAGCTTGAATACGTGCTAAACCATGCGTATATTGCTGTTCTTGTTCAGTGGTTAATTCCTGGGCTGATTTAAGTGACAAATCAAAAGCATCAATTTTTAGAATATGCTCAAGTAACCAAGCATTCTCTTGACGCTCATAACTTTCAGGCTCTCCACGTAAGGCTAATGCCTGTGCAATATTCATTATCCACCGTTTTGTTGAGCAAGCATTGCCAGCTGATCAGCTTGATATTCACGATGCAAGCTATCTAAAAGTTCAGTCAAATCACCTTCCATAACAGCATCCAACTTATATAAGGTTAAATTGATACGGTGATCTGTCATACGACCTTGCGGATAGTTATATGTACGGATTCGTTCTGAACGGTCACCAGAACCGACCAAGTCACGGCGCATTTCAGAAGTTGCAGCATCTGCCGCAGCACGTTTTGCATTTTCTAAACGTGATGCCAATAACGCCATCGCTTTGGCTTTGTTTTTATGCTGTGAACGCTCATCCTGACATTCAACAACTGTTCCCGTTGGAATATGAGTAATACGGACTGCTGAATCAGTTTTGTTAATGTGCTGACCACCTGCACCAGATGCGCGGTATGTATCGATACGCAGATCAGCAGGATTAATATCAACCGTTGTATCTACATCAACTTCTGGAAGAATTGCAACTGTACATGCAGAAGTATGTACTCGCCCTTGCGACTCTGTGGCAGGTACACGTTGTACACGATGCGCACCACTTTCAAACTTTAAGCGCCCATAAACGCCCTCACCATTGACGAGGCAAATGATTTCTTTATAGCCACCATGCTCACCCTCGTTTTCAGATAAGATTTCAATACGCCAATTTTGTGACTCAGCATATTTGCTATACATACGAAATAAATCACCTGAAAAGATCGCCGCTTCATCACCACCTGTTCCGGCGCGAATCTCCAAATATGCAGAGTTCACATCGTTCGGGTCTTTTGGAATCATGAGAATATTCAACTCAGATTCGAGTTGCTCAATTAAAGCTTTATTCTCTTTGATTTCCTCAACAGCCATATCCTTAAAATCTGGATCGGTTAACATCACTTCAGCTGTTTCAATATCTTCTTCAGCTTGCTTATATTTTTTCCAAACTTCAGTAATTTCTGATAAATCATTATGCTCACGTGATAAATTACGAAAGCGCTTATTGTCAGAGATGACTTCAACGTCTGCCAATAATGCCTCTAATTCCTCATGCCGATCACAAAGTTGATCTAATCGTAAACGTAACGATTCTTTCATTTTAAATACATTCTCAAGCTAAGCCTTAACCACATTTTAAGATTTAAAATACAACCTCAATCACATGGCTAAGAAAATTCTAAAATTGTGCATAGTTTACCGATTCTGCCATTTAAATGACACATTTATATAGGCGCTCTGCCGTGAACTTAACGAATTTATCTGCCAATTTACGAGCTTTATGCTTATTCATAACCGTATTATCTTCATCATTTCTCCTTTTTGTCCCAGCGTTTGCATGTTTTAAAATCACTTTTAATAGAAAACATACATTCAGATACCAAACGTTATCAATTTTCGGGTTCATCTCCACATTTTTTGGAAAAACTTTTGTTACATTTGCTTCATCGAATACAGATAGAGCTGTCCATCTAAGGACATGGAGCAACAGATGAAATTTAATACAATCTTATTTAGTACTGCTTTAGCAGTAACTTCAATGTTTACAGTAAGTGCCCATGCTGACAACTCAACACGTATTGCAGCAACTTCGGCTTTAGGAAGTGTTGTTGGTACAGCCGTAGGTAAACAAATTGGCGGTAACACTGGTGCAATGATTGGTTCAGCCGTTGGTGGTGCTGGTGGTGCAGCAGCTTCAACCAATAGAAGAGATCGTACTGCTGCTGCAATCGGTGGCGGTTTAGGTGGCGTGGGTGGTTATACTGTTGGTAAAAATATGGGTGGCACTACTGGCGGCTATATTGGTGCAGCAGCAGGTGCAGCGGGTGGTTCCGTTTTAGGTAAAAAAGTATCTCAAGACCGTCATGCCGATCAACGCAAGTACAATAAAAAGTACTACAAAAAACATCGTCGTCATCACTAATTGATCCGTGAATGACATCAAGCACCTTCGGGTGCTTTTTATTTGTTATATCAGCCTATTACACTCAATATTTAAAAATGATTCCATCTCGCCTTTAATGGTCGACTGTATCCATGCCACCCAACATGATAATGGCATCAGCTAGAATTGGATGATGGAAAAAGCAAAGAACATTTCATCTATATTAAGTCAATAATATTGTCGCTACCTAAGCCCTATATGATTAATTTAACAAGTTATTTAGCGGATTGAGATAACAATAATCTTCACGAACTCATGTTAAATTTTCATCTAATTTTAAATCTAACTGACGGCTCACCCGACTTATTTTTGCTATGAGGTGCTAGGCTGTGATAGTCGCATTTAGAGTTCAATCTTCTATTTTGTCTCGCTTGTTGCATAATTTTAATATGAATGCTCTCTGATCAATCGCGCTGAGAATAAAGTTTAACATTCACATAATATGAACCAATTAAAGAGCAAGAAATACAATCTAGAAACAAAACACAGAAATTGCTTACATCCACATCCATAATTATTGCTAATTGTTTCGTTATTCTAAGCTCAAGTTAAATAATTTGAAGAAGCTTCGACAAGGAGTTTGAAATGAAACTACAAGCAATACTTGGTGCAACTGTTCTTGCAGCAACTCTAGTCACAACTGCACATGCAGGTAACTCAACCAATACAGCCTTAACATCTGCACTTGGTGGTGTTGTAGGTGCAGCAATTGGTCAACAAATGGGTGGCTCCACTGGTGCAATGATTGGTTCAGCGATCGGTGGTGGTGTTGGTGCTGGTGCGGCATCGAATAAACGCGATAGAAATGGTGCAATCATTGGTGGCGCTTTAGGTAGCGCAGGTGGTTATACTGTTGGTCGTAATGTGACAGGTACATCCACAGGTGGATATATCGGTGCAGGTCTTGGTGCTGCTGGTGGTTCAGCTTTAGGTAAAAAAGTCAGTGAAGATCGTCGTTATGATGACCGTTATGACAACCGCTATGGACGTTATAATGACCGTTATGATCGTAACGGATACCGCAATGTAGACTATCGTTATAATAATCGTAATTATCGCCATGACAACGGGCATCACTATGGTCAATATAAAAACCGTTGGTAGAGTTAATTTCCCGCTTCTACTGATATAACAATATATTCAATCAAGCATTTACCGATGCTTGATTTTTTTTATCCGTCGTATTTTCTCAGCTTTAAATACAAATATCGACAATTTTCGATATACATTACTCAACATATATCGTAGTATTTCGATATATGGTTATATTGAGTTAAAAAATGACATCTATAGCAGATTCGGCATTAAAAAATACCAAGTTTTCTATTTTAGAGCTTGCACCTGTACGTGAAGATCAAACAGTTGGGTTTTCTCTTAAACATAGCTTAGAACTTGCTCAACATGCTGAAACGTTAGGATTCGATCGTCTTTGGTTAGCTGAACATCATAATATGGATGGCATTGCCAGTTCTGCAACAGCAGTACTCTTAGGTTATATCTTGGCAAATACACATAGCATCAAAGTTGGTTCAGGTGGAATCATGCTACCCAATCATGCACCACTGGTGGTTGCTGAACAATTTGGTACTTTGGCAACACTTTATCCGAATCGCGTTGAATTAGGTTTAGGACGTGCACCCGGTACAGATCCTCTAACTATGCGTGCATTAAGACGGGGTCGTCAAGAAACTGAAGATCAATTTCCACAAGATGTCTTAGAGATATTGAGTTATTTTGCAGATGCTCATTCAAACCAAAGAATCAAGGCAACACCTGGACAAGGCACGCATGTTCCAGTTTGGCTTTTAGGTTCAAGTTTATTCAGCGCTCAGCTTGCAGCAAAATTAGGGCTTCCCTATTCATTTGCCTCACATTTTGCACCGAGAATGTTGGGACAAGCCATCCAGCTTTATCGTGAAAACTTTCAACCTTCTGAATATTTGGATCAACCTTTTGTCTCTATGGGTGTACCTACTGTCGTCGCTCAAACAGATGAAGAAGCTGAATATCTTGCAACCAGTGTCTATTTGCGAATTCAAGCTTTGCTGACAGGGCAAAGTTTAAAACTCAAACCACCTGTTGAAAGTATGGAAGGTCGCTGGTCTGTTTCAGAAAAAATGGCTGTGCAAAATTTCCTCGCAATGGCGCAAATTGGCTCACCAGAAACAGTGAAAAAAGGTTTGAATCGACTGCTTGAACAATATCAAGTGGATGAATTTATTTTCACTTGTGACATCTATGACACATCGAAACGTTTAGACAACTTTAGTTTATTAATGGATTTAAAAAAATAATACAAACCCATTACCTTTTCCTCTTTACCAAAATGAAATATGAATTTTCATTTTGGTTTTTTTTGATTTCAATATTACTAAATCATTAATTTAAATATAAATTTAAAGTAATTCATGCTTTAAAACATATATTAATACAACAGAAAAAATGAAAAGATTTGCCATCTCTTTTCAAATCAGCATAATAGAACATATAAAAATCAGTAGAATATCAACTAGGAACAACAATGAATCAATATATCAATAAGCCAACACCTGCTTTTGTTGCAGTGAGCTGGGTGGCACTACTTGCTGGCGCTGCCGCCTACTGTGTGGGTCTGTTTAATGCACAAATTCTCTTAAACGAAAAAGGCTATTACCTCATCTTGATTCTTTATGGATTATTTTCTGCTGTTTCATTGCAAAAAATTGTTCGAGATAAGTTAGAAGGACAACAAGTTACCGCTATTTACTATGGCTTATGTTGGGTCTCAGTGGTGATTTGTGTTGTACTTTTAGCACTAGGTTTATGGAATGCCAACATGACTTTGAGCGAAAAAGGCTTTTATATTATGGCATTTTTACTCAGCCTATTCGGAGCTGTTGCAGTACAGAAAAACATTCGTGATTTAGAGTATTTGAGAACACATACACAACCTGAATTAACCCATTCTCTTCCATCCCAAGTGGAAATAAAAGAGATCGAAACACAGGATGATAAATTATAATTTGTTCAAGGCACTGATAATTTAGGTATTGATCAATTAATCAGATTGAGAGACACGCGATTCAATTTCAACAGATAAAATGATGGAAAACGCTTATCCTAACTTTTGTTGGGCTTTTTTAATGCATGAAAATACAGAAGAAATTACCGAAATGTGCCTCCAAAAAAGTACCTCGTCTAGCCCTATGATCAAACCATCTAATGATTCATACAAGTACTTTGTTATTAATCATTGATATTCAATAAACTGTATATTCCTTAGAAGATTTTGATCATTTATATTTCGCCCTTTTGAATCATAGATGGTCTTGCTATCGTGAAGCGACATGTATATCGCCATGTTGAGCGGGGGTATATGAGCAAAAACAAAACACTGCTTTGTTTGCAGCGCAAATAATGTTATTAAATAAAAATGGGTTGGGCAAAGGAAACCATCGTTTACGCAAAACGATTTAAACTTTAGAGCTAAAACGTGGCAGTGCAAACTTTAGATCATCAAACAATCTATTGAGTTTATTGATAAAAAGAAATGATATTTCACTGTATGGATTTTTCATCAGGATGACTATATGTCTCAACAATCTTTTCATATGACAAATAATTCACTGAGTTGTTATCGAGTTGATATTTTCATCTCTTGATAATGAATAATTTCGCCAATCTTTTCAAAATGAGATGAAATAGAATAAACAACAATATTGACCATTCATCACGCAGAAGAATTCAGTTCAACTCTGGTGTTATTGACTAAAATCTTGACGAATATGAATATTCAGGCACATCAGAAATAGAATTTTTTTAAAACCTCAAAATTGCAAAATCATATTTTCAATATAGTTTGTGTGATTTTTCATTACAGCGTTGCATCTATAAAATATGACTGGTGAGATTTTGAAAAGACTTTACCTCTGTGATTAAGTTGGTTATATCAATAAATGTCGCGATTCTCAGCGACCTATAAATAAAAAAAGGAATAAATATGCTCACCAGGAACAAGAGCCAAAACGAAGGTTTTTTTCAAAACCAATCCGAGTTTTTTAAGCCATATACAGGTAAAATCATTGCGTCCACAGACATGAAACTGCATGACTTTTCTGGTTTAAAAGTTGCAATTATTGGGGTTGATCAATTTACTGTAACGCAACTTGATCAGCTATTAAAGCAAGCTGAACTGGTCAAAGTTTTTCAGATTTCGCCTGTTTTTGTATTACCACAAACAGAACGTGGCATACACAAACTCATTTCGCATCCATTAATTATTAAAAATCGTCGTTTGTTTAATCATCGAATTAAAGCAATGTTGGCGATTCGATATTTAGATGCTCAAGTCCAAGACCAGTGGTTAAAACGCCAGCTTACGCCTAATCTGGCAATGAAAAATAAAGTCTTTTTGAAATCCGATAATTATTATTCAGCCTTGCAACATCCTCGATGCAAGCATATTGCTTGGCCAATTGTTAAAATTACATCCAATTCAATACACGGTATGGATGGAACAGAGTATGTCGTTGATGTTGTTATTAGTACCTATACATCATAGATTTGAATAAAATTTAATTGAAGGAGGCATGTATTGCCTCCTTTTATTTTGTCTGTCCGATATAGCGATAACTATTGGCAGTCTTTTGATAGCGCAAGTAGTTGTTCGTCAGTTTTCCAGCGTTATTGATCAGCAGAATATCTATATTCTTTAAATCTTTAGAAATACGGATAAAATCTTCCAATGGACGTTCCCAGTCCTGACAATCGTTTGCAACGTCTATTGAGTCCAAATTTTTCGTTTTCGTTTCAAAAATTTGAACTGGGGCGAATTTATCTTGGTTCAATATGAATGAATTTATACGATAAGTTCTTGAGCATGTACTCCCAACAAAAACACTGGTGATTAAATATACATCTCGATTTTTTATTTTAACTTGCTCAATTTTATTGATAAATCCAACTGTTGTTAAATCTTGAGTGATTGGACCTTTTTTGCCTTTCAATTGAATCAAATTCGTGGAGTCTCGCATCGTACCGCCAGCAGAAATATCCATTGTATAAGATTTAATTTTGCGATCTAGGCTGTAATGAATTTTCAACATATTCTTTTCGGTTAGTTTAGGAAAAGAATAAGTGAAACTTGCAGGGTCCTTTTTAATTTTTGTTTCAATCGCGTTAGAAATATTTTCATTGTATTGATCACATTCATTTCGCGACGAACAACTATTTTGATAATATTTCTGAATCAACGTTGTTTCGAAATCCTTTAAGGATTCGGCATGCAACTGCGTTAGTATCATGCCCTGCGCACAAAAAAACATCGAAAATGAACTTATTTTTAATATCTTTTTCATATAACAACTCAACATTATCATAATCATCTATACATATTTTATAAGAGCAAAATGTGCATTCTGCTCTTAGCAGTCATTCCATCATATTCGCAAGATCAAAGCTAAGGACAATTTATCCAATTCTGCGTTTTAAGCCTGTCATTTGTAGGACTCGTGTTGAAATTTCTTCAATCGACATTTCAGAAACATTGAGATATTTGATTCCTTCAGAAATATAAATACCCTCTACAGCACGAAGTTCCATCTGACATTGTGAAAAACTTGCATAACGACTATTGGCTTTTCGTTCTGAACGAATTGCAACCAAACGCTCAGCATCAATCATTAAACCAAATAGTTTATGTTTATGTTCTTTGAGTACAGCAGGTAAACGGTTATCGTCCAAGTCTTCTTCAGTGAGCGGATAGTTAGCAACACGAATTCCAAATTGTAATGACAAATAAATAGATGTCGGTGTTTTACCTGAACGAGAAACTCCAATCAAAATCAAATCCGCTTTATCGTAATGTCGCGTACGTGCGCCATCGTCATTGTCTAAAGCAAAATGTACAGCATCAATACGTGCTTTATAAGACTCAGAATCTGTTACAGCATGGGTTTGTCCGACTAAAGTTGTAGGCTGAGTTCCTAAAACATCAGACAACTTACTAATAAGCCCTTCAAAAACATCAAGATTCACTGCATTTGCAGTATTAATAATGTCACGCACATAAGGGTCAACCAAAGTATCGAATACCAATGGTTGCTGACCATCTTTATCAGCTCTTCGATTGATTTCTTCGACCACATTCATCGCCGCTTCTTCAGATGTAATGTAGGGAATGATATGAATATCAAACTTTACATGGGGAAATTGCGCTAATAATGAATGCCCAAGGGTTTCAGCTGTGATCGCCGTACCATCAGAAATAAAAAATACGCTCCGCTTTATTTGGTTACTTTCTGACATTAAAAATCTCCTCAAACATTTGTCTTAGCGATGTATAATCTTTATAGTAAGCCCATCTTACATGACTATCACTTAGTTGAATCAAAATGCTAAGTTTTTTGTTATAATTTCATGCCAAGATAGTGATTAATACTGCATAAGTGGAGTAACAACTTTGGAAGCACGCGTAATCGGTCTGGAAAAATTAGGTAAACACGACGTTGAGATCGTGGGTGGTAAAAACTCTTCACTTGGGGAAATGATCAGTCATTTAGCAAATGCTGGCGTATCTGTACCAGGTGGATTTGCAACGACTGCTGATGCATATCGCGAATTCCTAGAGCAAAGTGGCTTAAATGCTAAAATCAATGCAGAACTTGCAGCATTAAATGTTGATGATGTGATTGCACTTGCTGAAACTGGCGCAAAAATCCGCCAATGGATTGTAGAAACTCCACTTACTACAGGTCTAGAGGCTGAAGTTCGCGAAGCATTTGCTGCACTTTCTAATGGCAATCCTGACATTGCAGTTGCTGTTCGTTCTTCTGCGACTGCTGAAGATTTACCTGATGCTTCATTTGCTGGTCAACAAGAAACTTTCTTGAACATTCGTGGTATTGATAATGTTTTGATCGCAATTAAAGAAGTTTTTGCTTCTCTTTATAATGACCGTGCGATTGCTTACCGTGTACACCAAAACTTTGCACACGACATCGTTGCCCTTTCTGCTGGCGTTCAACGTATGGTTCGCTCAGAAACTGGTGCTGCGGGTGTAATGTTTACACTCGATACAGAATCTGGTTTCCGTGAAGCAGTTTTCATTACTGCTTCTTATGGTTTAGGTGAAATGGTTGTTCAAGGTGCAGTCAATCCTGACGAATTCTATATTTCAAAGCCACTTCTCAAAAATGGCAAACATGCTGTTATCCGTCGTAACCTTGGCTCTAAACACCAAAAAATGATTTATGGCGAAGAAGGTGCTGCAGGTAAATCTGTCGTTGTTGTTGATGTTGAAAAAGCAGATCGCCAACAATTTGCTCTTAATGATTTAGAGCTTCAAGAGCTTGCTAAACAAGCATTGATTATTGAAGAACATTATCAAGCGCCTATGGACATTGAGTGGGCAAAAGATGGTGATGATGGTCAAATCTATATCGTTCAAGCACGTCCTGAAACAGTAAAAAGCCGTGAAAATGTTGGCACAATGGAACGTTACCTTCTTAAACAAAAAGGTACGGTTCTTTGTGAAGGACGTTCAATCGGTCAACGTATCGGTTCTGGTAAAGTCCGTATCGTGACATCGATTAAAGAAATGGACAAAGTACAAGAAGGCGACGTACTCGTTTCAGACATGACTGACCCAGACTGGGAACCAGTAATGAAACGTGCAGCAGCAATCGTGACTAACCGTGGTGGTCGTACTTGTCACGCAGCCATTATTGCTCGTGAATTAGGTGTTCCTGCAATTGTTGGTTGTGGTAATGCCACAGAAGTGCTTGTCGATGGACAGGAAGTGACTGTCTCTTGTGCTGAGGGTGATACTGGCTTTATTTATGAAGGTTCGTTAGATTTTGAAATCCAACGTAATTCTATTGAATCTATGCCTAAACTTCCGTTCAAAATTATGATGAACGTTGGTAACCCTGACCGCGCATTTGACTTCGCTCAAATTCCAAACGAAGGTATTGGTCTTGCACGTTTAGAGTTCATTATCAACCGTATGATCGGTGTACACCCTAAAGCATTACTCAACATTGACAGCCTGCCACGCGAAACCCGTGCTGCTGTTATGGCACGTACTGCAGGTTATGCATCTCCAATCGAATTCTATGTTGAAAAATTGGTTGAAGGTATTTCTACGCTTGCAGCTGCATTTGCAGATAAACCAGTGATTGTTCGTATGTCTGACTTTAAGTCAAACGAATATGCGAACTTAATCGGTGGTAAGCTATATGAGCCTGAAGAAGAAAACCCAATGCTTGGTTTCCGTGGTGCAAGCCGTTATGTCTCTGACAACTTCCGTGACTGTTTTGAACTTGAATGCCGCGCATTGAAAAAAGCACGTGATGAAATGGGCTTAACCAACATTCAAATCATGATTCCTTTCGTACGTACTGTATCTGAAGCGAAGCGTGTTATTGAGTTATTGGCTCAAAACGGTCTGAAACGTGGTGAGAATGGTCTTAAAGTCATCATGATGTGCGAATTGCCAACCAATGCATTATTGGCTGAACAATTCCTTGAACATTTCGATGGTTTCTCAATCGGTTCAAATGACTTAACACAGTTAACTCTTGGTTTAGACCGTGACTCTGGTATTGTCTCTCACCTATTTGATGAGCGTGATGCTGCGGTTAAAGCCCTCCTCTCTATGGCGATTCATGCATGCCGTAAAGCTGGGAAATATGTCGGTATTTGTGGTCAAGGTCCTTCTGACCATCCAGATCTTGCAAAATGGTTAATGGAACAAGGTATTGAGTCTGTGTCTTTAAATCCTGACTCAGTGTTAGATACTTGGTTCTTCCTTGCAGAAGAAAAAACCAAACAAGCTTAATTTGTATGCTCTAAAAAAGACCCTCATGTAGGGTCTTTTTTATTTTTGAAATAATATTTATAACTTCAATTCATTTGAACTCAACTGCTGAATACGCAGTTATGTATTAAAATTTCCATCGCTAAGTTTTAAAGTTAAACACATTTTCACGATATTAATTCCTTATAAAAGCAACCTGATATTGCTTCATATTTTAAGATTTCGTGTAAATTTAATATTAATATGTGCAAAAATCGAGTATACATAGTGGATTACAATGTAGATGAATATTGATGATAACGCTTTCGTTGACCATCTACGCTTTTTGTATTTTAGATTTATTTTGAGAATTGAGTTTTATGCAAATTTACTTGGCGAGAAATAACCAACAAGCTGGACCCTATTCCATAGAACAACTGAATCAAATGCTTGCGAGTCAGCAAGTCTTATTAACTGATTTAGCTTGGCATCAAGGAATGACTGAATGGAAAGCACTTGGTGAACTTACACAAGGTAAACTTGTCTATGAACCTGTTGGTTATATTACACCGACAACTTTTACCCCTGAACATCCCACTCAACAAAACCAAGCAATTACCAACATAAAAGTTGAAAGATCCACTAAAAAAGCAATTAAAGCTGCACCTGTAGGTAAACGTATTTCAGCAAAACTCGTCGATTTTGCAGTATTGTTTTTACCGCAAATTCTTGCTATTGCTTATTTTATGCCTGAAAGTGCAGTCAACATTGCTGAAGGTGGATTTTCTAGAGAAAGCCAAATGCAGATCGCTGAAATAATCAGTAAAAGCATACCAAACTATGTCAATATTGGTTTAATGGTATTCGTATTGGCAATCTTGATTATTCAATGTTTTATGATTACCAAGTCGGGGCAGTCGATTGGTAAAAAAATATTCAAACTTCAAATCGTTGATGTGAATACCAATCAACTACCGGGGTCATTCAGAGGCTTTTTTGTACGTTCGTTTTTATTTCTGATTCTCTCTCAGTTGATGAGCATTGTTCCGCTTATTGCAATTGTATTTATTGTTGATTTATTTATGTTTTTTTCAAAAAACAACTATGCACTCCATGATCGCCTGGCAAAAACCAAAGTGATTGATCTTGCAGAATAAATGAAATGGCGGTGACCCCGCCATTTTTGATACTAAATCACGAAAAAATAATAATTTATGTTTTTGTTTTTTTTATAATTCCGACTAAAAATATCAGGTATTTTTACATTAATATATTCATGCCCTATCTATAGCTAAGTTTGCCGATATGAGGCATAATGCCCTACAACGTAGCGGTGTCAGATCATTGAGAATGTTTTCTATTTGTAAACAATAGTCATTTTCAATCATGCGACACTTTAATCGCTATCCCATATTTATATAGGGAATGGGACTCTTCACCGAGGTTGTAAAATGAGACAAACGACTTTAGCTGTATTGTCTTTATCTGCGATGGCTGCACTCTTAACTGGGTGTGGTGGTGATTTAGTACTTCTAAACTCGAAAGGTCCAGTTGCTGAAGGTCAAAGTAGCCTGATGATGACTGCGATCTATTTAATGCTTTTGGTCGTAATTCCTTCGATCTTAATGGCATTGTGGTTTGGTTGGAAATATCGCGCGTCGAATAAAGATGCAGACTATAAACCTACATGGGCACACTCAACTGCAATTGAAATTGTAGTATGGGGTATCCCGTGTATTATTATTGCTATTCTTGCGTATTTAACATGGTGGGGTTCACATAAGTATGATCCTTACAGACCATTAACAAATACTCAAGGTCAGATGGAAGAACATTTAAAAATTCAAGCTGTCGCTGAACAATTTAAATGGGTATTTATCTATCCTGAACAACAGATAGCTACAATTAACGAAGTTCGTTTCCCAGTCAATAAACCAATTGAATTTCAAATCACTTCTAACTTTACGATGAACTCTTTCTTCATTCCTAAGTTAGCAGGTCAGGTTTATGCAATGGCAGGTATGCAAACTAAGTTACATATGCTTGCAGAACATCCAAGTCCAGCAGAAGGCTACCGTGGATTCTCAGCGAACTATAGCGGCTATGGCTTTACGCAAATGCGTTTCCGTGCGCACGCTGTTTCTGATGCTGATTTCAACGCATGGGTAGACGCAATCAAAGCAGGTAAAGGAACTTCAATTAACCCTGAAGCAATCCAAAAAACCACGCTTGATGCGACTGAATTTGCTACGCTCAAAGATGGTGACCGTTCTAAACACCAAATTGAAGCAATGCTGAACAATGCGCATACGCCAGAAGAAATTAAAGCTGCACACGAAGCTGAACGTAAAGGTCCATTCCCTACTAAGCCTCATCCTGTGACTTATTATTCTTCAGTTACGCCTGACTTGTTCAAGAGCATTATCAACACTTACATGAGCAACTATCATGGTGCAGACCATGCAGGTGCTGAACATGCAGGTGCTGAACATGCAACTGCTTCTGTAGGGGAATAAGACATGTCTTTGTTATTAGGTAAACTCAATTGGGACGCGATCCCTAAAGAGCCTATTGTACTTGTGACAATGGTCGTTATGGCCCTTGGCGCAATTGCAGTTTTAGGCGGTATCACCTATTTCAAAAAATGGGGATATCTCTGGAATGTATGGTTTAAATCAGTAGACCATAAAAAAATCGGTATCATGTATATCCTTGTATCTGTAGTGATGCTACTTCGTGGCTTCGCTGATGCAATCATGATGCGTCTTCAACTGTTCCTTGCAAAAGGTGGCGGTGAAGGTTATTTACATCCAGACCACTACGATCAGATCTTCACCGCACATGGTGTAATTATGATCTTCTTCGTAGCTATGGGTCTTGTTGTAGGTATGATGAACATTACTGTACCACTTCAAATTGGTGCACGTGACGTTGCATTCCCATTATTGAACTCTGTAAGTTTCTGGTTATTTGCTGGTGCTGCTGGTTTGATGATGGTTTCGCTTGTATTAGGTGAATTTGCTGCGACTGGTTGGATGGCTTACCCTCCACTTTCAGGCATTCAATATTCTCCTGGTGTTGGTGTTGACTACTATATCTGGGCACTCCAGGTTTCGGGTCTAGGTACGCTTCTGACAGGTGTTAACTTCTTTGTTACCATCATTAAAATGCGTGCGCCTGGTATGAAACTTATGGACATGCCGATCTTTACTTGGACTGCACTTTGTACAGCCGTTTTGATCATCGCATCGTTCCCAGTATTAACAGCAACTATTGCAATGTTAACACTTGACCGTTACTTCGATTTCCACTTCTTCACCAACGAGCTTGGCGGTAGCCCAATGCTTTACGTGAACTTGATTTGGACTTGGGGTCACCCAGAAGTTTATATCTTGGTATTGCCTGCTTTTGGTCTTTACTCAGAAATCGTTTCAACGTTCTCTCGTAAAACGTTATTCGGTTACAAATCTATGGTGTATGCAACAATTGCAATTACTGTACTGGCATTTGTCGTATGGTTACACCACTTCTTTACCATGGGTGCTGGTGCCAACGTTAACGCGTTCTTCGGTATCATGACCATGATTATTGCGATTCCTACTGGTGTGAAAATCTTCTCTTGGTTATTCACTATGTACAAGGGTCGTATTACATTTACATCACCAATGTACTGGACACTTGGCTTCCTTGTGACTTTCGGTATCGGTGGTTTAACTGGTGTATTAATGGCTGTTCCACCAGCTGACTTCTTAGTACACAACTCATTATTCTTGATTGCTCACTTCCATAACGTAATTATTGGTGGTGTTGTATTCGGTATGTTCGCAGGTATCACTTTCTACTGGCCAAAAATGTTTGGTTGGAAGTTAAATGAGACTTGGGGTAAAGCATCTTTCTGGTTCTGGTTCTTTGGTTTCTATTTTGCATTCATGCCACTTTATATCCTTGGTTTCATGGGTATGACTCGTCGTCTGAATACATATGACAACCCTGAATGGGATCCATACCTAGCTATCGCTTTATTCGGTGCTGTACTTGTCGCTATCGGTATTGCTTGTTTCTTAATGCAAGTGATCGTAGGTTTCTTACAACGTCATGACAACATGGACCACACTGGCGATCCATGGGATGGTCGTGTACTTGAATGGTCTACTTCTTCCCCTGCTCCGTTCTATAACTTTGCTGAAATTCCAAAAATCAATGGTATTGATACTTTCTGGAATGACAAAGAGAATGGTGTTGCATATGCGCGTCCTGAGAAATATGAAGATATTCATATGCCAACCGACCGTGCTGCAGGCTTTGTTATTGCGTTGTTCATTACATCAATGGGCTTTGCTTTAATCTGGCATATCTGGTGGTTAGTCGTTGTAACTTTCCTTGGTGCTGTTATTAGCTTCATCGTAAGTTCATTCACGAAGAAAGTGGATTACTATGTACCTGCTGCTGAAGTAGAACGTATCGAAAATGAGCGTTATGCTTTACTTGAAAAACACTTGAAGAAGGACTAAGGATATGGCTGAAGTACTTCATCACGACAACCATGGACACGATGAGCATCATCATCACGATGATACTGACATCACAGTCTTTGGTTTCTGGACATACTTGATGAGTGACTTGATTTTATTCGGTACACTCTTCATCGCGTTCGCTGTATTAAGCAGTCATATTCCGCCTGGTACTCCAAGTCCAAAAGAGTTATTTGGTGAGTCTTTAGGTTTCGTACTTGTAGAAACTTTCGCTCTCCTGATTTCTTCTGTGACTTTTGGTTTCGCGGTTCTTGCTTCATACAAGAAAAATGTCAACCAAGTGCTGATGTGGTTAATTATCACTTGGCTCTTTGGTGCAACATTCATCGGCATGGAACTTTATGAATTTCATCATTTAGTTCTTGAGGGTCATGGTCCTAGCCACAGTGCGTTTTTATCTGCGTTCTTTACTCTAGTTGGTACGCATGGTATCCATGTAACTTCTGGTTTAGTATGGATGATCGTGTTAATGGTTCAAATCAAGAAATATGGTTTGACATTACCAAACACGCGTCGTCTTGCTTGCCTAAGCTTGTTCTGGCACTTCCTTGACATCGTTTGGATCTGTGTATTCAGCGTAGTTTATTTACTGGGAGCTTTATAATGAGTCATGATCATAATGCTGCTGGTGCGTCGCACGGAAACATCAAACAATACTCTATCGGCTTCATCCTTTCTGTCGTTTTGACCATCATCCCATTTGGGATGGTGATGAAAGGCATGACTGGTGGTGCTGTTGTTGCAACGATTGCGATCACTGCTGTTGCTCAGGTTCTTGTACAATTGATTTTCTTCTTGCACATGAATTCATCTTCTGAACAACGCTGGAACGTCATTGCATTCATCTATACGATTCTGACGATTGCCGTTCTCTTAATTGGTTCTGTATGGATCATGAACTACTTACATTCAAACATGATGCTCTAGGGTGTCATGTTGAAAAAATATCTATTCCTGACTAAGCCAGGAATTCTCTTTGGTAACTTCGTTACCACTTTGGGCGGCTTTTTCTTAGCCGCTCAAGGTTCAGTAGATTTCCTTTTACTTCTCATCACACTCATTGGTACAACACTTGTTGTTGCTTCTGGCTGTGTTGTGAATAACGTCATTGACCAAGACATTGACCAAAAAATGCAACGCACAATGAATCGTGCGCTTGTCAAAAAGACCATCAGTCCAACAGTTGCTTTAATATTTTCTGCTGTGCTGGGTTTAATTGGCTTTGCTTTGTTGTGGTTTTTTGTCAACGCCTACGCATTTGGCTTCGCTGTACTCGGCTTTGTTGTGTATGTGATTTTTTATAGTCTTTGGAGTAAACGTACCACCATTCATCAAACTGTGATTGGAAGTATTTCTGGCGCAAGCCCTCCTGTAATTGGTTATACTGCTGTTTCCAATGAATTTGATATTGCCGCTTTGCTGATTTTTTTAGCATATGCACTTTGGCAAATGCCACATTCTTGGGGAATTGCAATTTATCGTTTCGATGACTATAAAAATGCAGATATCCCTATTTTGCCTGTAGCACGTTCAATTTTTCGAACCAAAGTTGAAAGTTTAATTTATGTTGTACTTTTTGCTGCGGTTTTAAATGGGTTATATTGTTTTGGCTATACCAACATTTTCTTTTTAATCACCTTTAATGCTTTGTGTGCCTATTGGCTCTATTTGTCTATTATTGGCTTTAAAGCAGAGAATGATCAGGTTTGGGCAAGAAAATATTTTTTGTATTCAGTAATTCTAATTACAGCGCTCAGTTTTAGCTTTAGTTTTAGTTACGTCTCCCCTGCACCACATTTGCCACTGTTTTAAAAAAGATAGAGTTTACTCTATCTTTTTTTTGATCCTTTAATTCTCAATAGTTGCTTTCTCGAAAATAATTCAAATCTCATTTGTTCTTGAAAATATGGATGCTGTAAAAAGCTTTGCCACAAGCAAAATTTTAACTTTTAACACAGCAATTATTTTCAAAAAATACTGTCTTGTTCATTTCTCCCACCTTGATAAAGTAAAAAAGATGTGAGCATATAAGATATATTTAAGATGACCATTTAGAGTTTCTGATGATTGAACAAAAATTAATAGCATCGAACTCTGGCTGCTTGTCGGCAATAACATCTGCTTTTACATTACCGAAAGTGCTCTCAGGCTTATTTTTTATACCCTCGTAAAATGCTTGAATGATTTTTTCTTTAAATCCTGTTTCACGAGGATGCAGTTGGATGACTTGATCACGTTCCTGTTGACTATATTGATCAAACTTGATTCCCAACACATCCATTTCAACGCCTGCGGTGACCATTGCAATTTCTGCTGCCATAAATTCAGGAATTCCAGGTGTTGTATGCAATGCAATCGCTGTCCAAACTTTATCAATCTCTTGCTGAGAAAAGCTACGACTTTTCATAAAGTCCGCTGCTGCATTTGCCCCATCCACTTCAAAACGCTGATCACAACTACAATATTGTTGTGTAAGCCCAAGATCATGAAACATACAAGCAATATAGAGTAACTCATGATCGACTTTGATATTTTTACGTTGAGCAGCCAAAGCTCCCCAATGGTATACACGGCTTGAGTGGTGGAACAGCAGCTCTGATTCACAATCACGTATGAGTTGCTGTACATCCTGTACTACTTTGCTATCTGGTATATATAAATGATCCAAGCTTTCCATAGAAGTTTTCCTTTGAAGATATTGATATTCAATATAGATGGAAAAACCAATGTCTTAAATTTATTAAAAGCGTAAAATTAGGACATTTTCATTAGATTATGGATCTGAGATGACAGCTAAAACCGTTGCACTCTTTGCATTACCTCAAGTGCAATTACTCGATATTGCTGGTCCAATAGATGTTTTTTCAGAGGCGAATCGGCAGATTGGTCAAGAAATATATAAGCCGATTTTAATTGCAGCCACAGCTGAGCCCTTAAAGACGTCTTGTGGCATTAAATTATTGCCAGATTATTGTATCTATAGTGATTTAGATGCTATCGATACCTTTTTAATTGCAGGTTCACCTTTTATGGCGGATGTTCGAGTAAATAAAAGCTTGATTGAGCAATTAACAAAATTATGTCAAAGCTCAAAACGTTACGGGTCAATTTGCACAGGTACTTTTTTATTAGCACAGACTGGCTTGTTAGATGGCAAACACGTTACAACGCATTGGGCATTCATAGAACAGTTAAAAATTCAATTTCCCAAATTAAATATCAATAATCAGGCATTTTGTATACAAGATAGAAATTTATTTACCTCAGCTGGTGTTAGCGCAGGATTGGATTTAGCTTTGACGATTGTAGAGCATGATCTTGGAGCTGAAATAGCCAGAAAAACTGCAATGCATCTGGTCACCTTGTTCAAAAGAAAAGGTACTCAACAACAGTTTAGCGATGATATTGAACTTAGCCATCATGGCAAAGCGGTATTAAATGATTTACAAATATGGGTGAAAGCCAATCTCAAACAGCAAATTAATGCGCAAATCTTAGCTGACAAATTTGGCATTACCACACGTCACCTGTCACGAATTTTTTCAAAAGAATTCGGACTTTCTCCAGCAAAATGGCTAGAAGGCATTCGACTCGAATATGCTAAAAAACTTCTTAGAGAAAATCAGTTGGCTGTTAAACAAGTTGCAATGCAATGTGGCTTGAATCATGAACAGGTTTTAAGGCAGTTATTTATGAGGAATTTAGGTATGAGCCCTGTTGAATATAAAAAACTCTATCAATATCGATTTTAAATACAATGATTTGATTGTAGCTTCAAAAAAATAACGATTTAATCAAATCTCCATCTTCTAAAAAAAGCTTGTGCGCTAACACTGTTGTGTATTTACTCGACTAGTTGATTAATTATTCAATACTACTTTTCAGCCTAAAAAGGCAACATGTAAAAACAAAGAAACAGCAATGCAGTTCCAACACATAGCTTACTAAAAATTAGTGACTATAATTTAAAAAGCGACATACTTATTTCAAAGCAACAATGAACATTTTTTCCAAAAGCATATATAAAAACATCTACATTCCATCCTAAAAACTTGTTTTTAATTGGATTTTATTCAACTTCAATTCTAAAGACTATTTAACATGTTCAATATTCAAGCAACACCCAAATAAACCAATCCTTTGATCAGTATAATGACTGATTTAAAAAGTTAAATTAACTTCCAAAAAATACAGAATCATGCTCAAACCGAGCAAACAAATCATCCATTTTTTCAGCATATTTGAGATCTAATTGATGCCATAATTTTTGGGGCAGTGGGATAAATTCTAATGTGTCTGAACCATCAGAAGCTTTACAGAAACGGATTTCATACTCTGGATGTAAAATTTCATTGAGTGCTCGTAAAGTTGTATCTCGATCAGCACCCTCACCTTGATAAGGAATCAGTAATGTTTTTTCACCCAACTGAATCGTAATGGTAAAACCTTGTTTGTTATTGGCAGCTTCAAATTTTGCAGACAGTTGTCCAGTTTCTAGAATTTTTTCACAATATGTGATGATTGCATCATCCTCCTCACCCCAATCCACCACCATGACAATGTCATAACGACCATCAAATACCTCAAAGTAAAACTCTTGTGTTGGATTTTCAATATAAGATTCAATGGTTTCAAGTTTCTCAATACGGTAGTTTGTCATTGTTGCTATCCTTTTTTATTCAGTTTTAATCTAAATAGTGACAATACAAAATTCAATTCACCCTCTGTAAAAATTTAGTGGCTTTTCCAATAAATAATTGAATATTAAATTGTGTTTGCTCATAAACTTTCCTATAATAGGCGCTCGCAATTTTTGCGGCATAATCTATTGCTTTTAACTCTTGTTTAAAGCATTACAGATTGTGACTCCTTGCTTCATTCTTTTGAATGGGGCTGTATAAACCGTAAGGAGCTGACAATGCGTCACTACGAAATCGTAATTCTGGTACACCCAGACCAAAGCGATCAAGTTGTGGGAATGGTAGAACGCTACATTTCTCACATCAAAGATGCTGAAGGTCAAATTCACCGTCTTGAAGATTGGGGCCGTCGCCAATTGGCTTACCCAATTAACAAAATTCATAAAGCGCACTACATTTTGATGAACATCGAATGTAACCAAACTACGCTTAATGAATTAGAAGAATTGTTCCGTTATAACGATGCAATCCTTCGTAACGTGATTATCCGTCGTGAACACGCAATCACTGAAGAATCATTACTTGCTAAGAGTGCTGAAGAAAAACGTGCGCGTAAAGCTCAACGTGAAGAAGCACAACAAGCTCAAGATTCTGTTGAAGCATAAGGAGAACATCAATGGCACGTTTTTACCGTCGTCGCAAGTTCTGCCGCTTTACAGCTGAGAACGTTACGTACATCGACTACAAAGATATCGACACTTTAAAACAGTACATCACTGAAAATGGCAAGATTGTTCCTAGCCGTATTACAGGTACTAAAGCTCGTTACCAACGTCAATTGGCGCTTGCTATTAAACAAGCTCGCTATTTAGCGTTGATTCCTTACACTGACAATCATAAGTGAGGTTGAGCCGTGGATATTATCTTATTACAACGCATTAAAAACCTTGGTAAATTAGGCGATAAAGTATCAGTTAAAGCTGGTTACGGTCGTAACTATTTAATCCCTCAAGGTAAAGCAGTTGCTGCTACTGAAGCAAACACTGCTGCTTTTGAAGCTCGTCGTGCTGAACTTGAGAAAGCTGAAGCTGAAGTTTTAGCTGCTGCTCAAGCACGTGCTGATCAATTGAACGAAGTAAATATCGTTATCACTGCGAAAGCTGGTGATGAAGGTAAACTATTTGGTTCAATCGGTACTCGTGACATCGCTGACGCGTTAACAAATGCTGGTCTTGTTGTAGACCGTGCAGAAGTTCGTTTACCGAACGGTGCGCTTCGTCACACTGGTGAATTCAACATCGCAATCCAATTGCATCATGATGTTGTTGCTGAAGTTCTCGTTACTATCGTATCTGAGTAATTTTCAAGCAAAAAAAAGAGCATACTTTTGTATGCTCTTTTTTTATCTCTAAACTTTTAGTTTCACACTTTACAGTTGTTTTTTTCACTTCATTAAGTCTCTACTTATCGGTATTACTGTTAGATACTTTCTAAATTTTGCATTAAGATAAGTAAGTACTGAAGTGTCTCCATACATTATTTTAAATAATGTTTTCGCAAGATTTAAAACAAGGTCTTCTATGTCTCAGGCAACCGCCACTGCTCAACAAAACTCTTTCAATGCTGATGCAAAAAATAAAGACAATGCGCAGTTAAAAGAGTTTCGTACGCCACCCCACAATTTGGCAATTGAACAAGCTGTACTTGCTGCGTTAATGACTGTCGCTGAATCTTTTGAACAAGTGAGCGATACTTTAAGTGAAAATGATTTTTACGCAACGCGTCATAAATATATCTTTCGTGCAATCGAAAAACTTGCTCAAGAAAGCTCACCTTATGATGCGGTATTGGTCAATGACTGGCTGATAAAGCAAAATTTACTCGATGCAATTGGTGGTGAAGAGTATCTAATGCAATTGATGGCAGACTCCCCTTCAAGTTTCTATAATTTAGAAACTTACGCTGGAAAAATCAAAGAGTTTGCGACTTTGAGAAATATGATTAAAGTCGGCAATGAAATTTTGCAGAATGCCTATGACACCAAAGGTCGTGATGTCAGTGAGATTTTAGATCTTGCTGAAACCAATATTTTCTCTATTGCAGAGCAACACAATAATAATGCGAAGGCACAAGGTCCTAAAGCAATTACTTCCGTGGTTGCTGACGTTTTTGATAAATTAAATGAATTATCTCAGCTAGATGGCAATATCACTGGCTTAACCACAGGTTTTATGGAATTGGACAATAAAACCTCAGGTATGCAAGCAGGTGATATGATTATTGTTGCGGCACGTCCGTCCATGGGTAAAACGACCTTCGCAATGAATTTAGTCGAAAGCGTTTTATTCAACTGTGACCTACCCGCACTGGTTTTCTCTATGGAAATGCCAGCAGACTCTATTGCAATGCGTTTAATCTCTGCCTACGGTAAAGTTCATCAAGGACACTTACGTTCAGGAAAACTGGATGGTGATGAATGGTCTAAAGTGACTGGCACGATTTTACAACTTCAAGAAAAGCATCTTTATATCGACGACTCCTCTGCACTTCCTCCAACAGAGGTACGTGCACGCGCACGGCGTATTGCCAAACAACATGGTGGTAAATTGGGGTGTATCATGATCGATTATCTCCAATTAATGAAAGTCCCTGGTATGGGTGACAACCGTGTGGGTGAGATCGGTGAAATTTCACGAAGCTTAAAAGCGCTTGCAAAAGAAATGATGTGTCCTGTTATTGCATTGTCTCAGCTTAACCGTTCTTTGGAGAATCGACCAAATAAACGTCCTGTTATGTCAGACTTACGTGAATCTGGTGCGATTGAGCAGGATGCCGATTTAATTATGTTTATTTACCGTGATGAAGTTTATAACAAAGAATCAAAAGAAGCTGGCACTGCCGAAATTATCATTGGTAAACAACGTAATGGACCTATTGGTACAGTACGTCTAGCCTTTGAAGGTCAATACACCCGTTTCAGTAATTTATCTCCTGAGTACTATGCTCAATACGAAGACGAAGAATAAGCTTTATCACCAATAAATAATGAAGAGACTTTGGACTCAGATCTTTGATTTTAAAGTCTCTTTCAATTCATCAATATTTCTGATCCAGTCTTCATAATCATCTGAATCTTGCCATAGCTCATCCAATTCAGAGCTTTCAGATGTCAATAAGTTTAATGCAAGTAGGGCTTTTGGAATCAATGCATAATTTTGCTTATTTCTATTCTGCTCTAGCCATTTTTCTACAGGTTCAGGATAATATTCGTTGTCAGCTATACTCGCTGTAAAAGATTTTGCCAAAACCTCTGCTGCCGCATGCGCAATACATCCCAAATCAGCGTCAATAAACTCTTCTGTGGTCATATCAATGATTTGATCAAATGCATCCTCAATCACGTCATAACCGTTATGTTCTTCGAATTCATATGCCCAATCACTGGCTGTATCATTGCCAAAAGGTTCATGAGACCATGTTCCCATACACGTATACCTTAATCATGAAATTGAATATAAAATGTACGATTTTGTAAAAAAAATAAAGATCAATATTTTTACAAATTATGTTTAAGCAAAAATACAAGAATTTTATCGATACAAAATCAATAACTCATTAAAAACACAAATGTTCGTGTCCATTTAGCCTTGATCGGACTACAATAATCTTGGTTCTTGATCATGATCTTTTTAAGACAATATAGAACCATCATTACATTTCTAACCGCATAATTTCATCAATTTTATGCTGTATTTGCCATTCCCAAGGAGTAACGAGGGTGCGCCAAGCAACAGTTTATATTGACAGCGAAGCGCTGCAATATAATTTAAACCGTGTCAAACAACTTGCCCCAACCGCAAAAATTGTCAGTATGGTAAAAGCCAATGCATATGGTCATGGCGTCAAGGATTGCTTAGCCGCCTTAAGTTCAACTGATGCTTTCGGTGTCGCCTGCCTTGAAGAAGCTTTGGAAATTCGTGAATTAGGTTATCAACAACCGATTACCCTGATTGAAGGTATTTTCAATGCAGATGAAATGCCAATTGTTCTAGACAGTAACTTTGAGCTAATGATTCACCATCAACAGCAGCTTGATTGGTTAAGCGCCTACAAAGACCAATATATCCAAAAAGGACTGAAAGTTTGGGTCAAACTCAACAGTGGCATGAATCGCTTAGGCTTTAAAGTAGCTGAAATTATTGAAGTGATCCATTCATTACAAGCTGAAGGTTTTACTTGTGTACTTGCTATGCACTTCGCAAACGCTGATGTCGATCATCACCCCTTAAATGAATTGCAAAAGCAACAATTTTTGCAAGTTAAAGAAGCATGTTCACCTATTTTGGCGTCGTGCTGTAACTCAGCCGCTATTTTTAAATGGCCTGAACTAAATTTTGATTTTGTGCGACCAGGAATCATGCTCTATGGTGCTTCACCATTTGCAGACCAATCTGCACATGAACTCGATATTCGTCCTGTAATGACATTTACCGCTGAAATTATTGCTTTAAATCATATTCAAGCAGGTGAATCTGTCGGCTACGGTTCAACTTTCGTTTCAGAGCAAGAGATGGATATCGCAATCGTTTCTATTGGTTATGGAGATGGTTATCCTCGTGCATACCTCACGCAGAATTATGTTTCTATTCATGGGCAAGCAACCCGTGTTATTGGTCGTGTTGCAATGGATATGATTGCCATTGATGTCACTGGATTGAATGCACCAATCGGGACAGTCGTAGAACTCTGGGGTAAAAACCGTTTAGTTGATGAAGTTGCGACAGCAAATGGTACGATTGGCTATGAATTATTATGTCGTATGACAGGTCGTCCAAAACGTAAAAAGATTTAAATCTTTTTATGCCAAATTGTACCCATCGTTCAGAATAAAAGCCATGTATATGATAGAGATACACTTAATATCTCTATCATTTTTAGAAAAAATACTCTCGGAAGTATAGGCAAAAAAGTCAGATAAGATTCACTCGATATCGGCGATTGTCTATTTAACTGTTAAAACAACAGCAAGGATTGAATGTTTAATTTTATCATCTTAAAAAACTCTTACTCAAAGCACAGCCCACAAAAGTACTTTTTAAATAGCATTAAAAAATGGCTTTAAACAAAATCTTCCACAATATCTTCAAATTGTTCGATCTCATAAAGTAATTTGAGTAAATTAGGTATATCTTGCTTATCTAAATTTAATGGCTGAAAACGCAGAAAACCTTTGTGCTCAAAAAACTGCTGAATTTTACTGTTTCGCCTGACATACTTCATCGACCACTGAGAAAAATGCCCTCTTTCTACCTGTAAAGCTCTAAATAGCTTTATCTGATGATGTCTAGGATCTTTATATAATTTCTCCAACAGACGTAAAATTACCGACTGTTCACCTTCAAGGCATTGAAAAAAATGCTCATCGGCAAAATAAAGTACGCCTCGAACTTGATGCAGTACATTAAAGTCTCTCGCTTCACCAAGAATTTCTCTTAGATCATTCAGTAGTTGATGATGAGGTGATGTTGTTTTACTTGCACAGCATAATTGAAAAGTCATGTAATTCTTCTATTTTTATCTTTATATTGTTATAAACAATTATCATTTAATGTACAAGCCTTAACTTTTTATTATTTAGATATTTAATTCTATTTTGATACTGTTCTAACAGACACTATTTGCATAAGTTCGTCGATTTGTTGATCAGTTAAACTCATGGGTTTAAAATGATTTAAGCCACATTTTTTACAGAAGATGCTGACCACTCCATTACGATCGACATACTTCATTTGCCAAGCTTCAAAGTGAAACTCTTCAATATTGTTAAGGAAACAAAAACGATAATTCTGATCTTGATGATTTAAAATATGTTGATAAATTAAATCTATTGATTCCGCTTCACCCTCAAAACAATGTAAGAAGTGTTCATTTGCATAAAATGAAACACCATGTATATGCTGCTCAGTAAAAAAAGTGGCTGCACGATGCATGCATTCCTAAATTCAGCCATTAAACGCAAATCTTTTAAATTTATGCTTGATACATAACAAAGTTGAACTAATTCCATGTTCTTTACATTTAAAAAATTAGAGTACTTATTAAAATAATGGATCGAGATTAAATTTTAATTAATGCACGTTCCCATCTATTGAGAAGTTTACTCAAAATAGTCCACAGTAGGTTTTGGCAAATCCTGTAATCCTTTTTTTAAGGTTTCCGACCATTGCTTACTGATATGCTGAAAATATGGATCATCTTCAACAATACGCTTTCCTTTAGGAATTTTTAAGCTGTCTTTATCATAGATCATGGCATCTAATGGCATACCGACTGAAACATTCGAACGTAGTGTGGAGTCAAATGAAATCAAACTACAGCGTAAAGCTTCATCCAAAGGCATATCATAACTCAATGCCCGATCTAAAATCGGCTTACCATACTTACTTTCTCCAATCTGGAAATACGGCGTATCACTGGTCGCAGAAATAAAGTTCCCTTGTGGATAGATATTATAAAGCTGCATTTCTTCACCGCTGATTTGTCCACCCACCAACAAACTGCAGTAATAATTACTTTGCTCTTGGGTATCTTCAGTCACATCAGCAATCACTTTTCGTAAAGTCTGCCCAATTAAGCCAGCAACCTCAAACATGGTGTTGACGCTATATAGATTAGGTTCCTGTTTTAGAGCTAAATGATTTTCCAAATGCCCAATCACTGCTTGAGTCGTCGCCAGATTACCCGAAGTTTGTATACAGATAAAACGTTCGCCTTCGATCCCGAAAGTATAAAGCTTTCGATATACCGAAATGTGATCGACTCCAGCGTTGGTTCGAGTATCACTAATAAATACTAAACCTTGTTTGAGTCTTAAAGCACAGCAATACGTCATGGAGCTACCTATACAACTAAAATTCGAAATTAATCATTTTGCAATACATGACACTATTGATCATTCTGCATCAGCATGCAAGTACCTGAACGATAGAATACATTGTTTCTGCACCCCCTTTTTCACGTATACCTCGAACTGGAGCAACATCCCAATAATCTCGACCAACAGCGACATAGACATGTGATTGTGGGCTAAAAAGCTGATTGCTGACATCAATCATATGCCATCGCCCTTCTAAGTAGACTTCTGTCCAAGCATGGCTTGCCAAATGTGACTGATTATTAACATACAAATACCCTGAGACATAGCGTGCAGGAATACCCAAAGCTTTTGCCATTGCAATCAATACATGACTATGGTCCTGACAAACCCCTTGTTGTGCAGAAAAGGATGCTATAGCCGTATGCGTAACCGTTGTGCTTGCGGTGATATATGGCATGTACTGTAGCAATGCTTCGGCTAATTTTTGAAAATTAGCCCAGCTTTTTTGCGGTAAATAGTATTTTGCAAAGGCAATCATTTCATCATTACACAGTGTTGCAGTTGTAGGTTGTAAAAATACGGCTGGAACAAGTGCATCCTGTAAACCAAGTTGATTGTCTGTATTAATTTCAACAATCCCTTGCGCCATAATCAACATTTGTTGATAAGGTTCTGTTTGCGAGCTGGTCAACCAAATATTATTGAAAGCATCTTTTTTATATTGTTTTTCTCCAGGAATACTAATTTGCCACCCCGTCACTTGTTGATGTAAATTCGATTGCGGGGTCATTTTTATATATTGAATGCTGTTTTTTGCCCAGTCAGAATATTGATAATGGGTTTGATGATTAATCATGAGTTTCATAAGCGATCCAATTCAAATAAAGAATCAATATGATCACTAAAATGATAATAATTCATTCGATTAGGCTGTTTTTTTAGCTCCTCCCACACTTCTGGCAAGCTACACATCCCATGTTGATTCAAACTACTAATCACCGCATTTAATTGCGTCAATGTTAGCGATTTATCTTGGCTTAGCCGTAACTGACGGTCGAACTGTTCCATTTTTTGCCCAAGACTAAAGAATAAGAACAATAACTCATCATCTTCTGCTTCAAGAACATCATTACACTCCTCACAGACATCACAGATAAAACTGGCATTTTGTTCGGCTTGGTGTAAAAGCTGATTCAACTCAGCAAATGATTTCGCAGAAATAACCCCACGCAAGTCATGAATATTATTTTTGGCACATAAAAACTGTTGGTGAAATGAAGCAGGCTGCTCAGTGTCCAAAATGAGTTCATTCAAGGAGCTAGCATCGAATGCAGGTAAGCAAAATGCATTTGCATAATCTAATGCCAATTCATTGGTTTTAAAAGGGAACTGGCTACATAAATATTGTATGCGAGTCAAATAACGCCCTAACCAAAATATATTTTGTGCATTTGTACTGAGTAAAATCATCTTTTCTCTCCTTTGGTTGGGATTGCTAAGGACTGATTAAATTGAATATTCATCAATCACCCATGTATCCTTAATTCCACCACCTTGTGATGAGTTAACCACCAATGAACCTTGTTGCATTGCAACTCGGGTCAAACCACCAGGAACGATTTCTATACGTTCAGGTGAGGTTAAAATGAATGGTCGTAAATCAATATGACGTTCAGCAATTCCTTGTGAGGTTAATGTTGGCGCTACTGATAAATCTAATGTCGGTTGCGCAATATATGCTGAAGGTGAAGCCATTAATTTAATTCTAAATAAATCAATTTCTTGTTCAGTTGCTTTAGGACCTATCAGCATCCCATAACCACCAGAACCTTGAGCTTCTTTTACGACCAATTGATCGAGATTTGCCAACACATAATCCAATGCATCAGCCTCACGACATTGATAAGTGGGTACATTTGATAAAATTGGCTTTTCATTCAGATAATAAGCAATCATTTGATCCACATAAGGATAAATTGACTTATCATCAGCAACTCCTGTACCTGGTGCATTTGCAATGACCACATTACCACTCAAATAAGCTGACATCAGCCCTGCAACACCTAAAGTACTGTCAGGTCTAAAACATAAAGGGTCTAAAAAACCATCATCTAAACGTCTATAAATTACATCAACCTGTTGACGTCCTCGGATGGTTTTCACATAAACCTTGTCGTTTTCAACAAAAAGGTCACGAGATGTCACCAAGGGTACACCCATCTCTCTTGCTAAAAATGAATGCTCATAATATGCACTATTGTAACGACCCGGCGTCAGCACCACGATTGTGGGTGTAGTGACTCTTGAATTTTCAGCGAGAATTTCACGCAAAAGCTGTGGATATTGCTCGATACTTGCAACTTGCTGATTGCATAATTCAGGCATCAATTTTTGACTCATCTTACGGCTTTCAATCATGTAAGACACACCAGAAGGAGTACGTAAGTTATCTTCTAAGACAAAGAACTCCCCGTGTCGATCACGGACAATGTCGATACCACTGATTTGACTATAAATATTTCCATTTAAACTGTGATTCATCATGATCGGCTGATACGCTTCATGTGAAAGCACTGGTAACTCAGGAATAAAACCTTCTCTTAAAATATTTTGCTCATGATAAATATCAGCAAGAAATAGATTTAAAGCTTTGATACGTTGTGTACATCCTGCCTCGATTTTGTTCCATTGTTGTTTGGCAATCACTCGGGGAATCAAATCAAAAGGAATGGTGCGATCAATCCCTGATTTCTCTCCATATACAGCAAAGGTAATTCCTTGATATAAAAAATGCGCTTTAGCTGTTTCATTTAGTTTTTCAAGCTCATAAATACTATGTTGAGATAACCAATGCTCAACTTTTTCCGCAGTTTCAGGTGAAAGAACATGATCATCAGTCATTTCATTAAAGAAAATAGAATCGAGTTGTTTAAGTAAATGCACTGCTGGTTGCTGCATCTCAATATTTAAATGAACAACTGCCTGAATATTTTTTATCTCTTTTAATTCACCTGTATTCGACTGAGTCTGCTCTTCAATCATTGACACAGCAAAACGTTCTGCATAATTTTCATTACTTGAATTTGTATCCATCGTTTCTTTTAGCATACAAACCTCTTCTTATGTTCTCTGGTGGCAAGATGAATCAAGCAATATCAATGCCAACAATCATTGAGTCTTAAAATGTTTTTCAGCATCAGGTTTGAAATCTTTTAACCAGCTTTTATTAATTCATTGTTTATTGTTTAGCTCAATGTGAGTTTTGATCGAACTTGTTTCAAAATTTTTTAGTGTGTGTTTTCAAGGCCTAACAAATTAATTTAAGGATAGAACTTGCAGAAAGTTTTTTATTTTTCTATTGTGTAGCAGATTTATTTCCCTTAAACCTTCACGATTTCAACGATATTTGACATGTCTGCACAAGAAAAAGAAACCTCCAACAGCCTCTATCGCCAATGGCAAATTTTGTCTCGACTTTCTACGGGTAAATGGATGGGCACACGTGAGTTACAAGAAGTCTTAGAACGTGAAGGAATTGAGATCAGTTTGCGTACTATTCAACGTGATCTCAATCAAATTGCGCAACGCTTTCCCATCGAAAGCAACAAGACTGTGCCTCAAGGTTGGCGTTGGCGCTCAGATGCACCAATTCAAAGCTTGCCTCATATGACCAGCTCTCAGGCAGTCACATTTATGATGGTTGAGGAACATTTAAAGCACCTGTTACCACCAAGTTTGATTGATGAAATGAATCCTTGGTTTGATCTAGCTCGTCGCAGTTTGTCAACTCAGAATAATGTTCGACAATGGATTAATCGAGTTCGCATTGTTCCCGCAAGTCAGCCTGTAATTCCCCCTTTGGTTGAGAGACAGGCGCAACAGGCAATCTATGAAGGATTACTCCAAGACAAGCAAATTGAATGTATTTACCGTTCACGTGGTCATCAAGGAGAAGAAAAAACTTATATTCTCAATCCTTTAGGCTTGGTGCAAAAAGGTGCGATCATTTATTTGATTTGTACCAGACATGATAAAACCGAAGTCCAAACTTTTGCTTTACATCGTTTTAAATCAGCAACAGTCTTAGACTTGCGAGCATTACATCCTGTTAAATTTGATATTGATGAGTATATTGATTCAGGTGCACTTGGTTTTAGAGTTGATTTTTCTCAACCGACCAAGAATGTTGAATTAAAACTGGTGATGCACGAAGATGATGCGCAGTACTTTACAGAAAGTCAGCTCAGCAAAGAGCAAAAAGTTGAACAATTAAATGAACAACTGTATCAAGTGAGTGCAGTAGTTCCCTTTACCTCACAATTGGTATGGTGGCTGAGAAGCTTCGGTAAAAAGATTGTTCGAATCGAACCTGTAGAAGTTTTTAATGCAGTTCATGAAATTGAATAATCAATATTAACTAGCATAGATACAAGTTCTACATACAAGCCCCAATAAAAAAGAGCCTCTCGGCTCTGATATCTTATTGTTTTTGTTTTTTTAAATTTTATTATTTTTGCGCTGATTAAAACTCATGTCACATTTTTACATGTCCACAAGACATGAGTTTTCATTGGAGTAAGTTGAACATCACATCAGACAGCACGCAAGTTCAGCATTGTTGTAACGGATTGATTTCATCGTCATAGTAACCACCTCTCGTTTGAATGTAGATTGACTATAACCACGATTTTTCAAACTGAAAAATAATTAAAACTGCTTTGTTTTTCACCAATTCTGTTTAAGCGTTATTTGTATAACCTTAGGTTGAATCTAATTATTTAGAATTTATCGCAAACAAAAACCAATAAGATGCGCAATTAAAATCTTTATCGAGATATGCTTACTTGATGAATCTACTGATAAAATCAAAGCTTCATCATTCAAATGACTTTTCAATTGATATAAATATTCATTTTGAAGATGCGATGTAAATACTGAGTTTTTCCAATAAAGGTTCCACCAACGCTTTGCCTCTTAATTGATCCAACCATAGCTGAGGAATGGCATGATAACCAAAATACAATCCAGCTATACCACCAGCCACACATGCAGTTGTATCGGTGTCTCTGCCTAATGCAATCGAGCTTTTAATCACATCTTGATATGACTTTTTTTGGAGGGCATATCTTGCAGAATTTAAACAATCAACCACATAACCACTCCCCGTCCCCTGAACGAATTCATCAGGACGAATATATAACTCAAGCTGTTGCAAATCTTCTTGTCGATCGTGTAAACATTGGCGTAGTCTTGCAACTGCATCCGACCACGCAGGTTCAATATCCAATCCGTTCAGAATTGATCTAGCCCATAAGCAATACAAAGCACAACATAACTTTGATCTTAGATGTGCATGGGTAATATGGGACTGAGTATACGCATCCTCAATCAACTGTTGATCTGAACCTTGATGCCACAACGCTAAAGGCAATACACGCATAAGTGAACCATTACCATTGGCATGTTCATCATTTTTAGCAACCTGAGATAAAGGAACACCCATTAAATACTTTCTTATCGATTCAGCAGTTTGCACACCAACATCGAAAACTTGATAGTCAACTGCCATATATCCATACTGATACCAATTACACAACCGCTTCATGAGATCTTCTGCATCCATTTTATGCTTATACAGGAGTGAATCGAGCAAACTTAGCGCTTGTGCACCATCGTCCGACCATGTCCCTAGTGGAATTTCTGGATAAGTCTTAGAAAAATAAGCAGGTGGAAGCATATCAATTTGATTATATTCAGGTAACTGTTCAGGCAGATTAAACTCATAAGGCACACCGACTGCATCTCCAATCAATAGCCCATAAATTGCACCTTTAATTCGATCTTGCTTGTTCATGTTATTCTCAGAACTACTTAATTTATTTTATATTGTCACAAAGACCATATATTTTCAACAAGCAACTATACATTCTTTGGGTTATAAAAAAGCCCGCAATAAGCGGGCTTTTTTAAGGATTCAAACTTAGGCAGATTTTTTCATTTGGTTATGTTTACGAATCGTAATCATCACCAATTGAACAGCCGCAGGTGTTACCCCTGGAATACGACTCGCTTGTGCAAGCGTTTCTGGCAATACATTTTTAAGTTTCATGGTAATTTCACGAGAAAGACCTGAAACAGCATCATAGTCAAAATCAGCAGGAATTTTGGTATCTTCCAAACGCTTCATTTGAGCAACATCTTCTTGCTGACGGTTGATATAGCCTGCATATTTCACCGCAATTTCAATTTGCTCACCCACAAATGCAGATACTTCAGAGCCTGTCAATTCCGCAATTTGAGAGAAATTGATATTTGGACGTTTAAGCAAATCAATCGCAGAGCACTCTTTGGAAAGATCTGCACCAGTCATTTCAACGAATTTTTTACCCATCGGGTTATTTGGTGCCGCCCATAGATGTTGCAAACGACCTGTTTCTTTTTCAACTGCTTCCATTTTTTCACAATATGCAGCCCAGCGCTCATCGTCAACCAAGCCCATTTCACGACCAATCGCTGTTAAACGCTGATCTGCATTGTCTTCTCGAAGCATCAAACGGTATTCTGCACGCGAAGTAAACATACGGTACGGTTCTTTAGTCCCTAAAGTAATCAAGTCATCAACCAAAACACCCATATATGCTTCATCACGCTTAGGTGTCCATTGCTCTTGATCCCAAGCACGACGAGCAGCATTTAAACCTGCCAATAAACCTTGCGCACCGGCTTCTTCATAGCCTGTCGTACCATTGATCTGACCAGCAAAATACAAGTTATTGATGGATTTTGTTTCTAACGAGAATTTCAACGATTGCGGATTGAAATAATCATACTCAATTGCATAGCCTGGACGAAGGATATGTGCATTTTCCATACCGCGAATTGAACGTACCAACTCAAACTGAACATCAAATGGCAATGATGTTGAAATACCATTTGGATAAAGCTCATGGGTGTCCAAGCCTTCAGGCTCTAAGAAAACCTGATGCGAGTCTTTATCAGCAAATTTATGAATTTTGTCTTCAATAGATGGACAATAACGTGGACCAACCCCTTCAATCACACCTGTATACATCGGTGAGCGATCCAAACCACCACGAATGATTTCATGGGTACGTTCGTTGGTATGCGTAATATAGCAATTCACCTGTTCTGGATGCATAGACACATCTCCCATGAATGACATGGTTGGAGATGGAAAATCACCCGGTTGCGGGATCATCACAGAAAAGTCAACTGAGCGTGCATCGATACGTGGTGGTGTACCTGTTTTTAAACGCCCCACTGGTAAGTTTAATTCACGCAAACGCGCAGCCAAAGAAATAGAAGGAGGATCACCTGCACGACCACCCGAAGAATTGTTTAATCCAACGTGAATAACTCCACCTAAGAAAGTACCTGTTGTCAACACAACTGTTTTCGCATCGAAGCGAATACCCATTTGAGTGACGACACCCTTCACCGTATCGCCTTCAACGATAAGATCATCAGCGGCTTGTTGGAAAATGTCTAAGTTGGCTTGATTTTCCAAAGTATGACGAATTGCAGCTTTATAGCGAATACGGTCAGCTTGAGCACGTGTTGCTCGTACAGCCGCACCTTTACGTGAATTCAGGATACGGAATTGGATACCACCTTTATCGGCAGCAAGTGCCATGGCACCACCCAACGCATCGATTTCACGAACCAGATGAGATTTACCAATCCCACCAATAGCAGGGTTACAGCTCATCTGCCCTAAAGTCTCAATGTTATGAGTCAAAAGCAGAGTCTGTCGACCCATACGCGCCGCAGCAAGTGCTGCTTCCGTACCTGCGTGACCGCCACCGATAACAATGACATCGTAAACTTTAGGATAATGCATAGTGATAAATGAGAGATAAAAAGAATGACAGGAAATTATAGCAAAAATTTACGATCAGTTTTAGGCGGTTTTACAAAAATTTATCTCACAAATCACACTTATTTCCAATTAAACATTTAGATACATAGGCAACATAAATTGACACTTCGTTTCAGTAAGTCCCTACAAATCAAATTTAACTTAGCAAAAAACCGCTATACCATGAGAATCACTCAGATAATTAAATTTTCCATCATGAATACAAGGAATACGATTATGAAAAATACATTGTCTAAGATGATGACGGCTTCATTGTTGAGTTGTATGGCAATTGGTTTTGCTTATGCTGCTGAGGAAAACACCAGTAAAGCTGAAGTGAAAAAGCAAATTCAGGTGTGTGCTAAGAAAAAGCAAGGTGATTGGGTCACTTATGCCAATAAAGGTGTAACTTTTAATGGTACTTGTGAAACCAATGAAAATGGTAAGCTTCAATTTAGCTTCCCTGCACCACCAGCAGGCAGTAACACAACAGGTGCTGCTGCAGCGCCAGAACCTGCGATGGAAAATCGTCCTGCTGTAGAACAAGCTGCTCCTGCAAGTGCTGATGCACCTGCAACCAATGACGCTTCTCAAGCGGAACAGCCAGCGGTTGAACAACCTAGCCAAGCTGTACCAAGCGAAGATCCTATCCAAGCTCAGTAATTTTTCTTACACTCAACAATTCTTCCTGTTTCAATTGTGAATAGTAACTACATTCAACAATATTGAAACTAAATGGATGAATGTTGATAGAAAAGAGATTCCGTTTAACGGGATCTCTTTTTTTATATTCAGAGATCCTATAGTTAAACCACCTGATTATTCATACAAGTGATTTAATTTCAATCATGTATATCCAATGAACTTTATGCTTTATATAGATTGTTAGAAGTTTTGGTGATTCATTTATTTTTTTGGGATTTAAAATTAGGGATAGTCTTTGAATGACCACTTGAATCCACTCCACTTATTCTAAATATAAAACATTGTATTTATTAATTTTTTAATAAAATTCATCACTTTCTAAAAGAGTATTTTTTTAATTATTCATCAGTCATGTTTTTTATTTTTATATTTTGATTGTTTCGATTACACTCAATTTTGAGTAAGGAATATTCACCTGTTTAAATGATTTAAAACAACAAAAAGGATGAAACTATGGATTCAGGAATAATCACCATCATGCTTCCACTCGCCCTCGCCATCATTATGATTGGTTTGGGCTTAGAGCTCACTCCGAAAGATTTCGCTCGGGTATCAAAACATCCCAAAGCGGTTTTGATTGCATTATTTTGTCAATTGGTACTTTTGGTCGGTATCGCCTTTGTCATCTGTAAAGTACTCGCCCTACCACCTTTACTCGCAGTTGGATTAATGTTACTCGCTGCATCACCAGGTGGAAGTACCGCAAATTTATTTAGCTATTTATTTAAAGGTGACATTGCACTGAATATTACCTTGACTGCAATTAATTCTGTGATCGCAGCTTTTACCCTCCCCCTGATTGTTAACTTCTCCATTCAATACTTTATGAATGATGGGCAGCAAATCAGTATGCAGTTCAGCAAAATTCTTCAGGTTTTTGCAATTATTTTAATTCCTGTCTGTATCGGTATGCTGATTCGACATTATGCACCTCATTTTACGGAGAAATTAAATAAACCATTGCGCATTTTCTCAGTGGTCTTCTTGATACTCATCATTATCGGAGCAATTGCTAAAGAGCGCGCACATATTCTGGAATATCTCACTCAAGTCGGTTTAGCTACAGTAATTTTCTGTATTTGTAGTTTGCTCATCGGTTATTTTGTCCCAAGATTATTAGGCATCAATAGTGCGCAAGCACGTGCTTGCGCTTTTGAAATAGGTATTCATAACAGTACCTTGGCAATGACCATCGCATTGACGGTCATGGCAAATTCAACAGTGGCAATGCCTGCTGCAGTTTATTCGATATTTATGTATATTTTTGCAGCGATATTTGGTGCATTGATTTCAAGACATGCCACGCAAGAATCTGTAATTGAACGTGCATGAAAGATGATCCCATAAAACCGAAGTGGATGTTGATACATCCACTTTTTTATTTTGGCTGAAGCTAGGCGCACCTTGACAGTTTCCGTTACAATATTGGCTTTAAGAAAACGATTTAGGTCTTTCCCGTGAAGTGGTTACAAATTCATATTACAGTTGAACAAGCTCAAGTTGATTTTACTGAAACTTTATTAAGTTCTTTAGGTGCAGTAAGTGTGACGCTCGATGATGCTGAAAATCAAGACTTGCTTGAGCCTCTTCCAGGTGAAACACCTTTATGGAATAAAGTCATTGTTACAGGCATTTACGCTCAAGAAGACCATGAAGAAATCGATGTAGCGGCTTTAGAGACATTTATTCGCACTCAACTCCCGACTGCCCCAATGAAAAGTGAGTTCCTAGAAGACCAAGTTTGGGAACGCTCTTGGATGGACTACTATGAACCTATTCAAATCGGTGAAAAATACTGGATCGTACCTGAGTGGTTAGAGCCTCCTGAAGCTGATGCTGTCAATATCAAACTTGATCCGGGCTTAGCCTTTGGTACAGGCAACCATGCATCCACCTTCCTTTGCTTGCAATGGCTGGGTAAAACTGATGTTAAAGACAAAATTGTGATTGATTATGGTTGTGGCTCAGGCATTTTGGGTGTTGCAGCATTGTTATTAGGCGCAAAAAAAGTCTATGCAACTGATATCGACCCACAAGCAGTCTTAGCGACAAAACAAAATGCTGAGTTGAATGGTGTACTTGAAAATCTTTATGTCGGGCTTCCAGAAGAATTTAACGAAACGTTTAAGGCTCAACAAGCAGATGTACTGGTTGCAAATATTCTTGCTGGTCCATTGATGTCCCTTGCCGAAGAATTCTCAACTTTAATTAAATCTGAGGGCGAGTTCGCACTTGCAGGTGTAATTGAAGAGCAAGTTGCTGATGTTTCTAGTGTTTATTCTGAATTTTTTGATATAGTAGAGGTAGAGAAACGCGAAGAAAACTGGTGCAGAATTTCTGGTTCGCGTAAGAAATTTTAATCGATGAATATTTAACTATCTATGGCTGAAAAACAAACCCGCTGCCCTAATTGTGCTTCAATTTATAAAGTGTCAGTTACACAGCTTACTGTTGCGCAAGGTATGGTTTGTTGTCCAAAATGTGGCGATAACTTTAATGCACTGGTTCATCTTCAACCCTCTCCTTCTGACCAGCAAGCGATAAATACCCCTGAAACAGAACACAAATTGAATCAGGAGTCTTTTGATAATCGTCGGAATGAAACCAGCGTGCTGGATATATTCAATCGTAAAGTTGAACATTCCAATATAGATCTGAGAACCTACTTAAATAATTTGAACTACTTTAATAATGAACCTGTTCATAATATTCCCAGTTTAAATCTATCGAAGGGACTCAATCACAAAGGCGATGATCTGCTCAAACCGAAAAGTACTTTGTATTATCTGGCTTGGAGTTTCATCAATCTTTCATTGCTTAGCATTTTAATGTTCCAAATTGTTTGGTTTAACCCAAACTTGACTGACCGCTATCCTGCAATCAATACTGTTTTCACCAAAGCATGTTCAGTTTTTCATTGTGATACTGTCGATCAACGTTACAAACATATCGTGATTAGTAATCTCAGAGTAAAGGCAATTGATTCACAACAAACTCAATTTTCAGGTCAAATCAATAATCAGTACTCTAAAAGTTTAGAGCTCCCGATAATAAAGGTCACACTCAAAGCAAATGATAAAATAGTCAAAACCTATTCAATCCCAGCTGAAGACTATCTCATCAAGAGTTTGATAGGAATTAAACGAATTCCACAAAATAGCCCATATCCTTTTAAATTTGTCATTACAGAGCCTAGAAAAAGTTTTGATGACTATCAATTAGACGTCATTCATCCATAAAATTAAAAAAAACTACAAAAAAATGAAAAAAAATGTAGTTTTCTTGCTCATTTTTTCTGAGACAATGCTATCATACGCGCCACGAAAGCTTTGTCCTGCAAACTCCTCGCAATTTTTCACAAAAACTACTGTTTTGTTATGTGCTTTATATCCAATATCGCGCAAGTAGAACATTTTTTTGTTTAAAAGAGTGTAGTAACAAATATTAATCTATTGTTACGCTTATTTTTCACTCAACTCGACGATTTGTGGCAAGCTAATTGTTCTTGTTTTAGAGCCAACCGTTTTAGGATCTAAAACGGGGCTCAGATTTTTTTAGACCACATTTATATTGCTTTACCCAAGCAATATTTTGATTTTTCGGATTAACTCGCATGAATAGCAAATCTCCTATTTTTACTGCACAATCTGATGTCGCTCTTCGTATTCACGTAGATCGCGCAGTTCGTCACTATTTTGCACAATTGCAAGGTGAGCAACCATCTCAAGTGTACGATATGGTGCTAGCAGAAATGGAGAAACCTCTTTTATCTGTCGTTCTAGAATATACGCGCGGGAATCAGACACGCGCTGCTGAAATTCTCGGACTAAACCGCGGAACTTTACGCAAAAAGTTAAAAGCTCACGGTTTAATGAGTGAATAAATGATAAAATGCTCACGGCTTGCGTGGGCATTTTTTTTACCTACGTTTTGCCTACCTGTTCAATCTCTAGACTTAAAAACTGTTGACGAAGATCATGACTATTAAACGCGCTTTAATCTCTGTTTCTGATAAAACCGGGATCGTTGAATTTGCCCAGAACCTTGTTGCTCTTGGGGTAGAAATTTTATCTACTGGTGGTACATATAAGTTGCTTAAAGACAACAATGTCGCTGTAGTTGAAGTTTCAGAGCACACTGGCTTCCCTGAAATGATGGATGGTCGCGTAAAAACATTACATCCTAAAATTCATGGTGGCATCTTGGCTCGTCGTGGACTAGACGAAGCTGTCATGGCTGAACACAATATTGATGCGATTGATCTTGTTGTTGTAAACCTTTATCCATTTGCCGCAACTGTTGCTAAACCAAATTGTTCTCTTGCTGATGCAATTGAAAATATTGATATTGGTGGTCCAACAATGGTTCGTGCTGCTGCAAAAAATCATGCATCTGTGGGCATTGTGGTAAACGCAGCCGATTATGCAACGGTGATCAATGAACTCAAGACTGAGGGTGCACTATCTTATGCAACTCGTTTTGATTTGGCAGTAAAAGCTTTTGAACATACTGCACAATATGATGGCATGATTGCATCTTACTTAGGCGCTCGAGTAGGTAACGAAGAAGGTCAAGCAGATAAATTTGCACGTACTTTCAATACACAATTAAATAAAGTACAAGACCTGCGTTATGGTGAAAATCCTCACCAGTCTGCTGCTTTCTATGTTGAAGCAACTGCAACTGAAGCATCAGTTTCTACTGCAAAACAGTTACAGGGTAAAGAACTCTCTTATAACAATATCGCTGATACAGATGCAGCTTTAGAATGTGTGAAATCATTTGCTAAACCAGCTTGCGTGATCGTAAAACATGCCAACCCTTGTGGTGTTGCTGTATCACTTGATGGGATTCAAACAGCTTATGATCTTGCTTATGCAACAGATCCAGAATCAGCTTTTGGCGGCATCATTGCATTTAACCGCGAACTTGATGTAGCAACTGCTCAAGCGATCGTCGATCGTCAGTTCGTTGAAGTGATCATTGCACCAAGCATTGCAGATGGCGTTCTTGAAGTGACTGGTGCCAAGAAAAACGTTCGTGTCTTAGTTTGTGGCGAATTGCCAAAAATTGATGAACGTGCTGCACAATATGACTATAAACGTGTTAATGGCGGTTTACTTGTTCAAGACCAAGATCTTGGCATGATCACCAAGGATGATCTTAAAGTCGTAACAAAACGTGCTCCTACTGAAGCTGAAATTGATGATTTGATCTTCGCATGGAAAGTTGCGAAATATGTTAAATCAAATGCAATTGTCTATGCTAAAGGTCGTCAAACTATCGGTGTAGGTGCAGGTCAAATGAGCCGTGTCAACTCAGCACGTATTGCGGCTATTAAAGCTGAGCATGCTGGCTTAGTGGTTGAAGGTGCGGTAATGGCATCTGATGCATTCTTCCCATTCCGTGATGGTATTGATAATGCTGCAAAAGCAGGTATTAAATGTATTATTCAACCAGGTGGTTCTATGCGTGATGAAGAAACCATTGCGGCAGCTGATGAAGCTGGAATCGCTATGGTCTTTACAGGTATGCGTCATTTCCGTCATTAATTTACGATAAATCAAATTAGAAAATTCACCCAAATCCTCCTTTATAAAAAGGGGGATTTGTTACGAAATATAGGACGCTTTAAATTCCACCCTCACCAATAAATGAGAGGAAAGAATTTAAAAAGGATACATTCAATGAACATTTTAGTTTTGGGTAATGGCGGTCGTGAACATGCACTTGCATGGAAAATCGCTCAAGATGAAAAAGTCACAAAAGTGTTTGTTGCACCTGGCAATGCAGGTACAGCTACAGAACATAAATGTGAAAATGTTGCGCTCGACATCCTCGACAACCCTGCAATTATTCACTTTGCTAAGAATAATGCAGTCGATTTAATTGTTGTTGGTCCAGAAGCACCACTTGTAAATGGTGTTGTAGATGCAGGTCGAGCTGCTGGACTTAAAATTTGGGGACCTACTCAATTCGCTGCTCAGCTTGAGGGTTCAAAAGCTTTTGCTAAGCATTTCTTAAAACGCCACAATATTCCAACCGCCTTCTATGATGTGTTCACAGAAGTAGATGCTGCGAAAGCATTCGTAGAAAAAAATGGCGCGCCGATAGTGATTAAAGCTGACGGTCTTGCTGCAGGTAAAGGCGTTATTGTTGCAATGACCAATCAAGAAGCATTTGATGCGATTGATGACATGCTTGCAGGCAATAAGTTCGGCGATGCAGGTTCTCGTGTTGTGATTGAACAATTCCTTGCAGGTGAAGAAGCATCTTTCATTTGCATGATTGATGGTGAAAACATTCTCCCAATGGCAACATCACAAGACCATAAGCGTATTTTTGAAGGTGACCAAGGACCAAATACTGGTGGTATGGGGGCGTACTCTCCTGCCCCTGTGGTCACAGCTGAAGTCTTTGATAAAGTGATGAAAGAAGTGATGCGTCCAACTGTAGATGGCATGAAAGCAGATGGTCATGTTTATACAGGTTTCCTCTATGCAGGTTTAATGATTGATGATGAAGGTCAACCACGTGTGATTGAATTCAACTGTCGTTTTGGTGATCCTGAAACGCAACCGATCATGATGCGTTTAAAATCATCTTTGGTTGATTTGGTTGAAGCGGGTATCGACGGTCAACTTCCAGCAGAAGCTGAATGGGATGAGCGTAAAACTGTAGGGATCGTTCTCGCATCGAAAGGTTATCCTGAAACTTCGAGCAAAGATGATGTCATTTCTGGTTTAGATACAGAAATGGCTGATGCAAAAGTATTCCACGCAGGCACAGCTAAAAATGCCAATGGTGAGATTGTCACTGCGGGTGGTCGAGTACTTTGCGTGACTGCTTTAGGCAACACAATCGGTGAAGCGCAAGCGAAAGCTTTAGAACTTTGCCAAAAAGTGACTTTTGATGGTGTTCAATATCGTAAAGATATTGGTTACCGCGCAATTGCACGTGAAAATGCCTAAAATCTTTTGATACTTCACAAATGCCTGCGACAGCAGACAGTTTTAAGTGTCGTCGCTTTTAATCTCAAAGAAGTTTAAAACCCGCTTCAATGCGGGTTTTTTATTACTCATTCAAGCACAAATTTTAATTTCGTTTATTAAATTAGCCCCCTCAAATTAATCATGAGCTTCAGTTGCATTTCTTAACCAATCTAGCAATTGTGGAAATTCAATATAACCATCACTGGCAAGGAAGTGTCCAGCATTAGGTATCACTGTATAAGCAAAGTTAAGTTCTTGGGCCAACGCTAGACTTAATTCTTTGGGGACATATTGATCATGATCAGAAATAAACATCTGCCCATACAGAATTTTATTTTTAAAAGAAAAGTCTTTTTTCGTAGCAAGAATATATCCATCCAACTGAGGTAAGGCTTTCAATCGTTCAGAAAATCCTGACACACAAACCACCCCACCGATTTGCTGAAAGTTTGATTGTGCAAGATAATCAAGTAAGGTGATACAGCCCAAACTATGCGCAACGAAAAATGTATGTTTATCAATTCGAGGAATATTGTCTTTTAACGTTTTATTCCACGCTAAAAGATGAGGATGACTTGGATCAGGTAAAGCAATTTTTATAACACGGTTATTTTGATCACTTATGTTACGCTCAATATAACCAAACCAATGATCATTCACATTTGCACCGTAGCCATGAATAATATAAATATTATTTTGCGCAAATGCTGCATTGATCAATAGAAAAAAACTGAATACAACAATGATAAATCTCATAAGTTTAGCACTCTGTTGACAGGACATTCATCATGCTAAAGTATGACAGTAGTGTGAGTGTCAAGTGAATTCATACCGCATTGAGAACATCACACTAACAAATTAATTCACATCAGAAATAAACTCATTCCAAGCCAGCGAAAAAGCTAAATCATGAAATATATACCCAACTGACGTTATGATCTAAAACATTCAATGAGACAAGCCAGTCAATATATTCAAACTGATATTTTTATGAGACTAACTAAGCACGAGATATAAAAATATCTTAAATACTCCCTTTGTTTTGGCTATCCCTATAAAATTCCTATATCTAAAATTGAGATAAAAAATCCTAAAAAATTTATATATAATGAATAAGCATAAAATTTAAACAACGTTATCAAAAAATTCAACAAAAGCGATTGTTTTACCTCATAAATTAATAAAAACATTGATATTCAATCTGATGCAGCATGATACATTGTTAAAAAACAACCACTATGTATAACATTGATTTATTGATATGATAAACAAATCTTTAGGGGCGGTTTTAAACAATTAAAATTCCTTTAAAACTTCACTCTAATTCCCAAATGTAAAGATCATAGATAGCGCAATACGACATGTACGTCAGCGCATTATTTATTTTCAAAGATGTTAAAAATTCGATTTAAACCATCGAGAATGCAAGGGACTCTATTCGATTGCATTTCCTACTTAGGACTGATTCATGAAAAAGCTGTTTGGCGTTTTACTCAGCGCATCTGTGCTTACCCTTTCTGCTTGTGGAAAACAAGAAGCTCCAAAAAATGACACTGCTCAAGCAGATGCAGGAAAAGAACAAGTCGTAACTATGGCTTCAACGGGTTCGGATGCAGATATTTGGCGTTATATCGCAACACTCCCTGAAACCAAACAAGCAGGAATTAAGCTTGAAGTTAAAAATTTCACTGACTATGTTGCAATGAACACTGCTGTTGCCAACAAAGAAGTCGATATTAATGCTTTTCAATCGTACGCTTACCTTGTGGCTTTCAATGATTCTAACAAAGAAAAAATTGCACCGATCTCTACAACATATTTAGAGCCTATGGGTATCTACTCTAGCAAAGTTAAAAAAGTTGAAGCGTTCGCAAATGGTGCAACGATTGCGATTCCTAACGATGGTGCAAACGAATCACGTGCCTTATTGCTGCTTCAATCTGCTGGGTTAATCAAATTAAAAGATGGCTTTGATCTTGTTAAAGGTACACCTGCTGACATCACAGAAAATACTAAAAAAATCGTGATCAAACCAATTCAAATGGCAACTGCGGTTCGTGCTAAAGATGAAGTTGATGCGATTGTTTTAGGCAACACGCTCGCAATGGAAGGTGGTTTAAATGTACTCAAAGATTCAATTTACTATGAACCAGTAGACCAAACCACCAAAATGAATGTCAATGTATTAGCGGTAGCTGATGCGCGTAAAGACGATCCTATCTTGAAAAAAGTGGGTGAGTTATATCATGTTGCAGCTGTTGGTAAATATGTTCAAGAACACTTTGGTGGTACTAAAGTGGATGTGAATAAACCAGTAAGCTACCTTACAGAAGCAAAATAGCCTTATAATGGCTTATAAACAAAACAGGCAAAGCGACTTTGCCTGTTTTTTCTTTTTAGTATAGTTTTTGACGATATGATTGAATTTAAAAACATTTCAAAACACTATGAGTTAAAAGGTCAGACCATACGTGCGCTGGATCAGATTAATCTGGAAATTCCTGCGGGCAGTATTTTTGGCATTATTGGCTATAGTGGCGCTGGTAAAAGTACCTTAATCCGCTTGATTAACCTGCTTGAGCGCCCCAATGAAGGTCAGGTCATTATCAATCAAAAAGACTTTACAGCACTTGATGCACGTACATTACGTCAAGAACGTGCAAACATCGGGATGATCTTTCAGCATTTTAATTTACTACAAACCAAAACAGTGGCAGACAACATTGAAATGCCTCTGAAATTATTGGGCGTAAACAAGTCTGAACGTGAAAAACGCCTAAATGAGTTGCTTGAGTTTATTGACTTAAAGCATAAAAAAGATGCGTATCCCGATGAGCTTTCAGGTGGTCAAAAACAACGTGTCGGTATTGCTCGTGCCTTGGCAAATCATCCAAAAATTTTGCTTTGTGATGAGGCAACTTCTGCACTCGATCCACAAACCACAAAATCTGTGCTTGCTTTGCTTAAAAAAATTAATCAGGAACAAGGGATTACTGTGGTGATGGTTACCCACGAAATGGATGTCATCGAATCTGTATGTGACTATGTGGCTGTCATGGAACAAGGGAAAGTCATCGAAACGGGTTCAACTCTTGAAATCTTTAGCCAACCACAACACCCTACGACAAAAAACTTCATACAGACTGTTTTACAGCAACAATTGCCTGTAAATATTTTAAATAATTTAGAAAATCAAAATCATAAAAGTATTTACAGCCTACAATTCCTTGGCACATCTGCTCAAGAAACTGTCGTTCAAGCTGCAATTAAACAATTTGATGTCAGTTTGAATATATTGTTTGCCAATATGACTGAAATTAATGGTTCAGTGATCGGTCAAATGTTTATCCAGCTTCTCGGTGATGCAGATAATATTCGTCAGACGATTGAATTTTTTGAAAGAAATGGTGTAAAAGTTGAACAGTCAGGAGTGCGAGTATGAGAGAGCTCATTGTACAGTGGCTAACAACATTGACTGCTCCCTTTTGGAAAAGCTCACTCAGCATTGACCAATTTGTTACAGCAATGCAAGAAACCTTACAAATGGTTTTCTTTGCAATGTTGTTCGGTACAATCTGGGGCTTTATTCAAGCCATTATCTTATTGGTCACTCGCCCAAATGGTATTCTGCCGAATCGTGCCGTTTATCAAATTCTGAACCCGATCGTAAATGCTTTACGCTCACTACCCTTCATTATCCTGCTTATTGCTGTATTCCCACTGACAAAAGCACTGGTGGGTACTACCATCGGAACATGGGCAGCAATCGTTCCGTTAACGATTTATGTTGGTCCATATATTGGACGCTTAGTGGAAACGTCGCTACTCGAAGTAAATGAAGGAATTATTGAATCAGCTCAAGCAATGGGTGCATCTCCTTGGCAGATTATTTTTAAATTTATCATTCCAGAATCACGCAGTTCTCTGATCCTGAGTCTAACCACAGCGACGATCAGTTTGATTGGTGCAACTGCTATGGCAGGGGCCGTTGGTGCTGGCGGTATTGGTGATTTAGCTATTTCTTATGGTTATCAACGCTTTGACCAAAGTGTGGTCTATCTCACTGTTATTGTATTGTTGGTTCTAGTCCAAATTGTTCAAAGCTTAGGAAATTGGTTATCTAAACTGAGATAATCGTGATTCTGAAATCATACCCTCTACCTTGAGGGTATTTTTTTGATTGCACTCAGTATAATTTGAATTGAACCCTATAAAAGTTAGTCCTTACTCGCTAGTCTCTTGATCAAACACTCATAACTAAGTAAGTTATGGAAAATTTGAGGCATCTTTAAAATGAATAAACTTAACCAAATATTTAATCGAACACTTATATCAACACTTTTTCTTTTTACGATGGGAAGTTTTGCACATGGTTCCGAAGATTACACCACAACAGTAAAAGTAAATGGAATAGAACTCAATCAAGCAATAAGTGCAGTACAAGTTGACAAATTATTGGGGAAAAATAGTCAAAAGATCACCAAAGAGTACGCAGAATGTACAGGAAACTATGAATATTCAACTTCTACACCATCTGGAAAAAATTTGAAATTTGAAATATTTGCTGAAGACAACCCACAAATTAAATCTGACAGTTTTTATAAAAATAAACAAAACTTTCAACAACTGGGAACAACCAAAGGGCGTGTTTGGTTAGCTTGGTCAAATAGTCAGAACATCAATGACAGTATTTTCGTGAATAACCAAGCCATCACCCATCAATACACACTTAATCAATTTAAAAAAGATTTTCCAAACAGCGCAAAGAACGGCACAGACGTTCTGATTTTAACCAGTGCTGAAGCGAAACAATATTTAAAAAAATCCACCGAATTTGAAATAGGTTATACCGCCTATGTCCATTTTGATTTCAAAAACGGTAAGCTAAACAAACTTGAAATCAACCAAGGAATGGCTTGTTAAGTTGACTTAGCATAGCTGATCATTGATTGGCTATGCTTGACAATTAAAATCCTTCAGATCAACCAACAGCCTATTTTCTCATTCTCACTCCCTGCTTTAATGCATGCTTAGCGAGATGATTTAGTCACTTTCCAACTTGTCTATTGAGTGAATTTGATATTAAATTTAAGTCAGCGTATACAGGGAATACAATGATGCAATTTAAAATTCACGTCATCGATGTTAAAAACCAATTACAAAACTATATTTGGCTTATCGAACATCAACAAAGCCATAATGTTGTTGCGATTGATCCGACTGAAGCATCATTGGTTGAGGATTATTGTAAAGAACAGCAACTTAATTTAGAGCAAATCTGGCTCACACACTGGCATAAAGATCATATTGGTGGTGTTCCAGAACTGATTGCGAATCGCAATATTCCTGTATATGGACCACGTGAAGAACTAAGTCATATCCCCTTTATAACTCACCCACTACAACATGATGATCAATTTGAATTCCATGGAGTCAAAATTGATATTATCGCGGTACCAGGACACACCTTAGGACACATTGTTTACTTCATAGATGCGCTTGATAGCGTATTTTGTGGAGATACGCTTTTTGCTATGGGTTGCGGTCGCATGTTTGAAGGAACGCCAGAACAGTTTTATCATTCGCTCAATCGCCTTGCAGCGCTCCCACCAAGAACTCAAGTATATTGCACCCATGAATATACTCTTTCAAATGCACAATTTGCTTTACACATTGAACCTGAGAATCGCGCCATTCAACAACGAGCAGAAGAAATTAAACACCTGAGACAACAAGGAAAAATTACCTTACCCAGCAGCATTGAAATCGAACTTGAAACCAATCCATTTTTACGTGTTGAAAGTGCTGAAGAATTTGCTCGAATTCGGGCGCTTAAAGATAATTTTTAACGCGTTATACTGAGCCAAACTTGCATATTCAAGCTAAGCCAACCCAAACCTATTTTTTTACCAGCCTTTCAATGCGCAGTATTGTGACTACACGCCTATACCAGTGCTGTGCGAGATATGAAAGCATTGGCAGAATTTCTGCATCAATACAGCTACACATGTTACACAGCTTCCTATTCAGGACATGGCTTAGCGATTGATGATTTTGTAAATTACACCTCAATAGATTGATTACAGGATAGCCATAAGGCTTATCAATTCTTAAGACAACAAGGTTATGAGCAAATTACTGTCATCGGTGTATCTTTGGGCGCGATATTATCCCTTGAACTCAGTAAAAAGTTCCCTGTCTCTGCATGCATTAGCATGTCTGCACCACTAGAATGAAAGGTAAATGATCTTTTTAAACACCTAGAGCAATATAACAACTACCTTAATCAGTTTCTAAATAACAAGACAACGCTCAACTCACTAGACTGAGCAAAAAAATCGATGAACCAGCTTCAAACACTTCAACAGCTCATTCAGACGACAATTAAAGACACTGCGTCGGTAATAGCACCGATTTTTTTATTATATGAAGAACTTGATGATGCACTCTATCAATCGAGTGCTCATACAATTTATGATCATGTGAATTTTACTAAAAAAAGATTAAGAATTATTCCAATACAGGACATCTCATGACACTTGAAGTTGATCAAACACAGTTTTTTGGCGATATTTTAGAATTCTTACAACAATATCATTCAATATCAGCTAAATCCCCTCTATTTCTGTTAAATTTACTTACATTTAAAGCAACGAGAATGAGAAAATTTCTGCTTTTAAAAAACCATAACTTTGCATCAAAATATTACAAACATGTTTCAACAATAAATATAACCATTTGTTTTATTTTAGTATTTTAACAACTATTCATATTATATTCATACTGATAGCAAAAAAATACGCATTGATACAAAAGCGTCATTTCTCAAAGTGCTCAAATATTGATATAAAAAATAAAATTCAACAAATTCCCCCTTTAAAAGTTTAAAGGTCATCCCTATTAAATTTGTAGGCAGGAATTAAGGAGATCTTCTGTGAAAAAAGTTGTTAAGGCAAAAAATTTAATTGCATTTCGTATTTGGTTAGAAAAATTAGGCTATTCAGTCAAAAACTTAGCGGATGGTAAAGGATTTACTTTCAGTTTTAAAAAAGAATATGGTTTAGTGACTTGTGATTTATCTGGTAATAATTTGGCAATGCAACTGGGTGAAGAATTTGAGGATCACTTAAAAGCTTAATTCAAGTCTCTATTATTTTTAATATTTAATGAAGTCTCTCTGAAAAAGACCAAATTGTTTTTTGATTTGGTCTTTTTTATTGCCTTAAATATAAAATTACAGGCAATAAAAAAGCATGATAAAAATCATGCTTTTTCGAATATGGTGGGGACGGAGAGACTCGAACTCTCACGCATCGCTGCGCTGGAACCTAAATCCAGTGCGTCTACCAATTTCGCCACGTCCCCGGATAAAACAACTATACGAATATAGTTTAAAATAAGTTGGCAGAGGATCAAGGATTCGAACCTTGACGAACGGTTTTGGAGACCGTCATGCTACCATTACACCAATCCTCTATTACATTTCATTTTGATACCACAAAATGAATTGCTTGGTGGGGACGGAGAGACTCGAACTCTCACACCTTGCGGCGCTGGAACCTAAATCCAGTGCGTCTACCAATTTCGCCACGTCCCCAATGGCTGTGTATATTATAGAGATCGTTTTGTTATGACAAGCCCTTTTTTCGAAAAAACCACTCGTTTGTTTAAATAAAAAACAAAAGCTGCAAATACTGCTTTTTGTTTAAACAATTTGGCTTAATACTTGTTTTATTTGATAAATATTTGAGCAACGTTGCTCATTTTTTTTGTTCAACATACTTTTTAAAATGCACTCTAAATATTTAAAACGATCTGGCAAACACACATTCAGCTTTTGGCAATGCAAAATTGCCCAGTCTTGATAGCTTTTTGCAGACAAACGTCGCTGTGTTAACCATTCCAACCAAATAATGCCCAATGCGTAAATATCAGATTGAAACGTTTTCTGTTGTGCGTGAAATAATTCAGGTGCCATATAACGAGGCGTTGCAGTTATTATCGGCTTCAATCCATAGCGATTTTGGTCAATACTGCAAGTTTGCTCAAAGTCGATCAGATAACTGCGCTGTTGTTGAGAGCGAAAGTGCTGAAGTTTTAAATCACCATGTATAAAACCATAGTTATGCAAGTTTTCCAGCACCTCCAAGCTCGACATCAATTTACCGTAGACATCTTCTTGGGAGAATTGATCACTCACAGGTTTAAACAAAAGCTCAGTATCTTTAATCCAGATCGCCTGTTCAATTATCGCTTCATCTAACTCAAATTGTAGATACGGATCAATGATTGAAAAATCGCACAGCACCTTATGAGTCGGTTTCTCTAAAGCATTTAATTGTGTATAACAATTTAACTCGTTTAAAAAACTTTGCTCATAATCCTGATTGATATTTTTTACTTGTAGCTTTAGCCAAAAAAATTGATCGCCCTGTTTAAGCTGATAAACACGGCGACCAAATTTTTGACTTTGAATTGAATTTGATGCGACTGGAAGAATAATTTTGTTTAGGCTCATACTTCCGATAGCTGCCCAACAGCTTGAGAATGATTTATAGAATGGTTCAGCACTTCCAGACAGTGTTGAATTGTCTTGCCAATACGGGCATGTGTTTCAATACTCGATATCTTCGGCCATGTAGCCCGCTCACCTTCTCTTTGCAATAACTTAAATAAATGAGGACGCGGATTTTGCAGCATATAACTATAGTGGCGCAGGCTATAATTTCCAATGATATTCACATCACCATAATAGCGTTGGTCAATCACGCCATAACCATGATCAAGCAGACGTCTCATTGAAGGTATACGCCCCATTCGACCACGAGCAAAATCCATAACCCCCATTGCCGCCATTCGTCCTTGCATCCGAACGATACGTTCTGGCCAACTCAATAGATCTTTACGATAGCGTTCTTCATCGTTCTGCATAAAGGGAACAATATGCGGATTCACTTGACTGGCAATGGTATAATTTAAATTATATAAACGAGACATACGTTCTTGAGGAAAATCACTGCGTACACTACCATCAACCCAACGCGTATTGGCTAAATACGGCGTATGAACACCATCATAACGTTTGCTGATTAAACGGACTGGCGGAAATAAAATCGGTACTGCACAAGAAGCCAACACCGCACTCCATACCAATAAATCTGGCGAAGTATATTTATTCATAATCCGTGCATCTTCTTGAGATACATCATATGGTGCAACAGTAACGTTAATGTCTAAACCAGATTTTTCAAAAGCTTCTTCAAAAGTTACATCACCTAAGTTTTCAATCAAAAACTTTTTCAGATAACGCACATCTGCAAAACCACCATTGCCTTTAATTAATTCTTTAAAACTACGAAAATGAAAAGCCTCACTATAGAACTGATCACCTGACAAAAGATTTGGAATTTCTACTGGTTCATTGACACCCAACAGCGCAGTCATGATCGCTCCAGCACTTGAACCAGAAAGTACCTTTGGCATCAAATCTTGTTCCATAAGTGCTTTACACACACCACTATGAAATAAACCTAATGTCGCACCACCTGAAAACATCAGTGCAGGTTGACCATAGGCTTTTTCACAGTTTTTAAAAAAATCTCGTTTACTGTTTAAACATAATGAATGGCAACTTTCAGAAGCGATAAATGCCAAACTGTTGCTCACTTCATCTATATAGTCTTCTATGATTTTTTTAGTCCCTACATAGGTATGTGCGAACAACATTGGATGCCCAATATTTGCAACATCGTGACTAAATCCTTCTCTGAGGATATACATCAAGTCATGTGTACGATTTTGCTGTCGATAACGTCGCAAAAGGTTTAAACGATGTGAAATGATCTCAGCATCAAAATAAGGAGACCCATTGTCAAATTTCCATTCTTGCGCACCAGTTTCTTCATCTAGTTTTAATGCAATCGACTTCCACTCTTCGTAATTCTCCGCATGTTCAAGTTTTCGCTTTAATTTTTTGATTCGATAGGCTTGGTGCGGATTTAAATCCTGAGTGAGTTCTAATAGCATTTCTAATTTTCCTTTGATTTCAACCCGAGGATGAAGACTCATCTGTAAACTATGCTTAAAAATAAGCAGATAATCAATTACCACAAGTCATTTAATTTTTTGGCAATCAACTCCAATAATCACCAATTGAGATGAGCTCAATAAAATTACTGTGCTAATATCATCCATACTTTGTAATTTCTGAAAATAGCGAACGGATATGGCAACTTTAGATTTACCAGACAATATCATCCAAAAATTATCTCAAGTTCTTGATCAATTACAGCAATTTTTACCTAAAACCAAACAAGAACCTGACTTTTCGGCAGTTGCTTTTCGATGGCATGATCAACAACTCAAAGCCATTTACAATCCCAAAGCCATTCACCTAGATGATCTTAAAGGAATCGAAAGGCAAAAAGCCAAAATTTTACAAAATACCGAACAGTTCCTGCATGGATTACCTGCAAATGATATTCTACTGACTGGATCGCGTGGTACTGGGAAGTCTTCTATTGTACGCTCCTTGTTAACTCAGTATTCTGAACAAGGTTTACGTTTAATTGAAATTGAACGTGATGACTTATCAGATCTTCCAGAAATTCAAAAAATTATCCAAAATCGTCCTGAAAAATTTATCGTTTATTGTGATGATTTGGCATTTAATGCTGAAGATGAAAATTATCGTAGTTTAAAAAGTGTCTTAGATGGTTCTTTACAGTCCGGTTCGAGTAACTTTGTGATCTATGCAACCAGTAATCGTCGTCATTTATTGCCGGAGTTTATGCACGAGAACACCCCCGTTACTAAAGTCGATGTACCTCAATATAAAGAACTCCACCCTCAAGAAGCCATTGAAGAGAAGATTTCTTTATCTGATCGCTTTGGAATGTGGCTGTCATTTTATCCCATGGATCAGAATCTTTATTTGGAAATTGTTGAACATTATCTTAAAAAAGAATCCATGCCCTTTGGCGAGGAAGTTCGCGCTGAAGCACTGAGATGGTGTCAAGCGCGTGGACAACGTTCAGGACGTGCTGCATATCAGTTTTCTAAGCACTGGATTGGTTCTGAGCGATTAAAATCAGTCTAATCTTTATCCTGTCTTTCAAGTATTTGCCAAACAATACCCTGATTCGAATATCAGGGTATTTTGTTTATTATGTTGTTCTTTACTCAAAACAAATCATGTTTTAGCAACACGTGTATTTCAACATATTCAACTGCAACATGTTACATATCAGAATTGTTGGAATTACATGCAATTGAATATCAAATATATTAAAACATTATATTCTATATATATTTCAATCATTTAAAATTCCACTACTAATTTCGTCAGCTGATGATATTTCAGCACATCGTAGTTTAGGCGTGATAAAATAGCACGCAGTTTCATATAGGATTGGTCTATGCAGTTTGTTCATCTTGGTATTCATACCGAATTTTCGATTACCGAATCGATTGTACGTATACCTGATCTGATTAAAGCTGCTGCATCTGATGAAATGCCTGCTTTAGCCATCACTGACCTCTCTAACCTGCATGCCGCAGTCAAGTTTTATAATAAAGCATTAGGTAAAGGCATTAAGCCTATTTTCGGCAGTGTGATTCGTCTCAATGATGCCAACCATAAAGCAACCCTGCTTGCAATGACCAATAAAGGTTGGCGTGGACTGACAGAAATCGTTTCTCGAGGTTTTATTGAAGGTCAACAACTTTCAATTCCATGTATTCAAAAGCAATGGATACTTGAACAATCCGAAGATATCATTGTTCTATTAGGTCTACACAGTGATGTAGGTGAAATGCTCTGTTCAGCATACCCAGAAAAAGCTGAACCTTTACTTGAGCAGTGGATTGAAAAATTTGGCAATCGGGTCTATTTGGCGCTAACTCGAACAGGTCGTCCACTTGAAGAAGACTTCAATCAAGAAGCCGTTAAACTTGCCGCAAAATATAAGATTGGTGTGGTTGCACACAATGATGTGCATTTTATCACCGCAGAAGATTATGAAGCGCATGAAGCGCGTGTCTGTATTGCCGATGGATATGTGTTAGGTGACAGTAAACGTCCAAAAAACTACAGTCCTGAACAATATTTTAAAACATCTGCTGAGATGATTGAACTATTTGCTGATCTTCCAAGTGCTATAGAAAATACACTGCAAATTGCAAAACGTTGCACAGTCTCTCTGCGTTTAGGCTTCCATGACCTGCCTGATTATCCGATTCCTGAAGGTCACACCATTCACTCCTATTTCGAGCATCTGTCTGAAATTGGTTTAGAAGAACGTTTAGACTTTCTTTATCCTGTTGAAACACGAAATGAAGATTGGGCGGAAATTCGTAAACCTTATGATGAGCGACTGGCTTATGAGTTGGGCATCATTAACAAAATGGATTTCCCTGGTTATTTTTTAATCGTCATGGACTTCATTCAATGGTCAAAAAACAATGGTGTTCCAGTTGGTCCGGGACGTGGTTCGGGTGCAGGCTCACTGGTTGCATATAGTTTAAAAATCACCGACTTAGATCCACTTCGTTATGATCTACTCTTCGAACGCTTCTTAAATCCAGAACGGGTATCCATGCCCGACTTTGATATTGATTTCTGTATCGCAGGGCGAGATAAAGTTATTGATTATGTGGCACGCCACTACGGTCGTGATGCTGTATCGCAAATTGCGACATTCGGTACCATGGCGGCTAAAGGTGCAATTCGAGATGTCGCTCGAGTTTTAGGAAAATCTTACGGTTTGGCAGATCGTATTTCCAAAATGATTCCAACAAAACCTTTAGGTTTAACTTTAGAAGAATCTATTGAAGCAGAACCCCAACTCAAAGACATCGTCACCAATCCATCCAATCCAGATTATGACGATGCTGCTGAAATTTGGGAAATGGCGCTTAAGCTTGAAGGTATTACCCGAAATACAGGTAAACACGCTGGTGGTGTAGTGATTGCACCCACCAAGATTACTGATTATTCGGCAATCCTCTGTGAAGCTGACGGTACGGGGAGAGTTGCACAATTCGATAAAGATGATGTCGAAGCGGCAGGCTTAGTTAAATTCGACTTCTTGGGGCTACGTAACCTCACTGTAATTGAAGATGCAGTTCAAAATATCAATAAGCGAATTCAATCGGATCAACCATTAAACATTTCAAATATTATTTTGGATGATCCAAAAGCTTATGCTGTTTTTGCTGATGCAAATACAACAGCGGTGTTTCAGTTTGAATCCGTGGGCATGAAAAAAATGCTCAAAGAAGCTCGCCCGAGTAAATTTGAAGAAATTATTGCCTTCGTTTCTTTATATCGCCCAGGTCCTATGGATCTAATTCCTGACTTTATTCATCGTATGCATGGCGGTGAATTTGAATATTTACACCCGCTTCTCGAAGGTGTACTTGAACCGACTTATGGGATTATGGTGTACCAAGAACAGGTTATGCAAGCAGCACAGTTTTGTGCAGGCTATACCCTCGGTGGTGCGGACTTACTTCGTCGTGCAATGGGTAAAAAGAAAGTCGAGGAAATGGTCAAGCAACGTGCCACCTTCATTGAAGGTGCTGCGAAAAAGGATATTGATGAGGCTACCGCAAACCATATCTTTGACTATATGGAAAAATTCGCAGGTTATGGTTTTAACAAATCACATGCGGCAGCCTATGCTTTAGTTGCCTATCAAACCGCTTGGTTAAAAGCACATTACCCTTCGGAGTTTATGGCAGCAGTCATGTCTTCTGAAATGCAAAATACTGATAATATTGTATTTTTAATTGATGACTGTCGAATCAACAATTTAGTTGTATTGCCTCCATCTGTGAATATGTCGTTCTATCAGTTCTATGCCAGTGATGCGACAACCATTATTTATGGTTTAGGTGCAATTAAAGGTGTCGGTGAACAAGCCATGCAGTCCGTGATTGACTCACGTGAACAAGATGGTCCATACAAAGATTTATTTGATTTTTGCCACCGTGTAGATTTGAAAAAAATCAATAAACGAACCTTGGAAGCCTTAATCCGTGCAGGCGCACTGGATTGTTTAGGTATTGAACGTTCGAGCTTAATGGCTCAACTTCCTGAAGCTGTTCAAGCAGCAGAACAGGCCCGATCAAACCGTGAAACAGGCATTATGGATCTGTTTGGTGAAGTTGAAGAAGTTCAACGTAAACCAGCCAAACCTGTGAAAGCGTGGTCAGATGAGGTACGCTTAAAAGGTGAAAAAGATACGCTTGGCTTATACCTGACTGGTCACCCAATTGATGTATATCGTCCTGAGTTAAAAGCATTTATCCCTCATAAGATTAATGAACTGACACCAACACGTCGTGGTGTAACTACAGTATTTGCCGGCTTAGTGGTCGATGTAGCTAACTTCCCCAATCGTATGGTCATCACATTGGATGATGGTACAGCTCGTATCGAAGTTTCCTCCAATCATGAGCGTTTCCAACGCTTTAAAGATATCATTCAGAATGAAAAAGTGGTGGTGATTGAAGGTGAAATTTATGAACGAGAAGGCTTTGATCGTCCAATGGGGCGCTTAACCAAAGCGTTTACACTCAATGAAATTCGTCAAAAACGTGCCAATAATATTGCGATTAAATTGAACCCAGAAGTCATCAGTAAAACTTTAGCCTCAGATATTCAAAAAATTTTACTGCCATTTTGCAATGTAGATATGTGCCAGCATATCCCTATACACATTTTACTGGACTATGATTATGCAACGGCTGATTTGCATTTTGGACAACAATGGAAAGTTGCTCCTTTAGACGAACTCTTATCAAAATTACGAGACTATTTTGGTAAGGAGTCGATTCATATTGAATACTATGTCAAATCTAAGGCGGCTAAGGCAGTTGACCATCGTGAATTGGCACAACCTACTCAAGTTGCACCACCTCCAGACAATATGAGCATGGATGATGCAATGGATGAGTATCTCGCTGATGCAAGTCAATACTCCTAACTTCCCCTATCTTCTCTTTATTTAATTTTTGGAACATCAATGGACATTTTTGACAATGCTGTGATTTCACAGCATTTAAGTCATGTACGTATTGTGATGGTCAATACCACACTGCCTGCAAATATTGGTAGCGCCTTACGTGCAATGAAAACAATGGGATTATCTAAATTGGTTTTAGTCGCACCTAAAACTTATCCACATCCAGATATTGACGCTTTGGCAGCAGGCGCAACAGATTTAATCGAACAGATTGAAATCGTAGAATGCCTAGAAGATGCAATCAAAGACTGCCATTTAGTGTTTGGTACCAGTGCACGTAGCCGTACTATTCCATGGCCGTTGTTAGATGCTCGCCCTGCTGCAGAAAAGTCAATGCAGTCTGTGATTCACAGTCAACAGGAGGTTGCTGTCGTTTTTGGTCGAGAAGACCGTGGACTGACCAATGAAGAACTTGCACTAGCAAACTACCATGTCACAATTCCTGTGAATAGTGATTATGGCGTATTGAATGTCGCTCAAGCTATTCAGGTGATCTGCTATGAAATGCGTATGGCGACCTTGGCACTGGCAGAGAAAACTGTTGATACGCAAGCCGTGATGCAAGTAACAGACTCAACTGATATGCACTGGGATGAACCACTGGTCACACATGAACAGATGGAACAATTTTATCCACACATCGAAAAAATGTTGGCTGAAATTGAATTTTTAGACCCTAAAAACCCACGTCTTCTTCCTTTACGGTTGCGTCGATTATTTGGGCGTATACAATTAGATAAGATGGAATATCATTTATTAAGGGGCATTTTTAGCCGAGTTCAAGCCCTAAATAATGGTACATGGAAAAAGTCAAAACATGAGGATCAAAACTAATGCTAAAACAGCTTAAAGAAGACATCCAAGCTGTATTTGCGCGAGATCCTGCTGCGCGAAATACATTTGAAGTTTTAACCACATACCCAGGCATACATGCATTAATTATGCATCGTATCGCTCATGAATTATGGGAAAAAGATTGTAAAACTTCAGCCAGAATTTTGTCTTCTTTCAGTCGTTTTGCAACAGGAATTGAAATTCATCCCGGTGCTAAGATCGGCAAACGTTTCTTTATCGATCATGGCATGGGTGTGGTTATTGGTGAAACTGCTGAAATTGGAGACGATGTCACCTTGTATCATGGCGTTACGCTCGGTGGTACAACATGGAATACTGGTAAGCGCCACCCAACACTTGCCGATGGTGTAGTCGTAGGTGCCGGAGCAAAAATCCTGGGTCCATTTGTGGTAGGTAAAAATGCCAAGGTTGGTTCAAATGCGGTAGTTACTAAAGCAGTTCCTGATGGTGCAACAGCCGTAGGTAACCCTGCTCGCTTTATTACTAAAGACAAAGAAGTTATTACAACCGCAGAACTGCGTTGTCCTGAGCAAATTGCCAATACCGTTGAAAATACTGAGTTCCAAGCCTATGCAGCGACTCAAGAACAACCCGACCCAATGCTTGAAGGTATGCGTGTGTTGTTAGATCGGCTTGAACAAAACGAACAACGTATCCATAGTTTATGTACACGCCTATCGATTTTAGATCCAACATTTAACTTACAACAAACGATAGAACAACCTTTAAGCGATGAAGAAATCAAAATCATTGAAGAAGTTAGACGTGAATGTGAAGCGCAAAAAACGTCTTCAAAAGCTTAGGTATATTGATATTTTCTAATCTGTTGATGTTGGCTAAATGGTTTACGTTGTAGTCTAAAATTCAGCATAAAATAACGAAATACTAGCGTTGTTTTTAAATTTCATGACGAATTGACAACAAATCCTCATGTATAATTTTTAATAATACGAACTAAATCAAGTTGCATGTTCAGACGTCTTTTCATAGACTGATGCGCATGCAGTTTTTTTAATATAAATTAATGGAAGAAACACATGACGATTAAGCCTTTGGCATATGCATTGCTCGCAACATCATTACTTACTGCGTGTTCTATTACACCGACCAAACAAAGTAACAAAATAGATGCAAATGAGCCTTTCATTTATACTGAACCAGAATTATCACCACCCTTTTATGCATTAAATCCATTCAACTACACGCAACCACCTGTTTTTGAACTGGAATTGAAAAAAGCTGCTGCCCAACCTGTCAATAAACTAGAAGTGACTGATCCAGCGAATCCAAATCAAAAAATTGTACTGGATACCAATAAATTAATTGTACCTACAGTGAATAGCTCGCAACGTGCTATGAAATATGCTGTTTTAGCAGGTAGCAATGAAATTGACATTACGGCGATTGATGATTTCTTGCAAATGGTTGAAGGTAAAGCACGTCATTACCCACCACAATTTAGCGACCGTAAAGAACGTAAAGGTTTTGAAGGCAAATTAAAAGAAGTGTCTACTCAACTCGACCAACTTGCTGCTGCACCGAATGCTTCTTTTGATATTCTGATTCGTGCATTTAAAGCCAGTATTCTCGGGCGTAACCTTGACCTTGGTTCTTCTTATACAACCAAATCATTGGATTATGCACAACGTATCCTGAAGATCAATAAAGAAGACCCAGAGGCAAACTTATGGTTTGGTTTCTCTTTATCTGAAGGTGGCGGTCAAAAAGAAGCAATGCCATATTTAGACAAAGCAATGAAGGCTGGTGTTCAAGAGGCTTATCTATCTTCTGCCAATAATTATATTGGTATGGAACAAAAGAAAAATGCTGTCCAAACTTTGAAAAACTATAAAGTGAAGTACCCAGAAGAAGCAGAAGTTGCTGATCGCTTGATTCAAGAAATTGAAAAACAAGGTCGTTATAATGTTTGGCAAGTGATGAAAAACCCAGCACTCGCGAAATAATTTCTAGGCTGAAAAAATAGACTGAGCATTCAGTCTATTTTTTTGCTTATAAATTGAAATTCTAGAAAACTATCGTATTATTCAGAAAAGATTGATCTCGTTAATGTTTATGCAAAACTCAAAAAATAAAATTTTGCTCTATGTTTTAGCCATCAGCCCATTGATTTTCTCTGGATGTCAGGTTGTAAGTGTAAAAAATCAAAAGGTTAATGTTACGATCGCCAATGAGCGTGATAGCATTTTAACACGCTCCAAAATGAGTGAGGCAAGTTTAAATGTGCTCTCCATGACGGGTCGTGAAGCAAAATCATGTGCAGAAGAACCTGAAAAATGTGTTGCAGATTTGGCTAAAATCCCACAGATTCAAGATGAACAATTGCTGTCTACAGCCAGCGAAATCTATCTGACTAAAGCAATTAATTTAGCTGACTCATCCAATTGTAAAATCAGCGTATTTTCTAAGCATCAATCTACAGAAAAGCAGCAAAGCACCCAGAAAAATTATGAACAATGTTTAGACCAACAAATGGTCATGTTGGATAACAGCATTCGTTATAGTTATGCTTATTTATTTAAGACAGAACGCCAACCCCAAGATCGTATTTTCAATAACCGACAGGTTCAAATACGTGATTTTTACAATCAGGCATTGGCAAAGCTCATTTCCACCTATGCGACACGACATAAAAATCAGAAAGTCGCCAAACAAATCAAAGTGGGAACAAGTACATACCGCATCAATTTTAATGGCTATCCTGCAATTGCCAATACAGAGTTAGAAGATCTCGTCTCCAGTTACAATCTAAACTTTTCAGGTTTACGCTCGATCAACCGTAGAGATGGTTTCGGTGCAGAGTTTGTTGCGATTTTACCGAAAACTGATGCCCCTGAAGAAAACAAATATATTGTCAATCCGTTTGAATACCAATATAAACATGGCATAAATCCCAATATTCACCAACCACGTTATTTATCGGTGAGCATTGCAGCTCAACCTGAAAATGCCAATGAATCATTGCAGAACATCTTGCATAGCCCAAATTTCCAGTTAAATATTTATGATCCATATAGTGTCGAAAATATTAAAATTGGTGGTAAACAATACCCGCTTGCAGCTAATTTTTCTGCACCATATGGTTTATGGCTTGCACAAAATAATTTAGGAATCGCTGCATATCTTAGCTTAATTGATCGCGATCAAAGCTTGACCATGCCACACTTATACATGCTTGAACCCTATAACCCCAATAAGAAAGTCATTGTATTGGTGCATGGTTTAGCCAGTAGCCCAGAAGCATGGATTCGACTAACCAACGATATTATGGGAGACAATGTCCTCCGCGAACATTATCAGGTTTGGCAAATTTTCTATTCAACCAATATGCCGATTTTAGAAAGTCGTTATCAAATCAATGCGATCATCAATCAAAGCTTTGCCTCAATTGACCAAAAATCAGCCTCAGCAAAAGATGCCGTATTGATTGGACACAGTATGGGTGGCATTATCGCACGCCTATTGGTCAGTGATGCTGATCTCACTCAGCCTGCATTAAAAATGCTGAATAACCGTAAGTTTGATAAATTCAAAGATGATCCGATCTTTAAAGCACGTTTAACCATTCAATCAGTACCTAACTTTGATCGTGCCATTTTTATTTCAGCACCTCACCGTGGTACAGCATTTGCTGACCGATGGTTTACATTGGCTGCTCGGCGTATCATCAAACTACCAGGCGCGTTTCTCGGCGCTTTAGCGGACTCGATTGATGAACGTGATCTAAATGCGAAAAACTTTCTAAAAGATGTAGGTCATGGAATTATTCAGAATGGACCAAGTGATCTAAGCCATAATTCCAAATTTACCCAATTAACTGAAAATGTAATGCCTAAAAAAGCAATGGTCTATCATTCAATCATGGGCAATATTACGGACAGTAAAGACCCCAAAGTCATGACTGATGGTGTCGTTCCTTATACCAGTTCACACCTTGATGGTGCCGCTTCTGAAGTAATCATCAAAGGTGGACATTCAATTCAAGAGACACCTGAAGCAGTATTAGAACTTCGCCGTATTTTAAGATTACATCTGATTGAACTTGGTATATATAAACCCTAAGAAACATAGTAAAACGCCAGTCAAATTGACTGGCGTTTTTAACGAGTATGCGTTTAAAATTTTCTTTGACGAAAACAAACAACAAAAAAATTATTCACCATTTCCTGTAAATAAGGCGACAACATCAGCCTCAGTCAGCTTTTTAGTTTGATTTTCAAAATTATAAAAAGCGGGTTTATTGTCGATATAAATTTCCATATCAAAATGAATATCTTGTGGTTGTTCATCTAAAGCAAAAGCATTGATATTACAGTAGCTTTGATCTTTAGTACGCCAAAATAAATTGGTCCCACAAGCATTGCAAAAACCACGCTCGCCCCATTCTGACGAATCATAAATACTTAAATGATCATTGTTAATAAAGTTTAATCCGCCCTGTTCGACATCAATGGTCATGATCACACCGCTGGTTTGTCTGCGACAAATTGAGCAATGACAAGCATGTACATCATGATTTTTTAATTCCACATTGAATGTTGTTTTCCCACAGACACATTGCCCTTTCATAGATATATCCTTGTTTTTAGAAATTTCCAGTTACGGTACTATATTTAACTGTTGATGTTATGGTGAAGCATAGATTTTTTATACAAATCTGAATTTTGTAATCTAATTATAATTGAAAACTAACATAATTAGCTCTAGATTAATAATCACTACAATTTAAATAGAATAGTTGGAAAACTATGCGTTATAAGATTATAGATGTTTATAAGCTTCATCATATTCAACGGTATATTGCAAAATGTCTAAAAACTCAATCACCACAGTTTATTGTGATTGAAAGCCATCAGACCTTGTGTAAAGAATTAGATATTATTGATGTGGATTTAAGTCAATCGGTTGCAACATGGGCAACAGGTGAAAAAATAGCGTTAAAAATACTGCACCAATCCGATCATATCGAAAAATTTTACGATATCGAATACTAAAAAATTATTCCTTTTTCCAAAAATATTTGACAGCCATCATCAAGCATTTTATTTTAATATTTAAGTTCCTTTTTAGAACTTTAATAATAGGACAAAGTGATGAAACAGCTACAAGAAATGACTGGACTAGAATTTTTACAAGCCATGGCAAATGGGGATATTCCAAGAGCATCCATCAGTGAAACAATACCGATGGATTTACATGAAATCGCCCCAGGTTATGCCTGTTTTAAAGTCAAAGCGGATCAACGCCATTTAAATCCTTTAGGTGGCGTACATGGTGGTTTTGCCGCTACCGCATTAGATTCAGCAACAGGTTGTGCGATACATACCACATTGGAGGCAGGTGTTGGTTATGGCACCATCGACTTAAATGTAAAAATGTGCCGCCCTGTCCCAAAAGACAAAGAATTACTTGCCACTGGTCAAGTCATTAATTCAAGTAAAAATCTGGCAATTTCTGAAGCAAAACTGGTTGATGAAGATGGCAAGTTATATGCACATGCCACAGCGACCTGTATGATTATTCGTCCATAAACGAATCAGTTGTGCTATTCATCATGAATAGCACTTATTCTGTATCAGCCTGCTTCTCTATCAATTGGATTTTACCCATTTTAAGTTGCTTAGATGCATCATCCCATTCTAAATTACGTTTACACATAATTGCTTCGGCTCGACTCATTTCATCCATATTTTGACCGCAATAGCCACCACCCACTTCGATTTGCACGATCGCCTTGGGTTGATGCTCTAAAACTTGATATGAAAAAACAGTGCTGTTAAAAATCTCTTGAATGCTTTTACCATCTTTAGATTGATAGATCACCAGTTGATCACCACCATGACCTCTAAATACCCCATCCTCAATACAATAAATTGAATCAGGTTCATAGATATATTCTGGTTGTTCATCCCCCATTAAATCGACTATCTTTATGATACTGTTCAAATCTTGTTTTTCAGGTGTTTGACAGCGTTGTTCTGCCTCAGTCACTTGTTTAATCAAGGCTTCTGGATAAGTAATAGTTGAAGTATTGGCGTTCTTTTTAGGCTCTGAAACAGTCGGTGGGATTTCTACTTCAGGTTCGCTTTTCACTTGGCTTGCGACTGCTCGAGAATCAATCGACTGCTGTTGTGTTTTTACATCTTCTTGAGATTGCTTATGTTTCTGACAAGCCGTCAAAAATAAGATACTGCTCAGTACAACAAGATTTAAAATTTTCAAAATATTCTCTCATTCAGTGTTTCTATATATTTGATATTGAATAAAGATGCCGAATCGCAATTTACGTTGACAATATCATTTTGATTTTTTGACATATCATTTTTTAACAATAAGCCATTATTTATAAAGATGATAAAGATTTAGATAAATTCATTTTAGCACTTTCTTCCAAATGCGCTCTAAAATATTCAGTCTGATACAAAGGTTGCATGAGATAAAAATGCTGTAGCACTTCTGCCCTTTTTACTTGATAAAGCTCTTGTTCTACCCATGCATACTCTAATCGAATCTGCTGTTCATATTGCAGAAAACGTGCCTCAGAGCTCCCCAAAATCGCCAGATCAATATCCAATAAATAATTAAGATCATCTTCTTGAGAGGGCTGATGCTTTTGAGTTGCAATAATCCATTGATACGCTTTTTCAACAACAGCCTGTTTAAACGTATTCTGACAGCGCTTTAACATAAGTTCAGCACTTTGCACTTCATTGTCTATGGCTTGAGGGTTATACACCACATCATGGAACCAAATCGCCAACTCAACAGCCGTAGGATCGTCTAAGTAAGCCTTCACTTGATGAAATAAATTCAGACATTCCACAATATGTTGCAGTGTATGATAATGCCGTTGAGGCTCAGTATAAGCACGTAATAAAACTTCATACAAAAGATTATCTTGTACTTTAGACATCTCAGCTTTTTGGGTAAACTCAAGCCAATATTTACGGAATAAATTGACGATATTTTCAGTGCTATCTATGATCATATGTATTGGATACATGCTACTTTTATCTATTAATACAACATTTTTGACTGTAATCACATGATCAATAAATCAAAATTTTCAGCACCTACACATTTAAATCATTTTGTCACTTATCAACATGAGGCTTATTTTAATGACCTAATGGAGATCGAATGGCGAGGACAAATACAATCTTCTACACAGAATAAGCGCTTTAAGATTAAATATTATGGTGAGCTGTTTGAAGAATATCAGCTCATTTGTGGGACAGATTTTGCACCTGAATTGATATACGCGGTCGATATTGAAAGCAATGAAGAAATATTACTTTTTGATGGTGCAAAACATGGTTACGATCCAATGTTTTGTGATGAATTTACATCTGAACAACTTACTCATCGCCCAGTCATTCATGAATTCATAGATCAAGATCAGCAAGACACCTTTGAAGTGATTGTAAAGGTTTATCACAATATTGACTATGAAGATGATGATGAAATGGAGAGTTTAACCAATGCAGTTGGTGAGATTGAACTCATTTCAGGGGAAATTATTTCTATTGAACAACTCAAAGCAAATGCATTTGATTTTATTCAAATCATGGTAATGAATTCTTTAGGTAATGAATATCGTATTTTTGAACGTGAATTGGCTTAATGCTAAGCCAATTCTCAAAATAAATGGTCTTTTAAGCAGCTTGCTCATCACGCTTGAATACAAGCTCACCTTTCAATGAACTTTCAGCATCAAAATAATAACCGTCCAGATTAAATGATTTTAAATCATCTAATTTTTCCAATTGATTTTGTATGATATAGCGTGCCATTAAGCCACGTGCTTTTTTGGCATAGAAGCTAATCACTTTATACTGACCATTTTTCTGATCTAAAAATACAGGTTTAATGATATCTGCCTGAATTTTTGCTTCCTTAACTGATTTATAATATTCATCAGAAGCGATATTCACCAACAACTTTGAATTACTTTGCTGCAAGTCTTCATTGATGAGTTGAGTGATGCGTTCTCCCCAAAAATCATAAAGATTATGACCACGCTCATTGGCAAGTTTAATCCCCATTTCTAAACGATATGGCATCATTAAATCCAATGGACGCAATAAACCATATAATCCTGAAAGACTACGCAAATGATCTTGTGCAAACTTTAAATCATCTTGCGACAAACTATAAGCATCTAGCCCAGTGTATACATCGCCTTTAAATGCAAAAATGGCTTGTCGTGCATTAGAAAAATCAAAATCAGCATTCCAATCACGGAAACGTTCAACATTTAAATTGGCAATCTTCTCACTAACATGCATTAAACGAGCAATATCGGATGCAGATAGTTTACGACTTAGGTCTATAAGCTGTTGAGATTGGTCTAATAGTCTTGGTAAAGTGTGGCTATCAGTCGGCAGTGCGGTTTCGTAATCGAGCGTCTTAGCAGGGGAAATTAAGGCGAGCATGGTCTTCCTGATCAAAAAATAACTAATCAAACTATAACAGTCGGAATATTTTAATTCCAATTCATGTTTTCTGTGAGCAGAATCGGTAAACTATATCACTTCCCTGCTTTATGATCGTTTAAATTATGTCCGAACAACTGTTCATTCAAGGTTCGGTTGGCAAAATCGAAGTTTTTGTTGACTATCCTGTGGGCGAAGTAAAAGGATTTGCTGTCGTTTGTCATCCTCACCCACTTCAAGGTGGTACCCCTCAACATAAAGTTCCAGCTTTACTTGCACAAATTCTCAACGAACAAGGTTGTGTCGTTTATCGTCCAAGCTTTCGAGGTTCAGGACAAAGTGATGGTGTCCATGATGAAGGTTTTGCCGAAACTGAAGACATTTTAGATGTCATCAAATACGTTAGACAATTACACAAAAGTCTACCTTTCTATGTTGGCGGATTTAGTTTTGGTGCGCATGTGATGGCAAAAGCCTATCATGCCTTACCTGACGAAATTAAACCCAAACAAGTGATTTTATGTGGTTTGCCAACCTCTACAGTTGATGGTCTACGCCATTATGTTACACCACCGATCAAAGGCGATATTCTCTTTGTTCATGGTGAGGCAGACCCGACCACTAAACTCAGTGATTTAATTGAATGGGCAAAACCACAACGCCATTTGATCACCGTACTTCCGGGCGCTAACCATTTCTTTACAGGTTATTTAAAACAATTGCGTGTTGCAATTTCACGTTTCTTATTAGTGCCTTAAAGCAGTATTACAGAAAAAATGAAATCAATAAGGTGGTTCACTCACCTTATTGATATGTTTATATCATCCCACTGTAACCCAAATTTCGCTAAATACTTTTTCACACGATCACTGTCATTGGTACTTTGCCTCTGCTCACGTGACACAGAAAATAATCGCCGCCCTGCATCTGCCATGGATTTCGACTTTTGGCATATTTCGATAACCCCTTGTAACTGAATGCGATCAAACTCGTCAATTTGCGCTATTTGTTCATGGGTTAGAATATCCGTCAATATAGATGGCTTGTTGTCCTTTTCTTGCTCAGAGATGCTCCAAATACGTTGAAGCCGTTGGATTTCAGTATTTACTTCGTTTAAGCCAATCCGCTCTCCATTTGCCAGTGTCGCCATTCGAGTCACACTTGCAGTAAGATCTCGAAAGTTGCCTTGCCAAATTGCCTCTACTGATTGAGCAAATTTTAAGTATTTTTCAAGTGCATCACTATGAAAGCGCAATTGTCGCTGATGTGCAGTAGCAAAGCGCTGTAATTCAAATGCGATATTTGGTTCAATATCTTCAACACGATCTTTTAGACTGGGTAAGAAGAATGTCCATGTATTTAAGCGTGCCCATAAATCTTCTCGAAAGCGACCTGCTCTAACTTCTTCACGTAAATCTCGATTAGTCCCAGCAATCAATTGAAAATCAGCTTGAACTTCTTTATCACTTCCCACGGGGAAGAAAGATTTATCTTCCAGTGCCTTAAGTAACATTGCTTGTTCATCCAGTCCTAATTCACCAATTTCATCGAGAAATAAGATGCCTTTATCCGCACTTTTTAAATAACCAGTACGTGCTGCAATCGCCCCGGTAAATGCGCCTTTGTGATGACCAAATAAAGTGGACATTGCACTATCACCCACCAAAGTTGCACAGTTCACGTCAATAAATCGACCAGCGAGATGAAATTTTTCCTTTTTCAGTTGATAAATTTGCTTGGCCAAATGTGATTTGCCCACACCAGTTGCACCCATAATTAAAATCGGTGCGCTTGAACGGGTGGCAACCAATTCAACCTCTTGAATGAGTTGATTAAAACCTTTATTTTTTGTCGCAATATTGGCTTTTAACTGTTGCCAATTTTCGGATTGCTCATGTTCAAAACGCTGTGTTAATGCTGCATACCGCGACAAGTCCAAATCAATGATGCGATATTCACCTTCAGGTTGCTGTTTCCCTGTGGGTGAGCTTTGAATGAGTTTTGCAGGCAAATAATGCGCATCAATCAAGAGATACCAGCAGATCTGAGCGACATGTGTACCTGTCGTAATATGCAGTAAATAATGATTATTATCGGTATCAAAAGGATAGGATTTTACAAAATCGTAGAGTGCTCCATACATATCCGAGAAATCCCAAGGATCTCGAATATTGACTTTGTGTCCTGTCATTTTGGTCTGTGGGGAAATTTCAAAGGCGTCTTGCTGTAAATGCGCAATCAAGACGGCATTACGTCGATCATGTAATAGCACCAACTCATCAACAACTAAATCATCATGCATCAACAAACTTATCGTAGGACGCCATCGTTGCCATCGTTCGGGCTTTTTTCCTTGATCTAAGGTAGAACCAACAAAACCAATTACAACTGTTTTTTTAAATTTTTGCATATTTCTATAAATCTATAAAAATTTATATATCTTGTCTAAATCATAGTTTTATTTTATCAATAAGCAAATATTATTCGCTGTATTGAGCCTAATATTTTTTAAAAATCACTATTTATTTTCATATATATGATCATGCTATACTACTGACGTACAAAGTTTTTACTTATTTTCCTCCATCTTTGTCTGATTCGACACTTCTTTTGATGGAACTGCCTTGCTTTGTCACAACAATAACCACAGATAAGACTCAGGGTCTGTTGGCATTTCATAAATAGTTTGCGTTGTAGATTAAAATTGAGCAGGCAAGGCATGAAATGAAGAAAATAGCGAGACTATTTTCAAGTTTCATAACGCAGGCTGAGATAATTTTAATCACAACCCTGAGCAAAAACAAAGCATGGCTTTGTTTGCAGCGCAAAGCGCAGCGGGGGACCAGAGTGTTTTTTATCGCTACATCATTCCCTTGCGAAACAATGTTTCTCATCATTTAAAGTGACTAAATTTTATATTTCGTGCCTCGTATCTATTAAAAAACACACCTAGTCGCAAACATAGACGAATTGTCAACAGACCCTTATTCTACAGGCATAAATTTCCCATGTTAGAATTTACTTTTTTAGGGACATCTTCAGGTGTACCCACATTAACACGCAATGTTTCAGGCTTAGCCATTCATTATGGCAAAACTAAAGATTGGATTCTTGTCGATGCCGGTGAAGGAACACAGCATAGAGTTCAACAAGCCAAACTATCCTTACAGCACTTAAAAGCAATTTGCATTACTCATGTTCACGGCGATCATTGTTATGGCTTGATGGGCTTGCTCGCAAGTGCAGGCATGAACGGACGTAAAGATCCTATCACCATCATTGCACCTAAAGAGATTCAAGACTGGTTGGAAGCAACTCGTCATTTAACTGAGTTGTTTCTACCCTACCCGCTTCATTTTATTGACTCCCATACATTCAATAGCAGTTTTGAATTGGATGAAAAACTTTCGATTGAGGTTCACTCCTTACATCATCGTGTACCTAGTTATGCTTATGCTTTTAAAGCAACATCATTTCAGCGCAAACTGGATCATCAACGATTAGTTCAATTAGAAATTCCGAAAGGTAAGCTTTGGGGCTATTTGCAACAAGGACTAACTATTGAGTGGAATGGACAACTTCTTCATGGAAAAGATTTTGTAATTGAAAATACACAGCATGTATCTGCAATTGTCAGTGGAGATAACGACCAGCCTGAATTATTGAAAGATGCGTGTAGAAATGCGGCGCTGTTAATTCATGAAACCACCTACACACAAGCGGTATTAGATAAAGTTGGTTCTGGTCCAATGCACAGCTCTGCAAAAATAGTCGCAGAATTTGCGCAAATGATGAGCTTGCCGAATTTGATTGCCACGCATCTCAGTGCGCGTTATCACGATGCTGATGGTATTCAAAAAATTCATGATGAAATTGCAGAGTATTATCATGGTCATTTTTATATTGCTGATGATTTCCATCGCTATACACTTAGTGCGAGCGGCGAACTCACGCTTATTAAATAACTTTAGCCTTGGGGAAAGTGATTTTCCCAAGACTTCTTTAATGCTATATTCGTTTTAAATATCCGTCTATAAAAGATAAATAGCTCACATTAAAAAACTTTTAGAATTCATATGTATCCTCTGGATTGTATTAAGCTTGTTATTTATTCTCATCATTGTTCTTGGTTTGATCAGCTGTGGATAGGATTCATCAAGAATTCCGAGGTGTGTAAAAAAAAGCCACTAACCATAGTCAATCTGTTGAAAAATTCATACAGTAGAATATCATTTCTGTTGATCAATAAAATTAAAGCGATCAATATATTGTTTGATGATATAAAGCTTGCACTGCCACGCTTTAGCTCTAGAGTTTAAATTGTTTTGCGTAGGCGATACTTTACTTTTCAGAGATGAAAAGTAACAAAAATCTTCTGTTGAGCGAGGGGTACATCCTAATACCCCCGCTCAACATGGCGACATCCATGTCGCCTCGTGATAGCAAGACTGTTTATGATTCAAAAGTACAAAATAAATGAATCATCCAAATCACTTTTATGAATAATCAGACGGTTTGACTATATTTATTTACCGCATGATTTGTCTTGGCTATTTGATTGGATCATCTATTTAGAAAATATGCTACACCGCTCAAAATGAATTTTTTTCTGTAGTCTTTACAATTTGGAATTTTCGACCCACTTTTTCTATATTTTTATATTCCGCGAGTAAGACTATTTTCTCTCTAGGTGCTGGTTATCTCTTTTTTTATTTACACAACATTAGAGACTCTAATTTTTAATTATAAAAAAATAGAAAAAAAGATAAAATTATATAAATAAAGATATTAAATTTATATTCTAAACCATTAAAAAGTTGAAAATTAAATTTTATAAAATAATTTTATCTTATAAAAATCAAAAATTTAAAAATATATTTCACCTTAAAAAGCAAACTTGGCACACTCTCTGCAATATAACAATCAAGATATTAAAGTTTACTTGAGGATGCTGTCATGGCGAACAAGACAATTTTTGCCTCGAAACAACAGGCAAAGCCAAAAACCATTGAATATAATGAAGCTGGTGGGCGTGCATATACATTAAAATCTCGTGCCGCATTAGCACAACTCACAGCGACAGGTACACTGAATCAGACTTTTTATCAAAATGCACAAATACAACTTGATCATATTCTCAACCTCGCACTTGAAGTAGAGCCTGCATTTGTTGCTAAAACTGCAATTTATGCACGTCAAAAAGCACAGATGAAAGATACACCTGTCGTATTATTGGCATTACTGTCTGAGCTAGATACGGACCTCTTTAAGCAAATCTTTCCATTAATTATTGATAATGGAAAACAGCTTAGAAATTTTGTACAAATCATGCGTTCAGGAATGATCGGTCGTAAGTCTTTAGGTTCATTACCAAAACGCATGGTAAACGAATGGATTCTCTCTACATCTGCTCAACAATTGCTTGCTGCCAATATTGGGAACAGCCCTTCACTTGCTGATGTACTAAAAATGACGCATCCAAAACCCAAGACTGTTGAACAAGATGCATTTTTTGCTTATGTATTAGGCAAAGAATATCAGTTTGAACAGCTCCCTGCCCAAGTACAGGCATTGGAAAAGTTTCGATCAGGTGTAAGCACAGAATTGCCCAAAGTACCTATGCAACTTTTAACCCATCTGAATCTTACTACACAGCAGTGGGCGGAAATTGCCTGTCATGGTTCTTGGCAAATGCTTCGTATGAACTTAAATACATTTTTACGTCACGATGTCTTCAAAATCAAAGGAATGACTAAAATCATTGCTGACAAATTGATGGATGAACAAGCGATTAAAAAAAGTCGTGTATTCCCCTATCAATTGATGATGGCATGGTCTGCACTTGCTGAAGGTATGCCACCTGAAATTGCCAAAGCATTAAAGTTTGCGGTGCAATGTTCAATTTCAAATGTACCTAAACTCCAAGGTAATGTTGTGATTGCGATTGATGTTTCTGGTTCGATGTCAAGTTCCATCACTGGTTACCGTCAGGGAGCAACCTCACAATTGCGTTGTGTGGATGTAGCAGCATTATTTGCGAGTGCATTTAAATATGTAAATCCAAATATTCGCTTGATGGCTTTTGATACAGAAGTACGTCAGTTATCCAATTTAAGCAAAGTGCAAGAATATTTGAAAAGAAAAAATCTGATGAAACAGCCAAATTTAGAAATTGATATTTTTGCTCTGGCAAAAAAATTTGCCAATATGTGTGGTGGAGGAACGGATTGTTCTAAGCCATTAGCACTATTGGTCAAAGAAAATGCCAAAGTCGATATGGTGATTTATTTCTCGGACAATGAATCTTGGGCAGATCAAATCCCAAGAGCGCATCGCCAAACAGGGATGATGCATTATTGGAAACAGTTAAAACAACTTAATCCTGATGCAAAACTGGTATGTGTTGATTTACAACCTTATGCGACAACTCAACTCCCCGAGCAAAAAGATGTCATGAACATTGGCGGGTTTTCAGATAACGTATTTAAATTGATTGAAAGCTTTGCCAATAATGAAATGCATGTAAATCATTGGATAAGTGAAATCGAAAACATAGACTTAACGCAAATTCAGTCACATGTTAGCTGAGTTTGCTCCCTCATTTAACATCTTGTATTCAAGTCTCTGCATCAAATGATGTAACTTGAGGCAATGATGTTAGATAAAAAGCACAAATGCCATAGGAACTACATTTTTCCAGAATGAAGTGTTTCTATATAAAGTTGTTGTGCTGAGTAAAACTGTTGCCAAATGCAGATAGAACTACATTACTTTGAATAATTGATGTTTTATCGAAAACTTGTTGGCAATATTTAATGCATAAAATGCGTTGAGGACTACATCTTTAATGCGTAGGTCGATGGTTCAAATCCATCCTTTTCATTCTTAGCTAAGATTGAAAAGTAGCTCAGCTGGATAGAGCAACGAAACGTCTTCAACATTTTGTTTATGCAATGCGGTAACCATGATTCAAGTATATCAAATGCAATGAGGACTACATTACTCGTTTGTCGGTGTTTCGATACCACCCTGTGTGGCAACACACAGTAGCTCAGTCGGTAGAGCCACGACCGTCCTCAACTCCTTGTTGATGTATACTTGATCATCATAAATCATGTTGTAATTAAGCAATTACAAATGCAGATCGGATTACATGGTAACGCTTTTGCGCAGGGTTCAAGTCCCGATCGTGATGACTCACGAAAATCTGATCAAAATTTGTTGTGATTGCGTTTTATTTAACGTAAGTTGAAAGTAACGACATCTTCAACTGATTGAAAAATAATGTTCTTAGCGGAGCCTTACTGCGCTTTTTTTTCTTTCTTTGGATCACACTCTCTCAGACAGTTACGGATAAGGTATCCAAGTATGGTATTTCACTAAGAGTTTTATCGAATGTAGGTAAACCTCATACAGATGAAACTGTATCAAGCCCGTGTTTTAAGAATATCGCTTGTGAATTGATCGACGATTTGCTAGTTTAATCGTTCAATTTAAAACCAGAGACAGGTGTCAGTCTTTAAAACGCAAAACATGTCTATTAAAGTCCTCGTGAAAGACGACAATCTCGATCTTGCTTTAGAGAAACTAAGAGTTAAAAAATACTATTTAGAAACCAACCACTGGTATAAGAAATGCCAGAATTATCATGAAAAACCGCCAAGTAAAAGTCGTAAAAAAAACGAACTGAAACTTTTACATGGGCATAGCCAAATCCTAGAAGATGATCCTCTCTCACTCAGGTTAAAAATCCATATCGAAGAACATTATCAATCCACTGATGATCATACGGTATGGGATATAAGCAAAGATTAAGAATCACAGATTTCATCAAACTCAGCTTGGGAGAAGAAATTCTCCCAAGCTAGATTTCGTACTATACTCTGCAACGTGATAGATACCCTGAATAATAACAATGCGTGCTTGGTTTGCTTTCCTCTTATTTCCTTTACTCATTTTTGTATTTTTATTTTTCTTCTATGTCGTTTTTTGGCTTTCACTCACTTTGGGTTGCGGCTTCCTTCAAGAGAACATCCCAACCTGCTCAAAAATTTATTATTTTTCAATTATATCAATCTTTCCAATTGCAATTTGGTTCGGCTATTTTACTACTAAATTTGCACCACATTGTGGAAGATATTTGCTGAGTAGTATTTATAACCTAATGTTTTCAATTACTTTATTTGCATATTTACAAGGCTCTAAAATAAACCTCATCTTTTCTATTGGTTTTAGCCTACTTTTCTTATTATGTTTAGGCATTGGTTGTTTTATATTTTATTTAAAATATAAAAATAGATAGATTGCTATCTAAAATAATATTTAAATTTGCATAATTTTTTTTGAAATATGTATTTAAAGAAAAATTTAAATACATTTATTAATTAAATATCAATATCTTATAAAATAAAATCAATTAAAAAACAAAGTTGGCACACTCTCTGCAATATATAGAACATACATCATGAGATGTATATAAATATCACCTGCCTGCAACCGCTTGGCAGGCAGGTTTTGCAAAGGATAAAGCTATGACTATGTCAGTATCAGAACAAATTGAAAAACAAGCATCCAATGAACGTGCTTATAATATTATTCAGGATAAAAAAGGTGTCCCTATAAAAATGTGGACCAAAGGTGTGCCTGTCGATGAGAAATCCAAAGAACAATTATTAAAGACAGCGCAAATGCCATTTATTTATAAATGGATGGCAGTGATGCCAGATGTACATGTCGGAATCGGAGCAACAATTGGGAGTGTCATTCCAACCAAAGGTGCAATTATTCCCGCTGCTGTTGGCGTAGATATTGGTTGTGGGATGATGGCAGCACGTACCTCACTTACTGCATCAGACTTACCCGATAATTTACATGCACTGCGTACCGAGCTTGAACGCTTGATCCCGCATGGAATGACCAAAGGTCGTGGTCGTCGAGACCGAGGGTCATGGGATACACCTACTGAACGTGTTGATCAGGCATGGGCTGAGTTAGTGACTGATTTTGAATACATTTGTACGAAGCATCCACGTTTAAAAAATACCAATAACCATAAACAGTTAGGTACTTTAGGAACTGGGAATCACTTTGTTGAAATCTGTTTAGACGAACATCAACAGGTGTGGATCATGCTACACTCAGGCTCTCGCGGTGTAGGAAATGCAATCGGTAATCACTTTATCGAACTGGCACGTAAAGATATGCAAAAGCATTTTATTAACTTGCCTGATAAAGATTTAGCTTACTTGGTAGAAGGTACGGGGCATTTTGACGACTATTGGTTTGCGGTTGGATGGGCACAACGTTTTGCCATGAAAAACCGTGAGTTAATGATGGAAGCGGCTGTGCAAGCTTTGCGTATCATTATAAATAAACCCTTTAATGCTAAGGTTGAGGCGGTTAATTGTCATCATAATTATGTGGATAAAGAAGAACACTTTGGTCAAGAAGTACTGGTAACACGTAAAGGTGCTGTACGTGCCCGTTTGGGTGAGTATGGGATTATTCCGGGTTCAATGGGTGCTAAGTCATTTATTGTCAAAGGTAAGGGAAATCAGGAATCTTTCTGCTCATGTTCGCATGGCGCTGGTCGTGTACATAGCCGTACTGCAGCGAAAAAGTTGTTTACTGTAGAAGATCAGATTGAACAGACCCAAGGTGTAGAATGCCGTAAAGATGCAGCCGTGATTGATGAGATTCCATCGGCATATAAGCCAATTGAAGATGTGATGAAAGCGCAAAGCGATTTGGTGGAAGTGGTTTACACTTTAAGTCAGGTTGTTTGTGTAAAGGGTTAGTATCATGATGACCAAATTAGAAAAATACCAAAGCTTAGAAGACATTATAAGGTTTGCCGAATCAATCCACGTTGATACATTACGTCAGCAAACCTTATATGAAATTGTGGTGTTAAATATCAATTAAAGATATAGGAAAAATAAAATGAAACTTGCAGAAGCACTTTTATTACGAAGCGATCAACAAAAGAAAATCGCTTCATTGAAACAACGTATCAATGCAAATGTATTGGTACAAGACGGTGATGAACCATCGGAAGATCCAAACGAGTTATTAAAGCAAGTATTTGCATTAACTCAAGAATCTCAAAAACTTGTTTATGCCATTCATCAAACCAATGCTTTGGCAAAATTAACTGATGGTCGTTCATTATTGGCTTTACTGACTCAACGTGATGAGCTTGTGGAGCGCCATAAAATTTTAACGTCTGCCATCAGCAACACTCAACGTGAACCAGATCGCTATAGTACACGTGAAATCAAATGGCATAAGGTAATTCCAGTATCATCTTTGCAAAAACAATCCGATGATATTAGCGCCAAATTACGTGATTTAAATGTATTAATACAAGCCACAAACTGGCAAGTTGATTTACTGGACGTTTAAAGCGATCATTTAAAAGCTTTGATCGGCTTTAGCCGATCAGATTTGGAATATATTGGGCGAGTACAAGATCTAAGGCTGTATAGATTGAAATAAAAGTCAGCATCATTTTTGGGTAATGACAGCGAAGCGGATTTAGGGCGGAAACGAACCAATCAATCCATCACTAAGCATCATTTAAACCTTTGTGAATCAAAGTGACTATTTATATAGCATTACCACGTACTGACAATATATTTCAATTTTTCTCAAATGATTCGTCATTTGCGATCACCCGAACATACTGGGCGAGTGCAAGATCCTCTACCTCCACAACACAGGATTGAAAATAGTGTAGTGGCTTGATGAGCGAGCGGGTTAGCTTAAAACCATAAGCACAAATCAACCCATCACTATAAACAAGGCAAACCTTTGTGAAAGCAAAGTCACAATGCACCTAGCATTACCATGTACTGACAGTATGTTCACCTTTTTTTGGAGTTTGAATGAATTACCCCTGTTCTTATTGTCATCATGACACTCGAGATCAGCCTCGGGGAATTTTGACTATGAAATTTGTCCCGTTTGTCTTTGGGAATATGACTGTGTAGAAAATAATGATGCAAATTCAAAAGTGGAGCGAATGCGATCTCTTTAGCTGAGGCACAGTATAACGATCCATAATATGGTGTAAGTGAATTACATTTTATAAAACATGTTCGAAAACCAAATGAATTAGCAAGAAATGATGAAATAGAAAATGAACACATTAGTAAAAAATAAAACTATCCAAATAGATGGCTCACTGGGCGAAGGCGGCGGGCAAATTTTAAGAACTGCGCTTTCCCTATCCATGCTAACTGGTATTCCTTTTGAGCTTATCAATATCCGTGCAGGTCGAAAGAAACCAGGCTTAATGCGTCAGCATTTGGTTTGTGTGCAGGCTTCACAACGTATCAGCCATGCAATTGTTGAAGGTGCTGAGTTACATTCCCAAAAACTGTATTTTCAACCTCAACAGGTTCAGCCAGGAAAATATGATTTTCATATCGGTTCCGCAGGTAGCACAATTTTGGTTTTGCAAACACTCCTTCCCGCACTCATGATGCAACCAGAAGTAAGTCAATTGAGTATTCACGGCGGAACACATAACCCTTTGGCACCCACAGCAGATTTTATTCAACATTGTTTCCTGCCTTTTATTCAAAAGCTTGGCATAAAAGTTGATTTTAAATGCGAACGCGCTGGCTTTTTTCCGATTGGTGCTGGTCAAATCAATATCACCATTCATCCATGGAACAATAAACTTGAGCAATCTATTTTAACCAAGGGTAAATTACTGGAAATACATGGTTTTGCAGCAGCCTTAAACATCCAACAAGATATTGCAGATCGAGAGTTAGATGTCTTGAATAATAAACTTGGTTTAAATCAACGTAAACGTATTAATTTTCAAGGGATCAGTCAAGGCAACACTGCATTTGTTATCTTAAATTATGAACACCATCAGCAAGTCTTTTCAGCTTTAGGTGAAAAGAAAAAATGTGCTGAAAAAGTGGCACATGATTTAGCCAAAGAGGTGAAAGCCTATTTGAACTCACATGCTGTGGTTGATGAATATTTAGCCGACCAACTTTTATTACCTTTGGCTTTAGGCAAAGGTGGTGAATTTACAGCACAAGTATTGAGCGATCACACTAAAACCCAAGCTGAAATGATTCAAAAATTTTTAGACTGTGATATTCAGATCGAAGCATTAAACGATATTTTTAAGATTCGTGTGGTGACTTAATCTTTGCCTTATGATGGCTTAACCATTAAATTGCCCACCCTTTTAATCACTTATCCTAATGTGCCAATTCATATTAATTTTCATGTTTATTGGCACATTATGTAAATATTTATTATGACTATCCATTATATAATCAATACCTTAGATCAATGTATTTTTAAATTGAACTAAAATATTCAAATAAAGGATAAGGGAAATGAAGAAAGTTTTATTTGGGGCAATGTCTATGGTACTTTTTACATCTTCAGCTTTTGCAGAGGATATCACAGGGACTTGGCGTTATATTGACGACAAAACAGGTGAAGCCAAAGGTTTGGTTAAAATCGAAAAACAAAGTAATGGAACTTATGCAGGAACAGCTTTAAAAGCAACACCACGTCCAGGCTATACACCTAAAGAATTTTGTACCAATTGCCCTGCCCCTTATACCAATAAACCGATCATTGGTTTACAAGTAATCTCTGGCTTAAAAACAGATGATCATGTGAATTACACCGATGGAAAAATCATTGATCCTGTTTCTGGAAAAATCTACCGCCTAAAAGGCAAGATCAGCCCGAATGGTAAAAAACTATTTCTTCGTGGTTATTTAGGTATTTCAGTCGTAGGTCGTAGCCAAACTTGGTTACGTGTAGAGTAATTTAACCTTTTCATTAAGACAGCTTATATAAGCTGTCTTTTTTATTTCACCCCAATAATAACGCTGAACACTTAGATTTAACTGTCTAAAGCAAGTTGATATAAAAAATCCAAATGGGTGGGAGCCCCCCCCCTTATCCAAATTCAAATCACTGGCACGACCACCTAATCGAAGTGCAGGCAGATAACAATACATTTGATCATGCGCTAATTTTCCATATTTTTCTTGTGCTTGGCTCAGTGCTGATTTTTCTAAAAACTGCTCTATGATTTCATCATCACACAACCATTCATTAAAAAAGTCATTCAATGACCAAACCGTTACTCCAATATCAGAATTGTGTGGATCCATAAATGAAATATCTTCATCGCCTGCATCGCTTAGACGCCGATAGTAGAACACTATTCCAAAAGCAGATATTGCAATAGGCAACCGCGTCATATCAGGTTCATCTTTCATTAACCATGACCACAATACATCCTGATAACGTTCAGGATCAATGATCTGAATTAGACCATTCCCATAGAAATCAAAACCATGCTCACGCCAGAGCTCTAACAACGCTTCTGGTAAATAAGATTGATATTTTTTAATAATTTCAATGTTGACTGTATTGCCCACCTGATCTACAGGAAACTTATCAATAAATGATTGTAATTGCATTGTTATTCTCTAAGCTTAAATCATTATTCTATAATTTCAATTGTTGGTCGAGCAAGGTAATCCAGACTCAGCCTTTCCATTCAAAACCACTAAATGCATTATCTTGTTTTAAAGAATTTTCCACAGCATTTGCCAATTGCTTAATCATGCTTTGAGTGGCAATTTTTTTAAACCACACCTGCTCTTCATCAGCATGTGCAGAAATCTCACAGGTCAACAAGCCTTGATCATTTAAACGACAATTCACCCCTAAACCTATCGGATGATTTTCCACACTCACTGCCAAATCTTCATGAGAAGATGTCGTTTCCGCCTTAAAACCATATTGAGAAAGTTGTTTTAACAATAAATCCGTTACATACGCCTGAGTAACATGGCATGCATTTTGACCATAATCATTGCTTTTAACATGATTTTCGCAGTTTGCAGTAAATTGTAATGTTCTCATTGCTTCATCCAAAAGGCTTTATAGTTGTATGGTTTTAGAATAAGCAATATAAACAAAACAGCCAAGCTTTTGCTTGGCTGTTTTCAATTAATTATACAAATATTAGACAAGTATTATCGAGACACGATTCCTTTTTATTCAGAAACTTGAATCTCAAGTCCAGCCTGATTCGAAAGCTGAGTGAATGTAGGGAAACTAGTGGCAACAGTTTCAGTTCCCACAATTTTAATCTCACCAGAATTACGTAAACCAGCCATTGAGAAACTCATTGCAATACGATGATCATGATGTGATTCAATTTCACCACCAGTGAAAATCGCAGACCAGTCTCCTGACTTACCTTTTCCTTCGATGATGATGCCATCATCTGTAGGCGTACAATCTATACCTAAAGTCTTTAAACCATCAGCCATCACTTGAATACGGTCAGATTCTTTGACTCTTAATTCAGCTGCACCTGTCAGAACAGTTTGCCCTTCAGCACATGCAGCAGCAATAAACAAAGATGGAAATTCATCAATCGCCAATGGCACTTGATCTTCAGGCATATGAATACCTTTCAACGTACGCGTACCACGAATACGAATATCCGCAATCGGCTCACCGCCAGCGATGCGTTCATTTTCAACAGTGAGGTCTGCACCCATTTGTTTAAGAATTTCAATCACACCTGTACGTGTTGGGTTAATCCCAACGGCTTCAAGCGTAACATCTGAACCCTCTGTAATCGCAGCACCCACCATAAAAAAGGCAGCAGAAGAAATATCTGAAGGAACTTGAATCTCAGTACCTACCAACTTTCCACCACCTTGCAGTGAAATACGATTTCCTTCTGTTTTTACTTCATAACCAAATGCACGCAACATACGTTCTGTATGGTCACGTGTTGGTTCTGGTTCAGTAACAGATGTTTCACCTTCAGCCCATAAACCCGCCAACAGAATCCCTGATTTCACCTGTGCAGAAGCCATAGGTAAATCGTAATGAATTCCTTTCAATGCTTGAGCACCCGTAATAGAAACAGGCGGTGTACCACGTTCGCCCGTAGTTTGAATCTGTGCGCCCATTTCACGCAAAGGCTTGGCTATACGCTCCATTGGACGTTTAGACAAAGAAGCATCACCCGTCATAACAGAGTCAAATTGTTGTGCAGACAACATTCCTGAGAGCAAACGCATTGAGGTGCCCGAGTTCCCCATATACAACGCTGTTTTAGGCGCTTTTAAGCCATTGATTCCCACACCATGAATGGTCACTTCACCATTTTTCGGACCTTCAATACTTACCCCCATATCACGGAACGCTTGAAGTGTTGCTAAAGCATCTTCACCTTCGAGAAAGCCCGTCACATGTGTAGTTCCTTCAGCAATCGCTCCAAACATGATGGAACGATGAGACACTGACTTGTCACCTGGTATGGTAAATTTACCCTTAAATGTCTTCTCACCCGGCAAAATGGTAAATTGTTGTGTCACCTTATTTTTCTCCATCAAAGGTTTATTGGCGAGCATATGATTGAAATGTTGGCGTGCCGCTTGTGCATGACCAAGCAATCCCATCAAGGCTTGTGAATTTTCATCTTCAATCAGTTGACGCAAAGTTGCGAGTTGCGCTTCAAATCCATCTACAGCTTTGAGTATGGCTTTTTTATTGGCAAAAAAAATGTCATGCCACATTTGTGGATCACTGGCTGCAATACGTGAGAAATCTCGAAATCCACCGGCTGCATAGCGGAAAATATCTAAATTATCTTCACGGTTTGCAAGCTGTTCAACCAGATTAAATGCCATCAAATGCGGTAAATGACTGGTATGTGCCAAAACCTCATCATGCTTTTCAACATCCATACAAATCACTTCAGCTTTAGCTGCCTGCCAAAGTTGAATCAGCTTTTCAACAGCCCATTCCGCACTACTCGGTAATGGCGTTAAAATCACTTTGTGATTGGCAAATAAATCCACCTTACCTGCATGAACACCCGTATGTTCAGCACCAGCAATAGGATGTCCGGGTACAAAACCGACCGGAATATTCTGACCATATACAGCATGTGCAGCTTCGACCACATTGCCTTTGGTACTGCCTACATCGGTAATAATCGCATTTTCAGATAGATAAGGTTTTATTGTTTCGAGAATTTTTTGCGTTGCACGAACAGGCAAAGCCAAAACAATTAAATCTGCATCTCGAACTGCATCAACTGGATCACTAAAACCTTCAGAAATAATCCCTAAAGCTTTAGCATCTGCTAAGGTTTTTTTTGAACGTGTTGCAGCAACAACATTTTCTGCAAGATGTTCTGCTGCGATCACACGCGCCAAACTTGAGCCAATCAGCCCAAGTCCAATAAAAGCAACTTTTTTAAATAAAGGTTGTGACATGACGATTTTAAACTACCCTCTTCACAACAACTTTAAAGTACAGCGATTGGATAAGAACCCAGTACTCGTACTTCTTTAACTAACGGGCGTATATCCTCAATCGCAGCTTTAACATTGTCTTGTTCCACATGACCCTCTAAGTCGATGAAGAATACATATGCCCATTTCTCAGGCAATGCTGGACGGGTTTCAATACTGGTCAGACTAATATTGTGCTTGGCAAATGGTGCAAGAATTTCCAACAAAGCACCAGCACGATCATGTGCTGAAATTAACAATGACGTTTTATCATTACCGCTTTGTGGAACTTTCTCACGCCCAATCACCAAGAAACGTGTGGTATTTTCAGGATTGTCTTCAATATTGCCGTGCAAGATTTCCAAGTCATAAATACTTGCAGCGACATCAGATGCAATTGCTGCCGAATGCCATTCATTACGAATACGACGAGCAGCTTCTGCATTAGAACTTAAAGCAACACGCTCCACACCCGGATAATGAGCATCAAGCCATTTGCGACATTGTGCTAAGGTTTGTTGATGCGCATAAATTTGTTTAATGCTGTCCTTACGTGTATTTGATGAAATCAGGAATTGATGATGAATACGTAATTCAACCTCACCAATCACATTCAAATGTGATGCTTTAAAACAATCTAATGTATGGTTAACAACCCCTTCTGATGAGTTTTCAACGGGTACTAAACCATAGTGCGCACTTCCTGCTTCAACTTCACGGAATACTTCATCTATTGTTGGCAATGGGCGAACCACAGCATCTTGACCAAAATGTTTTAAGACTGCTGAGTGAGTATACGTTCCGACTGGACCCAAGAATGCAATACTTTGTGGTGCTTCAAGTGCTAAGCATGCCGACATAATTTCACGGAATAAACGAGCCATTGTTTGATCTGACAAGGGTCCTTCATTACGCTCCATAACTTTACGTAAAACTTGTGCCTCACGTTCTGGACGATAAAACAACGGATTCTCTTCTGATGCAAATTTTGCTTTAGCAACTGCTTCCGCCAGTTTTGCACGGCGATTGATGAGTTGTTGAATTTGTTGATCTACAGAATCAATATCTTCACGGATTTGAGCAAGATCTAGAGAAGTCGTTTTTTGATCATCGTTGATCATTGTTATATCGCCCTTTGAAAGTCAAGAATTACGAAAAGTCTAAGTTTTAGACCCAAAACAGTATAACAATAGTTCAGTTAAATTTGTTGAGCAATAACGCTTTTATCGATGATTCCGTTATTGCCACCACTTTGAATAAAATATCAGCAATGTATGAGTAAACTCCGCTATCCATTACTTACAAAGTAGCTATGGAATTTTAATCATTGCCCACTATGATTAAAATTAAAAGCGGATTTCGAGACAAAGAAAATGAATAAAAAAATCGCTGTTCTCATCACCCATGATTTCGAAGATACGGAATATCATCATCCCGTAGAAGCTTTTCGTGCCGCAAGTCATTCTGTTCGAAATATAGAAAAATCCGCAGGCAACATTGTCTACAGCCAACAACGTAAATCTTCCGTCAGTATAGATTTAGGGATTGATGATATTTCAGTTAAAGATTTTGATGCCTTAATGATTCCAGGCGGGCAATCACCTTATCATTTAAAGAAAGATCCGCGTTTCATTGATTTTCTCCGCAGTTTTGCCAATGCACAAAAACCGATTTTTCTGTGTTGTTACAGCCCTCAACTCTTGATCGACGCACAGATTGCAATTGGTCGTCGTTTGACCTCGATTGATGAATTGATCAAAGAATTAAAAGATGCGGGCGCGGTTATTTTTGATCGTGAAGTTGTGAACGACAATAATCTTTATATTTCTTCACGTTCGACCTATGAATTGCCCGTTTTTATCGATGAATGTTTAAATGTACTGAGCGTTTAATTGAATTTTTATTCACTGTTCAGCATTAAACCAAAGATACATTTTAAACCTTATATTCAAATTTAACCTGATAATTTCTTGTTATTGATTAAACAGATAAAGCAATTGAGAATAAAATACTGTCGCCTAAGTAGATTTTTTCTTTGTTACGAATTTCTGCTTTAAGTGGTAGCAAATAACCTTCTGATTGCTTGTCTGGAAATATTGAAGTTTTCCATACACTTTGTCCTACTGTCACAGTAACAGATATAAGACCCCAACTTTGCCTTTGAAGTAGATAGTTTTTTATTTCCATGGCTTGTTTTTTAGGAACAATCACATAGTGCCAGCCACCAGCACCAGAATAGCGCTGAACTGTGGATTCAACTGAAAATTGTCTTTCATTGTCAATCATTTAATTTTCTCTAAAATTTAAACTTTCCTCATGATTATATGTATTCCTTTTACCCCCCTCTAAGAACAATCAATATGACTACCTGATCCTAAATTCAATATAAAATTCTTGATAAAATATCATACTCGGAAACACATCCGTAACTGTTTGAGGCAGAACTACTTTTATAAAATTCTTATTTTTAATCGTTTAATTTAAACCACTTCAAGTCTTGATCATAAAAATAAAAACTGCACATGCTCCCTAAAAAGCATGAACAGTTTAGATATTCATTTTTCTTAAAAAAAATTAACGACCAATGATTCCACGAGCGACGATTTCTTTCATAATCTCATTTGTTCCTCCATAAATACGTTGAATACGGGCATCTACAAAGAAACGAGAAATTGGATATTCCGTCATATAGCCATAACCACCAAAGAGTTGCAGCAAACTATCGATAATTTTCATTTGCATATCCGTACTGAAACTTTTCAACGCCGCCGCAGTTTCAACATCCAATTTATTTTCTTTATATAATGCTAAATTCTGATTATAAAATGCTGCAGTTGCCAATTCGTCAATTTTAGCTTGTGCTAAAACAAATCGAGTATTTTGAAAACTACCAATTTTCTGACCAAATGCTTGGCGCTCTTGCACATATTGAGTCGTTACATCAATTGCTCCACGAATCGCACCCAATGCTGTTGCAGCAATTGCAGTACGTTCACGAGGAAGTTCTTGCATCAAATAAGCAAAGCCTTGACCAGCATTGCCCAATAACTGGTTGGCAGGAACTTTCACATTATCAAAGAATAATTCCGAAGTATCTTGAGAGTGCAACCCAATTTTATCGAGATTGGTTCCCTTTTTAAAACCATCCAAGTGAGTATCGACCAATAACAATGAAACACCTTTGGCACGAGCTTGTGGATCTGTTTTTGCTGCCAATACGACTAAATCTGCATGCTGACCATTTGAAATGAAGGTTTTTGAACCATTCAATAGATAATGATCACCATTCAAAATAGCACTGCTGCGCATACCCTGTAAGTCCGAACCTGCACCAGGTTCAGTCATCCCAATAGCACCGACGACCTCACCAGCGACCATTTTAGGTAACCAGTATTGCTTCTGTTCTTCATTGGCAATATGCAAAATATAAGGCGCTGCGATTTCAGAGTGACAAGAGATTGCTGTAGATAATGCACCATAACCTGCACGCGCCGACTCTTCAACCAACATCAAAGAGTATTCCGTTGGTACGCCATAACCGCCATATTGCTCAGGAACATCGACACAAAGATAGCCATTTTCACCCAATAATGACCACACTGATCGTGGCATCAAGCCTTCTTTTTCCCATTGCTCATAAAATGGAGCAACATGTTCTGCCATAAAGCGTTTGAAGTTATCACGAAAAAGTTCTAAATCTGCATCATATGCCAACATGTTTATATTCCTTTCAACCTGAGTTTTTGATTTTATGATGTCTAGCATCCTAATCATTTTTTTTAAGCTTGTCATGATCGCATGAGGTCATTTTTTTTTGGCACTTTTGCCAATCCATAAAGCTGCTTTATAAGACTTTGTTATAAAAAAAGAGCAATTGGTTTAAACCAATTGCTCTTTGGTGATATATCGAGATTTCGATCATTTGTGTAGATTAAAACAAACGAATCAGAACTTATTGTCTCTCAGCATCGGGAGTGAAGAATTCAATTTAGTCACTTCATTGAATAATTTCCCAACAAGGGATGGAATTAAGGCATCTGCCATTTGCGCTGCTTGTAAACCAAGTTTCTCACCCAATGTCGGTTTACGACGTGTTTGAATCACATAAACATCGTGTTGTGGGAGCAAACTCAGTAAATATTCATCCGAAGTCTGTAACTTATCGACCAAATTCAAATCACGTGCATCTTCACCATACCAATGCTCGCCTGTGGCTACTTTTTCCACATTCAATTGCGGACGATATTTTTCAACAAAATGTTTAAATAATTGATGGGTTTGTTGTAGTTCTTCTTCAAATTTAGCTTTGCCTTCAGGTGTATTTTCACCAAACATTGTCACGGTACGTTTAAACTGCCCTGCGGTATATAGTTCAAAATCAACATGGTGCTCTTTTAACAGTCGATTAAAGTTAGGCACTTGCGCAACCACACCAATCGAACCCACTACAGCAAATGGCGCAGAAACAATTTCACTGGCAATACACGCCATCATATAACCGCCACTAGCAGCAACTTTGTCCACACAAATAGTCAAGTGAAAACCAGCATCACGTAAACGAACCAATTGTGCTGCTGCCAAGCCATAACCATGCACCATTCCACCTGGGCTTTCTAAACGCACGATTACTCGATCTCGCCCAGCTTTTGCTGTTGCTAAAATCAAGGTAATTTCTTCACGTAAATTCTCTACAGCAGAAGCTTGAACATCACCTTTAAAATCTAAAACATAGATTTTTTGATTATGCTTTTTACGTACACGTGCTTCTTTGACCAATTGTTGTGTCAACTGCAAAAGCTCAAGTTTAGATGCAGTTGATTGAGCAATTCTTTTTCTTTGTTCATTAATTCGTGCATTTAAATGACTAATACGAATTTCTGCGGGAACTTTAGGTAAATGAAATAACATAGAATTTATAATCTCGAATATCTGGATAAATGCTTTTCCATTAAGATGCGGACGGATTGAATAAATTTCAATACATATTTTGAAAAATTCGACTAATCTCTAGTCACTTTACGTGCCACTTATTGTTTTGCTAACACCGATTCAGGTTTAAAATACAGGTGTAAAAATTATAGATGTTTTCCAATTTGTTTAACGCAGATCAGCAATCCAAAATTTTAGTTATAAAACGTATATATTTTTTTTATAAAAAATTAACTACCTCCAAGATTAATGATACTTTTACTTAAAATAATCCACTTTTTATTAATCGTTTTTACGTCTAAATAAATGATGATTAATTCATAAAAATATAGTCATCAATGATACAAAACAGCTTTCAATGCTTTTTATATAACTTTATGCCAATCTTTGTAGGACAAATTCACAAAAAAAACATAGACATGATTTTTCCAACTACATCATACAAAAATAAAATACTAGGTATTTAATTTATTGATAATTTGATATTTATCACATTTTTTTATCTAAATAACATATTTGTTATTTTAATTTATTTATTTAAAATCAACACGTTAAAACGAGAATCACATTTTTTAATTTTATGGTTTTTTAATAATCATTTCTTTAGGAAATGTTGAATTTTATCAACATCAAGGATAAGGAATGAGTATGGATATCTCTTCACACGATGAACACCTACCACCTAAAAAGCAAAAGTTTTATCAAATCCTGTATGTTCAAGTCATTTTTGCAATCGTACTTGGTATCCTTTTAGGGCACTTTTGGCCTGATATTGGTGCGAGTTTAAAACCTTTAGGTGATGCCTTCATCAAATTGGTTAAAATGATTATTGCGCCGGTAATTTTTCTGACAGTGGTCACAGGAATTTCAGGCATGAAACATATGGGAACAGTAGGTCGTGTTACTGGTAAAGCGATGCTTTACTTCATAACATTTTCTACACTGGCATTAATTGTCGGTATGATTGTTGCCAATATTATTCAACCTGGACATGGTTTAAATATTGATCCAACAACATTAAAATCAGACAAAGTGGCTGAATACGCTGAGAAAGCACACGATGCTTCTATCGTTGATTTCTTAATGAATATCCTTCCTACCACCATCCTTAGCCCGCTAACCAGTGGTGACATTCTGCAAGTCCTTTTTGTTGCTGTACTATTTGGTTTGTCTCTTGCTGCGGTGGGTGAAAAAGGTCAGCCTATTGTTGATTTTTTAAATAACTTAACAGCACCAGTATTTCACTTGGTGGGAATGCTGATGAAATTTGCTCCGATTGGTGCATTCGGTGCTATGGCATTTACAATTGGTAAATATGGTATTGAAAGTATTGGTAATCTTTTACTTTTAATCATGACTTTCTACATTACTGCATTGTTGTTTATTCTGGTTATTTTAGGCGCTGTTGCACGCTATAATGGATTTAGAATTACAGACCTGATTCGTTATATCAAAGATGAATTGTGGCTGGTGCTTGGAACGAGTTCTTCTGAAGCAGCACTTCCATCACTAATGCGTAAAATGGAAAAAGCAGGTTGTGAAAAATCTGTGGTCGGACTCGTGGTTCCAACAGGTTACTCATTCAATCTCGATGGTACCAATATCTACATGACGATGGCTGCCCTATTTATCGCACAGGCATGTAATATTGATTTGAGCATTCAAGATCAAGTTCTTTTGTTACTTGTAGCAATGCTCAGCTCTAAAGGTGCTGCTGGTGTAACTGGCGCAGGTTTTATTACTTTGGCTGCAACACTTTCTGTCGTTCCTGCTGTGCCTGTTGCGGGTATGGCTTTAATCCTTGGTATTGACCGTTTTATGTCAGAGTGTCGCGCACTAACCAATTTAGTCGGTAATGCTTGCGCAACAATCGTTGTAGCGCGTTGGGACAATGCATTAGACAAAGATAAATTGGCTGCCGCATTCGCTCACCCACCAAAGTCACATTATGATGAAAAAGCAGTAGAACAACATCGTGAAGACCCAATGGACTAGTTAAAAATTGAGTATAAAAAAGAGCCATCAGGCTCTTTTTTTATTGATCTAAATTTAATGACCACACAATTGATTGGATTAAACTGCACCGATACAGATGCTTAAATCATGCATCTACCCCCAATATACTCATCTGATTTTGAAATCAGTCGGTGTCCTAAATAAAAATATTCCTTTTTCATTCAATGATGATCATTCATGCCAATTAGATTGATTTATTTCCTTACTCAAACAGTCAGGATTGATCTATTTCACAGCATTATTTAATAGGTATTGATTATTCATCTGCGGATCAAAACAATATTTTTTAAATATAAAAAAGAGCCTTTCGGCTCTTTAATTTTAATACTTCGCTGAACTTAACCAAAACGACCTGTAATATAAGCTTCAGTCAATTGATGATCTGGTTGTGTAAATACTTTCTCTGTGGAATTCACTTCAATCAAATCACCCAAGTGGAAGTATGCAGTTCGATCAGATACACGCGCTGCCTGTTGCATTGAGTGGGTCACGATTGCAATGGTGTATTGAGTAGAAAGTTCAGAAATCAGCTCTTCGACTTTTGCAGTTGCAATTGGGTCCAAAGCTGAGCACGGCTCGTCCATTAAAATCACTTCAGGACTTACAGCTATGGTACGTGCGATACACAAACGTTGTTGTTGACCACCAGAAAGACCCGTACCCGGTTGGCTTAGTCGATCTTTAACCTCATCCCACAGACCTGCTTTACGCAAACTGTTTTCAACAATTTCCTCTAAATCGTACTTATCTTTTGCCAAACCGTGTAGTTTTGGACCATAAGCAACATTATCAAAAATTGATTTCGGAAATGGATTTGGCTTTTGGAAAACCATACCGACTTGTGCACGTAACAGCACCACATCAAGATTTGGGTCATAGATATCTTGGTTATCTAAACGTACTTTACCCGTCACACGACAGCTATCAATCGTATCATTCATACGATTCAAAGTACGTAAAAATGTTGATTTACCACAACCTGATGGACCAATAAATGCAATCACTTCATTTTCATAAACTTGAAGATCAATACCTTTAATCGCTTCTGATTCACCATAGTAAACATGTACATCTTCAGCACTAAGTTTGACTGTCGTATTTTTTTCTTTCTTCGGTGTTGAAGATTCAAACTGAGAGACAAAAGATGTATTTGCTTGCTTTTGTTGATGCTCAGTGGATGTAAATTGAGATTGTTCAGAATTCACGGTTGTATCCTGTTTTAAGGAATTTTTAGTTTCTACAGTATTCATCTATTCTGCCCTCTTTTACCAACGAACTTCAAATTTCTTACGTAACCAAATTGCAAAGCTGTTTAAACCCACCATTAGTGCCAATAACACAATGATTGCAGCAGCTGTACGACCTTCAAAGAAGTTACGCAATTCATTACCTTGCCATAAGTAAACTTGAACAGGTAAAGCTGTAGATTGATCGAGTGGAGATACTGGAATATTCGCAACGAAAGCACTCATACCAATTAACAGCAACGGTGCTGTTTCACCCAGTGCATGAGCAATACCAATAATCGCACCTGTCATAATTCCCGGTAATGCCAAAGGAAGTACATGATGAAATACGGTTTGCAAACGCGAAGCGCCTATACCAAGTGCCGCTTGGCGAATTGATGGGGGTACTGCTTTAAGTGAAGCACGTGTAGTAATAATGACCGTTGGTAAAGTCATTAAACTGAGCACCAAACCACCGACCAGCGGTGCTGATATAGGCAGATGCATCCAACCAATAAAGATCGCTGCACCCAGCAGACCAAATACAATCGATGGAACTGCTGCAAGGTTATTGATGTTGACTTCAATAATGTCTGTAATAAAGTTCTTTGGTGCAAATTCCTCTAGGTAAATCGCACTTGCAACACCCAATGGAATAGAAATCACAATCACAATCAACATCATGAATAATGAACCCATGAATGCACCCGCCAAACCAGCCGTTGCTGGTGAACTACGTGAATCTGGGTTGGTAAACATTTGCGTGTTGAACGTACGATTGATAATGCCTTTCGCAGCCAAATCATCTGAAAGCTTACGTACTTCAGGGCTTAACTGTTGCTGATCATCTGGTAATGAACGATCGATATGTCCTGCTAACCAAACATCAATGTTTGCGTCTGCAAGGAAATTTAATTCAACTTTTTTACCCACTAAAGATGGATCTTTAAACACCATATCACGAATACGATATGCTTCAGAGCTAGTATAAAGGCTAGAAAGGTCGTCACGACGACTTTCAAGTGATGGATCTTTAGAAATAATGCCGTTTACAATCAACGCATCCCAATCCACCATACCCATTTTAGTTTGCCAGTCTACATAGCGCTCTTGAAACACAGCTGGAGACTCGCCGACTTTTTGTGTTGGTTTTGGACCCGCATCAATCACAGTTGGATCAAAATAGACAGGTACGGTCATACTTGCTTGCCAAAATGCAGGAAGCCCCTTGTATAAGATACTTCCAAACAAAATCGCGACAAATGCCAGTCCCATAATCACGGCAGAAAAGCCAACAAAACGGAATGTCTTTTCTTTACGATGACGTTTTGATAATGAACTTGCGATTTTAGCTTTACGCTTTTCACGTAGTTCTGCGGCAACTTGAGGATCAAATACATTTTGATCCACTGGAGATGTATTTGATGTACTCATTCGTATTGCTCACGGTATTTACGCACAATGTAAAGTGCGACAATGTTTAAACACAATGTAATAGTGAATAGCGTCAGACCCAATGCAAATGCAACCAATGCCTGTGGGCTTGCAAAGTCGGTATCGCCAGTTAACTGTTTTACAATCGTTACGGTTACCGTAGAAACAGCTTCAAGTGGATTGATATGTAGTAAAGGACTGTTTCCGGCCGCAAGTACAACAATCATGGTTTCACCAATAGCACGTGATACAGCAAGCAAGAATGCGCCAGTAATCCCCGGCAAAGCCGCAGGAAGTACCACTTGGCGTATTGTTTCAGACTTGGTCGCTCCCAAACCCAAAGAACCATCACGTAATGATCTAGGGACTTGAGTGATAATGTCATCAGAAAGTGAAGATACAAATGGGATAATCATGATTCCCATTGCAAAACCAGCAGTAAGTGCGCTGGTTGCATTTACTTCAATACCAATTGAATCACCAATTGATTTAAAGATTGGACCAATCACCATCATGGCAAATACACCATAAACGATGGTTGGGATACCTGCCAAAACCTCAATCGTTGGTTTAGCCCATGAACGGAATCTAGGTGATGCATACTCAGCGAGATAAATTGCAATCATTAAGCCCAATGGAACAGCAACCAATAAAGCAATACCACTGACCATGAGTGTTCCCCATAGTAATGGCAGTAAACCATAACTACCTTCAGCATTTCCTGAAGTGCTAAAACCTGGATTCCACTCTGTACCAAAGAAGAAGTCAATTGGACTGACAAAATGGAAAAAGTGCATCGCTTCGCTGAACATCGACATCACAATTCCTACTGTAGTAAGAATTGCAACGCCAGAACATAAAATCAAAACTACGTTAATGGTTTTTTCAACTTCATTACGTGCACGGAATTGTTGGCTAATTCTTTTTCTTGCCCACACTAATCCCAAGATTGCTGCACAGACCACAACAGCAAATTTGGCAAAAGAACTGATTCTTTCAAACTTTGCTAATTGTTCTGCAGCGGCTACCTCATAAGCTGCAGGCGTATCTGTTACACCAAAACCAGAAGCAATTGCCTTGATGCGATCTACAAGTACATCTACTCCAGCCGTATCAAGAGATGCAGCAACATTTGCTGGAACATTCTTTAGAATTAAATGTTGTAAAACACTTGGTTCTACCAAATTCCAAACAATTAAAATTAAAAAAGCTGGGATTCCACACCACAACGCCACCAAAGAACCATAATAGCCTGGACGTGAATGTAAAACTGCAGTGTTATTTCCCTTACCTGCTAGGCTTCGGCTTTTTCGTAGCCCAATTTGATATGCGATAGCAATTAAAGCTAATAACACGCCAATGAGTAGCAGATTCATGTATTCTCCACCGTTTTTTCAATCCTAATTATTTGAAAAAACTCTGCTTAGCAATGAAAGCCGATGGTAGTCTCCCACCATCAGCTCCATGATTACGGTTTTATTATTTACCAGCTTTGAAACCAGCAAGTACTTTTGCACGCTCAGAGTCTGACAATGAGATCAAGCCAGCTTTGTCTAATTTAGAACCTTTACCAGATACTTTTTTGTTTAAGAAGTATTCAGTATATTCTTTTAAGCCTTTGATAGATTGTAAGTGTTCACCTTTAACATAGAAGTATAAAGGACGCGATACTGGGTAAGTACCATTAAGAACAGTTTGTTCTGAAGGGACTACATTGTTTACTGTCGCAACACGTAATTTATCTTTGTTTTGGTCATAGAAACCTAAACCAAATACACCTACCGCACTTGGAGATGTTTTTAAACGTGCTAGAGTTTCAGTATAGTCACCCGCGATTTCGATCACTTTACCGTCTTTACGGAAAGCAGAACATGCTTTTTTCTGAGCATCTTTATCTAACTTTTTGAAGTAATCGTAGCTTTCACAACCTGCTTCAACCATTTTCTCTTGGAATACTTCACGAGTACCGTGGTTAGATGCTGGAACCACTAAAGTAATGGGTTCGTTTGGAAGAGATTTATCAATTTGGTTCCAACGTGTATACGGGTTTGGTACCAATTTACCATTTGATGGTAATTCAGCTGCTAAAGCTGCAAATACGTGTTGTGGACGTAACTTATAAGCTGCTTTGCTTGCATTTGATGCAAAAACGATACCATCATAACCAATTTTAATTTCTTGGATTTTATTTACGCCTGCTTTTTTACAAGCTGCAATTTCAGTATCTTTGATTTTACGAGAAGCATTCGCGATATCGATTGTATTATCGCCAACACCAGAACAGAACTGTTTAAGACCAGCAGAACTACCGCCTGAACCCACTACAGGTGCTTTAAATTGAGGGAAAGTATTACCAAATTCTTCAGCAACAATACTTGCATAAGGAAGTACAGTAGAAGAACCAGCGATTTGGATGGTATCACGAGCGTTTGCTGCCACTGCTGCCCCTGAAACTGCTAATGCAAGTGCGATATGGTTAATGCGCATTCTTTTCTCTCTTAAATAAACTGCAATTTGAAGTACGCCACTTCTTTTTGTGTTGTACTTTTCGGATAACTGCATTTTGATTTTAAAATATGACAAATAAGTTACAGCTTTATGACGCTTTTATGATAATTGATGATTCGCATTTGATTTTATTAAAAATCTTTAAAATTCAATATGTAATAAACTGTATTTTATTTTTATAAATTTAGAATAATGCCCTTCAAATTGTAATATTTCATGTGAATGTCACAAAACTTCTATTATCCCCCTATTGATACCGCGACATTTCATGTCGTAGTAAGCTTAATTTTTAATGCAAAAAGTTTTAAAATTAATAAAAAAAGAGCAACTAAAATGACTTCATTAAACCGAAAAGAATGGCATGAGACTTTTCTGAAAATGGTCGCTTCGGCAAGTATGATCACCTTCATTATCTATATGAGCTGTTTGATTATCTACATATTATTGTCACAAATTAGTCAATATTTTATCGTTCAAAACCTAGTGAGTAGCTTTAGTTTTATCAGCTTGTTTATCTTAACCATGCAAACATTACGTTCAATGTACCATGTCTATTATTTACCTTTAATGAATAGTTGTGCGCATACTTATCAAAAATTAATTTTCTTTTGTAGTAGCTTTTCTATTGCTCTCATTGTATTAAGTTCTTTTTTCTTCAATTTTACCCAAATGTTAAAAACCTATTACAACTAGCATATTTTTGAACAACTGATTGTTTTTAACTTGATCTACAGTACTGTTCTAATTTTTGCAAATATTGATCGCGATAATTGAAATTTCTAAGAACACTGGATTCTTTTATATTCAAATCAATTCTAAACAGAAGATTTGTATATGAATAGTCGCACAGAATACTTGTTTCATTCCGAATTTCCTGTCCATATGACTTTTTCGCAACAGGATTGGTTGTTATTGGCACAGTATTGGTATCCAATTGCTTTAGCACGTGATATATCAGAACAACCTCAAGCTACCATGTTATTGGATATGCCTTTGGTCATCTACAAATTTAATCATGAGATTATTGTTGCAAAGGATGCCTGCCCACATCGAGGCGTACCGTTAAGTCTTGGTACACATGATGGTCAAGGGGTTGTTTGTCGTTATCATGGTTTACGCTTTGGTGAGAAAGGTAAATGCAATCGAATTCCTGCCCACCCAAACCATAAAATATCTGATCGTTTTCACTTGAGAACTTATCCAACCATTGAACGATATGGATTAATCTGGTGCTGTTTATTGGCAGATGAACAAGATAGCCCAAATATTCCCGATATGCCTTATTGGGATCAAACCGAATATCAACAATTGGTTTGTCCTTGGGTTGATTTAAAGTGTTTTGCGGGTAGACAATTGGAAGGATTTATTGACGTCGCTCATTTTGCTTGGGTTCATGCTGATACATTTGGAGATCCAGAACATCCTGAGGTAGCTGACTATACAACTCAAGAAACCCATTATGGCTTCAGTGCAGATTATCTTAGTCATGTTGGACGTTATCCAATTGGCTTAGATCAATTCGGACAAGAAGGGTTCCAATGGTTACGTCATTTTGAGGTTCATTTACCATTTACAGCAACGCTCACAATACATTTTCCCAATGATTGCAAACAAGTCATCATGAATGCTGCCTCACCAATGACGGCACGAAGCACACGATTATTTGCCCCAATTTGTCGTAACTACGATAAAGATTTACCCATAGAAGAAGCCTATGAATACAACCTTAAGATTTTTGAAGAAGACCGCTTGATTGTTGAAACGCAGAAACCAGAATATTTACCTTTAGACCTGTCCATGGAAGCACACTTTCCTGCTGATCGCAGCTCAAGCATGTATAGAAAGCTGCTTAGAAAAGCTGGATTTAGTCAAATACTCGCTGCCTAGCTCAATTAAATATTAACTTTAAGAAAGAGGTCTTGATGACTTCTTTTAACTTTATATAAGTAGATTTCACCTTCTTTCATATTTAGAACTGAATAGAAGCGCTATTGAGAATGCTTAAATTTAATCCAAAAGCTTTTATTAAAATTGCACTCTTCTTTTAAACGATTAAAATGCATCTAACACAGATCCAATGAGGTGGTAGAACATGCAACAAATGTGGTCAGACATCGATGCTTATATCGAATCACATTTAATTCCTGAAGATCCGATCCTCACACAAACATTAAAAAATACTGCGGATAAAGGCTTTCCAGACCATCTCGCTGTTGCTGCAAATCAAGGCATGCTGTTGCAAATGCTGATTCAAATGAACAAATGTAAACGTGTTTTAGAGTTAGGAACTTTTGCAGCATATAGCACCATGTGGTTAGCGCGTGCCTTACCTGAAGATGGTTATATTTTAACAATTGAAGGACGTGATACGCATGCAGCTTTAGGTCAAGAAAATATTGACCTCGCAAAACTTAAACAAACTGTTGAATTAAAGTGTGGGCGTGCTGCTGATATTTTAAAGGCTTTGCCTGAAGATACCGCACCTTTTGACTTTATTTTTGTCGATGCAGATAAACAAAGTTATCCTGAATATTTAGAATTAAGCTTAAAACGATCACATTCAGGTACAGTGATTGTTTTGGATAATGTGATCCGCGCAGGAGATATTCTTGATCCAAATAACATTAAACCAAGCATTGAAGGCATTCGAGATATGTATAAAGCGATGCAGAATCACCCCCAAATTTTATCATGCACAGCTTTACAAACAGTAGGCAGTAAAGGGCATGATGGATTTGCAATTGCGATCGTCAAATAAATATTCAAATACCCTGCTAAATACAGATGTAATGACAAAAGACCGCCAGTTCAAAATGGTGGTTTTTTATTGCCTAATTTTCTACTAAAATTTAGATCATAATTTTTTTCTTAAAGTTATCCCCTGAACTTGTTTGTAGAATTGTGGATAACTTATGTATTACCAAATAACTCAATGAAAAATAATATATTTTAATGATAGATTAATTTTCAACCAGTTAAATTCATTACAGTTTCAAAAGCACTTGCTTTTAGAAATGCAAGATTTATTCAAAATTTTTTAATAGAAAAAAGCCATAAGTTCTCTGATTTATGGCTTTTTTCTATGTTGATAATCACAGGAACTTGGATAGAGAAAAATGTAATCAATATTCAAAAAAAGCTAATTTCATGATCACATTTTTCAGTCTCATTATTTAGTCACCAACAACGGAACAGCCGAATTCCTAAAAATTGTCGTTGTCACGCTGCCCAAGAAAAATTGATGTATTTTACTGTGGCTAAATGCGCCTAATACAATTAATTGGATTTGATGTTGATTTTGATAATCCAAAATATTTTCAGCAACATCCCCGTAACGATATTCAACAACAACGTCTAAGCCTGCATCTTTTAACCGTTGTGCGGGTTCATTGAGGATTTCAGGATGATCTCCCACATAAAGTAAATGGCATTGTAAAAGTTTTAATAAGTCACTTTTTTCTACACGTTTCAGCATTTTTTGGCATGCTTCAGAAAGTTCATAAGCAAAAATAAAACGTGTTGGTGGTTTAAAAGTTTGACCTACTGTCAATACCGTACTTTTAGCACCACGAATGAAATTCTCTACATTACTTCCCAGTGTTTTATTTTTTTCAGCTGAACGCTCGCCAACTCGACCAATGACTGCAATATCATCCTCAGTCAACTCATTAAAGCTTTGCTCAAGAAAATCACCTTTCGCCTGAATTCGCCCAGGGGTAATACCATACTTTTCCTGAATCATTTCAGAAATATGTTCAAGAAGATTATTACTATAATCGAGTGCTAATTCACTTTGTTTTTGCTCAAGTTCTGCAAGCTCTTTGAGTAACATTGCATTACTTTCAAAACCGATTACCCCACTAATTTCCCCTAAATGATAACTTGCAGGGTAATAGTCTAATACTTGCAATAAAACCAGTTGTCGACCAGTTTTCTGAGCAATCCAAGCTGCTGCTTCTGCCAATGCATTAATACAAGGAGAAGAGTCAATACAAGCAACTACTCTATTCATTTTTAACCTCACTTTGGCGATATCGCCTTGGGTCTATTTGATTTTAAATTAGCATAAGTTTCTATAAAATTGGACAGCTTTATGTAATTAATTCCATAATTTAATTATGTATTTGTACAAATTGTGCGGTTATTCACGGTAACGAATCAATTGCGCTGGATTGCCTGCGACGATTTCTCGTTCAGCAATATTTTTAGTTACCATACTATTCATACCCACTACAGCATGTGAGGCAATTTTAATTCCATCCTTGATGCCGACATGTGCACCCAACCAAACATCTTGACCAATTTCAATGCCCTTAGAACTTACTGCTTGTTGATAAATTGGTTGGTCCAACGCCATACCGTGATCAAATGCGTAGAGATGACAATAGGCTGCGATTCGTACTTGGTCATGTAATTTAATCCCTGCACGACCTCCATCTAAAATACAGTGATGATTAATCGCAACCTCACTGCCAATTTCTAAAGGACCATGTAAGGTACAATCAGCTGCAATAAAGGTATTGTCTCCAATACTAATTTTTCGTCCTGGCTCAGCAAAGATATGTGCAAGCGGAGATATAAAGCAATTTTCTCCGATTTCGACAGTTTCCATTTCCATTAAATATGTTTGATATTCTTGTTGCCACTGTTCAGCCCAAATTCGATTTTTCGGCTTAAGTGAATAATATAGCCAAGGCATATAATTTAAACGGTGTTTATGCTGTTCTCGATATTTTAATAATGGATCTTGTTCAGTCATCGCTTTCATCCATTAATTTAAGCTGTTCACGTCCGCGTGTCACATCTTGAATTTTTAAACGTAATGGATCGAGTTGATGTATTTGCAACAATGCTTCAACCTCGACACCTTCAGCAGTGTATTGTTCATTGTATTCAATATGTTGTGTGTTTAATTCATACTGAAATATTGCCCACTCATTGAATTGACATTGAAAATATATTTTTTTCTTTTCAATCAGTTCTATTTTTTCTGCCGAGAGCAAACATTGCCCTGCACAGCCACCATAAGCACGAACCAAGCCACCTGTACCTAACTTGATACCACCGTACCATCGATTGACCAATACAATTGAATTGGTTAAATCATTTCCTTCAATGGTTGCAAGAATCGGGCGACCTGCTGTACCTGAAGGTTCACCATCATCATTAAAACGTACATTATGTCCTATTTTCCATGCCCAGCACTGATGAGTGGTTGTAGGATCTAAATGCTTTTCTAAAAACATTTTAACCTGTTGTTCATTTTCAACTGGCGCTGCAATGGCTTGAAATCGACTTTTTTTGATCTCTTCTTCAAAAAACGTTTCGGATGCAAGTGTAAAAACCATAATGAAAATAAAACATTCAAACTCAATATGTTCTAATTATAACGTGGATTTTAAAAACATTGGGCAATAAAAAACCCTAAGCGAACTTAGGGTTTAAGCACAACTGGATGATTAGAGAACAAGTTGATGATTTTGAAGCAGGAGTTTCAAGATATCATCCTCTGTCTTGCCGTTAAATGCAGCACCTGATTGCGCCAAATTATCCAATTGAAGCAAATCAGTTTTTCCAGTGTAGGTAGTTCCTGCACCATCACGATCTAGGGTGAGTGTGACATTATTGCCATCAACTCTTACACCAAGATAGTTTTTCAAATAGTTTGCAGATGCTGTTAAATCAGTGGTGATATTTGCACTGTTAAAACCAATGAGCAAATCAGAGATATCAATGACATCTGCATTCGTATCAGTATTCACATTTCCAGCATGGAAATCTGTCCAGTGATCCGTACCATTTCCACCCGTTGCACTTGCATTTTCTAGTACATGATAAACAAGTACATCGGAGCCACCATTACCAGTGAAACTATCATTCAGCTCACCACTAATGAGCGTATTACGTAGAGCATCACCAGTCGTAACTGCATCAATCGTCACAGTAAGTGAAGCAATATGATCTTGACCGAAAACTGTCAGCTTATAATCAAATACCTCTTGACGACCAATTTCACCAGCCTTCGGTGTATAAACATAGCTTCCATCACTTTTCACGAATAGGCTGCCATAATCACCTTGTATGGTAATACCGTTGTACCCAACTTCGGTAAACTGACCATTCCCCGTATCTATGCTAAATTTAGCATAAGCATGATTATAGGTATCGTCAGTTAACATATTACCAGTGATAGGAGCAGCAGTTACTGGACCAATTTCATTATAGTGAGTAATGTCTTGCGCTAAGCTCACTGATGCCGTAAAACCTAGACCAATATTAGCTGAAGCAGATGCTTCGATTGTATATGTTCCTGGACCTAAATTAGGAATATCTACAGTAATAGAACTTCCAAGTGCGTTGAGAATAGGCTTCCCTGTTACAGTGCCAACAACCGTACCATTCTGATCTTTTACAGTGAGAACAACCGTTGGCAATATCGAAACTGAAAGTGCTGGAATATTAACTTTTACTACTACATGTGAAGAGTCTGTATTTGCGACGTTAAATGTTGTTGGGACATAAGTACCACCTCCACCACCTAATGTACCTGCAACTGCAAATGAACCTTGATTGGCTGCATTAACTGTTTGAACTGTATTTGTGACAGTACCAATTACCGCATGATCTGAATTATCAAGCACTACTGGAGCAGGAAGTGTGACATCATTTTGCGGATTTGTATTATCCCAAACTACACCAGAGTTATCACCATCGATACGAATATTCAAATTCGCTGTTGCTTCACTACCATTGAAGTCTCTAATCGTATAGGTGAATGTATCTACCTTACCAATATCCGCAGGATCACCATTACTTACATATTTATAATGTCCGTTTGGTGAAATATAAAGTGTTCCGTAAGCACCAACCACGACCGTGTTTGCACCAGATAATGTAACTGCAGGATCACCAACCTCATTGGCCACTTTAGTGACAAATGTTGTCGTATTTACTTCATCCGCACCGTCAGCGCTTGAAATAACATTTCCTTCTATGCTGCCTGAACCCAAATACTTGTTGGTTTGTGCTTGCATAGTCAACTCAACACCACCGAACAATTGTGCTGATAAGGTTGAATCCAAAAGATTTAATAGCTGTTGCAATAAACCTGCATCTGATGGTTTTTCTTGCAAAGCAATGGTATAAACACCTGGAGGTAAGTTATCTACATTAATCTGACCAGAATAATTAAATACAATACCCAACAAGCCTGGAGGAGTTAATTTCACTGCATCCTCTACAATGAAATACTCTTTTTGTGCTACACCATTCTCATCCAAATATTGGCGCTCAAGTACAGCATTGAAATATTTATCTGCTGTTCCTAATAAAGTACCAACAATCCCTCCAATTGCAGCGCTTACTACACTGCCACTTACATTGACATTAATACTGGAAGTGCTGTTCTCTTCAACTTCAAAATTAAACGGAACTGTATTACCTAAAGAAATATTTAGTCCGAGTAAATTTACGCCTAATAATTGAGAAGCTCGTCCTTCTACTCCTACATCATCACCCGCAGTTTCTTGATAATTTTTAACAGTAGCAAGATCATCATTTGCAACAACTTGATCAACATAATCTGGTGGTGTTAATTCACCTGGATCTGCTGGTGTTCCTGCAATATTTATAATGATTTGAGCCGTATCAGATGTTGCTCCATTAGACAGCTTATAATCAAATATTTCAGTTTTTCCAACAGCCGATTCTCCTGCTGTCACAGTATAAGTAAAGGCTCCTGTTAGTGTGTTAATTTCAAGACTTCCATACTCTCCTTGAATTGTAACACTACCTTGTGCAACAGGTGCACCATCTATTTCAGTGATTGAACCACCACCAATTACATCTTGACCATTTCCATTATCAGCAAAAACATTACCTGTCACTGCATAGTTCGCAAAAACCTCTTCAGTTCCAGTTACGCTAATATTTGTTTTTTCGTAAATCGTTAATAAGTTTGACAATAGAGGAGCAACAGCTGCATCAACAATGTAATCAACTACGCTAATTGGCAATACATTTAATAGTTGGTTAACGACACTTGAAAGCGGTAAACCGAGTGTATTTACAGGAATTAAAATTGTATTGACTAAAGCGAGAACTGGAGCACCTAATGGACCAAGTACTGCATTAATTGCTGCCTCGATAGCTGCCGCATTTGAAGCACCCAGAATTTCTCCTTCGCCACCAAGGTCAGTAATAGCAACGTCTTTGAGTAAAGTTGTTAGAGCACTATCATCAGCCTGAACTGCAACCGTATAATTACCCTCAGGTAAATTAGTGAAATCAAGCTTAATTGAGTCGTTACTATTCACGACACCAATGATTCCAATACCACCCACAGTGACAATACCACCTTGACTCGTACCACGTGCAACTTCCACTGGTCCATTGCTAGTTTGCTGATAAATAACAATCTGAACAGCCTCACCGACCGAAATCAGGTCTTGTTGTGAAACTGTGACAGAAATATTACCTGTCGCTCCCTTACCTGCACTTCCTGGTGTTTGTGGAATTGAGAAATTTAAACCAGTAGCATTATTCCCCAAGATATCAACAACTGCGATATCTGAACCTGCAACTTCAGTACGGTTTACTCGGACTTCCTGACCTAGATTTAATGCAAATTCATCATTTACAGCATTAAGTGGCGGAAGAACAATCGAACCATTGCTTACTGAAGTTGGTGGTAGTGTTGCTGCATCATTACCCGCAATGTCCTGAATCGCATTCGGATCATTAGCTGCTGTTGGATCGGTATAACCTACTTGCACCGCTTGACCTGCTGTCACTGGCGCACCCAAGGTTAACACCACACTACTGCCCACCACTAATACATTCGTGATCGCAACCACTTGACCATCCGCAGTCACTGCGAAGTCGCCTGCAACTGGTGGATTTAATGGATCAAGCGCTTCACTGTAGTTCAGCGTTAAGGTCGTACCCAATGGATCAACTGTCGCATTGACAAAGCTCGGTGCTGTGGTATCTCCGCCTGGAATCACCGAACCATTGCTTACTGAAGTTGGTGGTAGTGTTGCTGCATCATTACCCGCAATGTCCTGAATCGCATTCGGATCATTACCTGCCGTTGGATCGGTATAACCTACTTGCACCGCTTGACCTGCTGTCACTGGCGCACCCAAGGTTAACACCACACTACTGCCCACCACTAATACATTCGTGATCGCAACCACTTGACCATCCGCAGTCACTGCGAAGTCGCCTGCAACTGGTGGATTTAATGGATCAAGCGCTTCATTGTAGTTCAGCGTTAAGGTCGTACCCAATGGATCAACTGTCGCATTGACAAAGGTTGGTGCTGTGGTATCTCCGCCTGGAATCACCGAACCATTGCTTACTGAAGTTGGTGGTAGTGTTGCTGCATCATTGCCCGCAATGTCCTGAATCGCATTCGGATCATTACCTGCTGTTGGATCGGTATAACCTACTTCAACCGCTTGACCTGCTGTCACTGGTGTACCTAAAGTAAGCACAACCGTTGAACCATTCACACTCACACCAGTCACTGCAACAATCTGACCATCTGCTGTTACAGCAAAGCTGTTGATCAAAGGTAAATTAGCACTATCCAGATCTTTATTATAAGTTAAAACTAATTGAGTTCCTGTATTGTCCACTGTAGCACTAACAAAAATAGGGGGTGTAGTGTCTGTACCTGGAACTGTCGAATCATTGGTCACTGTTGTTGCAGGTAAGCTCGCTGCATCATTGCCAGCTACATCTTGAATCGCGTTGGTATCATTGCCTGTCGTTGGGTCGGTATAAGCTATTTGAACACTTTGCCCTGTTGTAATTGGTGGAGCTAAAGTCAATATAACGTTATTGCCATTAATTGATACGCCAGTAACAGTTACGGATTGCCCCCCCGCAGTTACAACAAAACTATCTGGTGTTGGTAAATTTGTCGAATCAAGAGCTTCACTATAGGTCAGCGTTAACTGTGTCCCACTATTATCAACATTTGCAGATTCAAATTGCGGGTTTGTTACATCCCCAGCAGTAATATCAAGAGCTTTAGGATTGCCCGCAGCATCTGTCACTGTCACTGTGACCGTTTCACCATCAGCCAATGGACGAGTCAGTTGAATATCATCAACCACGTTGTTCCCAGTAATCGTGCCTGTACCAATCACATTACCGTTGCTGTCAGTAATTTTTACTTGACCAGCTTCATTTGACGAGACTTCGATATGCGTCGCATCTTGAACCGTAGAAGTGATTGTTGGCGCAGTTACATCCCCAGCAGTAATATCAAGAGCTTTAGGATTGCCCGCAGCATCTGTCACTGTCACTGTGACCTTTTCACCATCAGCCAATGGACGAGTCAGTTGAATATCATCAACCACGTTGTTCCCAGTGATCGTGCCTGTACCAATCACATTGCCATTGCTATCGGTAATTTTTACTTGCCCTGATTCATTTGAGGTAACTTCGATATGCGTCGCATCTTGAACCGTAGAAGTGATGATTGGCGCGGTTACATCTCCAGCTGTGATTTCAATCGTTTTTGGATTACCTCCTCCATCTGTCACTGTCACTGTGACCTTTTCACCATCAGCCAAGGGACGAGTCAGTTGAATATCATCAACCACGTTATTCCCAGTGATCGTTCCCGTACCAATCACATTGCCATTGCTGTCGGTAATTTTTACTTGCCCTGGTTCATTTGAGGTAACTTCTATATGAGTTGCGTCTTTAATATTTGATTCAATAATCGGTGGTGTTACATCTCCTACCGTTATTACTTTTTCTGTTTGATTACCTGAAGTATCAATAACATCTACAATAATTTTGCTGCCATCAGTTAATGTAGTATTTAAATCAACATTTAGCTCCCCATTAGAACCAATTACTCCCTCTCCAATTGTTTGACCAGCTTCATTTTTTATAATAACTTTGCTACCTGGTTCATTTGAAACAATATGAACAGTGTTATTATCAACAATATTTACTTCAACTTCTGGTTTTGTAACATCCCCAACATTTATTGTTTCTGTTGTTTTATTTCCAGCATTATCAATTGCTGTAATTGTAATTTTTTCATTATCGACCAATGGTCTTGTCAAAGTAATATCCAGCGAACCCGCCTGATTTAATTGACCACTACCAATTGTTTTTCCAGTAGAATCAACTATGGTTATCTTACTTGCTTCATCCGCAGTTATTTTAATTTTTTGATTATCTAAAATCTGATGTGTTATTTTAGGAGCAGTCTTATCACCATTTCCAGAATGATTTGAACTTCCACCACTACTTCCTGCAGCTGCGGCTATACCTATAATTCCTGCTGCACCTGCAACCCATGCCCATACTGGTACTGCTGCATGCTCACCAACCAAATATTCATGAAAATCATTAATACCCAGATAATCAATTTTAGTCACAGTGCCATTTGCATCAAATTCAAGGAATTCAAGTAAATAATGTTTTCCATCTGAAGTTTCTATAGTAAATTCTTTTGGTTTTTCTCCAATAAAAAAGTCTTCAATAACAACTTTTTCTGCGCTTTGTAAATACACCTCCAGATTATTATTAACTTTAACAATTTTGGCTATTTCAGCACTATCTAAATTGACTTTATAAACAGCGTGATGTTTATTCACTAAATCCTGAGTCAGAATTTTAGCCGTTCCTTTTTCATAAATTGTGATGTTTTTCATAATAGTTCTTCCGTCTTATAATTCACTCTTATGCAAAAAAGATAAATAAGTGCGACAAAATTCACAAGTGTATAGTTTTAATAATAAAAATGAATAACATTATAAAAAATATTAGTTGTCTATAATAACTAATCTATTTAAAAGAATTTCGTGATGTGCTTATCATTTATTTATTTTTATTCAATATTTTTAGACTGTCTATACGCAATTAAATTTAATTATCTCTTTATATTCATCATTTGCTGCTGCTTTCATCATTTTTACAAATTTATTAATCTTTTATTAATAATCTTACATTCTGATAAAAACCATCTACAGCGTAAGCTGATTAACCATGATTTTTATAGACAAGTGATTTCCATTTAAAATTTACGGGTATTATTGAAACTTAAAAATTATTGATAAATTAAATTTTATATAAAAAATGTAATTTTTTTTATCAATGTAAATAATATTGCAAAAAAAACATATTATGCAAATTTAATAAATTAAGAATTTATTTTTATTTAACCAATAGTTTGTATTAAACAAAAAAAATGGAGTATAAAACTCCATTCTTTTAATAATATTAATTAAACAGTAAAATCATCACCCAAATAAACTTGACGTACTGTTTCATTTGCCAATACTTCTTCAGGAGTACCTTCTGCAATGACTGCTCCCTCACTCACAATATAAGCATGCTCACAAATTGCTAAAGTTTCACGAACATTGTGATCTGTTATCAAAACACCGATACCCCGGTCCTTTAACTGCCGAATAATATCTTTAATATCACCAACAGAAATTGGATCTACTCCTGCAAAAGGCTCATCCAATAGCATAAACTTGGGATCTGCTGCCAAAGCTCTTGCGATCTCAGCACGGCGACGTTCCCCCCCCGAAACACTCATGCCTAATGAATCTTTGATGTGGGTAATTTTAAAGTCTTCCAACAATTCTTTTAGACGTTGTTGTCGCTGTTGTTTATTGAGATCTTTTCGAGTCTCAAGAATTGCCATAATATTATCAGCGATCGTGAGCTTTCTAAAAATAGAAGCTTCCTGTGGCAGATAACCAATTCCTTTACGTGCACGTTGATGCATGGCTAAGTCGGAAATATCTTCATTATCTAAATGAATTTCGCCTTTATCCATACGAACCAAACCAACAACCATATAGAAGCTTGTTGTTTTACCAGCACCATTTGGACCAAGCAATCCGACTATTTGCCCGCTTTGCATACTAAAAGAAACATCTTTTACCACCCAGCGTTTACTATAAACTTTGGCTAAGTGTTTAATACACAGTGTTTGGCTTTGATTCGAAGCTGTCATTAATCACGTGCTCCAGGGAAAGACTTAGCACTGTTTGGTGGAATAATAATTTGCACACGTCCTTTAGATGAACCTGTTGTATTCGATGAACCCGAAGCTTCAACATCACCTTTGTTCATACTATATTTTAAAGTGCTGCTTCGAATACTTGCTCCATCTTGGTACAAATAAGCATTTCCAATCAGGTTGATAATACCAGTCTCAGCATTGTAAACAATTTTTTGTGCTTCACCGCGCGCCACGCCTTTTGCACTGTCTACCTGCTGTTGAAATTTTGCTGGTCCACCTGTCGCAGTAATAGTGCTAATTTGTTTACTTTTATTCAATTGAGCAACAATTGAAGACGCTTGTAGCTTCATTGTACCTTGTTCAATAATGACATTGCCGGTATAGGTTGTCACACCTGTCGCTTCACTATACGTTGCTTTATCAGCAACAAGTGAAATAGGCTGATTACGGTCTGATGGTAATGCAAATGCCGTTGCTGACAAGCTCAACATACTGATCGTACAGATCGCTTTTCTCAGGAAAGATTGTTTCAGTGAAAAGATCTTAATTAGGTACATACTTTCCTCGAATATTTGCAAATTCATATTGACCTTGGTTTAAATCAGCTTTTAAACCCTGACTAATAAATTCTGCATCAGGTGCATTGACATTAACTTGGTGAGTTGTTTCGAACTGACGAGTTTTAGGATAGCCTGTTAATTCATCTGTTTGAAATTCCATCGTCCCACGTTCACCAAGTTTAGTTGCTTTAACCTGTCCAGATAAAACAACCTTCTCATTGTCATTAAATCCTCTTGCTTCTTTGGCAAAAAAAGTTGAATCAACTTGATTTTGATTAAACATTGAAGCATTGAGATTGCTGAGTTTAGACGTTTTTCTTTGTAAATCTTGTTCTAGATGATCAACTTGAGCACGAACATAAAGATTGCCCTTTTCATCGGTCTGGACCAACTGAATACCTTCAGCAGAATAGGTCATGCTTTGTGCTGAATTTCCATCCAGCTTTTTACCTTTCCCGCTGTAATAGTAATAGCCACCACTAATTGCCGCAATGACAACAGCGGTCACATATAGAACCTTAGTATCCATAAATTATATTCAACATTTGATCAATCTGAATTTAAGCTATTAATGCGGTATAGCTGTATATTTTTCAAGTAGTTCTTGGTAAGTGCCTTTAGCCATCAGCAACATATCGCAAACTTCCCGTACCGCCCCACGCCCACCCATTGCTTGTGTGACTAAATCTGCTCGACGGCGAACTTCAACATGACCATTAGGTACTGTAACTTTCATTCCAGCCAGTGCAAATGCTGAAAGATCAGGCCAGTCATCGCCCATGTATAAACAATCTTCAGGATCTAAATTAAGTTGTGCACATGCTTCTCTAAGCGCAACACCCTTATCTTCTCGACCTTGGAAAATCAAATCGACACCGAGATCAGACATACGTTTTTCTACGATGTGACTTTTACGTCCAGTAATGATAATGACTTTAATCCCAGATTTTTGGACCAATTTCATGCCCAATCCATCACGAATATCAAATGATTTGATTTCGTCTCCAGAATTGGTCAAAGTCACAAAACCATCACTCAAAATTCCATCTACATCTAAAACCAATGCTTCAATATGACGCGCTTGTTCTAATAAAACATAAGAAGCCATTGATTAATTTACTCCAGCTTGAATCAAATCATGCATACTAATAACACCAATCACTTTATGCATCTCATCGACAACCACAAATTGACTAATTTTCTTTTCATTCATTTTTTCCAAAGCTTCCACAGCTCGTGCTTCTTTAGAAATCGTTGATGGGTTTTTAATCATCACCTCAGACACAGCTAAATTCACATCAAAACCTTGTTGCTTATCAATTAAACGACGCAAGTCACCATCTGTAAAGATACCCAATAAGGTGTCATTTTCATCGACAATCGTGGTTAAACCCAAACGTTTATTAGAAATTTCATACAGTACTTTATTCATAGGTGTATTGGGTAATACTTTGGGTAAGTCATTGCCTGTGTGCATTAAATGTTTCACATGCAATAACAGACGCTTACCCAACGCTCCAGCGGGATGAGACATCGCAAAATCATCCGCAGTAAAACCACGTGCATCTAACAATGCCACTGCTAAAGCATCACCTAATGCCAATGTTGCAGTTGTACTCGATGTCGGTGCTAAGCCCAATGGACAAGCTTCTTTAATATTTCCGAGCGTTAGCGCCACATCGGCATTTTGTGGCATCGGACCTTTATCATCACCACTGATGGTAATTAATGGAACTTCCAAATATTTAATGAGTGGCATCAGCATCATAATTTCATCACTCTTTCCAGAGTTTGAAATCGCAATCAGTACATCACCTTTAACCAACATACCCAAATCACCATGACCAGCTTCGCCAGGATGCATAAAAAATGAAGGCGTTCCTGTAGAGGCAAAAGTTGCAGCCATTTTCCGTCCAATATGCCCTGATTTTCCCATCCCAGTAATCACTAGACGACCTTGGCATTGCAAAATAATTTCGCAGGCGCGGGTAAAACGCTCATCGATTTGGGTCGCTAAAATTTCTAAGGCATGCTCTTCAATGCGCAAGGTTTCAAGCGCAACTTTTTGAAAATCAACATGATTTGACTTATTTTCAGAATTCAAAATGGACTTACCTTAACTCTAGACGAGTTTTGAATATCAAACGGAATATTTTTGCTATTTTAGCATAGCAATACAATAGCCTGCTTTCCTAAATGTATAAATTTCATTTTCTTAGAAAATTAACGTATAAATCTTTATGAAATATGGAGCTTAGGTTAAGATAAATCACCCTTTTGTTGAAACATTTAGAAAACCTATGCAACCATTTGTTCTTTACAACTCTGAGCAACGTAAAAAAGTTGAATTTGTTCCCCGTAAAGAAGGACATATCGACATGTATGTGTGCGGTATGACAGTTTATGATTACTGTCATATTGGACATGCTCGAGTGATGGTTGCTTTTGACTACATCATTCGTTTTCTACGCAGCCAAGGCTGGAATGTAAAATATGTTCGAAATATCACCGATATTGATGACAAGATCATTGCACGTGCCAACGAGAATGGTGAAAGTATTACGGCATTAACAGACCGTTTTATTCAAGCGATGAATGAAGATGCAGAAAATCTGGGCTGTCTACATCCAGATGAAGCACCCCGTGCGACCGATTATATTGATCAGATGCAAAATATGATTGGTCATTTAGTCAATAAAGGTGCTGCTTACCCTTCTGCAAATGGTGATGTGTATTTTGAAGTTGAGAAATTTGCCAAATACGGTCGCCTTTCTGGACGTAAACTGGATGATATGCAAGCTGGCGCTTCTGAGCGTGTCGATGTAGACGTTGAGAAAAAACATCCATTTGATTTCGTGCTTTGGAAACATGCCAAAGAAAATGAACCTTCATGGGCTTCACCATGGGGCAATGGACGCCCTGGTTGGCATATTGAATGTTCAGCAATGTCGACCTGCTGCTTAGGCAATCATTTCGATATTCATGGTGGTGGTTCAGACCTTTTATTCCCACACCATGAAAATGAAATTGCACAATCAGAAGCTTCTACAGATGAACAATATGTGAATTACTGGATGCATGTTGGTTTTATCAATGTAGATGGTGAGAAAATGTCCAAATCATTAGGCAACTTCTTTACCATTCGTGATGTGATGGAGAAGTTCCACCCAGAAGTGATTCGCTATTTTATTGTCTCTTCACACTATCGCAGCCCGGTGAACTTTTCTGACTTTGCATTAAAAGAAGCAAAAACAACACTTTCTCGTTTCTATCATGCATTTAAGGCATATCAGCAAGTGTATGCTGATCTATCTACAGATGTACTTGATGAAACATTTGTGGAACGCTTTAATATCGCGATGCGGGATGATTTCAATACTTCAGAAGCAATTGCAGTATTGTTCGAAATCATTAAAGAACTGAATCGTGCAGTTAAAGAAGAAAATGCAGAGCAAGCAACGCTTTATTATTCGACTTTACGCCATTTGACCAATATTCTAGGTTTAGTTCAGTACAATGTTGATGAGTTTTTAAAGTCTGATATTGGGCAAGAAGCATTAGGCTTATCTGAAGCTGATATTACAGATTTTATCCAGCAACGTGTAGATGCCAAAAAAAATAAGGACTTTGCGCGTGCTGATGAAATTCGCCAGTCTTTACTTGCTCAAGGAGTGGTACTCGAAGATACTCGTCAAGGTACAATTTGGCGTCGCGCTGATTAATTCAGTCATGTAGTATTTTCCAATAAAAACCTGATTAAGATCAGGTTTTTTATTGGCTTTATGTTTTTAAACAGATTTCATCGTTCCTGTTTCTTCAAACTGCGCATGCCAAGACAAAGCCTCACGTAAAAGATGTGGTGTTTGCCCACCTAATACACATGCCCGTTCAAAATAATCCGTCAATTCATTCCGATAAGATGGATGTGCACAGCATTGTATAATTTTAAGCGCACGCTCCCGAGGAGCTAATCCTCTTAAATCAGCCAATCCTTGTTCTGTCACTAAAACATCAATATCGTGTTCTGCGTGATCACAATGACTGACCATAGGTACAACTGAAGAAATTGCACCATCTTTGGCAATCGACTTGCTCACAAAAATAGCCAAATGGGCATGGCGAGTAAAGTCCCCTGATCCCCCAATACCATTCATCATTTTGCTACCTCCCACATGTGTTGAATTTACATTTCCATAAATATCAAACTCTAATGCGGTATTGATTGCAATGATTCCCAAGCGCCGAATGATTTCAGGATGATTCGACAGCTCCTGTGGACGTAACACGATTTTATCTTTATAGCGTTCAAAATTTGTCATCACATGCTTGGCACATTCATCAGACAAAGTCATTGAACAACCTGAAGCAAACTTCATTTTGCCAGAGTCAATTAATTCAAATGTACAATCTTGCAAAACTTCTGAATACATTTCTAAATCATGAAAGTTTGAATGTGCAAAACCAGCAAAAACAGCATTTGCAATTGAACCAACGCCAGACTGTAATGGACCTAAGTTTTCAGGTAAACGCCCAAGTGCTACTTCATTTTCAAAGAAGTGTATCAAGTGCTGTGCGATAGCAAGTGTTTCATCGTCTGCTTGATCCATCTTAAATGAAGTATCTGGAATATCATTCAAAACAATGGCTGAGATTTTACTAGGATCGATATGAATACCAAAAGTTCCAATGCGATCACTCACTTGAGTAAGAGGAATTGGATCGCGATAAGGTCGCTTCTTTGGAAGATAAATATCATGCACCCCTTCCAGTATCGTATGAATAGTTGTGTCAATTTCAACAATTACCTGATCTGCCATTTCAACAAAATTTGCAGCATTTCCACATGAACCTGTCGGAATGATTTGTCCATCTTCAGTAATCGCAGTGGCTGCAATAATCGCCACATTGGTTTTTGCTAAATTATGATGGCGAATATTATCTGCAACTTCAGATAGATGTTGATCAATATACATGACCTCGCCTGCATTAATTGCTTTGCGTAAAATAGGATCAGCCTGATAAGGGTAACGGCGTGCCAAAGCATGCGCTTCAGTTAAGCGACCATCTATACGGTTACCTAAACTTGCACCAGTCGCCAAAGTAATTTTCAAAGGATGCAGTTGCGCATAATCTGCCAATGCTAAAGGGACTGCTTTTGCCTCGCCTGCACCGCCAAAACCACTTACACCGACCACTGAACCATCTTTGATTAAATTCACAGCCTGTTCAGCAGACATTATTTTACTGTGCAGGCAATTTAAGCGTACACGTTCCAAACCATTAATCATTTAAATAAATCTCAAAAATATAAAAATAAAGCATGAAAGCGCCCACCATCCCTGCGAACAAGGATAGAGGAGATTTTGAATTATTCGTTTATGAAAGGGATAGGATTAAATTAATTCAATGGCAATTGCTGTAGCTTCACCACCACCAATACATAGTGCTGCAATACCTTTCTTACCACCAGTGCGTTTTAAAGCATGAATAAGCGTGACAATAATGCGTGAACCAGAAGAACCTAACGGATGCCCTAATGCACAAGCACCACCATGGATGTTGACTTTATTTGCATCCAGTTGGAAAGCATCTATCGCCAACATGGCAACCATTGCAAAAGCTTCATTCACTTCCCATAAATCAACATCTTCAACATTCCAGCCTGTTTTCTTTAATACTTTTTCAATCGCACCGACCGGTGCAATCGTAAATTCAGAGGGGTGCTGAGAATGTGTCGCATATGCTGATATTTGTGCCAGTGGCTTTAAACCACGTTGTTTGGCTTCTTCACTTGAGGTAATCACCAATGCCGAAGCACCATCAGAAATTGAACTTGAATTCGCGGCGGTAATGGTACCGTCTTTCTTAAATGCTGGACGTAAAGTTGGAATTTTATCTGCTTTGGCATTCAATGGCTGCTCATCTTGCTCGACCACAACTTCGCCTTTGCGAGATGATACTGTAACAGGCACAATTTCAGCTTTAAAATAACCATTATTAATCGCCGTTACCGCTTTATTCAAAGAACCTATTGCATAAGCATCTTGCTGTTCACGTGTATAGCCCTTTTGATCTGCCATTTCTTGCGCCAGAATACCCATGGACAACCCTGTTTCAGCATCTTCCAAACCTTCCTGAAACATATGATCAATGACTTTACCATGCCCCATTCGATAACCAGCACGTGCTTTTTCAAGCAAGTATGGTGCATTTGTCATAGACTCCATACCGCCCGCAACAACAATATTCGCCGAACCTGCCTTAATTGCATCAGCAGCTTGCATGACTGCTTTCATACCTGAGCCACAAATTTTATTGATCGTGGTTGCACCCGTTGAATCTGGCAATCCGGCTTGGCGCATGGCTTGACGTGCAGGACCCTGTTTTAGACCCGCAGGAAGCACACAACCATAAATCACTTCATCAATATCTGTAGGCTGTAAACCTGCACGGACAATTGCTTCTTTAATGGTAACTGCGCCTAAATCCGGGGCTGTACAAGCTGATAAAGCACCTTGAAATCCCCCCATTGCTGTACGTACTGCTTCAACAATTACGATCATTTTTATCTCCCTGTCCATTGATTTTAAATCTTGTTTTAAACCACAAAGAAGTTAACAACCTTATGGTTTGCCATTGTCAATCTCAAATTTTAAGCCTGTGCTGTAAAATAATCTTCGGGCAGTTGCATAATGAGATCAGCACCAGCTTGGATACGCTGTATTCTTGTCGCTAAGTCTGGAAGCACTTTAGCAACATAATACTGTGCTAAGACTAATTTGTTTTGATAAAAAGTGTCTGATTTACTTTGAGCCGCTTGAGCTATTCGTGCAAACATATAAGTAAAGCTCAACAAGCCAACCACATGTAAATAATCTACGGCAACTGCACTCGGAAAATCTGGACTCACTTTTGACTGCTCAATAATTATTTTCGTGATTTCGTCGACTTGAGCACAGACATCCAATGTGACCGCCTTAATTGACATTGCGTCCTGCATACTGTCGGCAAATTCACGTATTTCTGTCAGATAGTCTGCGATAAAGGCACCATTCGATTTAATTGTTTTTCGTCCAATTAGATCGAGTGCTTGAACACCATTGGTTCCTTCATAAATTTGGGAAATTCTCAAATCACGAATACATTGTTCCATTCCCCATTCACGAATATAACCATGCCCACCGAAGCACATTTGCGCTTCAAGTGCCGCATCCAGTGCCTTATCGGTCAGATATGCTTTTGCAATAGGTGTTAGAAATGCCACACGCTCATTGGCTTTTGTTATGCAATCAATGTCTGTTGAGAATTTGGTGATATCAAGTTGTTGTCCAACATACACAGCAAATGCACGTGATGCTTCATTATTGGCACGTGAGTTGAGCAACATACGGCGCACATCAGCATGAACCAGGATTGAGTCAGCAGGCTTATCTGGAGATTGTTGACCTGATGCAGATCGCCCCTGCAAACGATCTGTGGCATATTGCGCTGCATTTTGATAAGCAAACTCTGACGCACCGATTCCCTGAATCCCCATAGAAAGGCGCTCATAATTCATCATAATAAACATGGCTGCTAAGCCTTCATTTTCTTTACCTACAAGATATCCTTGAGCAGCATCGAAATTCATGACACATGTTGCTGAGCCTTTAATTCCCATTTTATGTTCAATAGAACCTGCAGTAACCGTATTACGCTTACCCAATGAACCATCTTGATTGATAAGAAATTTCGGTACGATAAATAAAGAAATACCTCGGGAACCTGCTGGAGCATGCGGCGTTTTGGCTAATACAAGATGAATAATATTCTCACTGAGATCATGCTCTCCACTGGTAATGAATATTTTTGTTCCTGAAATATTGTATGAACCATCATTATTAGGTACTGCCTTTGTTTTGATAATCCCTAAATCAGTACCTGCATGGGGTTCAGTTAGACACATGGTCCCTGACCATTCCCCTGTATAAAATTTTGGTAAGTAAGTGGCTTTTTGTTCTTCTGATGCTGCTTGATCAATTGCCATCCCTGCACCCACAGTCAACAGTGGATACAACATGAATGAAGGATTGCAACTCCAAATCATCTCATCTGCAAGCACGGTCAGCATTTTAGGCATGCCTTGACCACCCCATGCTTCATTGGCACCTAAACCAATCCAACCGCCTTGGGCAAACTGTTGAAAAGCTTCTTTAAAACCACGTGGAGTTTTAACTTCACCTTGGTTAAATTCAGCACCGCCTTCTTCATCCGCACTACGATTTAAATCCAGAATGACATTTTTAGAAAATTTTGCCATTTCTTCTAATATTGCATTGGCAGTTGCCATGTCCAAATGCGCTAAATTCTCGTTCTCTTGCCAGAACGTTTCAGCCTTAAACACATCTTGAAGAATAAATTGCATATCTTTCAGTGGTGCATTATAAATTGGCATGATTGCTTTCCTTGTGACATGACTTTTCAGTTGCGACTAAAGCCGTGTATAAATCTTTTTGCATTAAAAAAACAAACACCTCATTCATCAACCTAGCTATTTTATATATAAAACATATATAAATTTACAAAGATTGATCAACATTAGAAGTTTGTTTTCTTTAAACACCCCTTAGCTAAAGCCTTATATAATTTGTAAAAATAAAGAAATTACAAGCTTTTTAAGACAAAAGTAAGTCAAAAAACAATAATCCAATTCTTAAAATAATGGAAACATATTTACATAATTTGACCTCATAGGTTCAATTTTATTGACTTTAAAAAAGAAAATTCTTTATCTTTTGCCAATTGATAAATCAATGATTTTTGACTTGGAATCTCAGAGTTCTTTTGAAATATTTTCTTGAAAATGACGACTATAGTTTTATTGAATAACTCAAATAGCTGATATACTCTGATTCTAGTTCTTCATCAGTGGTTTTGGATTAATAGAATGAGTTCAGTGCGCCAACAAAATTTTCTTCTCCGTAAAGAGAAAATTTTAGCAATGGCAGAAACCTTATTGCTTGATAATAATCAGGATATTACTTTAAGTGAGCTTGCCGCAGAACTTGATATTGCTAAAGGCACGATTTACAAGCACTTTAAAAGTAAAAATCAACTCTACCTTGAACTGATTATCTTAAATGAAAAAAGACTCTTAGATATTTCCAAAGCCTACCATCACGACATTAAAATTTATGTCTCTCAATATATGCTGTATAACATGCTGAATTCGAATCGTACGATTCTATTACATGTGATCGAAGAGCGCTTAACCAACAATGAACGCAAGCTCAAAGATTTATTTGAAGAACTTTATTCAATCCGTGAGCAACGAATTTTAGAAATTAAAGACCTCTTTGGTGCACATCTCAAATCATTAAACAGCATTATGTCGATCCGTGATTATCTGTCTTATATTTGGACAGTCACCTATGGCGCATCCCTACTGTTAAATTCAACCCATTATCAAAAGTCAATTGGCTCTCGTGAACGCTTGATTAAACTTTATGTCAATCAAGCCCTGATGACACCTGATAAATTAACTGATTCAGAAACCTCAAACGATTGATATTCATTGTTTTCTGATCAGATTCACTGTTTAGTTAAGACATTATGATTTGCTATATATCTAATTCGTTTTGAGGGCTGAGTAACTGACTAGGTAATGGCATGGAATTAACTTGACTAAAAATTTCATAACACATATGTCTGAGCCACTGATGGCTGGTTTTATGGTGACAGGACATATGCCAATACTGTTTAATCGAATAGGTCGGAAACGAGATAGGTGCAGGAAAAATCTGTAAATTTCCTCGAGACAACAAAACTTCGCTCAAATAATACGGAACGGTTGCAATCGAGTCAGTATCTTGTACCACCAAGCCCACACCGAGATAACTTGGAATGCGCATTAACACATTACGTTTTAAATCCAAATTCAATAGCTCATTGGCAATGTGATAATGCCCCACCCCTGCATCAATATCGATGTGAGATTCACTCAAATACTGTTCAACAGTCATACTTTGCTGATTTAAACGTGGATGGTCTTTTGAAGCAATCACCACATAGAACTGTTCAAATAATTTTTGTTGATAGAATCCATTTTCCAATTGCGGTAAAAAGCCAATGGCTAAATCAATTTCTCCATTTGCCATTTGATAGCTGGTTTCAGAAGTAATGGCACGAACATTTAATTTAACATGAGGTGCATGTTGTTTGAGGTATTGAGAAATCTTTGGAAGCAAAACCAAATGTGAAACATCCGTCATAGCAACAGTAAACTGTTGATGCGATGCTGTTTCGTCAAAGTTCACACTAAAGTTATTGATAATTTCAACTTTGCTCAGAGCCTCGCTCACCAGAGGATAAAGCTGTTTCGACAATTCTGTAGGCACCATTTCATTACCAATCCGTAAAAATAACGGATCGTTATAGTGAGCACGAATTTTGTTCAGAATATTGCTTACTGTAGGTTGGCTCATTGCTAAATGGTCTGCAGCAACAGACACACTTTTAAATTTGTAGATATAGTAAAAAATACTGAGCAACTTACAATCTAACTCAAACACGAAATTACAACTCTCACATTTTTTGTATTCGGTGCTATATCTTCTGCTTTTTTATAAAAATTTCCAATGTTTTAATGTACCGATTTTAAACAATCAGACCAGTGATGAAAAATCGGTACATTTTACTTATATTCATTTCTATTCTTTTACAAATAAATCAACCATTAATTCATCGTCTGAATCTGTATAACGATATTCAGAAAAATCTGTGATGCCTGATTCTCGAAGAACATCTTCATCAATCAACAATCGCCCAGTCAACGCACGTTGTTGGCTATTCAATATATGATAAGCAGCATCCGCCATGATATTTGGTTTGCGTGCCTTACTGAACAACGCCTTACCGCCTAAAGAAAACTCAATTGCAGCAGTTGCAATAATCGTTCTTGGCCAAAGTGAATTTACACTGATTCCATAGCTAGCAAACTCTTGATTCATCCCCAAAGTCAACATACTCATACCATATTTAGTAATGGTATATGGTGCATAACTAGCAAACCATTTCTCATCTAGATTCAAGGGCGGAGAAAGATTGAGGATATGCGGATTATCGCTATTTTTTAAATAAGGTAATGCTGCTTGACTACATACCATCACCGCACGGGTATTGATTTGATACATCAAATCAAAACGATTTGGGTCAAGTAGTTCAACACCAGATAATTTAATTGCACCCGCATTATTAATTAAAATATCAATCCCACCAAATTGCGCGACGGCTTGCTGCATGGCTGCTGCCACAGCAATTTGATCTCTCACATCCAATTGAATTGCCAGCGCCTTCCCACCTGCTGCTTCAACCTCTTTCGCAACAGTAAAAATCGAACCTCCTAATTTTGGATGTTCTTCTGCAGATTTTGCAGCAATCACGATATTCGCGCCATCTTGAGCAGCTTTGAGTGCGATTTCACGCCCTATTCCACGACTTGCACCCGTGATAAAAAGTGTTTTTCCTTGAAGTGACATAACATCCTCTTTGTATTTGTTTTACGGTTAGATCTGTTGACACTTCACAGATGCTTGCGACATTAGACATTTTTAACCGCACAAGGCAGGCTTTGCAAAACTTAACCAGTCTAAGTTAACAAGACCAACATCTTCGCAACAAAAAAGCTCCTATCCAAAAGGGTTAGGATAGAAATGTCAACAGGCTCTAATCTACTAAATTTTATTTTATTCTTATAGCATTAAAACTTCCAATTTATGTACTCACCAGTACATTAATTATTTTAATTTTATCTCGCCTCAAAAACAAAAGCTTGCATATGCAAGCTTTTGATATATTCCCATGAAAAATTTAAGCTGCCCCAATCTTTGGACTCGCGCCAATCTGCCATACAAAAGGTAAAGGCTCATGATTCACCTCCCAATCTCCAATCACTTTTTCCTTATAAACTAAAGGATTATGTGAAGACACGACTCGCGCATTTCGCCAAAAGCGATCAAGCTGCTTAGATGTTGTACTGGCTGATGCACCCAATGCATTAAACAATTGGCTGGTTAGATCCAACACCAACGCAGAGATCACCACTTGACCTTGTGCCGACTCAAGTTCAGCATCATTATTCGCCTGAATATTTTTGATCTCAGACTCTCCAAAATGGCTAAGATACGCTTTTTGTAAAGCTTCTGCTGTTCGTAAGGTAATGGTTTCGCTGGCATAGGCTTGTGCAGATGCTTTACCAATCACTTGTAAAATTTGCGGATCATTACGAACCAGATCTGCATTGCCATGACTAAAGATACGATCACGCTTTTGTACTTCATGAATAAATGTGGCAACAGCTGATTGAGCAATACCCGACAAGGTCGCCAAATGAATGACTTGATAAAATGCTGTTTGGTATTTAAATCGTTGTTCAAAAGGCAATATATGATCACGCTCAATTGCAACATCAGTTAAGCTTAACGTACCACTTCCCGTCGTCTTTTGTCCAAAACCATCCCAATCGTCCAATACCTGCACACCCGAGGCATGGCGAGAAATAGCAGCAATCACATGTTGGTCAGTTGTTTCGTCATAGGCGAATAGATCGACCCAATCAGCAAAAATAGTGCCTGTTGAATAGTATTTTTTCCCATTGACCAACAGTTGATTATTTTTTTGTTTTACCCTAGTGATCACATCCCCAATTTTGACTTGACCAATTTCAGTCCAAGCATTTCCCACCAGATCACCTTGAACAAAACGTTTAAACCACAGCGTTTGATCAGCAACTTTATGCGCGTTTAAACGATCTTCGACAAAGGCAAAATGCCCCCGCAATGCCTGCACGATATTAGAATCTGCTCTGGCAAGTTCGATAAGTAACTGGAACAATTGAGGTAGAGCAACACCATCGCCACCAAACTTCACAGGAACACGAAGTGCCCCAAAACCCGCTTGTTTTAACCAGTTGATTTGTTCATATGGCAATGAACGTTGCTGTTCACGCGCGAGAGTTCCTTCGGCGATTTTTTCGAAAATTGGACGATACTTTGCTGCAACTTTTTCATAATTGGCTGTGATTGATAAATTATCATTAATATTGGTTTGAATATTTTGTTCACTCATGCTGGCTCTCCATTATCCTATTCTTATCACTCTTAGCTCCACGCATGGCGTGGCAAGTGAATGTTATTTAAATAATAATTACCAACCAAATTAAACTTCCAACGCACTGGGTCATGTAAAGTATGGGTGCGTGCATTGCGCCAATGACGATCTAAATTCAACTCGGATAAAGTTGAACGAGTACCCGATAACTCAAATAATTTATTGGACGCCAAAATTGCAATTTCAGTAGTTAGCACTTTAGCCTCGGCGACCAACAATGTCGCTTCATTGGCGTGCTCTTCTGAAGGTTGAGCAATTGCTAAATCAATTGCATCACCTGCCAAGTCTAAAACGGCTTCAGCTGCTCTTAATTTAATTTTTAATTCACCAATATTGGCGATGGTATAAGGATCATCGGATGCTTTTTCCAAACCAGAATCTACCCAAGGACGGGAATGCAATTTGACATATTGAATGGTTTCTTCAATCGCACCACGTGCAATTCCTGCATCGACGGCAGCTTGAATAAACTGAGAAATTGCGCCAGCCACTGTTGGTTTTTCAAATGCTTTATAGATCGGCACAATATATTGGGCGTCCACTTGTACTTGTTTCAATACCACTGTGCCACTTGCTGTTGTCCGCTGTCCAAAACCGGACCAATCATTAATTACCTCTAGTCCAGCTGTGGTTCGAGGTGTTAAAGCTACAACCGGCAAACCTTCTTCATTGACCGCAACTACAGGGACCCAATGCGCCAATAATGCACCCGTGGCAAAAAATTTTTGTCCGTTGATTTCATAGCCTTGAGCTGTTTGATGAATTCTCGTTTCCAAATCAGCAACTGTTTTGCTGCCTTTTTCTGAAAAGGCATTTCCTAAACGACGCCCTTTTAATATCTCTCCAAAGAAAAACTTTTGCTGTTCTGGACTTGCATCCAAACGTAAATGTTCAATGAATGCCCAATGGTTTTGTGCAATTTGCCCCAAGGATGGATCAACACTTGAAATCGTTTTGACCACTTCTGCTAAAGTTCGATATTTGACTTCAGCGCCACCAAAAGCTTTAGGAATATTGATTCCCCACAAACCACTTTGTGAATACTGTTGTATTTCAGCAAGAGGGAGACGGCGCTCATAATCACGTTGTGAAGCTTCTTTGGCAAACTCTTTCGCCAAAGCTTGAGCCACTTGAACAGCTTCTGCATCCGATCGAATCACATGTGCATCTTGATTAACTTCAAAAAAATGTAAAGGCACAGCCGTCTGAGAAGAAAAATTTTCTTGGTTTAAATCAGTCATTGTTGTCACTCTCTTAAAATAAGCATGACATTAAACTAGCATTATTCTTTTCAATCATTTATATCAATAAATGCATTCAATATTCAAAATAAAATCATAAATTTATCATTAAAATTCATAATCAATAAAATCAAAAAATAATACCCACATAAAGTGGGCATTCTATTGAATTTATCATGTTTTATTTCTAAGCGATGCATAATGCTTATTATTTTACTAAATATTAAGCTTTAAATAAAACATTGAATACTTGCTTAAACCAGCACATTTATATATTGAATGAACAAATTTAAAAACCTTTAAACCTGATGAAAACACTTAACTGGCTTGTGCAAATTTATCTTTAGTTACTTTTCTGAATTGTGCACCACGATGGTTTTCGACCAGATATGCACCCTGCCCAAATAACTTCTCTCTTAGCGTTCCAGTCCGATATTCAGTTTGATAGACCCCACGTCGTTGTAACTCGGGGACAATATACTCCACGACATCGATAAAAGTTTGATGTGCCAAAATATAAGCCAGATTGAAACCATCTACGTCAGTTTCTTCAATCCAGTGTTGCAATTCATCAGCAACCGTTTGAGCTGAACCGACAATTACAGGACCATTTCCACCAACACTATTCCATTGTGCAATTTCTTCTATCGTCCATACACGATTAGGATCTGCATTAACATAAGCATCTAACATTGATTGAATAGCATTGGTTTCAATATATTCCACTTTATCTTTTGCTTGATATTGGGAGAAATCTACTCCAGACCAGCCTGAAACCAATGTTAGCGCCCCATCATAACTTCCATAACTTTGATATTCTTTAAATTTATCCTGTGCTTTTTGATCGGTTTCATCAGTCACAATAGACAATAATGTATAAATTTTAACAGCATAAGGGTCTCGCCCTTCCTCACTCAATTTCTGACGAATGCTCTGAACAATTTTCTTTGCAGCAATTTTTGAAGGTGGTGCAATAAAAATACATTCCGCATTTTGACTGGCAAATTTTTGTCCACGAGATGAAGCCCCTGCTTGGTACAATACAGGCGTACGCTGTGGTGATGGTTCACAAATATGAATACCAGGTACTTTAAAATATTTACCTTCATGCAAAATCGGATGAACTTTGGTATGGTCTGCAAATTGACCAGCTTGTTTATCTCTTAAAACTGCTCCTTCTTCCCATGAGCCCTCCCAAAGCTTATACAGTACTTCTAAATATTCATCTGCAACGTCATAACGGTCATCGTGATTGAGTTGTGTGCTTAACCCCAGATTTTTAGAGCCACTTTCTAGATAAGAAGTGACAATATTCCAACCTACTCTACCCTTAGTCAAATGATCCAAAGTACTGATTCTTCGCGCAAAGGGATAAGGGTGCTCAAATGAAATAGAGGTGGTGACGCCAAAACCTAAATGCTGTGTCACTGCTGCCATTGCTGGGACAATTTGTAGCGGATCATTTACAGGAACCTGTACTGCTCCTGTTAAAGCATGCTCAGCACTTTGATGATATACATCATAAATTCCCAGCACATCTGCGATAAAAATCCCATCAAATAAGCCTTTTTCTAAAATCTTGGCAAGATCAGTCCAATATTCAATATCTTTGTATTCTGTAGAACGGTCTGATGGATGACGCCATAACCCCGGAGATTGATGTGCAATACAATTCATTTCAAAAGCATTGAAGCTAATTTGCTTAGTCATTTCTATTCAACATCGGTATTCATATTATTTTTATCCTATGCCATTTATGTCAATTCTTTTATCTTAATATCTTCAATGATTATCATGATTTTTTTTATATTATTTTATGGCTTATTTATATTGTTTTCTCACATCTTTTCATATTGCTGTGTTTAAAACAAAAAATAAATAACTTTGAGAGTAATACTACAATTTACTGAGTATAAATAATTAAGATGAAGTTTTGATTTTTTCAGCAAGTCTTCGACTGGCTTTAAAATCTTTATAGAAATATAAAAATAAACCACAAATTAATACGGCTGCACCAACAAATACCGTAATTGTCAGTTTTTCATTATTCAACATTGCCCCCAAAAACATGGCGATCATTGGTGTCATGACCGTTGTTAAGGATAAAGTCGTTGCTTTAATATTTTGAACCAATTTGAAGTAACAGAACATCGCCAACAATGATGCCATCAACACCGTATAAATTAGGGCAAATAAAGATTTAGTTTCTGGGATATGTGTTGGGGCATGTTGCCAGATAAAAGGAATAAGACAGCTTGCTGCTAAGGTTGAAACAAGGATTGAACCTGTTGCTTGTGCCATGGGTAGCACATCGGCATTGACCTTTTTGACCCAAAAAATTGACAAAGCATAAGTAAATACACTCATCAACATCAACCCGATACCGATAGGATGTACATATTGACTTGCACTACCACTCATACAGATGATTGCCAAACCGCATACCGCGACCAGCATGCCTAACCATTGAATTCCAAGCAAGCGTTGACCAAAACCAAAACGACCAATCAATCCCGCCATAATCGGTGCTAAACCAAACATTAACACAATAATTCCTGAACTCAAATAACTCGTTGCTGCATAAGTAAAAATCTGCGAACCAATCAAACTGAATGATCCTGCAAGGTAACTATGCAAAGCAATTTTATTGAGCGGTAGTTTGACTTTGAGGATTAAAAGTAAAAGTAATGCAATCGGCAATGCGATAAAAAAACGCAATACCAACGCCCACATCATATGCAAATCAGCCACACTCCAAACAATCGCCAAAGGCGTGCTTGCCCAAATGAAGACCAATAAAATATAGGTCGTCACTAGGTTAGATTTGGAAGGCATAATTTGTCCTGTAAGTCATCAGTTCAATTCAATGGATTGTCGAGTTAGAGATGATAAGATCAAACAATTATAAAAATTCAAAATAAAAAGCGAATGAAAATGGCTTAAATCGAAGTTTTCCGTTTCTGCTTTTGAATTGTTTGATCTAGGCTACTCGAAAATTCACGTTTATCACGTTCAGAAATTGGCGGCGGTCCACCTGTTTGTACACCTGCTCCACGCAAAGTATCCATGAAATCACGTAAATGCAGTCGAGCTTTTACATTGGCTGAGGTATACACCTCTCCACGTGGGTGAATTGCAACACCCCCTTTCTCAATAACTTGAGCAGCCAAAGGAATATCTTGAGTAATCACAATATCATGCTCACCCATACGCTCAACAATCTCTTGATCGGCTTGATCAGCACCAGACATCGCCTGAATTGAATTAATTCGAACCGAAGGCGTGATTCCAACAGGTTGATTGGCAACAAAAGTGACTTCGAGTTGGTAACGATCAGAAGCGCGTAAAATCACTTCACGAAGAATTTTAGGAAGTGCATCTGCATCGACCCAAAGTTTAAATGGCAGCACAAAATATCTCTAATCAAGATTTTCCAGTATTTTAGCAAAATGCTTATGGCGTGTCCTATGCTTATTATTTTATTTGTTTGTGCTACCTCAATATCCTATTGATCTTCACAAGAAGATTCTTATATTGTTCATTTAAAATACAACCCGAGCCATTCTTGTCGAAAATTCGCTTTAATCTTCTGGTTTTTCTTATGATTTTACATTTCGTGACTTGAAATTTATACATCATCCTCGATTTAATAGAATAAGAGAGGCATTTAATACGTGAAAATGAACAATCAAAACAGACCTGAAACAATTATCATCGAAGATCAAAATTTTGGTAGCCATGTCGAACATTGGAATCTTTTAACTGAGAATCCAACAACAGAAGTGCCCAAATGGTTAGGTCTTGCTTTAGATGCGCCTGTTATGCCGATGGGTCTATGTTCACAAGAGTGCGATATGGATGTATCAACTTGGCTGATTCAAGGTCCAAATGGCTCTGCTGTGCAATTATGCCAAGTCATCGATGTTGAAAATAACAAACCTAAAGCCGTCAAAACCGCATTTCCTAGTTTTGAAAGCCCATATCAATTAAATGCTTCTATTGATCGTATTATCACCTGTAAAACCAATACTCAAGCAGTACTAAGTTTAAAAGTTGGAACTAACAGTGTGGTCTACGCCTTTGATAGTTTATACAGTGTCAACAGTCATCAATACTTACAAGATCAGCAATATAGAGTTCAATTAAATGCATGGGCATATGAACTAGAGAAAGTTTCTGATCATGAACAAATCATTGTTGATGATCCTGCTTCAATCAAACATCATCGTGCATTGAATGATATTCTTTCACAAAACAATGGTGTTGCTCCAGAAAACTTGCAAGAGCAAATCGATGCATGGGAGCCCAAATCTGAGGACGATAAAGCTCCAGTAACCGTTGATTTTTCAAAAATGGTGGCATATCTGTACGGTGAAACACTCGGACAAGAAGATGAAGCATGGTTCCAAGGTAAAGTCGTTGGAAAGACTCAAATGCAGTTTATGCAACAAGATTATACACTTTACGATGTGACCTTGATTCTTGAAGAAAATCAACCTGCTATTCTTGTTCGAATTGCAACCAAAGACCCCGCTTATAAAAATTTCGAAATTGGTCAATACATTCGTGGCAATATTTGGATTCAAGCCAATATTTATTCTGCTGCATAAACTTGTATAGCATTCAAAAAAGCATGATGAAGGTCCATCATGCTTTTTTATTACACGTTTTGTAACATTTTTGATATATTGAATTTTTGCTGTTCAATTTTTCTTGTTTTGAATTCAAAATAACGATTTATCCACAATTTAAATTCAAAATGAATTAATCTCCCCCAATTTGTTTGTTAATAAATTAAGCAATATAAGGAATTATTTTAATAATCAAATGATCCCTATGTTTCTCAAAGTAGAGATTTATAAATTTATAAATAAATTTAAAAACAAACATTTAGACCTAAAAATTAATTTATTAAATATCATTGATTTGTGTATAGGCTAAGCTCGTTTAGCATGCATTTCTGCGTATTTTTTCCGATAAAATTTTGAAACAGCCAAAGTTATCCACAAACCATCCACAAAAACCCATGTTTTAAATTCATACTGTTTATATTTTTTTAGAGATAATAATTTCTCAAAAATTATAATAATTAGATTTAGCGCTTTATTTAACCAGTCAATTATGTTAAAAATACGACGAACCAGTAGGATTTAACAATAATTTAAAATCTAGGCTCAGTAATGAAAATTATACCTGAACAATCGACTAGTCTAATCAATCAAGTTAGTGGTTTTCACTTACGTTTGGATAAAGGAGCATGCTGCTTTTTTGTTCTGGGTATGTTTTTAGCTGCAATATTGATCCATATATTAGGCATCTTTCCAACGACTTAATGTGCAACATGATCTATTTACATAAAAAATCCCTCTTGATGATGATCAGAGGGTTTTTTATTCGCTTTAATCTTCGCCCTTCCTTTCTCTAATCTTGAAGTTAAAGAAAGAATAGAATGCCATCTCTAAAAGATGGCATGTTTTTATTCAGAACAGCCTATTAGCCATTACGTTGAGCAAAATCATCCATAAAGTTGACTAATGCCTGTACACCTTCTAAGGGTACAGCATTATAAATACTTGCACGCATTCCACCTACTGAACGGTGACCAGCAAGATTTAATAAATGATTTTCTTCCGCCTCTTTCAGGAACAATTTATCAAGTGCAGCATCAGCCAAGGTAAAAGGTACATTCATGATCGAACGGTTCTGAACTGCGATTGGATTGTTATAAAAATCGCTTGAATCAATATAACCATAAAGCAATTTAGATTTTTCAAGGTTGGTTTTATGCATTGCATCTACACCACCCTGTTCAAGCAACCACTCAAACACAAGACCAGACAAATACCATGCATAGGTCGCAGGTGTATTGACCATAGAATCATTTTTAGCTTGTGCACCGTATTTCAGTAAACTTGGAATTTCAGGTTTTGCTTGATCCAACAAGTCATCACGAACAATCACCAAAGTTAAACCTGCAGGACCAATATTTTTTTGCGCACCGGCATAAATCAGACCAAACTTTGAAACATCCAGTGGTGCAGATAAAATACTTGATGATAGATCTGAAACTAAAGGTTTATTGGTTTCAGGAATATTGGCAAATTGAATCCCACCAATCGTTTCATTGTCGGCATAATGAACATAAGCAGCATCATCAGACAGATCCCATGTACTTTGCTCAGAGATGGCTAATTTCCCCTCAATTGTTGTACCCGCCTCAACAATATGAATATCACCATAACGTTGCGCTTCTTGAGTAGCCTTTTCAGACCAAATCCCAGTATGGATATAATCTGCTTTTGAGTTTTTGCCCAATAAATTAAGTGGAATTGCGGAGAACTGAAGTGATGCGCCACCTTGCAAGAACAATACTTTGTAGTTCTCAGGAATGTTCATCAATTTACGTAAGTCTGCTTCTGCTTTTTCAGCGACAGCCACATAGTCTTTACTACGGTGGCTCATTTCCATGATGGATAAGCCTTTACCATGCCAATCCAATAACTCAGCTTGAGCTTTTTCTAAAACGGCAGTAGGTAATGCAGCAGGACCAGCACAGAAATTGTACGCGCGCATGATTTTTCCCTTTTATAAAGTGAAACGAATGAAATAGGCGCATTTAACCACAAATCGCCTTTTCTTGCAGTAGCTTTATCAGTCAATATTTCAATGTAATTGCATATTTAGAGCTAAGTTTTCAATAACAAAATTTGAATATTGTTTAAATTTTAGGGATCAAGTAGGTTACTGATTTATATTTTGGTTGTTGCGAACAATAGATTGGCGTTCCATTTAAAGATTCAGCGATACGACAGCTTGCATAGTTTTCAATTGCAACAGGATAAATGAAAGCTTCAAAATTAAAATGTCTTGAAGCCCAATCGGCAATTGCTGTCACGGCTTCTTTTCCATAAGCAAAACCATGGCGATCTTCTCTAATCCAGATACCTAACTCAGGTCTAGACTGCTTTGCTTGATGAAAACCAACCAAACCCAAAAATTCATCATTCAATTGATCTCGAATGACAAAAACCCAATCTGACTCATCTTGAATGGTGATTAACCATGTACGCCAAATATTTTCGAAAGCATTTTGATCTTGAGGTGGGTCCCAGGACATATACTTTGTCAATGTCGGCGTAATGCAGGCATAACACTCATCAGCGTCAGCATAAGTAAACGGTTTTAAACATAATCTTGTTGAACTGATCATATATTTGGGTTCTGTAGAGATATTGTTGGTTTGCAATCAAGTAGATGGATATAGCCATAAACCGTCTTGGCTTGTAGTAGACTTATTGGTCAAAATTGCCATATATTTTAAGTTTATAATCTATAATTCAATCAATTACTACTAGAGTCTGTTGATAATTCGTCTATCTTTGCGACTACACGTGTTTTTTAACTGATACTGGGCACGAAATAAGAAATTTTGCCGGTTAATCCTGAATTTAATCCAATAAAATTGACTGGACTAGGGCTATACATCACACTTAAGGTATACAATAAGATTTCCAAAATAGTACTCAACTTCGATCTAAAATAGTTTCAGATCATTAAATTAAGTACTTTAAAATATTTTGTATTGTACGTTTGTGCAGCGCTAATTTTCGTTTTCCACATAGCGCGCAAAATTATCTAAAATGGCTTGCCAGCCTGCACGCTGTTGTTCAACAGGGTATACAGTTTCAGGATCAAAGCTTATGCGAACCAATATAGCTTGGTCCTGTTGAGTAAAGGTAATTTCCGCTTGGCGCTCTCCAAATGAGTATGCAATTTTTTCATTTGGAATAATCTCTGTATAAGTGCCAGCAAAATCAAAGCCCATACTGCCATCTTTAGCTTCCATACGATTTGAAAACTCGCCACCAATGCGTAAATCATTTTTCGAATTTACCGTATGCCAATCAGGTGAAGCTGTATTCCACTGCTCTATATCCTGAGGGTTATTATAAATACGCCATACCACGTCTATAGGTGCCTTAACTAAAGATTCCACAGTAATTTTTGACATTTTCTTCTCCATAATTGTTTTACGATTCGATTGTTATTTAAATATCGCCTCAGCAATTATAATTTAATCAACCTTATGTACTGTATAAAACTACAAAACTACACATATTCTTAGGGCTATTTAGATTATTTACTCCAGCCTTTTCCATGTAAAATAGTTTTTAAATTTAGTCAGATGCAAAAGATTATGCTGATCAAATCACAACACCTTAAAAATAGAAAAGCATTATCCAAAACACTTCAACTTTCAACTTTCGGATATGTTTTTTACAGCCTGATCTTGGGGCAAATGAGTTTTGCTGAAAATTTAAGCTACAGCCAAGCAGAACAATATTTACTTGAAAACTCTTATACAACTCAAGCCAGTGACGCTTTAAATCGAGCATCAAAACTTCAAGCTGAGGCTGCAAAAAATATTGGTTTACCACGTGTAGACTTGAATGTCCGTGCTTATAAATTTCATACTGAAACCGACCTTCCATTAAACGGTGTGAAAAATAATCTCGAACAAACCTTATCGCAAGGTGTCAATGAACGTGTTGATCAATGGCAATCAGAACAAAATATTCCTTCCACGATCATGGATCCTTTAAAACAGGGATTAGCACAAGGCATTCATAGTGGTATTGGTTTAATTCCAGACACAGCAAACGTTGTATTAGAAGATGAAGTCGTTCGCCCAACAGTTTCAGTAATGATGCCAATTTATACTGGTGGTGTTACATCCAGCACCAAACAAATTGCAAATTTAAAAGCTGAACGTAGTCAGTTGGACGCTAAACAGCAACAAGATACGCAACGTTTTGAAGTGATACAGGCTTATTTTAATGTGCAATTACAACAACAATTTGTAGATGCCAGCCGTTTCAACCTTAAAGCAATGCAACAACACTATGACAATGCCCTCAAACTGGAGAAACAGGGTTTTGTCAGCAAAGGACAGCGTATGCAATTTGAGGTTGCACGAAATAATGCCTTGCGAACTGAACAAAATGCCACGGCGAATTTACAATCCAGTCAGTTTCAACTAAAAAATTTACTCAATAAATCCAGTATAGACCAACTAACAACCCCACTTTTTGTCAATCGTCAACAAAGCCAATCCCTAAATCAATTGCTTGATTCTTATCCTGAAACATCAAGTCTAGTTCGAAAGATGCAGATGGATACACAGTTGGCCAATCAAAATGTCAAAATTCAAAGTGCAACCAAAAAACCTACGTTATTTGCTTTTGGGGAATATAGTTTAGATCACAATCAAAACTGGATTGTAGGAGTTGCTGCCCGTTACAACTTATTCTCAGGCATTGATAAAAATAAAAATGTACAAGCTGCTGAATTGCAGCGATATGCGACTGAATTGATGACTGCACGTACCCAACAAGAGATTGAGAATATTATTTACAAATCTTATAGTGAGTTAAGTACAGCCCAACAATCCAATCAACTTTTACAACAAAATGAACAAGCTGCTCTCGAAAATCTCCGTATTCAGCAATTGTCATTTAAAGAAGATATGGGAACTGCAAGCCAAGTGATTGATGCACAGAATCAATTGAGTGTATTAAAAACTGAAAAAGCACTCAATGCTTATAAATATGTAATGGCTTTGGCGACCCTACTGCAAAGTCATGGCTCAATTTCTCAGTTCAAAGACTATGTTAATCAAACCAACACCGATTTTATTCGTTGAAGATGGAGCTAAAAATGTCACAAGAAAATAACCATCAGAATACGCATAATGATTCAACATCAGACGCTAAGTTAAATGCTGAAAGTTCGCATGACAACATCGCCAATACGCAAGCCTCAGATCAAGTTCAGGAACATCAGAACAACTCAAACTCACAGGATGACCGTGTAACCAATGAGGCTGAAAACTCCACATTATCTCAGTCAACTGACGATCCAGCACAAGCAATTCAGCATTCTACAGTCAAGGAAAATGCCTTTAAAAAAAGAACTGTAATTGCAATTGGTTTGATTATTCTCATCATTCTTATCGGATTGATTGCATTTGGATTATGGAAAAGTTACCAACCTAAAACTGTAGATGTTCAAGGTCGTGTAGAAGCAGAAACACTGCATGTCAGTACCAAAGTACCCAGTCGAATTGAGGGTATCTTTGTCAGTGATGGACAAAAAGTGAATAAGGGTCAACTTCTAGTTACTCTAAGCAGTCCAGAAATTGAAGCAAAGAAACAGCAGGCTCTTGCCACCCTACAATCAGCTTTGGCATTGCAATCCACAACTGATCGTGGCTCGCAACAAGAAAATATTGATACCCTCTATGCCAATTGGCAAAGTGTAAAGGCACAAGAAAATCTTGCTAAAGCAACCTACCAACGTGGTTCCACTCTCTTTGCTCAAGGTGTAATTTCACGCCAACGTCGTGATGAAATGTTTGCGGCTGCCCAATCCGCCACGCAAATGAGTGAAGCTGCCTATCAACAATATGCACGTGCCAAACGCGGCAGCACTGCTGAGCAAAAATCAGGTGCTGATGCGCAAGTTGAAATTGCCAAAGCTGCTGTTGCCGAGGCAAATGCGCTAGAAGCAGAAACCAAGCTCTATTCGCCTGTGAATGGTACTGTATCCAAAACCTATGGCAAACCATCTGAATTGGTTGCAATTGGTGTCCCTGTGGTGAGTATTATCCAAGACGAAGAAAAATGGGTCAGTTTAAATGTTAGAGAAGATCAATATGCGCAAGTTTATCAAGCAAAATCACTCGATGGATTTATACCTGCATTAAACAAAACTGTTTCATTTCACATTAAAAACATCGATGCAGAAGGTGAATTTGCAACCATTAAAACCACGCGTCAAACAGGCGGTTATGATATTCGTAGCTTTAAAATTAAATTGACGCCTGCTGAAGCATTGCCTGATTTGAAGGTTGGTATGAGTGTGATTTTTAAACTTCAAGAGCATCAATAAACATGTGGGCGAGCATGCGAAGAGAGCTTCGATATCTGTTTATACATAAGTGGGATTTATGCTTAGTCACACTCGCTCCTTTGTTTGTTATTGTTTTATTTAGTAGCATGTTTTATGCAGGCAAAGCAGAACATTTACCAATTGCCATTATTGATCAAGATCAAAGTGAGTTAAGTCGTAATATCGAGAAATATCTCAGTTACAACCACACACTTTCGATTTATACCGTTTCAAATGACCCAAATCAAGTTGAACATTTACTGAATCAAACCAAAATTTGGGGTTATGTACATATTCCTGTAGGTGCTGAACAAAGATTGGTACAAGCACAAGATGCGCAGATCAGCATTGCATTTAACCAGTCCTATTTCAGTATCGGAAATGGCATTTCATCTGCAATGCTACTCTCAACGGTTGAAGCAATCGGTGATTTTGCACAACACTCTTATTATCAAAACAAAATTCCTTATGCTGAAATCGCGACACCGAATGTTAAAATCTCACCATTATTTAATCCAAATCTGAGTTATGAGTTCTATCTAGAACCTTTTATGATTCCAGCAATTTTGCACCTCTTGCTTTGTTGTTGCGTTGCTTTTGCAGTTGGTCAAGAACTGAAATACGCAAGTGTTAAGCAATGGGTTCAAGGACGATCTGTCTTTACAGCATTGCTGGCTAAAAATATGCTCTATGTATTGATCTTCTGTTTTTGGACATGGGTCTGGATGTTTTGGCTGGTTGAAATTCGAGGTTGGTTTATTGCTGGAAATTTATGGATGATCTTGCTTGGACAATTTTTACTTTATACAGCTTATGCCCTAATCAGTAGCACAGTTGTACTTGCAACCAAAAATTTATCTAAAACCTTTGGCTTTATTGCAGTCTATGGCGGTTCTTCTTTGAGTTTTGCAGGTGTCACCCTGCCTTTGAATAATGCCCCTATCTTCACTCAGTTTTGGGCCAATATTATTCCTTATACACCTTATGCAAAATTACAAACTGAACAATGGGTCGTGGGCAGTCCCATTTTTATCTCGATGCTTCCTCTCGGAATTTTAAGCATTTATTGTATTTTATATGGTGCTATCTCTACTTTGCTCCTAAAAAAAGTGGTTCAAGGGGGCGCAATATGATTAATTTCTTTAAAGCACTCGTTCAACACTATTTTGCCACTTTTAAAAATATAGCGAAAAATTCGTCCATATTGACCACAATGATACTCTCAGTATTTTTTTATAGTTTTTTTTATCCTACTGCCTATAAAGCCCAGACAGCAGAAAACTTACCGATCATTATTGTAGATGAAGAACAAAGCTTTCTCAGTCATGAAATTATTGTCGAAGTTTCTAAAAGCCCCAATGTAGCAATTACAGAAATTACGGGTAATTTTGAACATGCTAAACAAATGGTTCAACAACAAAAAGCCGATGGTATTTTATTGTTGCCTGAGAACTTGTCCAATAGTGTTGTACGGGGCGAAGAAGGCGGTATCGGTTTATATTTAAGTAGTGCTTATTTTCTTAAAACTAAACAAATTGGTTTAGGTCTAGCGACTTCGATTGAAAATACAATTGCAGAGCATGCAGAAAGGTTTGGGAAAATTTCACACTTTCAATTCTCAATTCCTATTCATCAAATTCCACTATTTAATACTTTATCTGGATACGGCAGTTATATTTTTCCAGCAATTGCACCATTAATTATCCATCAGACCATCGTTTTAGGTTTATGCATGCTGCTTGCTGGTTATCGTGAACAATACTGGCGTGCCACCCTGCCTGAGTTTGTTGCGATTTATTTAGCCGCTTTAACCATCGGTTGTTTGGGTTGTTTTTATTTATTTGGTTTTACCTATTGGCTCAATGATTATCCACGAGGTGGAAACTTTTGGGGAATGCTATTTGCAGTACCCATCTTTATTAGCTGTGTAATTGCAATGGCAATGGTTCTAGCAAGTTATCTGGATATTTCAGAACGGGCTGGACATGTTATTGTTTTTACATCAATTCCTTTATTTTTATTATCTGGCGCTGCTTGGCCTTTAGCGGCAATGCCGCATTTGATGCAAGCGTTTGCTCATATTTTACCATCCACACAAGGCATCAATTTGTTTATCCAACTCAATCAAATGGGTGTACCCACTTTCATCTTTATTCCTAAGTTGATCTATCTTGGATCTCTGTTTGCAATTTTGATGATATGGGCTTATCTCCGACTCAGCAAAAGACATAAACAAATAGAATGAATATGTAAAATATAATTTATATAATTAATAAAATTTCACAATAAAATCGAATAATTTAATCAAACTGAATTATTTTTAATCAATTGAACGCATTTTGAATAAAAATATTAGTATTACAGAGTCAAATAGCGTCAGAATACACCATTTTCAAAATACTCTGAATGTTCAGAATCTCCCACCCTAAAGTACCCACATACTTTAGCGGGATTTTTTTTTCATTTTTTTGATAGAGTTTTCTTTTCGCCAAAATCTGAATTTTAAGGGCTCAGTATGAAGAAAATGAGAATTAGCCTAGCTTGGCAAATTGTTATTGCGCTCTTCTTAGGTATCCTTGTTGGTGCATTCTTGCACAACTCTCCTGAACTTCGTAATGACATCGTTGCAAACTTTCTACAACCATTGGGTAAGATTTTTATTAATCTGATCAAAATGATTGTAATCCCACTTGTGCTTTCCATGCTGATTTTAGGGATTGCCAATGCAGGTGACAGTAAAAGTGTCGGTAAATTAGGTTTAAAAACCATTGTTTACTTTGAGATTATTACGACCGTCGCCATCATTGTGGGCTTGGTTGCTGCGAATGTATTCCAGCCAGGCGCAGGCATTGATATGTCTACACTGACAACTTCTGATATTTCTCAATATAAAGAAACGACACAGGAAGTCAGTCATGAAGCTCATGGTTTAGTGAATACCGTTCTTTCACTTATTCCACCGAATATCTTTGCTGCAATGAGCGATGGGCATATGTTGCCAATCATCTTCTTTGCAGTGATTTTTGGTATCGGTCTTGGATCATTATCTAAAGAAACCAAACAGCCTTTAATCGATGTATTGAAAGCTGTTTCTGAAACCATGTTTAAAGTAACGCATATGATCATGATGTTTGCACCGTTTGGTGTTTTCGGTCTGATCGCAGCCACTGTCGCAAACTTTGGTTTCAGTTCTTTATTGCCACTGATTAAACTGGCAGTATTGGTTTATGCAGCAATTCTATTCTTTATCTTTATCGTGCTTGGTTTTGTGGCTAAATTCTGTGGTTTCAGCATTTGGACAATTATCAAAATCTTAAAAGATGAATTGATACTTGCTTATTCGACTGCAAGCTCTGAAACCGTTTTACCTCGTATGATGGAAAAAATGGAAGCTTATGGTGCGCCTAAGTCAATCACCAGTTTCGTTGTACCGATTGGTTATTCATTTAACCTAGATGGTTCTACGCTTTACCAAAGTATTGCGGCAATCTTTATTGCTCAACTTTATGGTATTGATTTAACCATCACACAACAAATTGTTTTAGTGCTTACACTGATGATTACCTCTAAAGGGATCGCAGGTGTTCCAGGTGTGTCTTTCGTTGTGCTATTGGCGACATTGGGCAGTGTGGGTATACCACTAGAAGGTTTAGCATTTATTGCGGGTATTGACCGTATCTTAGATATGGCACGTACAGTATTAAATGTGATCGGTAACGCACTTGCTGTTCTTGTGATCAGTAAATGGGAAGGCAAATTCGATACTGAAAAACAAAAATCTTATAATTTTGATGCCACACATTAATTTTTTAAGATGAAAAACCACCTCCGGGTGGTTTTTTTATGCCTATAGTCAAACCGTCTAATGATTCATACAAGTACTTTGCGATCAATCATTGATATTCAATAATCTATATACTCCTTAGAAGATTTTGATCATTCATATATTTTGCCCTTTTGAATCATTGATGGTCTTGCTATCGTGAGGCGACATGGATGTCGCCATGTTGAGCGGGGGGTATATGAGCAAAAAACAAAGCATTGCTTTGTTTGCAGCACAAGACCCCTGTTAAACAGAAGATTTTTGTTACTTTTCATCTCTGAAAAGTAAAGTATCGCCTGCGCAAAACGTTTTAAACTTTGGAGGTAAAGCTTGGCAGTGCAAGCTTTAGGTTATCAAACAATATATCGATAGCATTCATTTTAGTGATCAAGAGAAATGATATTTTACTGTCTGAATTTTTCATCAAGTTGGCTATATTGTTAAATGCTTAGGAGAGAACAAGCTTTATTATGAGTTATTTACCTTTAAGTATGATAATCAGCATTAATATTTAACATCTTAGCACTGATAAGCATATTGTCTTGATGGTGTATTACCCTGCTTTAAAATAATTTTAATCTGCTCATTTTTATTGACATCAATAAAATCTTGAGTGATATAGCCTTCTTTTGCCACACATAAATGCCAATCGTAAAACTGCACACCATGAATCATTAGACTTTCAACTTTCCATTGCGCTTGCTTTTCAAAGTTTACGACGCCTATTTGGTTGCTGTACTTTTCATCGTATTGGTCATCTATTTTTGCTGGACGTACACTGGTCACTAAGACGACTTTTACATTAGGAATAGCGACTCCCCGTTCATTTACAACATTTACAGTCAGTTGCGGCTTTTGTGTTTTATAAACAGGAAAACATCCTGTTAAAAAGATGAAAAAGGGAATTAAAAGTATAATTCTATTCATGATTTAACTTGTATAACCACAGCTTAATTTTGAGTTTCCTTGAGGTGTTTCATCTATAGCATTTTCGATATTCCAATCGTCGCCTACAACCTTACGTAAATGATAAAGTACTGTGGTTGGCTCCCCTCGAAATACAAAATAATAGCCTTTGGATTGCGTATTTGCCAATTGATGTTTTTGTAATGCAATTTTGATTAGCCGAACCCCAAAAACATCAGTATCAACCGCTAAATCATCCTGTTCAGTATGTGCTGTTTTATAATACTGATGACCTTGTATTCCCACATAAGTATGCCTTCCAATCGTCATCATTTGTTTTGATTTATTTAATTTGACCTGCTTTGGTCCATTTGCGCTAAAGTCACGCAATAATCCCGCAATTTTGCTTTCAGGCTTTTGAAAAATCATGTCGCAATTCAAAGCTTTGATGTCAATTAATGATCCAATTTGAACGCCTTGAGCATGCGTAAATTGCCACCCAAAAAGTATTGAAATCGCAAAGATTATTCTTGTCATATCGAAATCCTATTTTATTTACTCTCATTATTTCTTCAGCGCGATAAGCTTGTCTGATATTTAAAATAATATTAATTGTGAAAGTATAGCGTTAAATAATTTTTGAAATAAGATTAACTTTATAAATCATCATGTTTTTTTATAATTCGTATATACTTAGCATCATTTATAAAGATTAAATGCAAAAAACCACAATCAAGTGGCTTTTGCGATTAAATGTGAATAAAAGTATTGTTTAAGCAATAAAATATGCGCTCAAAATAATCACTATTTGTAGCAGTAAAACTGCACCAAACCATTTCCATCCTTTTTGGCGAAGGATGACCTTTTCTGCTGTTGAATAATTTACTGTTCTTATCATTTTATCACCTCATTCTTGCTACATGTTGGAACACCTTTAGGGCAAAACATTGGTCTTTTAATAGACAATTTATAACAAGCAAGAAATAAACCAACTCAAAAAATGTAACAAATTATCAATGCATTTATTGATGTTCACTCTAAGCTTCCCAGTAAAATTTTTTTTGTTCTAATGGCAATGAATCAATCAATTTTCTTTGTTGAATCCATTCAATGTGAGGACAACAATAGCCATCCAACTCAGCAATAAAATACTGACCTTTTTGATCTATAAGCTCGACTTGCACATAAAAATAATCCCCATATAACGTTAAGGGCTTTAAAAGATGATCACGATCGAAGTCAATTTTAATCATAGCCAAACTTAAATCAGTCAGAAATTTATGATGAATACTTAAATAATGAACTAAATATTCAGAGAATTTTTGATGAACTTTCTCTAAAAAAACATCGTTAATGTCATGGTGTTGATTCAACAATTTAAAAGTAAAGCTCGATGTATTTAAATGCTTTGCATGGCTATACAATACACCTATACCCCAGAACTCATCATAATCATGATAGCGATTGCTAAACTTATCCAAAATAACTCTTGTCACATCCAATAATCTTTTTTTCATTTTTCATACGTATTCAATATTTTCAAACATCATAAATTAAAAAAGCCCCTTACGGGGCTTTTACAATGCATTGGTATAGATCTAATTAACCAATAAACTTACGTACATTACGGAACATACGTAACCATGCACCATCTTCAGTCCATTCTTCAGGTTTCCAAGAGTGTTGAACTGCACGGAAATTCCGTTCAGGATGTGGCATCATAATGGTGGCACGACCATCTTTTGAGGTTACACCAGAAATTGCTTCAGGCGAGCCATTCGGGTTCAATGGATACTGTTGAGTTGCATTACCCAAGCTATCAACATAACGTAAAATAACTTGATTACCCGCATTGAGTGAAGCAAAGTTTTCCGCAGAAGTTTCTGCACGACCTTCACCATGTGCAACAGCGATAGGTAAAATAGAACCTTCCATACCTTCTAAAAGAATAGAAGGCGTTTTTTCAACTTTGACATTGACTACACGTGCTTCAAATACTTCTGAAGTATTACGACGGAAATGTGGCCAGTTGTCTGCACCTGGAATCAGTGGTGCAAGCTGTGCCAACATTTGGCAACCATTACAAATACCTACTGAGAAAGTATTGTCACGATTAAAGAATTTTTCAAATTGATCACGCAACTTCGCATTGAACAATACAGATTTAGCCCAACCGCCACCTGCACCTAAAACGTCACCATAAGAGAAGCCACCGCAAGCAACCAAACCTTCAAAATCATCTAAATCAACACGACCTGAAAGTAAATCACTCATGTGGACATCAACAGTATTGAAGCCGACTTTATCAAATGCAGCAGCCATTTCCACATGACCGTTAACGCCCTGCTCACGTAGAATCATCATGTTTGGACGACGTTCGTTGATATATGGCGCTTCAACAGGTTCATTTAAATCAAATGTTGGTAATGCGATTAAGCCTTTATGCTCACGGTCGCCAATCAATGCAAACTCAGAGTCAGCAGTTTCTACATTATCACGCAAACGCTGGATTTGATGAGAAACTTCAGTCCAAGCTTGTTGTAATTCAGCACGCTCAAGCACTAGACCATTGACAGTAAGCTGATCAGAATCGTTGACTGTACCAACTACAGCAATCGCATCCCTTAAGCTTGATACTGCAACCTCATCAGCCAAAGTTGCCCAATCTGCTTGAGAAATTTGCAATACTGCACCGATTTCTTCAGCAAATAAGCTTTCATTCGTTTGGTTTTCAAGTGACACACCTAAGCGTGAAGCAAACATCATTTCAGCAACAGTTGCCAATAGACCACCATCACCAATGTCATGATAAGCCTTGATTAAACCACGGTTATTCCAGTCTTGTACTAAAGCAAAGAATGCTTTGAAATCGTCAAAACTGTCAACATCTGGCGTTACAGAACCAATTGCTTTATATACCTGAGCAAGAATCGAACCGCCTAAACGGAACTGACCTTTAGATAAATCAATACGGACTAAAACTGATGCTTCGTTTTTCAATTCAGGGGTTAAAGTTTTACGTACATCTAATACAGGTGCAAATGCAGTGATCACACCTGACATTGGTGAAGTGACTGATTTATCTTCACCTTGATCATTCCAAGTGGTACGCATAGACAGTGAGTCTTTACCGACGGGGATCGCAATACCCAAGGCAGGACACATTTCCATACCAATGGCTTTTACACCTTCAAATAATGCCTGATCTTCACCTTTTTGACCTGCTGCCGCCATCCAGTTTGCTGATAATTTAATATCGCTGATCTGTTCAATATTGGCACACATGATATTACTGATTGCTTCGGCAACTGCTAAACGTGCAGAAGCGGCAGGATTTAACAATGCGACTGGTGGACGTTCCCCCATTGCCATTGCTTCACCTGTATAACCTTGCAAACTGGTTGTGGTTACTGCGGCATCGGCAACAGGAACTTGCCAGCGACCCACCATTTGATCACGTGCAACCATACCTGTGATCGAACGGTCACCAATGGTGATCAGGAATGATTTAGAAGCAACTGTTGGATTTTTCAATACGCGGAAAATTGCATCTTTCAAGTCAACTTGAGAAGCATCGAATGCATTACCTTTACGTTCAATCGTTTCATATGAACGGCTCATACGTGGTGTACCACCAAGCATGACTTGCATTGGCATATCCACTGCTTTGTTATCAAACAATGGATCATTCACAGTAAGTTGACGTGCTTCTGTTGCTTCCCCTAATACTGCAAATGGGCAACGTTCACGTGCGCAGATTGATTCAAACAACTCTAATGATTCAGGTTTGATTGCTAACACATAACGTTCTTGTGCTTCGTTTGACCAGATTTCCATTGGCGACATGCCTGGTTCTAATGATGGAATCTTACGAAGATCAAGAATTGCACCTAATTCATGGTCGTTGACCAATTCAGGCATTGCATTGGAAATACCGCCAGCACCAACATCATGCACAGATACGATCGGGTTGAAATCTTCCATTCTCCAACATGCATCGATCACTTCTTGACAACGACGTTCCATTTCTGGGTTTTCACGTTGAACCGAAGCAAAATCTAGATTTTCACCTAATTTACCGCTGTCTACAGAAGATGCTGCACCACCGCCTAAGCCGATCAGCATTGCAGGACCGCCTAAGACGATCAGTAAATCACCAGGTTGAATCGCATCTTTTTCGACATGATCAGGGCGAATGTTACCATAACCGCCTGCAATCATGATCGGTTTATGGAAACCTTTTACTTCACCATTTACGTTTTGTTCAAAAGTACGGAAGTAACCATTAAGTGCGGGACGACCAAATTCATTATTGAATGCAGCACCACCCAATGGACCATCAATCATGATTTGAAGTGGTGAAGCCATACGTGATGGTTTACCGTAATTCTCTTCCCAAGGTTGTTCAAAACCCGGAATATTCAGGTTAGACACCGTAAAGCCTGTTAAACCAGCTTTTGGTTTACCACCACGACCAGTTGCACCTTCATCACGAATTTCACCACCTGAACCTGTTGCCGCGCCAGCAAATGGTGCGATTGCAGTTGGATGGTTATGGGTTTCCACTTTCATTAAGATGTGTGCAGCTTGGCTCTTATATTTATAAACATAGTGCCCAGTTGCTTCATCTTTTTTAGGATAAAAACGTTGCGTATCAAAACCAACAATCACCGATGCATTATCTTTATAGGCTGATAATACGTCTGTCGGAGATTCTTTATAGGTATTTTTAATCATTTGGAACAATGACAATGGTTGTTTTTCACCATCAATTGTCCATTCAGAACCAAAAATTTTGTGACGACAGTGTTCTGAGTTTGCTTGAGCAAACATCATCAACTCGATGTCGTGTGGGTTACGACCTAATTTATTAAATGCTGCTGTTAAATAATCAATTTCTTCATCTGATAATGCAAAACCGAATTCAGAGTTCGCTTTAACCAGTGCGTCTTTACCTTGACCTAAGATATCAATTGAGTTTAACGGCTTAGGTGCAGTTTCTGAGAACAATGCGGATGCATCATCAATTTTATTGAAAACGCTTTCTGTCATACGGTCATGTAAAACTTGTTTCACTTCTTCAGATACTTCAGAAATACCCTTTAAAGTAAACAAAACACCGCGTTCTAAGCGGTGTACAGGCGTATTACAATTGGCAAAAATATCGGTTGCCTTAGACGACCACGGCGAAATTGTACCGACACGTGGCGTGACTAAAATCTGTACTTCATCACTGGTTGCCTGATGTAGTTCAAACGATGCACCATCGTTTAAAAGCTGTAAAGCAGATTGCTGTTGTTGCTCGTTGAGCGCTTGGTCGAAAAGGTAAACCCATTGGCTTTCTATTGATTGAACAGAACTGATTGACGCAAGGCGTGTTAATAGTTGTGTTTGCTTAAAAGAAGAGTGTGCAGGTGCACCGGCAACGATAAACATGCTGTTTTTGGCTCCACGGGCAGGCTTTGGCAACCTACCTCAATGTGACTTGAAGAGAGCGCATATTCTACTGTGAAAGCAAGATTTCAGCTAGTCATATCCAACTTAAAAAATGCTGAAATCTTGCTTTTAAACATTCGATTTACTTTGACTTTCGTCTTTAAACATGATTCGTAACAATTGAATTATTGAGCACGATAACTAGACTCGCCTGTTTTCGGATCTTCTTTTGCGATAATTCCACTTTTTTGATAAAAAACTTTTCCACATGAAATATCTGGTTCAATTTCCCCATCAATTGCATAGGACAATTCAACATTTACATGTCTTAAATCGGGATTTTTGGGCACAGAATCTATAAAAAATACATCTAAACTTTCCATGTTATAGCAAACATAAATTTTTTCAGGATGTGCGTTTTTATTCAGATCAATTGTATAAAGGTGGTCTGCTGTTTCTGTCATCCTGTCTAATTTGAGGGCAACCGTATTCACTAGATCACCATCATGATCTATCGCATAAGCATATTTTGCTGTTTCATTTTGATAACCTTCATTGCAGTTTTTTATTGGTTGTCCAATTTTTACTTTGCTTGGCGTAATATCCTCTGCAGTAAATTTAGATTTTCCATTCAACATACTGCTCGGTATGATGCTCCAATACACTTTTCCTTGTGCATCTGGATCATCTGTCCAAATACAATTACTGGTCAGATGACCATCTGAGGTTTTCTGAAAAGTAAAAGTTGCTAAAGCTTGATCTGCTGGTTCAGGCTTCACAGGAATGCTTTCTTCGATTTCAAATTTACTCTCTTCGGTTTTTTTCTGAGTTTCAATTTGTTTATTTTGGCTGCTTAAGTTTTTATCAGTTTGATTACATCCTGACAAAAAAATTATGAATAGCAATATAAATTTATTATTCACTGAATACCCTTCATTATTTTGCGTTGCTCTAACAACATACGTTGCATAGTCGGCGGATCATAGCTATAAATCCCTAAGTTTGGATCAAATTCCACTCTATTTATCTGATTTTTATCTTCCAATTTATAGTTAGAAAAAATAAATTTATTACCTTTATATTGGATCTTTATTGGATAATATGACTGGCCTTTTACAGGAATAAAAGAAAGTTTTGAATCAAACTTGTGCGCTTTAGGTCTATAAAACATTTCTGTTGTGTCCTCACTCGCATTTGAGACTAAATAGCTCCGTAGAAACTCATCCTCTTTCAGACTTAAGACGTACCAATCTGAGTACTGCGCTCCATTATTTGTTATAGCATATAATCTGAAAAAACTTCCCTTTCTATCTGCGCCAATTAACCTAATATTTGAAGCAATTTCAGGTACACTCAACTTACTCAGGGAGATTTCAAAGCCTTCATAAGAATCAATGCCTTCATAATTTATTGGTGTTCGAGTAACCAATTGATATTTTCCAGTTTTTAATTGCTTAAATAGATAAAGTTCCAATTTAGGATCTGTAATGCGTATTTCTCGTCCAGTACCGTTCATTTCAAATATTTCGACTGGAAGTAAAAAACGCTTTTCCTTTTTTATATTTTTGAATTTAATAACTTTATGGGGGAAAACGACGATATTTTTCTCAATGAGTTTTTTACCCTCAACACAATTACATTTTTCATAGTATTTATATTCAACAGCAGTAAATAACTTTGTATTTGAATGTGAAAATTGTGAATCATTCATTTGTACAATCTCAAAAGGATACAAAGTTTTAACTATATTATTGAGTTCAAAACTTTCTAATTCTATTTGTTTCATCTCATCTGAATTAAATACCTGATTTTGCCCAGTTTGCTTGTGAGGATAAAATGTGTAATCAATTATTGTACGTTCTTCAAATGAGCGTAGCCCCAATGCATTTTCGGTAGTAGAAATTTCTTTTGAAGGATCAATAATAGAATAGTCTTTAGCATGGGCATAAATGATTGCTAAACATAAAATAACCACAAAACTTATGAATTGATTTATAAAAGTCACTTACTAAACCTAATTATTTATCATTTATAAATCATAATTTTAGCATTTATTTTTTAAATTACTCAATCACTGTAAAATTAAAGTCAAATTGGTAATACTCTTATTTTTAGTTAATTTAATAAATAGAAAGCCAAAGCCCCTATAATTGTTTAAATTTAGGTGGTTTACCAGACATATAGGTCATTCTGATTGCATCCTGCTATGTTTCTCATATGAAAATAAATCAACAACATGACAACTTATGTCGCCCAGCTCTAGTACATCTTCCATAAATTTGGCATCATACAATTAACGAAAAAATGATAAATGATAAATGACTCAAATGCGTTGGTTAGAACTTCTCTCAACTGTTCGTTTAGGAAGTAAGAAACAAAGTACAGAACAAGCACGAAGCCCTTTTCATAAAGACTATGACCGCATTATATTTTCACAAAGTTTTAGACAACTGAATCGTAAAACTCAAGTCCATCCACTGACTCAACACGATGGTATCCATACACGACTCACGCACTCTCTAGAAGTTTCATGTATTGGTCGTTCATTGGGTATGCTGGCAGCCGAAAAAATACAAAAAGAACTTCCAATCTGGATTTCCCCAGCCGATGTTGGCGCAATCATACAAGCAGCATGTTTAGCACATGATATTGGCAATCCACCTTTTGGGCATGCTGGTGAATATGCCATTCGTGAATGGTTTGACGATGCAGCACATACTGATTTTTTAAAAGACTTAAGTCCTGAACAACAAGCCGATGTTCGTCAGTTTGAGGGTAATGCGCAAGGATTACGCTTGCTGACCAAAATTGACTACCATCCTCATGATGGAGGAATGCGCTTAACTTACGCAACGTTAGGAGCTTACTTAAAGTATCCGTGGTTATCCCAAACCATAGAATCTCAAGGTAATACACCTGCTAGTAAACGGGCAAAATTTGGCTGTTATCAAGCTGAGAAAGAAATCCTCAAACAAATTGCAGACCAACTTGGCTTAATTCAATTAGGTGAATATCGCTGGTGTCGCCATCCTTTAACCTATTTATTAGAAGCTGCAGATGATATTTGCTATGCCTTAATTGATTTAGAAGACGGGATTATTCTCAACATGCTTTCTTATGAAGAAGTTGAACCTATTTTTCTTGATTTATTAGGAGATTTTGGCGTTCCTGCTGAATTAAATATGCCCTATACCACTTGGCAACAAAAGATTGCAGCATTACGTGGTCGTGTGATGAAACGTTTGGTTGAAGAAGTCACGACTGCTTTTGCAAAGCAACATTTCCAAATTATATCAGGACAACTCAAAGGCTCTTTATTGCAATACTGTTCTGAAGATATTGAACTGGGAATAGATCGTGCCAAAAACCTCGCTCGTGAAAAGATCTTTGAACATCCACAAAAGTCAGGGTTGGAAATTATTGCACATCAAAGCCTGCAACATATCTTAGATGCATTTATTCCACTGACCACACCACATAAAACTTTAAGTTTTAAAGATGGTCGCTTGATGTCCATTTTAGAACGTTTTGGCGCACGCTTTAGTGATAACCACTATGACAATATTATGCAAGTTCTTGATATTGTCAGTAAGTTCTCAGATCACCAAGCCTATAATTTGGCGCAAGAACTTCAAGGGAATAAGGTAGGGTTTTTCTGATGACATCACGCTATATTGATGATGGAGTGTATAAATCTCAGTTTATTTTTGCCGATCAATGGGTGCATTGCCCTGACTGCGAAACCCCAGGAGTCATCCATTATCAAAAGTTAGACAAAACAACGTTCAGCTGTGAATGCACTTCGCATTTTGTATTTACATGTCGTAAATGCAACCGTCACTTAGACAGTCATTCTAAAGAATACAATAAAGAATTTAATGGTCATTACTATGTTTATGTTACTGAACGCTGTCATTTTTGTGGTGGAACTCAACTCAGTGTAAACCAGAAAATACATCATCTTAAAAATCCAGTGACACATGTAAAGGCAATTTGTCCTATATGCAATAAGACTTCTCAACTCAGCGTAAAACCACGAGATATCGACTATGCCAACGCAAATCGACTTAAGCATACGCAATTTGGGCTTAAACTGTATTTAACGGCGCATACCCGACTTGGCAATCTCTACATACACAATCCTGAGCATTTACAAGTACTCAAGTCCTTTGTTCTCGCTGATTTACGTGAAAGAACACAAAATACAGGAAATTCCAGTTATTTTTCTCGCTTACCTGCTTGGATAAAATCTGCACGAAATCGTAAAGAAATCCTTAAAGCAATTTTGCGTTTAGAGCAAATGGCATCTACTATTCAACCATGAACAAAATTAAGTGAACCAATGCAATGATCGGATGTCTTATCGGTGAAGTCTTCGCTTTAGAAGCACCAACAGTACTTTTAAATGTTAATGGAGTGGGCTATGAAATTGACACCCCACTTTCAACATTTTGCCAACTGCAAAAAGGACAACAGGTCACCTTATGGACGCATTTAGCAGTTCGTGAAGATGCTCAATTGTTATATGGCTTTTCAAATGCGCAAGAAAAAACCATTTTTCGTACCCTACTCAAAGTAAACGGTGTGGGTCCTAAAATGGCTTTGGGTATTCTTTCTACCTTAAGTGTAGAAATGTTAGTGCATACTGTTGAAAATGGTGACGTCAAAACTTTAGTTAAAGTTCCAGGTGTCGGTACCAAAACAGCGGAACGCTTAATGATTGAACTTCGTGATCGTTTTAAGGCATTTTCGACAGGCAACACTTCAAATAACTCGACTACAGCTCAAATACAATTTACAGGTAATTCTGCTGTTGCTGAGGCTGAAGCAGCATTACAATCGTTAGGTTATAAACCTTTAGAAGCACAAAAACTGATTAATGCCGTGAAAGCAGACTATACTGAAGCAAGCGACATCATCCGTGCTGCACTCAAATCCATGAATAAATAAGACAGATCAAAATACTCATGCAAGACCGTTTAATTAGTGGGACTGAAAAACCTGAAGATCATTTTGATCGTGCCATACGCCCAACATCATTGGATGACTACATCGGTCAGCCTGTAGTTCGTGAGCAAATGGAAATCTTTATTGGCGCTGCACGTGGTCGTGGTGAAGCACTTGATCATACTTTAATTTTTGGTCCACCGGGTTTAGGTAAAACCACTTTAGCCAATATCATCGCACGTGAAATGGGTGGAAATCTTAAATCAACTTCTGGTCCTGTTTTAGAGCGTGCAGGTGATTTGGCAGCCATGCTGACCAATCTTGAAGAAGGCGATGTGCTCTTTATTGATGAAATTCATCGCCTTTCACCAGTGATTGAAGAAATCCTTTATCCTGCTATGGAAGATTATCAGCTTGATATTATGATCGGTGAAGGTCCAGCCGCACGTTCAATTAAGCTAGATTTGCCACCATTTACCTTGGTTGCCGCAACAACTCGTGCAGGTCTACTCACCTCTCCATTACGTGATCGTTTTGGGATTGTGCAACGTCTTGAGTTCTATTCCGTTGAAGATTTAACCCACATTGTGGCTCGTTCAGCACATTTAATGGATGTGCCTACTACACCTGATGGTGCAAAAGAGATCGCTCGAAGAGCACGTGGAACACCTCGTATTGCCAACCGTTTATTACGTCGTGTGCGAGACTATGCACAAGTCAAAGGAACAGGTGAAGTCACTCAAGAAATGGCGCAACGTGCCTTAGATATGCTGAATGTTGATAAAGATGGGTTAGATACACTCGATCGTCGTTATTTGTCGATGTTATTAGAACGCTTTGATGGTGGTCCAGCAGGTGTTGAAGCTTTAGCCGCTGCGATGGCTGAAGATTCTGGTACTTTAGAAGATGTGATTGAACCTTATTTGATTCAGCAAGGCTATGCGATGCGTACAGCACGCGGACGTATTGCGACTAATCAAGCTTATTTGCAATTTGGTATGACGCCCCCCGAATCCAAGTAAGTTAGATCGGGAATATTAAATATTCCCGATCCCTATTGATGGTTTTGTATCCATCAAGATAAAAATTCTTTGGATTAATTTTAAATACAAAAAATCAATGCTTTAATTTATAAGATATCGAAACTCTATCAGGATAAAGTTTCGATATAAGCTCATGCTAGAATTTAAAGGTAGTACTCAATTGAACTCGGCGCCCTTCTTGAGTATTTTTATATCGATTATAATAATCTCCACCTACTTTTTGATAATCAACAAAGTTTTTATCAAATACGTTGTATAAACCAACACCGATATCTACCTTCTCATTTACGCTAAAGTTCCAACCTACATGCATCAAAGCATAGGCTTTAAAATCCCCTAAAGCATTATAAACAGCTTCATTAACAACAGGTACACTATTATAATAATCTGGTGTAAAACGAGCACGTTTACCTCGATATTCACCTCTCGCCCATAATTGAATTTTATCATCAGCTTGCCATTTCAGTGATGCATTCGCCATATGTTTAGGCGTATCATTTAGAGGTGGATTACCTATCGCTTTATCCTGAATCTCTGTTTCAGTCCACGTATAGTTCAAACCCAATTTCCAGGTTGGTACAAACTCCCAATTTAAACCAGTTTCAATACCATAAATATCAGCTTTTTGCGCATTGATTGGACGTCTAACACTCCAAGTACGTGAACCTGTATCACCAGATTGCATTAACCATGGTGTACCAATGCTTGCCATATATTTTTCACAATCAGCTTTTATTATAGCGTCCTTGGCATCACAGGTTCTCTCTGTAGGACCAGTAACAATCTTATCTTTTACCTGACTGTAAAATGCAGTGATATTGGCATCAAAATTGGATTGATTATTAAAATAAGTACCGAACTCAAGGTTACGACTTGTTTCTGGTTTTAGATCAGGGTTACCAAAAAGTGGCGTTCGCCCTTGTCCACCAACATTATAAATCCCATTGGTCAAACGTTCTAAGCGAGGTGCTTTATATCCCTCACTATAACCACCTTTAAGGGTCCAATTATCATTTGCATTCCATACCAAATAGGTTCTAGGTGTCCAAAAGGAGCCAAAGGTATCATGATTATCAAAACGCAAACCCGTTGTGAGAGCCAAACTTGGAGTAAGTGCCCATGTATCTTCTGCAAAAACACCAATCTGTTTAAAAGAAACGTCTTTATTTACCCTTAATCCATCTTTAATACTGGCATCCCACCATTGTCCACCGAGGGTAATGTTGTGTGCATCAAAATATTGCGTCGCTAATTTAGTATCAAAAATCGTATCTTTACTCTCTAAAAGTCGAGGGTTAATTGCGTTTGAACCTGCTTGTGCACGGGATGGAATAAGTCGACCTATTGTTTCGGTCTGGGTATTACTAATACTCGAATCTAAAGTCCCTATCTTATTACGCCATGTATGCGCAAGTACGATTCGATTTCGATTATATTCTTGAGCTTTGTCATAGCCTCCATTTGCACCCAATGTGCCCAATTGAGCTTTACTGTTGTCATACCATTGCTCAGTTTTTTCATACTCTAAGTAAAGATCATGCTGTTTTGTTGGTGTTAGTGCTAAACGAGCACCAACAGTATCAATCGCTGATTTGGTCGGATTATCTCCTCTATCAAGTATTACAGCATTATCACTTTGGTCGAGATAACCGACATTGGACTGAGCTCGTCTAGCTGTTCGTGTACGAAGCTGTAACCCCAACAAATCTTTAATAATTGGACCTGTTATAAAAGAATCTACAGCACGTTGATTACCAAAATTAGAACTGTTTGGCAGTAAGGTTGCTTCTATGGTCGAACTACCTGTCCATTCATTGGATACTTTTTTAGTAATGATATTGACAACCCCCCCCATTGCATCTGATCCATAAAGTGTTGAAGCAGGTCCTCGAATCACCTCAATCCGTTCAATTGCTGAAATCGGCGGAATAAAACTATTGTTGGATTCACCGAATCCATTGGGAGTAATATCTCCTGTACTGTTTTGACGGCGACCATCGATTAGCACCAAAGAATATTCAGCATCCATTCCTCGAATTCGAATATTCAGTCCCCCTGTTTTTCCAGCTTGAGGGCTAATATCAACACCTTCAACATCGACTAACGCATCTGCAATAGAGTTTATACGTTTATCTTTTAAATCTTTTTCGGTAATCACCGTAATACTGGCTGGTGCATCTTTTAACTTTTGCTCGTAGCCTGCAGCTGAAACAACAATAGTGGCAAGTTGTTGAGCAGAATTCACTTCTGCATTGTTATTTGCATAGACTGTGCTTGTTGTAATACCTAAAAGCGCTATCGAAACAGGACGAAGATTAAACTTTCTCATACATAAAATTCCATAGGATGGACGAGATCAGATTTGAAAAATATGCAAACATAAATAATAAGTATTCTCATTTGCATCAAAAGCCGTACAAAACTTATCAGAAATAGTGAAGAATTAATACATTTAAAATTAAATATTACTTAAATGTAATTTTCAGAATCATAAATAGACTGCAATCAATGCTTATCTTTCTTGTTATCTACAACAGATCATATTCCAAGTTATGACAGCTTGATGAGCAATAGCCTCATCACGCTTATAACAGCGATTTAATAATCAATGCCGCTTGATGAATTGCCAGACTTGCTCCATGGGATTCAATTCTGGGGAATAGGGAGTTAATTTTAATCAGATAACATTGTCTTAATTGAGTGAAGGTTGATGCTTGATGATCCACCAAAAAAATTTTTAACAGCCCATATTGAGGCTGGATATACTGTTAAATTTATGTTGTGCTCGAGTTTTAAGCTCGCTGCATTTTTTATGAAAATACCATAAAAAATCATTGCCGAAACAGAGCTATTATGCTCATCTTCGATAATCATTAAGATTTTTTTTCATTATTCACTTTTTCAAAACAGTGAAAAGCCTATCTATGTCCTAATTCAGGTTGCTCACGTTCAATCCATTTCTGATAGCTAATACTGATATTAAAAAAATTCATACCAACCGCAAGCCCTATAGATAACAAACTAATTGATATTGCTTTTGTGTTTCTGAGTAATAGCGCTAATGCAAATAAAACAAGTGATGCACCTACAAAAAACATATCTATAGATATGGCATAGTGATTATTTCTTGTCATAAATGAAAGTATATAGACTAAAAATATACCAATCAGATTTAGAGTAGAAAGCCAAAATAATATTTTTAATTTCATAAAATTACTTCTTTTTCTCAACAATTAAGGCAGGAATTTTTTCAGCACCAGTGATATTTCCAACGTAACTATTAGACCACTTACGTTAGTCGAATTTTAAGCAGATTTGATCTTTGATTTATAGGGTATTACACAAAACCTAAATGACCAAAAAGCCTACTTTCGCAAGAAGTCCATTATTCCGTGTTACTCTCAATCATACACAACCTTTTCGTTACGCCTTTATTCAAGATTAAAAGATGTATAATTATTTTGACCATTGGCAAGATTAGTTAATAACTATAAATGAAGTTCAGCTTTTCCCACATAGAGTAGTTCTTTATACCTGATTTCAGGTATATCTTTCTTTTCATTTAAATCTCATAATTAAAAATAAGAATTTAGCTATTAATTAACTAGATTCAAATTAACACTTATATAATTTAAAAGGAAATAACATGTTAAATGTAGAAACAAAATCAGAGTTAAGGGTAACAGGTCGCTATTATTGGGAGCTTTTATTCAACCTTGACAATTCAAAAAATAAAGCAAGCATCACTTTAAAAGAATCTTATGAATATATTAAGAAAATTAATTATAAAAATTTTCTTAAAAACACTAACAACATTAAAGCTGAATATACTTATGAAAATAAAATTGCTGCTAGTTTAGAGTTTTTAAGAGCTAAAGCTTCAAGTGAAATTTCTCATTCATTTCATATTGAAATGTCAAATGAACTAATTGTTGGTTTTGAAAAATGTGAAGAAATTACTGAAACAAAAAAGGTTGACAAAGAATTTATTATTGGACCTAGGTCAACTCTAAAAGTTTATCGTTTAGTCTATGAAGCTGCGGGACAGATTTTTAAATCTGATATTATTTCTAGTGAACCTGAACCAGAAGTAATTATTGATTTAGATTTCTTATATAAAACATACTTACCGGGTTTTGATAAGCTCGTAAATGTCCTAGTGAATACCCGCCCAGGTAAAGACAATATAAAAGAATGGGAAAAAATACGCGATAATATTATAGAATATTCTGATGTTAAATCAAATAACATTAGATTTCATGAGTTGTTGAAAGTTTTATCTATAACTACTCCTTCGAGAGACAATAGATTAGAGTGGAGTTCAATCAGAGAGACATGTAATCAAATTCTTAGCTCATGGGATACCTCGGATGATAAAATTCCATTTCTTAAAAAACTAACAGCAAGACTTGCAACTATAACACCCGGGTCGTCTAATAAAATTGAATGGGCAAAAATACGAGAGGTTTCAAATATAATTAACTCAAATATAAAACATTTATAATACTTCTATTGTTTTAAATTTTTTAAAATAGCAATTTATATAAATTGTCATTTTATTAAACAGCAAAAGCTCTTCTAGTATTAATTCATTGTATTCAAACTTTTAACAGTCTCAATCGAGCTAACAAAACCAGTAGTTTTATCAATTGAATGTGTGACTGAATCAATTGACCAGTCACCATCAATACCCGATTTAAAACCTCAAAGGCTTAATTTTTCTTCAGCGAAAAGAAATTGATCATCAAGTAACTGTTCTTGTTTAACATACTTTTTATGATAATTAACTTTATTCCACGCTCTTTTTGATTTGAATGTTATAACTGGATTAACTGCAGTGATTATTGACTTATTTTTAACATCAAAAAAGCTCAATAGAAAAATTAAAAAATCACTCTATAAACAACCATCATTGTGTTTGCTTAATTTTGGACTTCTTTCTGTTAATTTGCTGTACTTTTCCTATACTTTAATTTGAAAGATATTACCTATTTTTTACTTTTCCAACATGCTAAGTAAGCATTTAGAACCTGATCATAATCTTTTAGCACTTTTGGTTTCGATGTTCTATTTTTCAGATATTTACTTTTTAGGCAATTTCTAAAGTTCAATGTTGTATCAAAACCTTTAACTCATGTTCAATTCGCTAATACTCAGCCCTTTTCACTTTACTCGGAATGTAATCTTGTGCCATTTGAGAAAACATACCTTGTGCTAAAATTTGCGCCAAAGTCAGTGCTGAATTCTTGTCAAAATCTATAAGTGGACCGAATCAATTTTTTTCTGCAATATTAATTTTATAGCCTATGTACAGATACTGTTCAAACAATCCGTCGTTGTTCATGTAGATACCTATGTCGCTCAAAAAACCACATAGCTGCTGAGGTACTATTGGGATGTTTCTTTATAGATCTTGTAAAATTTAATTCAGCAATGCGATCATTCAAACAAAGTCCTTCTTTTTTCAACTGAGTGATTTGAAATTGATCAGTACTGACAAACTATTGATAGATATGCAATAAACAACACAGGAATGCATAGCAACATGAGTAATAAATTCGAATTCCAAATCCGTGTATATATTGAAGATACAGATGCTGGCGGCATCGTCTATCACGCCAATCATATTCGCTTCATGGAACGTGCTCGTACTGAATGGCTACGTGCTTCTGGGATTGATCATTACTGGCATCAAAAAGATTACAATTTTGTCGTGCATAAAATTGCTTTGAAATATTCACGTCCTATACTGATGGACGACCTGATTACTGTTACAGCAAGTGTAGTTTCATGTAAAGCTTCGTCATTTGTGTTGCAACAAAATATATATCGTGGTGAAATCATGCTTGCTTCTGGCGAGGTAGAGTTGGCATGTTTAAGCACTGATATGAAACCTCGTAGAATTCCTGACGAAATCCGTGATTTAATTCTTCGAGAATTAGCCCACGAATAAAAAATATTTTTGGCACATGTAACTATGGCAACACAACTAGAATCTTCTCTGCACATCTCTGATTTAATCTTACAAGCGAGCCCTGTGGTTCAATTGGTCATGCTGGTCTTAGTACTTGCATCTGTTTTTAGTTGGTATCTGATTGCCAAGTTACATATGGGCTATAAGAAAGCACGCCAAGGCGACGACCATTTTCAAAAAATATTTTGGTCTGGCGCTGAACTTAATACCCTCTATAACAATGCGCAACTTAACTCTAAACGCGATGGTCTGGAAGACATCTTTTATCAGGGTTTAAGTGAATATTTGAAATTGAAAAAGCGCCAAGCTGATACTGCACCCATGATTGAAGGTACAGAACGTATTTTGCGAGTAGGCTTAAGTCGTGATCAAGGTCGTTTAGAACAAGGTTTGAGTGCCTTAGCCAGCATAGGCTCTGTCGCTCCTTATGTAGGGTTATTTGGTACTGTTTGGGGCATCATGAGTGCCTTCATCGGTTTGGCACAGGTTGAACAGGTAACTCTTGCCACTGTTGCACCAGGCATTGCCGAAGCACTGATTGCAACTGCGATTGGTTTATTTGCGGCAATTCCAGCAGTATTGGCATTTAACCATTACACTGCAAAAGGTGAAGAAATTTACTCAGATCGTGCATTATTTGCCGAAGAAATGGTGGCGCTGTTACAACGTCAGTCTGTGGGAACTACACAGGAAGCTGAATAATGGCAATCCAACGCTCAGGACGTTTTGACCGTGTCAAAAAGCCTTTAAAAAGTGATATGAACGTTGTTCCCTATATCGACGTTATGTTGGTTTTATTGGTCATTTTTATGGTTACAGCACCTATGATTACGACGGGTGTCAAAGTTGACTTGCCACAAGCCAATAACAACCCGATTCAATCTGAGGATCGACCTGCTATCGTGACGCTTAATGCGGATGGAAGCATCCAGCTCGAAGATAAAACACATAACAATGATGTGCTTACTTTAGAAGAGCTTAAAATTGTCCTTACAGAAAATCAAAAGCAAGCTCAAGCAAACAGCAAACAATTGAGTGTTTTGATTAATGGTAGCGAGTCACGCCCATACGGTGAAGTGATGAAACTTATGTCTGCATTACAAGATGCGGGTTTAAGCCAAGTTGGCTTACTGACAGAGTCTGTAAAGTAAGTTATGAAAAATACTCAAAAGCCACAATCTAAAGATAAAGCGATTGCACTTGGATTTACCCTTGGTATTCATGTGGTGGCGATTACAGGCTTACTCTTTTTAGGTCTTAGTCGACCACCAGAACCTCCGAAGCAAATTAAAACTGTTCTTATCAAACCTGAAGATTTACCTCCTCCAGAACCAAAACCATTGGTAGACAGTGATTCAACGGAAACAGCTGACTCAAAAGTTTCAGAAAATATCCAACAAACTGCTGAACCAGACCAAACTGCGCCTGAAATTCCAGTCGAATCAAAGCCTGATACTGAAGCAGTGGATATAAAAAAAGCAGCTGATGAAGCTAAAGCCGCTTTAGAACAAAAAATGGCACTCGCTGCAGCGCGAGCTGCTCAGGAAAAAGCTACAGAACAAGCAAAAGCGAAAGCTGAAGCCGCGGAGAAAGCAAAACAAGAAGCCGCTGAAAAAGTGAAACAGGCAAAAAATGCAGCTGAAAAAGCCAAAGCTGAAGCTGATGCAAAAATTAAAGCTGAAGCGGCGGCTAAAGCGAAGCAAGAAGCCCTCCAAAAAGCTAAAGCCGATGCTGCTGAGAAAGCAAGATTAGCTCGTCTTGATGCTGAAGCTAAACGTAAAGCTGAAGCAGCAGAAAAAGTGAGAAAAGACGCTGCTGAAAAATCAGCTCAAGCCAGAGCGGATGCAAAAGCCAAAGCTGATGCCGATGCTAAACGCAAAGCGGAAGCTGAAGCCAAACGTAATGCCGATGCTAAAGCCAAAGCAGATGCTGAAGCTAAACGTAAAGCAGATACGCATGCAAAATCCAAGGCTGATGCAGAGGCAAAAGCAAAAGCCGATGCGAAAGCTAAGGCAGATGCAAAATCCAAGGCTAAAGCAGATGCTAAAACCAAGGCTGATGCAGATGCTAAAGCCAAAGCTGATGCAAAAGCCAAGGCTGATGCAGATGCTAAAGCCAAAGCAGACGCAAAAGCCAAGGCTGATGCAGATGCTAAAGCCAAAGCAGATGCAAAACGCAAAGCTGATCTTGCTCGCGAGTTAGAGGAAGAAAAGAACTCTGCTGCTGAGAAAGCAAAAGAAGCGGCTGCGAATAAAAAGGCAGAAGCCAGAAAAATTGCATCTTCAGCGAAAAAGGACTTTGAAAATAAGGTTCGAAATGCGTGGCGTATGCCAGCAGGCTCATCTGGTCAAAAGGCAACCGCCCGTGTCACGTTGACAGATAGTGGTGCTGTTGCATCGGTTATCGTGAATGCATCTGATCCTGATGTTAAAGCAAGTGTAGAACAAGCTGTACGTAACGCAGCCCCCTTCCCAATGCCTTCTGATCCAGATGCACGACGCGAGGCACGAAGCTTTACTGCGAGTTTTACTGTGAAATAATTTTTGTAATATACCCTGCTTCGGCAGGGTTATTATTTGATTCACGCTATGGATAAGGTATTTGTGAAATTTTTTTTATTTATATTTCTTGCATTGATCTATCAAAGCACGCTTGCAAATCAAAATAGCCAAAATACTGAAACTAATTTTGCATCAATCCATCCAATGGAATTGAATACAACTGCGTCAGCCCTTGAAAAGAAAAGTGATCTTGCCAACGAGCAAAAAGCTAAGGCTAAAAAACTGGCATTCAGCATAAAAAAAGAATTTGCCCATAAAATTCTGAGGGCTTGGCATATACCAACAGGCGCAACAGATCAAAAAGCCAACGCACGTATAAAGCTTACACAAAATGGCTCCATTGACTCAATCGTTGTCAGTTCAGTTGCTCCAGATGTCAAAACAAGTATAGAGCAAGCGATCTACGATGCAGCGCCATTCACATTGCCCACTCAACCAGAAGTTAGGAGAGATGTACAAAGCTTCTCAGTCAACTTTATTGTAGAATAGAATTTACATTCTCTATAGTTAAAACAATATCTATTATCAACCAAGTCATATAGACACATTGGAAAAATAAAATGCAATTTAAAACATTGCTGATTAGCAGCTTTCTTATTTGTTTCTCAACATTTTCATTTGCTGAAAAAAATCAAATCAACCCGCCAATTGAGGTTAACAGGCAACAAATACCTTCTAACCCATTTACACATGAAATGCCACCAACTGCTCCATCTCAGCAAAAAAATACACCTACACAAAATGAACGACTTAGACAAAATCAAATCACCAGTCAAATTCACAAAAGCAGAATGAATCGTATTACAAAATATTGGAAACGCCCTGCAACAAATTTAGCAGAGAAAGCCAATGTTCGGGTCTATCTAGATGAACAAGGAAATGTTGAAGATATTCTATTCGTGGGTGGACAGTTTAGTGATGAATTTGCGCTTTCAATCAAAACAGCGATTTATAAAGCTGCTCCCTTTGAAATGCCTAATGAACAATCGCTTAAAAAACAATTTCAAGAAATTCCTCTCCAATTCGCTGTCAGTGAATAATATCCTATGTTTCGTCAACGGTTATGATTTTAATCAATTTGTTTAGATAACTTATCAAGCTGTCATTCATCTGAGTCATACATTTAGATTTATTTTTTATCAACAAACAGCGAATTATCATCTTTTATTCATAATTACATGCTTTATATAGATTAAAATAATGTCTTTATGCTACAAAGCTAAGCATAGTTAAAAATTGATATTTGAGTACATGAAGTCCAATGAAAATCATGCCTAAACGTCTATTAGGATTAGCGATAATTGTTGCATTGAGCCCAGCATTGATCACCACATCGTATGCACAATTGCATTTAGAAATTGCTAAAGCTCCTGAGTCCGCACCTAAAATTGCCATTCTTCCTTTTAGCAATGATCAATCCATCTACCCGATCATCGAACAGGATTTAAATCGTTCTGGTCGCTTTACCAGTTCTTCTAAAAACTTACCTGCAACTGCCAGCGTAAATAATGTGAATGCAGAAGCTTGGAAAGCCGCTGGTGTTCCTTATGTCGTTCTAGGTGAGTCAAAAGTAAATGCTGATGGTTCATTGGCTGTACATTACCAACTGTATGATGTCGAAAAGCAAAAATTCTTGCTCAATGAATTGCTCACAGTTCCTGCTTCGCGTGTACGTACCGCAGCACATATGATCAGTGATGCTATCTATCAAGCATTAACAGGTATCCAAGGTGACTTTACTGGACGTATCGCCTATGTGCTACGCAATCCTGCAACACCTGATACACGTTATACTTTGCAAATCGCAGATACCGATGGTGAACAACCTAAAACTGTGTTGAGCTCAAGAGATCCTATTCTCTCTCCTGCTTGGACACCAGATGCTAAAAAGATCGCCTATGTATCATTTGAAACAAAACGTCCAGCCATTTATGTTCAAGATTTGGCTTCTGGCGCTCGTGAGAAATTAGCCTCATTCCGTGGTTTGAATGGTGCACCTAGTTTTTCTCCTGATGGAAAATCTATGTTGTTCACCGCATCTATGCACGGCAATCCTGAAATATATCAAATGGATTTAGACACTCGTCAAGTTAAACGAATGACCAATGACAGTGCAATTGATACAGAAGCACGCTATGCACCTGATGGGAAGTCATTTATTTTTACCTCTGACCGCGGTGGTTCAGCGCAAATTTATCGCTATAGCTTTGATGACGGGTCAACAAAACGTTTAACTTTCCGTGGCGCATTCAATGCTCGTGGTACGCTCAGTGCAGATGGCAAATATGTTGCATTGGTACATCGCCCTTCTGGCAGCAATTACAAGGTCGCGATTCAAGAAATTTCTACTGGAATTACCAATATTCTCACTCCAACAAGTCTCGATGAATCACCTAGCTTCTCTCCAAACGGGCAAATGGTGGTATATGCAACGCGTGAAGGAAATCGTGGCTTATTGGCAATCATGTCAACAGATGGTCGTTTCCGTATGAATTTACCGAGTGAACAAGGTGAAGTACGTGAGCCTGCTTGGGCACCTAAATGATTTACCCATGTCGCATGACTTAATTTAAAAAGGAAGTATCGGAGATCAACATGAAAGCTATTCAATATTTAACGTTACCATTACTCGCAGCAAGCTTAGTCATGACTGGTTGTGCCAGCCGTAAACCTGCTGCAACAGTAGAGTCTGGAACAAATCCCAATAGTGCGACTACGGTAAACACGACGGGCTTAAGTGAAGATGCAGCTTTAAATGCACAAAATTTAGCAGGCGCTTCAGCCAAAGGTGTAACTGAAGCAAACAAAGCATTTTTAGCAAAGCGTGTTGTACATTTTGACTATGACAGTAGTGATCTTTCAAATGATGACTATCAGACACTTCAAGCGCATGCACAATTCCTAATCGCCAATGCAAATTCAAAAGTTGCTCTAACAGGTCACACGGATGAACGTGGTACCCGTGAATACAATATGGCTTTGGGTGAACGTCGTGCAAAAGCTGTAGAAAGCTACTTAATCACTAACGGTGTTAAGCCAAACCAATTAGAAGCGGTAAGTTATGGTAAAGAAATGCCAATCAATGCAGGACATGATGAATCTGCATGGAAAGAAAACCGTCGTGTCGAAATTAACTATGAAGCTGTTCCACCGTTATTAAAATAATTTTTAAAAACAATATAAAAATGCCCAATTCAATTGGGCATTTTTATTTTAGGCTAGCCGACCAATTGATGATTTTGATATTTAAAAGTTCAAATATTAAAACTAGACTTTCTTTGGATTTAAAATCAATACCGCCATTTTTTGAGCTTTTGATCACCGATGAGCTCAATCACCATATCTTCTACCCATTGCTCAACTTGATCAGGGGTAGCATCACCAAATAAATCCGACTGCAACAAGATTAAACAACATTTGAGATATTCATCGACATCATCAAAGATTTTTGCCAAATAAGGTCTATCATCATGATCAAAATAATAGACTTCTTTGCTTATGTCATGAAAACAAAACATATTGCCATTACCGAGATAGTCACTAAAAGTAATCAAATGCGGTAAAACTTCTACATCTTTTGAAGTGAATTCAGGTGCATATTCTGGTGCGGCAGCCCATATATCTTTTAAATAGCCAATATCATCAAACTGTTGTAGCTCTTCACCAATATCCGCAATGCCAAATGTTTGATAGAAAATTTTTAGAGAAACTGGCAAAGTGGTTTTTAAGCGCAGTTCAAGTTGATCAATTTCATCAATATTTATTGGAGATGCAACTTCATCATCATTTAAATCTGCAAATGATTGCAAAATGCGTTGGGTTTTTACCTCCCACTCTGGCTCTCCAATTTGATGAAATGGAAAGACGATATCTGCTTTATGATGAATTTCAATCATGATTGATGCGATAGTCTTCGAAATTTACTTGGATTATAAAATAAAAAAGCGCTTATCAAAGTGATAAACGCTTCTTATTGATTAAGCCTTTGACTCGTCTGGCTTGGGACTTTGCATGGATTCAATCATATCGTGCTTATTGAATTCTTTGAACTCAGGTTTAGCTTCGTAATTCTTCCATGCTTCTTTCACATTTTCAGCACTAATCTCTTTAAGATCAATACCTTCATTTTGAGTCGGAGTCGCTTCAAACTTTGCCGTTGTCATGTGAGTGCTCCTTTACGTTATTATCCGTATATCCAACATAACACTTTCTAAAATACTTGCAAGGGTAATTTCACGACAAATAACACAGGATAATTTTTATTTTGAGCTGAACTCATCTAAAATACCGCTATTGTTTAATGTGTCAAAATTTATCGCTTTTGGAGCACCTCTGATATGTCATATCGCACTCTATCCCAATATTTAGAACAACAACAAGGGAATTTAACACCTGAACTTGCCAATGTGATTGAAACGATTGCCAACACATGTAAAACCATTGATCAGGCGCTACAAAAAGGTGCGTTAGCAGGTGTACTGGGCAGTGCTCAACATGAAAATGTACAAGGTGAAGAACAAAAGAAACTTGATGTTATTTCAAATGATTATTTAATTGATGCACTTAAAGCTAACTCAAATGTGGGTGGCTTAGCATCAGAAGAATTAGATGAGTTTACCCCAGCGCAAGAAAACGGCAAATATCTTGTTTTATTTGATCCTTTGGATGGTTCAAGTAATATTGATATTAACATGTGTGTAGGTACAATTTTTTCGATCCTTCCTGCTCAAAATAGCATTACACAAGCTGAAGATTTCATGCAAGCAGGTTCACAACAAGCTGCTGCAGGTTATGTTCTTTATGGTCCATCAACCATGATGGCACTTACAGTTGGTGCAGGTGTTGTATTTTTTACCTTCGATCCAGAAACTCAACAATTTTTACTGACTTCTGAAAATGTTCAAGTGGCTGCGGATACTAAAGAATACGCAATCAATGCTTCAAATCAACGTCATTGGGAAGCGCCTGTAAAACGTTATATTGATGAGCTACAAGCAGGTAAAACTTCTGTACGCGAAAAAGACTTCAATATGCGTTGGGTAGCATGTATGGTGGGTGATATTCACCGTATTCTATGCCGCAGTGGTATCTTCCTATATCCATACGACACCAAAGACCCTCAAAAAGCAGGTCGCCTGCGTTTGATGTATGAAGCCAATCCAATGAGCATGTTAATGGAACAAGCCGGTGGTGCATCTACAACAGGTCGCGTGCGTATCCTAGATATTCAACCGACTGAGTTACATCAACGTGTTCCAGTCGTGATTGGCTCTAAGAATGAAGTTGAACTTGTTACAAGCTATCATCACTAATTCTTTCATTTTTACGTGCGCTTTAAGCGCGTAAAACCAGTAAAGGTCTGTTGTAAATTCATTTTGGAATGATCAACAGATCTTACTTATTTTTGGATCTACTCTCCCATGCCTACAATTTTCCTTGAATCAAAAGACAATCCTAAAATTAAACACCTAAGAGGTTTAATTGAACAAAATACTTATCGTAAGAAACAAGGACAAACTGTACTTGAAGGCACACACCTGAGTCTTGCATGGTTAGAAAAGGGACGCAAAATTAATTCGATTTTCACCACTGAGCATGCATTGGATCATGAGGATCTTGGTGAGATCATTGACCAATACCAAGGGATGGTGTTCGTGATCAGCGAAGCATTATATAAGGACCTAAGCACCTTAGGAACCACCCTTGCCTGCCTTGCAATCGTTGATTTGCCAAGCTCAACACAAGCATTGAATTTTAGCGAAGACACGTTAATTCTTGAAAATGTTCAAGACCCTGGTAATGTCGGAACGCTATTGCGTTCTGCCGCAGCTGCAGGCATTGAACAAATTGTCTGTACAAAAGGCTCTGCTTCATTATGGTCACCACGTGTTCTGCGTGCGGGTATGGGCGCACATTTCTCCTTACAAACCTATGAGAATGTTGTACTTGAGGATATTTTAAAGCAATTCAAAATTCCTGTTTATGTCACCAGCTCACATGAAGCAGAAAGTCTGTATTCCAAAAATTTACGTAAACAATGTGTGTGGATTTTGGGTAATGAAGGTCAAGGCGTTTCAGAATTTGCATTAAAACGTGCAGAAGCTGTATCTATTCCACAACCAGGCGGTCAAGAATCACTCAATGTCGCTGTTGCAGGCTCAATTTGTTTCTTTGAAATGGTTCGTCAACGACTATAAGGTTAAATTATTTTAAATATCGCCCGTTATTGAAAAAAATCATTTAAACTGAAAAAAATAATTGATTTACGTGTCAACCCAAACCATTTTTTAAACGTTATAGTGATATGAATTTAAAATAATGGTGGGTACCCAATGACGGGATTTTCCATCTCTATGGACTTAGCACCAAAGAAGTCACAGTCTGAAACAGCCAGTGCTCAAACGAGTACCAGTGAACAGCGCCTGCGTTTTTTTATGCAGGATGTGACAGGTCGTGCCTTGGTCATGATGGAAAATGCAACACAAGGTCATAATGGGATTGCAATGGATTTGGTACAGGAAGCATTTATTTCCTTACATAAGTCTTATGCGGATAAGTCCACAGAAGAATGGTATCCATTGTTCTACACTATTTTAAATAACAAACTACAAGATTGGCGTCGTAAAGAAGCACGTAGAGCATCTCCTTTTTCCCTATTTCGAAAAATCGATTTAGATTCTGATGATGAAGAAGCGATGGAAATTGTTGATGAATCTACGCCAAACCCGCTTCAGTTTTTAGATCAAGATGTCACTATTGAAGAAATTCAAGACGCGATTAGTGAATTACCTGTACGCCAGCAACAAGCATTTATGCTACGTGCATGGGAAGGCTTTGATACACAGACAACGGCATCAATTATGAACTGTAGCGAAGGTAGTGTAAAAACCCATTACCATAGAGCAATTCAAGGATTGAGAACTGCGCTATCACATTTAAATCCGTATGGAGGTTCATCACATGAATAATGATGATTTCACCAAACAAGTGACGGCAAAACTGGATGAACTTGCACGTCATCACCGCAATAAAGCAGTGGTGATGAATAATGTGTTAGATCGTATCCAAGATCAGCCAACATCACGCTTTAGCAATTGGAAAATGACTGGCTTTGCACTTGCAGCAGCAATTACAGGCTTTGTTGTTGTACCAAATGCTTTCGATGTTTCCAATGAAGCTCATACCCCGCAACAAGTGGTGATTAGCCCTAAACTTTCACCACAAATGATGGAAGATTTAGATATGTTATCTGTTTTTGGTGAGGATAAAAATTCTCATGGTAGCTAGAAAATTAGCATTGGCATTTTGTGCTTTTGGTTTTCTACAAACAAGTTTTGCTGGATTTGAACGTTTTTGGATTTTTTCCAAAGATGCGAATACGCAAGTCAATGAAACATGGGATGCGCTGTCTGAAGATGAACAAAAAGCATTAATCAAGCGCTACCAAAATTTAAAAGAGCTCCCAACAGAACAAAGCGCTGCTTTACAACAACGTATGGACTGGTTTACTCAACTTCCTGAACAAGAAAAGCAAAAAATGCGTGAAGCATGGCAACAAATGAGCACATCTGAACGTAATGAAATGCGGAAAAAAATGCAAAAAGCATCTACATCAGATGAACGCAATGAAATTCGTGAAAAATATATTCAAAAATACCAACCAAGTAGTGTTGTATCGCATTAACATCATCTATCCATATGTACTAAAGCCAGTCATGGTACTGGCTTTTTTTACTCAAATTTATTCTTTCAAAAATACAACCACCCCCCTCAACCTCTTTAAAAATAATTAAATTTCAATATCTTAAATTCAAATACTACACAATTTAGTACAAACTCTTATAATCTTTTAGTGATTATTTTGTTTTATACTTTTGCATCATAGAGCGTTTTTCTATGTTGAGATATTGCCTTCATCAATCTATTTAAACTTTAGATGTAAAACGTGACATTGATAGTTTTATATCTCAAACTACGTACTTTTAATATTCATTTTATTGATCAAAAGAAATTGTATTTTACTGTATGTCTCTTTCACAGATTGACTGTTCTTTGAATCATTTACCTTCCATCAATACCAAGCAATCACTAAAATTAAAATATTGGAACTCAAGTCAATTATAGAGATTAATTTGAATGATTAATCAATAAAAAAACCTGCACGAGGCAGGTTTTTATCGCTTAAATTCAGATCTGAATTACAAGCTATAGTACATATCAAATTCAACTGGGTGAGTCGTTGTATTTAAACGACGAACATCTTCAGTTTTAAGATCGATATAGGCATCTAACATTTCTTTCGTGAACACGCCACCTTTAAGAAGGAAGTCATGGTCCGCTTTAAGTGCTTCAAGCGCCATATCAAGACTGTGAGCAACTGTTGGGATTTTTGCTTCTTCTTCAGGAGGAAGATCATATAAGTTTTTGTCAGCAGCTTCACCTGGATGAATCTTGTTTTGAATACCATCAAGACCAGCCATCAACAATGCCGCGAAACCTAAGTACGGGTTCATCATTGGATCTGGGAAACGTGCTTCAATACGTTTGCCTTTAGGGCTAGAAACGTAAGGAATACGGATAGACGCAGAACGGTTACGTGCTGAGTAAGCAAGCATGATCGGCGCTTCAAAGTGTGGTACTAAACGCTTGTACGAGTTTGTAGAAGGGTTAGTAATCGCATTCAACGCACGAGCATGTTTGATAATACCACCGATGAAGTACAATGCCATCTCTGAAAGACCTGCATATTCATCACCAGCAAACAAGTTTTTGCCATCTTTAGAGATCGACATATGAACGTGCATACCAGAACCGTTATCACCTACCATTGGTTTAGGCATAAAGGTTGCAGTTTTTGCATATTGATGAGCAACGTTCCACACTGCATATTTGAACTGTTGAACTTCGTCTGCTTTACGAACCATCGTGTTGAAACTCACACCAATTTCTAATTGGCATGATGCAACTTCATGGTGATGTACTTCTACACGACCAGGACCCATGATGTCTTCAATACGCGCGCACATTTCAGCACGCATATCTTGATGAGAATCAACAGGAGGAACTGGGAAGTAACCACCTTTCACACGTGGACGGTGACCAGAGTTACCAGATTCGTAAGAATTACCAGTAGACCATGCAGCTTCTTCAGCGATCAAAGTATGGCGAGCGCCAGACATGTCGATGTCCCATTTAACTTCGTCAAAAACAAAGAATTCTGGTTCTGGACCAAAGAATGCAGTATCACCAATACCTGTAGATTTTAAATACTCTTCAGCACGACGAGCAATTGAACGCGGGTCACGGTCATAACCTTGACCAGTTGAAGGCTCAATAACATCACAAGTCACGACAATTGTCGCTTCAGCAAAGAACGGATCAAGGAAAGCAGTTTCAGGATCTGGACGTAAAATCATGTCAGATGCTTCAATGCCTTTCCAGCCAGCGATTGAAGAACCATCAAACATTTTACCATCTTCGAAAGTATCTTCATCGATAGTATCCGAAGGGTAACTTACATGTTGCTCTTTACCCTTAGTATCAGTAAAGCGAAAATCGACCCATTTTGCGCCACTTTCTTGTATGAGTTGAAGGACCTTGTTCGCCATGCTCATTTTGCTCCAATGAATTTTTGTTGCACTTGTGAAGTGCGTGTTAGTAGTTGGTATCTATAAAGCAATTAGCATACCAACTTTTAAAATAATTGCTAATTTATTGAATTTCTTATCAGAAAATAAGCTTAGCAACCATTATTTCGCTTCTATTATACTGAGTGCAAATAGAATTGCACCATATTCAGACACACTTCTTATTTTAAAATCATTCAGCACTATTTTAACGCACTATTTTTGTGCACATTCGTTAAAATGTTTTATCTTGGTGCTTACTTTCAAATTTTTCACAGTGATGATGACATTCAATCTTTTCAAGCACATTAAAAAAGCATATCCATAAAATGGATACGCTGTGTATTCAGACAAAATACGTTCATATTGAACGTATTATTATAAAGAGCTGATGATTTTATCCAAATTCAACTTCTGCTCGAGCAATCAATGCTTCAACCATTAACAATACATCATCTTGCTTTCTCGCATCTACAGCGAAAATGGGCATATTGACCTGATTTAAACTCATCCAATCTTTATATTGTTTTAGCAACTGCTGTGGGTTTTCGTCGACATGCGTTACCCCGACAACAATGTTGTTTACATATTCTTTGAAGCTTTGAAAGTAAAACTTCAAATCCTCAATTGCGTCTTTTTGAGAGTGATCAATCAATACTACAGCACCTATTGCACCTTTGCAGATCACTGACCAGACAAAATCAAATCGGTCTTGTCCTGGTGTCCCATATAAACCTACAACAACACCATCTTCTAAACGGATTTCGCCGTAATCAATCCCAACAGTGGTCAACGCTTTACTGTGTGATTGTTCATCAGTATTTTGTGCTTCAGTAGATAAAACTGAAATTTCAGACAAAGACTTAATCGCTTCAGTTTTACCTGCCCCCATCTTGCCACCAAATACAATTTTATACTGTTGTAAAATCACATTATCACCTTTATTCAAGTTCTTATTGCTACACATTGATTAAGTTGTAGTACTTATTTTTCAACTTAAAAAAACCATGTTTATGCAATCAATTTTCAAGTTGAACAATCAGCTACCAAATCACAGCCCTAATTTTTTCCGTAATTTACCAAAGAAACCACGTAGAACACCTGTCGACTGTTTTTCCTCAACAATTAATTTTGCTTCTTCTTCAGGTATATTTTTGAGCATGTTGCTCAATAAACCAATTGAGACAAATTTATAAATCTGATCTTTACTATAACCCGTTTTTTGCACCACTTGGGCAATACTCGCTCCTTGCTCAAAACAAGCTGCTATTTTAAAAATCATTTGTCTTTCATTTTGATGATTAGGCTGTGGCCAATCAATAAGTTGATAATAGTCCCCTTTGTGGATTGTGGTATTAATATCATTGGAATACCACAATAGATTCCACAACCAAGACTTAAGTTCGATACCTTGATTTGAACTCACTGATTGCGCCATTTGCATGGTGGCATAAGTAAAATTTAAAGAAACATCAGTGCCTTGAATTTTACGTAATGCATCCACCCATACTTGCTGAGTTCGAATATTCACTAATGCAATATTACCCTTGGCATCAAAAACTTGTACATTACCGTTTCTTTCATTAAAAAACTCTGGAACAATTTTTGTGAGATCTAAAGTTTTTGAAATTTGATTTACAATATGCACTGTTTTATGGCTAACAGGCACATGGAAATAACGATCTTTAAACCATTTTCTAATTTCATCAGTGGCAGAAAAAGGTAAATACAGCTTATCCCCTTCGATTTGCCCTGATTTTTCATTTTTATTGATTAACCTTAGATAAGGTATTTTTTTTACACCCACCAAATTTTGAATTGTAGGAGAACTAAAAAACATATCATTCACAAGAAGAATATCTAAATGCGGATCAGCAATGTTTGCCCAACTTACTTGAAGTGAGTCATCATACATCAATCGTATTTTCTGCTTTATTGCATCAAGTACATTTAAGCTCAAGCCAAATATCGCAATTTTTACTTCTTCTTTCATTTAGCCCCCACGGCCTCGTATAGAGTGTGACCAGTTTATCATTTTTATCAAAAAATAAAACAAAAAACACTATCGTAAGTGTGAAAAAATTGTAGCAAAGTTAATATACAATTTAATGTTTCAAATACAAGAATATAATAACTGAGCTTTAAATAAAATATTTTCATCAAAATAAATAAAATAAGTTATTTATTATAAAATATATAAAATTCAATATCTTAATTATAACATCTGAATTTCTTTTGCCCCCAACTCCACCGAAGGTAAATATTAATCAATTAAAAAATTTAATGAAACTTAATATTTTATTTAAAAATATTAATAACATTTGTATATTAAATCATTCTCATGCTGAGCTTAAGTGAGATAATCTCTCATTCTCATATACTAAAAGATTCTATAAAATCGTTGTTCCTGATTTGCTGGTACAAATCACACTGCATCCTAGGATATATTATTGAGTCACAAGGCTTTTAAATAAGATCAAATTGAATTGTTCGAATGCGACTTGTGATTGCTTATTGAGATGTGAATTGTTAACTATTCTTATTTTGTACTGCCAAATCTTTCATCATATATGATATTGGTTTAAAGCCTCGCAAAACGAGGCTACATTCATTAAGAGTAACAACCTGACAGTAATCCAATATAATCTACTTTGTTTGTTAAAATGAACAGTATGAAGATCTAACTGTCTTTATCTACCGAATGCGGTGTCGTGGTTTGATCTTGTTTTTGCGTATCCGAATCTCTTTTTTGACACGCAGTTAAGCCCAATAATAAAACTAAACTTACAATCGAAATGATTTTCATATCTAGCCCAATCTTGCTTAAAAATTAAACAATAGCAGAAAATAATAATCAAATTGTTGAATTCGTGAAACTCACAATTTTTTTTACTGTGCTGAAAAAAAATAATCGCCTATCAATTCCAGAAAACAGAAAATATTTTTTCTTTTCCTATCATTTTAAGCTTTACCTTGTATCCAGCTTTCTTAAATTCTTCACTTAATTTGTCTAGTTCATGAAGAGCGAAATCTTTTGCAAGACATTCGCTCACAAACAATTCGCCTTGATCTGCTTTTAATCTGATTTGCTTCTTCAAAAATCTTTTGAGTTGCTCAATTGAAAAATATTGTGATTGATTCTGGTGCATTCTCGTTTCAGTAATTGCAGGAGTAAACATGGTAAAAATCTCATATTAATAAGCACAGTCATTGATTATGAGGGATGCAACACCTAATTCAGTATAAATAATGAAATTACAACAATCTTCAAAAATACATATTAAATCATTAATTAATATCAATTAATTATAAAAAACCATGAATCTTTTCATTTACTTTGTTTAAATTAAGTTATAAAAAATGCGACATTATTTGAAGATTTTTCCATTAAAAAATAAAAGAGATTACTTTCCTGCGAACAAGATGCATTCTAAATACTTAAATTTGATAGTACCTAATCTAATTTAAAACTAGTCCCACTTTTTGATATGAGAATAGGCAGTTTAAATAAAGCCCAGCTTGAGGAGAATGCAAGCTGGGCGGTCTAGTATGTCCTGTTTTATTCTATTTAATTCTTGCTAGAGACTATACTATTGATTCAATATAAATGCAAATGATTATCATTTAAAGCAAATAATTTAGATCGACTAACTCAATTTTATAAACATAACACATTGAATTAAATAAATTTATCTCTATTGAATTGCTTTCATCATTTGTCTTTGTCTTCTAACCAATCCAAGAGTTTCTTTTCTTTTACGGATTTCTTCCTCGGTAAAAGGTAAATGATGAACTAAACTTTCTATAGGTAATACACTATTTTCAATCAAATAGCAGTCTTGATCAGTGGTCCAATTCGATAGAGGACTTTGGAGTTTTTTCTGTAATCTTTTCATGGTTCAATTTTAATATATATGACGGCTATAGAAAAGCTCATCATTTGATAATCTTTCTTGACCATAAGCGAGATATGATTCAAATACCCCCTCTCGATTATGGTTCTTTTCTTTATCAAAAAATTATAAATTTTCCAAGTTAATCTTTAACTCAACAATGCAAAAATATTTGAATAATTAAGAAGCCAAAGCAAGCCATAAGATAATTTCAATCAAAACAAAGGTACATGGAACATTTTAGAGTGTTATTCGATAAAGTTTGTTTAATCCAATATAGAAAGATCGTCCATCGAGATTAAAATTACACTTCTGTCCTGTTTCGAGTTGAATTTGCTTGCCTACTTCAACCCAAGAAATGCCGCCAACATTATTTTGTTTACGCTTCAGTGGAATAATTCTGACTTGAATTTGATCTCCATTGACTGCTTTAGCAATCGTCCATCCATTTATTAAATTCATTTTTTACTCATTTCATTGAGCTTTTGTAAAACAGTTCAGTCATTCACTATTTGAGAGAGATATTTTAAAATCCAATTGTGAGAGGCAATTGCGCCTAAAATTAAACTTCCAATTTTTACATCAGCATATTTATAGGGAATACATATATGAGTTGGAACATAGCCAACCCTGATTTAAATTCTAATCAATAGAAAAATATATTTTTCAATACTTTAACCAAAATAACTTATCCGATATTCTAAACTAATTACTAATAAGTACGGCATTGAATAAAAAAAACCTAGAAAGCATAGAGCTAACTAGGCTATAAACTTTAAATTTTTCATTGGTAGCGGGAGCTGGATTTGAACCAACGACCTTCGGGTTATGAGCCCGACGAGCTACCAGACTGCTCCATCCCGCAGCAATGAGTCACAGTTATACGCTGAATAGAACAGTAACACAATGTTTATTTTTTAGTTATGTTAAAAAATATAATTTCCGCCTATCGGCTTTGTTACACAAACATAAAAAAGCCAATTTTTCTTATGTTGACCGAATTTAAGATACAATCTGGGTATGTGGTTGACCTAATTCAGTAAGTTTATTCAATACGGCAATACATGCATGAACCTCATTGACCTGACTTTCGAAGTTCCTTGCATGCAATTTATCGCCTAATAATTTGATGCAGTGCATCTTGGTCTCAACCAAACTTCTGCAATAATACCTTGCCTATTTCTTCCATATTGTTCTGCCTAGACGTTTTACTGTATCAAATAGTGCATTACGTTCAATTGAACTCGCTCGTTTATCTTTCCAAGGCTTGGTATTTTTCCTGGGTGGAATTATCGAAGTTGCATCTGAATAGGTTGGAGTGCGCCATTGTTTGCCATTTTCCTTAGCGTACTATTAGGTATTTGGATCAAACCAAATGATGAAATCACCACGACTAATTAGAGCTTGGTTGTACGAGGACCAATTCATAGTACGATAGATTTTCGGGGTAGACTTCTTTATTCAAAAATTATATTACTAAAGAAGCCTTTAAGAACAAGTTTGTGCAACAAAGTCATTTTTTTAAGTATAAGAGCGTAAACAAATTAAGTGATATTCGTTTTCAAACTCTAATTCAGCCCTTTTCATACTCTCAGGTGTACTATATCGTGTACTTCCATATGCTAGTTTGATCATATTCTCAATTAAACTTCTGATTTGAGGTTCTGAATTTGGTAATAATGCATCAAATTGATCACTCATTGAATGACCACGTTGTCTGTTATGCATTACCGTTCTTGCTGTCAATGATGCAGATCTACAAATATCTTTCCACTCTTGTTCACTATATCGATTTGGAATCGACTCGTTTTCAGTTTGTTTATTCATATCATGATAACTTTCATTTGAAGAGTACTGTTGAGCTTCATAAATGTAAGCTTCTTGTCTTTCTTTCACCGATTGTTCTAGCGCTTTTGCTTTTATTCTCGCTTCTGATTCTCGTTGAGCTTGAACTTCATCTATCTTATTCTGCATAAGTCTTGTATTTTGCTGAATTTCAGCCATCTTTAATCGTGCCATGTCTTCCTTGTTGTTTTTATTGATGAAATATCCGATTAATAACACGATAATAATGAGCGCACCTGCAATATATTTCACAATCTGTGCACTCACATGGTCATAGAAAACGTACGATTCAACAATTGGTGACCTCGTCCCAAATCGGCAAATGAAACAAAGCTCAGCACAATAGTTAATTCAAATGTGATTTTTTTCATATCATGACCACTTATTATAAAGTGCGCCCAATGTAACAAAGTGTAAAGAAAAAATGAATATTTATTCGACTAAATATGTGTAAAACTATTAACACTTTATTTAAATGAGTTTTCATCTAAAGTACATCGGAAATTAAATTTTCATTAATTTAAATCTTCTAAAATAAAAACCACTTTGATTGAGTCAGTCATGTGACGCCCATTTTTAATTGATTTACAAAAATGATCTTAGAAAGTGTTCAGGGCAAATTGCTAATTTTTTCTTTATTGTAAGCTAAAACGACATTTGGCATTATTGATTCCATCTTTTAACAGTGAATTGGTATGCAAATTTCTAAAATAAGACACTATATATTGATAATGTTGTGTACAACCGCAAGTAACTTTGTTTACGGCTGTGAACCTGCAACACCAGATTGGGCAATGCTTTTTCAAGCTGCTGATAAAAACAAAAATAAATTCATTGAAAAAAATGAGTGGGTTGCACTAAATCTATTAAAAGAGCCAATTCCATGGGTAGATCCACCATCAAAAAAAGACCCCAATCGGTTAAGTATATTCGAGAAATTAGATGATGATAAAAATGGGAAACTCAGTAAAAATGAGTTTGCTGAAGGTGTCTATAGTTACTATTTTACAAATCCATGTGCGGAATTAGAATATCGAGAGCAAATTAAACCAGATTCTACATGGCAAAAATTTATGAATATTTTATTTGTACTAGCTCAGACCTGATCGATGTTATCCATAAGCAGGGTATTGAATTGCTTAATCCATAAGCCGATTGCATCTGTAACAGTAGATAAGACTTTTTCAAAGCCACCTCCGCACATTAATCAGCCTTCTTTGGGTCTATCCATCTTTTGTTAAAACTGGAACATGCTTTGCAGGCTGTTTAAATTGTTAAATCCCTGTAGAAGCAGATTGAGATTGATTTTTTAATTGTTTGATCTGAGCTTTAGCTTTTGCCAATTGATCACACAATAAATCTTCGTGTGATGACTCAACAGGCTGACTCTCAATTGCGACTTGATCTGCAACAGTTTCAGGCATTTGCTCAGTATTTGTTTGTTCTTCTGATTACTAACTCTCAGTCATACCAGATGTATTTAATTTGTGACCAGCCATAAAAAAGCTCCATCGTTAGTGATAGGGCTAGTGTTGTGCTTAATGTGTTTTGGTTTTTTGGGTGATTACTTAGTAATGATTTTATCTATGTCTTTATATTCAACAATCTTAAATGTATTTTTCTCTTTATCGGATAACAATAGTATTTTGTCATTACTACTTTCTACAATTCGCCAAATAGTTTTATCTACTAATATAGCATAATTTAGGTTCCTTTTATTTTGGATTGTATTTTTCCCCTCCTCCAACCCATAGAAATATGGCATCACTACAGCAAAAACAACAACAATTACAGGTATTACACCCATCAACTTATCTAAGATTGTAGGCTTAGTGCCTTTATTATTTTCCTGTCTAAAGTAAACCTCAATTAAGGTTAATGACGTTATTAAGCCAAAATAACCTACACTAATTAATGCTTGATAATTAGAGAATAACTTCATAAATGGATTTAAAATTATTATGAAACATAAACATAAAACAAAATTAATATGTGCAATTTTTGCATTAAAGTTTATTCCTACATATCCACCTATTACAACTCCAATTGAAGTAGGAACTAAGTAATTCACAAAAGATATTAAAAGATACTGAGGTGTTAATAGGCTTGGATACCAATCAACCCCAATAGCAGCATAGAAACCATATTTATGAAATAGAGACATACCAACACATACTACAAATGAGATTGTCATGTACTCGGCAAAACTAATTTTTTTAACAATATCTTTTAATAGAATCATAGTTCTTCTAAAGTCAAAATAAAGACTGATTATATCTTTATTTCCCTTCAAAATCTTTAAACTTACCACCCTTTAGGAATTTGCATGGTTGCCTCGCTCTATCTCGGCAATTCTTCCTTTCAAGTTGCTCTCTTGATTCTTTAACCATTCATCATTTCCGCTAAGAGTTTGGGAGAAGTGGCGTGAATTGGATTAGTGTAGAAATTGAAAAGCCTAAAAATGGCGAAGATGTATTAACTTTTGATAAGTCACGTGAAAATATATCAACTGAGATTTATTATGATGAAGGAATTTTTTTATGAATGGTCAGAAAAGCTAGAGTGCTATGTTCAGAATGAAAATATTACCTACGGGATGCCACTGCCAGAAACACCTAAAGAAGAAAAGGAGGAAGGTTGATGGAAATTGATCGTCATGTCCGAGCTAAGGTTATTATGGATTACTTAGAATAAGGTCGCAAAAAGTTCTACTCTGAAATTAACAAAGGAAATATCAAACAGCCCAATCGAATTTTGGAAAAAAATGTGTTCTGGTATGAGTCCTATGTAAAGCAAAAAGTGGAAGAATTTAAACAAGAATCTGATATTATAGCCTGCACCTAGCAGGCTTTTTTTATTTTGTGCTGTAACTAGGTACTTTTTCCAAAACGGGTAACCTAACGGCTATCTTAAATCACCAAACAAAATAAATTGATAAATTTCTATAGGTTAGTATCAATATGCTTCTAATGATCGATAATTACGACAGCTTTACGTATAACATTGTCCAGTACTTTGGCGAGTTAAACCAAGACGTAAAAGTTGTTCGCAATGACGCCGTGACTTTAGAGGATATTGAACGATGGCAACCAAAGTATCTGGTCATTGGTCCTGGTCCTTGCTCTCCAACTGAGGCAGGGATTTCTATTCCAGCAATTCAACATTTTGCTGGAAAAATTCCAACACTTGGCGTTTGTTTAGGACACCAAGCGATTGGTCAAGCTTTTGGTGGCGATATTATTCGTGCCAAAACCGTAATGCATGGTCGTTTATCTGACATGTATCACAGCGATCAAGGGATTTTCAGCAATTTACCTTCACCTTTTTCAGCGACACGCTATCACTCCCTCGTGATTGATCAGGCCACAGTTCCTGAATGCCTCGAAGTTACCTGCTGGACCAATGAAACAGATGGCTCAATGGAAGAAATTATGGGTGTAAAACATAAGACACTACCGATAGAAGGTGTGCAGTTCCATCCTGAATCAATTCTGAGCCAGCATGGTCATCAAATCTTTAAAAACTTTTTAGAAATTTATGCGAAATGAGTGTAGTAGCAAATCATGAATATTCAACAAGCTTTAAATAATATCACCAAAAATATTGAACTCACTCAACCACAAATGGAAGAAGTGATGCGCACCATTATGCAAGGTGAAGCGACTGATGCCCAAATAGGCGCACTCATGATGGGTTTACGTTTAAAGGGTGAAAGTATTGACGAGATTACGGCTGCAGCGCGTGTCATGCGTGAGTTTGCGATTAAACTTGAAGTCAGTGACATTCCTCATTTAGTCGATATTGTGGGTACAGGTGGTGACGGACAAAATCTATTTAATGTATCGACAGCATCCTCATTCGTCATTGCTGCTGCTGGTGCAACTATAGCAAAACATGGCAATCGTGGTGTGTCATCAAAGTCTGGTTCATCTGATCTTTTGGAACAAGCAGGCATCAATCTTGATTTGAATATGCAACAAACTGAACGTTGTATTCGAGAAATGGGGGTTGGTTTTTTATTTGCCCCTAATCATCACAAAGCAATGAAATATGCAGCGGGTCCTCGTAAAGAACTCGGTTTCCGCAGTATTTTCAACCTCCTCGGCCCGCTTACGAATCCGGCTGGGGTAAAACGCTATGTAATTGGTGTCTTTTCGACAGAACTATGCCGTCCTTTGGCTGAAGTGCTCAAGCAACTAGGTGCTGAACATGCGATGGTGGTCCATTCTAAAGATGGTCTAGATGAAATCAGTCTAGCTTCCTCAACCTATGTGGCTGAGTTGAAAGATGGTGAAGTGACAGAGTGGACAATTCAACCAGAAGAAGTCGATATTGAATCGCAAACCTTAACAGGGCTTTCAGTCGAAAGTTCAGCTGAGAGCCTTGCATTAATAAAAGATGCGCTGGGCAAGAAAAAATCAGCAAAAGGTGAAAAAGCAGCAAGTATGATTGCTTTAAATGCTGGTGCAGGCATCTACGTTTCAGGTTTAACCAATACCTATAAACAGGGCGTCGCTTTAGCACATGATATTATCTACGGTGGACAAGCTTTGGAAAAAATGAGCATTTTGTCTGAATTTACCAAAACGCTTAAAGAATATGAAGCTTAAGGATAGAAGGATTTGACCATGCTAGATATTGCCAATACGATTTTAGGTAAAATTGTTGATCGTAAACATGAAGAATTTACTACTCGTTTAAAACAACGTAGTTTAAAGGATGTTGAGGAGCTTGCTCATGCAGCAAGCCCTGTTCGGCATTTTGCACAAGCGTTACATAGTAAACGCCCAGGTGTGATTGCAGAAATTAAGAAAGCTTCGCCATCAAAAGGCATTATTCGTGAAAATTTTGATCCTGCCGAAATCGCTCAACAATATGAACAAGCAGGCGCTGCATGTTTGTCCGTTTTAACAGATGTTGATTTCTTTCAGGGTGCTGATGAAAATATTCAAATTGCACGAAATCACTGTAATTTACCCGCCCTTCGTAAAGATTTTTTAATTGATCCATATGGCGTGATTGAAGCGCGTGCCCTACATGCAGATTGCATCTTGTTAATTGTGGCTTGCTTGTCTGACCAGCAACTTGAAGAAATGTCAAAAACGGCATTTGAACACAATCTTGATGTTTTAGTTGAAGTCCATGATGAAGCTGAACTTGAGCGCGCATTAAAACTTTCAGATCGTTGTATATTAGGGGTGAACAACCGTAATTTAAAAACATTTGATGTTGATTTAAATACGTCACTGCGTTTGAAAAAATTACTTGAACCTACACGTTTGTTGGTTACGGAAAGTGGTATTGCAACACCAAGTGATGTTCAAATGATGCAAGAACATGATATTCATTCATTTTTGGTGGGTGAAAGCTTTATGAAACAACCTCGACCTGATCATGCTTTTACAGCGCTCTTTGGCACACCTGAAAACATATAAATCTCATGTAAAGGGTGAGCTTGCTCACCCTTTATACCTGTATAGTTAGCCTCTATTGATAGAATTTTTTTAATGATTGAAAAGTAGTTTATTTAACTTTCATCTTTTATTGATTGTTGCATTATGGTTTTACATTTTAAATATAAGTAATATTTACATAGATTGTTCTCACAAATACCAACAATATAATTTATTTTAAGTCTGCTTTTAATTGAGAATTGAGAATTGAGAATTGAGAATTGAGAATTGAGAATTGAGAATTGAGAATTGAGAATTGAGAATTGAGAATAATGAAATCTAAATCTATAACTCGCAGTTTTGTTTTTTTATTGTTAGTGCTGTTGTATTCGTTACAGCAAATGAGTTGGGCAAAGGAAATACCCATTTACACTGGTTCACCCTATTATATTGATTCAAAACGGATACTCTATTTTAATATCCCCCAACCATCTGAAGGTATCATTGCTGCTCAACTTGATCTTGATCAAATTTTTCCAAATATAGATATGGAATTTCTTGAGCAAAAAAACTACCTGTTTAAAAACAACCAAATTCAAATTATCAGTTATCAAGGACCCCCCATCCATATTGACTTTACTATCGACACCGAAAATAAAGAAGTTCAAAAATCGACATACCATCTTGTTTATAAAGGACAGGAACGTAGATTGCACAAAGCAATCAACATTCAATCTCAACCGATTTCATTCGAAATACTAAATCAGTTTGAACAAAATTTTAATGTCAAATCTCAAGATTGGCTGGGTAAAAATTTGTCAGCAGAACCTTATATGCTGAATACATTAATGTTTTATGCGGCGATCAATCGTTTCGATGATATGAATGAATTTATGCAAAATCTAATTAAAAATCTCACTCAAAGTCAGGACGTCAATGATTATAAAAAAGCCAAAGCTTTATATCTTCAATATTTAATCGAAAATACTGAGTTTAATGATATTGATTTAATTATGGCGACCATCGAACATCATGATCTGGATTTTTTAAATAATATGAGACTTAGACAGCTCAACCAAATCGTGATAGATGAAATCGAACCCTACACATATTATTTCACGATGTGTTCACCACTGGGTAAAGCAATACGCCTCAATCAATTTCAAACTGTTGCCCTTTTACTCAACAAAGGTGCTTCAATAGAAAAAGTCTGTATTTCAAAATTTAATGAGCAACAATCAGCATTAGAAGTTGCAAAGAAATATAAAAATAAACGTGTACTAAAATTAATCGAATCATATCTCAATAAACCATAAACTTCTTGGCACTATTAAATTTCACACCATCCTGTGAATGCAATTCAGTTCAAATTTAATCACTTTCAGACTATAATTAGCATCAAATATCGCCGTCCATTGTTTTTTGCAATTATGAGTAAGTCTGATTCTACATTTTCCAAGTCTCAACTGGATTTATTAAAGCAGTTCAAAAAACAAATCACTCATCCACACACTTCAAAAGTTGCAGCACAACCCGAAACCAAACATGTGCTTTCATCCCATGAAGATGACGTTAACGATGCCGATTTGTTTAAAACTGCTTTAACAGGTGTGACTAAACTGGATAACAGCAATATTGCTAAAATTGAGCGTAATGATGTCAGAAAAAAGCCAGATGCAAAAACGCTCGCAAAACGTGCTGCCGCTGAAGGTGCATTTGAAGCTGATGATGCTGAATTATCAGATACTCAAGCAATGCTCAACCCTGTTGCCAGTCAAGCTGCATTAAGTTATCGCATTGCAACACTGCAACATAAGGTTTTTGAAGATTTAAAGGCTGGAAATCTTCGTTGGTTTGAGGCCGTTGATTTACACGGTTGTACTGTTGAAGAAGCGCGTTCCGCAGTTTTACAAATCATCCAAATGGCAAAAGATGAAAATCAAAATGTCATTAAAATTGTGCATGGCAAAGGTCCTGAAGCAATTCTTAAAACTTATGTTAATGGGTGGCTTCGTCAGCACCGCGATGTTTTAGCATTTGTGAGTGCTCCTGAAAAACAAGGCGGTACTGGTGCTGTTTTGGTGCTACTTAAACGTGCTGAAAAAAACCCAAAGTTTAATCGTAACTCATAATCCTTTATTTGATTCAATCCCAAAATCTCCCACAGTGGCGGTTTATCTTGTAATTGAAAAAATTTATCGATTTTTCTGCTACAATGCCGTCCTTGTTCAAACCGTATAAGTGAACACGTTTTATGTCTATGCAGCAATCCTACGCAAATATTTTAACTGCCGTTGGCGAGGACTTAGACCGTCCTGGTCTGAAAGATACGCCTATGCGTGCGGCTAAAGCTTTTTCGTACTTGACGTCTGGTTATAGCAAAACGCTTGAAGAAGTGACCAATAATGCGGTCTTCCCTTCTGATAATGACGAAATGGTCTTGGTTAAAAATATTGAATTTTATTCTTTATGTGAACACCATTTACTTCCATTTCATGGTCGTGTACATATTGCCTATCTTCCGTCTGGTAATGTACTCGGTTTATCCAAATTTGCACGAATTACTGAAATGTTTGCACGTCGCTTGCAGATTCAAGAACAACTGACCAAACAAATCGCGGATGCTGTTGCTGAAGTGACTCAAGCACGTGGTGTTGCTGTGGTTATTGATTCAGCGCATATGTGTATGATGATGCGTGGAGTGAGCAAACAAGAGTCAACCACACGTACAGTCTCATTTGTCGGCGACTTTAAAACAGATAAAGAAGCACGCCGTGAGTTTCTTTCTGCTGTTCCAGAAGCACATTAAGACGTTTATTTGATTGCTTCAAATATAATTCTTAAAGCCTCATTCTACTGAGGCTTTATTTTACTTAGGATTTTATCATGTCTTCAATTTGGCTTGCTGGTTATGGATTAACACAAAGTGAAACGAGTGTAGACCATCCTCGTGCAGACCGTTTGGTACAGGGAAATCCAAAACGCCTTACAGAAAGCTTATATGAACATCCCAATATGAACTGTGGTATTTGGCGATGTGAAGTTGGTGCTTGGCATATTCAATTTGCAGACAATAAACAAGAATTTTTCCAAATGATTGAAGGCGTTGTTCGTCTACATGATCAACTAACCCAAACATTTATAGAAATCCAAGCCGGCGAAGCAGGTATTATTCCTCCCGGATTTAAAGGAACATTTGAAGTTGTAGAAGCCGTAAAAAAATATTTTGTAGTGGTTGAAGTTTAATTACAGCAATCTAAAAAATATGTTTTATTTAACTGGGTTCTTGCGCTGCAAACAAAGCAGTGCTTTGTTTTTGCTCATATACCCCAGCTCAACATGGCAACATCCTTGTCGACTCACGATAGAAAGACCATCGATGATTCAAAAGTACAAAATAAATGGATCACCAAATCTTCTTAAAAATTTTATACAAACCATAAAGTCTATTGGATAAGAATGATTGAAATCAAATCACTTGTCTAAATAGTCAAAAGGTTTGACTCTATTTTCAGTTCAGATGTATGCTTTAGAAAAACAAAATTGAGTTCTTTTTATAAATGAAAAATTTATTAATTTTTATCACAATATTAAGCTCCTCTACAGCATTTGCTGACAACTTAAATAGTCAACAACTCAAAGATGTTCAGTTTGTAATTGCGTTGTTTAAACAAAAAAATATCTCAGCGATTTCAAATCATATTGTTTATCCCTTAGCACGTGAAGAACCACTTCCAAGTATCCAAACCCCCACTGAAATGAAACAACGCTTTAATCAAGTGTTTGACGCTAAACTGATTCAAAATATCGCCAATTCCAAGCCATCACAATGGCAAAGTGTGGGTTGGCGTGGTGTCATGCTGGATAGCGGTACAGTTTGGTTAGAAGGTCATCAGATTAAAGCCGTCAACTATAGTAGTGATGCAGAACAAAAATTAAAGGCACAACTTATATCCCAACAAAAACAGAAACTACATCCGTCACTGAGAAATTTCAGCAAACCAGATTTACAGTTCAAAACAACCAAATTTCAAATACGTATCGATGAAATGCCAAATGGTCAATATCGTTATGCTGCATGGGGAGTGAACCAATCACAAACTGAAAAACCTGATTTAATCTTAAATCAGGGTAAAGTTGTGATGGATGGTTCTGGGGGAGATCATCACTATATTTTTAACAGTGGTGGTTATCAATATATAATTTATCGAAATCTGTTGGGTACAAGTGAAACGCCTGACGTGCAACTAGAAGTCACTTTAAAAGCTAAAACAATACTTAGTCAAAATGGCTATTTATTTTAATAATATTCAGTTGTGCCTAGCCAGTCAGGATTCTGTAAGATGATCCCAAAATACAGGTTTGGGTGGTGGTGAGCTCACATTCACTTTAGCCTGTAAATGGTTGGCTAAAATAGATGTCCATAATTGTATATAACGGTTAAAAAATTCATCAGCTTGTTGAATATTTTGACTTAGATGTCGATCTTCCGCCATTCCCCTTAAAAACCATAGTGTAATAATCATTAAATCACCAACATGATCTTGCTCAGTAATCGGTTCAAGATAGTGTGCTGCAGCACTATGCACAGTATGGTACGAAGCCATCCATAGTTTCTGTAATTTCTCAGCAAGTTCGGGTTCTTGACGACTCGCCACCAATAATTCTAATAATGCTGTGATCTCAGGTGTTTTAAGTAAATTTGCGCCTGCTGAAACAAGATCATGTAAACGATCATCCGATTGTTGCATATTCTTAATCAGTTTCCCTAAGGCAATGTATATACGACGTACCAATTGCTCTGCTGTAGACTCCATCAGTGCAGCTTTGGATGGGAAATGATGAACTGGCGAACCTCTTGAGACTTGTGCAATTTGGATAATTTTACTAATTGTAGTTTTTGCATAGCCTTCTTGAATCAAACTTTGTAATGTCGCTTCGATCAAACGTGCTCGCATTGCTTCACTACGTTCATTTTGACTGCGTCGAATAGCATTTGAATGAGATATATTCATCAATATTCTGCAACCTTATTTTATGAGTAATTTGAGCCGAATAAGACCTGATTTGTTGTTATTGATAGATGTCGGCAATTCATAGCTGGGTTCAATGTCATGTGCCTTACTCTATATTTATAAATCAATATTTACAACACAGTCCAATATTTCGATAAAGCACAATGGATTGAGCAACTCATCAAAGTTTGCTGATCTCATCAAACGCATTGTACTTGATCTAGGTCTGCTGATATTTCATAAATGGCTTGGCTGTAGGTTAAAATTGAGCATAAAACCTATACATCGTAAGCATTAAACCAAGAAAATAGTGCGACTATTTTCTAGGTTTCATCGCGTAGGATCGGTTAAAAATACACCTAGTCGCAAACATAGACAAATGGTCAACAGACTGTGATATTCCTTATTGCTTTTTTTCTGACAATTGATAAATCAATTGTTCCATTTGTTGCATATACTCACGGTTATCGTGATCCCAAGGATGGAAATTAGGACGAAAATAATCAATATAATTTCCCAATTGTTTTCTCAGTGCACCTATATCACCAAAAGTATAACGATAGGCTTTTTTCCAACTTGAAATATCGCTGAGCTTTCCTTCTCCTTTGACGATATTAAGAAACACAGGAATCACCAATCCCCAGAATACAATGGTTGCGATTACCAAACCAAAGCTACGGATTGTATATGCATAAGGACCCTGTCCCATTGCGGTGTTCCATACATCAAAAGCCACTGCTTTATGTTCTGTTTCTTCATAGGCATGCCAGCGCCAAATATTGGCATAATGTTGTTCTGCACCATCAAATAATTCAGGTGTACGCAACACTGAATCGGCCAATAACGCCGTAAAATGTTCTAACGCTATCGTCCCACTCAACCAAAAATAAGCGGGTAAATGCTGTTTTATCAGCCCAAAAATATCCAGTACGAGCGCTTCGAATTTTGGCGCAATGGGTGATCGAGCAAATAAAGCATTGTTGTACTCTTCATGTTCTCGACCATGCATCGCCTCTTGTCCAATAAATGCGGTGACTGCTTTTTGCAATTCAGGATCCTGAACTAAATCACGGTGTGCTCGAACAGCATCAATAAAGAAACGCTCTCCAATAGGCAATACAATGGAAAATGTATTTAATAATGCCGTAAAAATTGGACCTGCCGGTGTGTGCCAATCTGCAATTCGCTCTGCAGGCAAGTTAAATCTTACATCACGGCGAATCGGTAATGGTTCATGATATACCGCAGATTTAATAAATTTCGTTAATATTCCCATGGTTCATCCTGCCTCTGGCTGATTATCATTTTTTTAATTTAGCTGGTGCTGTATTTAGAATTTTACCCAATTGAATGTAATTCCATAGGTCATTTCGACTCATTTATATGTCATTGCATCCCTTTTATGGCTTTTATTAGAAAAAATTAATCTCGCCGATACATGGTAATGACACATGCTCCGCCTAATCCCAAATTATGCTGTAATGCAATACGGGCATGATTGACCTGACGCTGATCTGCTGTTCCTCTCAATTGCCAAACCAATTCGGTACATTGAGCCAAACCTGTTGCCCCAAGTGGATGTCCCTTTGACAGCAGTCCACCAGAAGGATTGGTGACAAATTTTCCTCCATAGGTATTCTCCGCATCCCAAATGAATTTTTCAGCCTCACCTTCGGGGCATAGACCGAGAGCTTCATAGGTCAATAATTCGTTCGCAGTAAAACAATCATGCAATTCAATGACATCAATATCATCCACACCGATACCTGCAGCCTCATATACCTGTTGAGCGGCTTGTTTCGTCATGTCATATCCCACCATTTTGATCATGCTCTTTTCGTCAAAACTTGATACATAATCCGTAGTCATTGATTGTGCCGCTATATAGACTGGATTAGAAATCTGATGTTTTTTTGCGAACTCATCTGAGCAAAGAATAGCGGCACCTGCACCACAAGTCGGTGGGCAACATTGAAAACGTGTGAGCGGATCAAATACCTCTTCTGAAGCCATGATTTCCTCTAAGGAAAGTGTTTGACCAAATAAAGCATAAGGATTATGGCTGGCATGGCGGCGTGCTTTTTCAGCAATTTTTCCAAAGGTTTCTTTTTTTGTACCATACTTCCAACGATACTCTCGCCCTGCTCCACCAAACATTTGTGCCGCTGGAGGTGATGAATTAAACCCTTGAAGATCCAACATGACTTGTGCATGTTGCCCCATAGGTGGTTCACGATCATTGAACTTTGCACCTAAGGCACCTTTTTCCATTTTTTCAAAACCCAAAACCAACACACACTCAGCCAGTCCTCCCGCTATAGCTTGTCTTGCCAGGTACAAAGCACTTGAACCTGTTGAACAGTTATTATTGACATTTAAAATTGGAATTCCTGTTAAACCCAATGTATAAGCAGCCCGTTGCCCACATGTCGAATCACCATAAACATAACCTGCAAAAACTTGCTCAATCTCTTGATAGCCAATTCCTGCATCTTTTAAAGCTTTCTCTCCTGCTTCTTTTGCCATGACATAATATTCTTCACTCGCACCCGGTTTGGTAAACTTGGTCATACCCACGCCAATCACATTAACACGTCTTAGTATTCCTTAATCCTCATTGTTTTTTGAATTCAATCAGCAATTGTCCTGTGCTGATTGCCATTATTTGGATATTTCTAGTTGTATCTATTCAACGCTTATTTATTTTTAACTTCATATACGATCTGCTGTAGCCGCAAAACTGTCTGTCAGGATTTGCAAAAATGCAGGATGCTGAATATATCGAATAGCACCCTCTACCATCAGCTCACCATGCTGATATAAATCACGTAAATCTCGTTGCTTTGAAACCAGCGCATAAAAATGCTGATCCGTTAATGTTAAAATCACATCAGCATTGGGATCATCACCTTGTTGCACAGTGCCATTGGCAAAGTCTATCTTCCAAGATTGCTGTGGTTCAGTAATATGAAACTGATAAACATAAGGCACTTCAGCATGTATTTGAAAACAGGGTTGCAACTTACTCAAAAATTCAGATGCTTTGGCTTGCTGTTTAGTTGTCATCTGCTGATGAGAAGAAATCGAAGCTTGTAATGGTGCTTGACCTGCTGCTACCCGTTGATCTCTTGCCTGAGCAATCAGTTTTTTATCCATATCCTGTAATATGACCAGTTTATTGGATGCCATCACATTTCCTGAAATTTTGAGCTGTCCGCTAAAAAATAACTTTTGCACATCAGCAAGCGAGCCATTAAATATAGTCTCTACATGTTGCTCATCCATTTCTAAGGTCACATCAGGGACAGCAATCTCCCCAGCACCTGCACCGCCCAAGTCATGTTTTAGGTCGATAAACCATGACGATTCAGGATGTTTAATCTTGAACTGAAATGTTGTATTCGTGCGTTCGACCATGTTTGGATGCGTGTGGATATATTCATTTACAGCTGTAAAAACATCTGCAAGCGTAATCTCACGATGCATAGCAGTTAAAGTATCTGAATCAGAAGCGGTTGATAAATGCTCTTTTGCCGTAGCCAAACGCTGCTTTTTAGCCGCTTCAAAACTTGAAGGATCAATTTTCCGTAATATCATGAGCTTATTCGATGCCATGACATTACCAGAAATTTTTAATTGCCCCCCAAAAAAAAGTTTCTGTACATCAGCTAAAGTGCTTGTCACCACTGTTTGTAAATGCACTTCGTCCATTTCCAAGATGACATCTGGATGGGCAGTTTCACTTTGTATACATGAAGCAGGCGTATTTTTTAAATCCAACGTCCATATTGAATCTGGATTTTTGAGTTTGAATAAAAATTGGGTTTTAGTTTTATCCACCCATTCAGGATGTTGTGCGATTTGTTCTGCAATGACGTTAAATACATCTTCAGCGATTAATCGTGCTGGCTCAGATGAACTTTCTTGAGGGGTATCCGCTATTTTCTCTGAAGACTGTGCCATATCTGGAGCACGAACTTTGGCTTGTGGAATTTCGCTATACAATTCAACCGCTGCATTTTTGATGACGATCTCGTTTCGCTCTTTGACCCATGTTTCAAAAATAATTTTAGTGTCAGAAATTTTCCACATCTTGGTCAATAGTGTATCTCCAGGATAAACACTTTTCGCAAAACGTACTTTAATACTTTTAAAATAGCGACCATCATTGTTGCTAAATGCTTTTATTACATGTCTTCCACTAAAACCAAAAGTACACAAACCATGCAAAATTGGACGATCAAAGCCAAAAGCTTTGGCAAAAGCTGGATCTGCATGCAATGGATTCCAGTCTCCTGACAAACGATACAATAGGGTCTGGTTGATATCCGTTTTTTCTTCTATGACAGCATCTGGTTCACGATCAGGGGCAATATTGGTCTCTAAAGAGTCACCGCGATCACCTCCCCATCCCCCAGCGCCGCGGACAAATGCTGTCATTTCGTTATAAATTAATTCTTCACCACTTTCATCTTTAGAAGAAATCGCAAAAGTAATCACTGCATTCGGATTTTTATCATAAGCAGTTTTTAACTTAAAGGTATGTGTTAATTTTGCATGCGGTGGCAGTGGTCGTTTGATCTCAGTATATTGTTCACCATGTAAGACCCGATCAAAACCATAATTCATGCCTGGCAAGGTAATACCCTGTTTAGCCATATTCAGCATGGCATTCATTTGAGGCATCACACCATAAGTCGGGAAAGCTTGAAATTCACTCCCCAACTCATAGACATAGGCAAGTTCTGAATGATCCAAAGGATTTTGAGCTGCCCCAATCCCGAGTGCATACAAAGATAAATCACGTTCATCATAACTTGACTCAATTTCGAGTTGGGCTTTAGATGCGACATCTAAGTCAATAAATTCATTCCCCCCTAAGTTAGGATGTTGAATACCTTCAAGAATTGGGGTAAATGATTCTGTGGTTGAACTTGGGTGAGTGGATGTCGTGAAATCAGTAATTTTGTCCCACTGTCGGGCAACATCATCAACGCTCAATACATGCTGATTTGGAAAGACATAACCTTCACTGCGTTCCCAGCGTAGTTTTGCCATAAAACCTGCACCCACCTCAAATAAACCCTTCGTTTCTTTGCAGTTTTCATGAGCGAGCCAAGCAACCAAAGGACTCACAGCTTCTGGTTGAAGTAAGGCAAGCAAATCTGCTGGCATCACAGTTTCTGTCAAACGGGATGCTGCCAAAGGCGCAATTGTATTAACTAAAATATTTTTATTGCGTCCCTCTTCCGCCAAGCAATTGGCTAAACCCAGTATCCCCAGTTTGGCAGCACAATAATTTGCCTGACCAAAATTACCATAAATTCCTGCGGCAGAGGTGGTCATGATGATTCGTCCATAACCTTTTTCACGCATAATTGACCATGCAGCATGAGATACACTTTTTGATCCATTTAAGTGTACCTGCATGATTAAATCCCAATCCTGTTCGGTCATTTTGGCAAAACTGACATCCCTTAAAATACCAGCATTATTAATCACAATATCCACTGTTCCAAAATGTATTAAAGCTGTTTGCACAATCGCTTCACCATTTTCAACAGAATCATAATTTGCGACAGCCTCGCCACCGATTGCCCTGATTTCCTCGACCACTTTGTCTGCTGCAGTTGACGATTGACCAGAACCATGTGCACCACCACCAAGATCATTGACAACCACTTTGCAACCTCGGGCAGCAAGTGTAAGCGCATGTTGGCGTCCTAAGCCGCCACCTGCCCCTGTAACAATGGCAACACGACCATCAAAGCGTAATTCTGACATTTCGATTCCTTGACTGATATCTTGTTATTTTGAACAATGACTGTAGTTGTAATGCTAAATCGTACGTGAAATCAGTTCTTTCATGATTTCATTGGTACCACCATAAATTCGATTTGGTCGAATATCTAAATAGGCACGGGCAATAGGATATTCCAGCATATAACCATACCCACCATGAAGTTGCAGACACTCGTCTACCACTTTGCAAGCAAGATCGGAAACCCAGTATTTAGCGGTACAGGCAGCCTCTATAGACAATTCATTTTTTAAGACCAATTGCATACATTGATCAATATAGGTCCGTGCAATCTGTATCTCTGCGCGCATTTCGGCTAATTTAAACCGTGTATTTTGAAATACGGAAATCGGTTTGCCAAAAGCTTTGCGCTGCTTGGTGTATTCAACAGTACTTGCCAAGGCAAACTCTGCGCCTGCAGCACAAATAATTCCGATCATCATCCGCTCCCAAGCCAATTCTTTCATTAACATGATAAAACCCAAACCTTCCATACCGAGAAGATTCGATTTTGGAACACGAACTTGATCAAAAAAGAGTTCACAAGTATCTTGTCCATGCAAACCAATTTTCTTCAGTGGTTTACCTTTAGTAAAACCAGTACGACTTGCTTCGATAATCAGCAATGAAACATTTTGTGCTTCACTTTCCCCTTTGCCCGTTTTGACTGCGACAATAGCGATATCGCATAGGTAGCCATTGGTAATAAAAATCTTAGATCCATTGACGATATAATCGTCTCCATCTTCTATTGCAGTGGTCCGAATCGCTTGTAAATCTGAACCTGTTCCTGGTTCTGTCATTGCAATCGCTCCAATGACCTCACCCGTTGCCATAAGTGGCAACCATTGTTGCTTCTGCTGTTCATTTCCAAAATTATTCAGGTAATTCGCAACAATATCCGAGTGCAAAGCAAAACCCGAAGCTGAGTCACCTACTCTGGCTTGTTCTTCCATTAAAATCATTGAATATAATCGATCAACACCCGACCCTCCATATTGTTCTGGCATCGTGCAACACAACAAACCTAATTCTCCAGCTCTCTGCCATAAATGTCGGTCAAGATGTTGCTGTGTTTCCCACTGTTCCCGATAAGGTGCAATTTCTGTTTCAAAGAAACGACGGGCTGTTTGACGAAATTGTTCATGTTCCGAATCAAATAATGTACGTGGAATCATGGCAGTCATCGGTTGGGGTATATTTAAAGCAGACATTTCAACTCCTTGTATTTATTTTTCTTAACAATTAGCAGTGAGTAGCTCATTCGATATTTACAATACGGACGTACAACTTGTTTTATTGTTTTATACTGCGCTTAGAGATTGTTCAATTGTATAAAGTTTCACCAAAGTATTGCACGGTGACGTTTTATGCCAAGATGCCCCCTAAGGCTTTGCCAGAGAAGAAAAAAAGCAATACCCAATAAGATTCAGATATTGCTTGGTACTTAAAATTGTAATGAAAAAGTAATATTGACAATTAAAATAACAATTTGGGAGGCTGTTGATTATTTTGCAAAGGCACCACATGATCATCTTTTAAATCAACGCCTGAAAGTTGTAATTTAAATGAGTTTCGCATGAGTGCCATTAAACGCTGAGTTGCAATTTGAATGCTTAATCCCGCAGGTCTTACATTGGAAATGCAGTTTCGACCTGAGTCCAAACAGCCTTTCCGAGCTTTCCAAGTATAATAAATCCCCATACTATCAGGTGAACTTAAACCCGGACGTTCGCCAATCAACATAATTAGCATTGGGGCATTGAAGGTTTGAGCTACTTCATCTCCTAAGGCAACTCGACTTCCTGTCGCGATCACAATCGGGGCAAGTGTCCATCCTTCAGCAACAATATGCTCCCGTAACGAGTTGATATAGGCAATTGCATTCTCCTCAATGGCACGTGCGGAAAGTCCATCACCTGCGACAATACATACATCATATTGTTGCGGATGGTCAGCCACATAATTGGTTAATTGCATTTGCGATTGTTCAGATAACTGACGTCCATAATCTGGGCGTTTTAAATAAATTTCTTTGTTTGTTGCCTTACTTTCGACCACAAGGCTTTGAAAGTTTAAATCCGTCAGCTTGTGCTGCATATCTTCAATATTCAATTGATGAAAAACAGCATCTTTGGCTTGAGCATGTGACAGCTGAAAATTAAGTAATTCTTGAGTCGGAATACTGCAGCCGACTCGCCCCATTGCAATTCGCGCATCGGTATATTGTTTGAGTTTGTGCCACGGGTCTTCATACAGACCATTAGAGAAGGTTTCAAATTTGGAGAGCTTCATGCTTGATGCTCCTTTTACGATAATAATTTAGCAAAATTTTTAGGCATACTATTCGGCCATTGAATCTGGCGTTGTTCTTGATGAAAAATGCCCTGATGATCCAACCAAGCTGAGAATTCAGGGGCAGGTTTTAAGCCCATTAACTGACGTAAATACAGCGCATCATGGAAAGAAGTGGTTTGATAGTTCAACATCACATCATCTGAACCGGGAATGCCCATAATAAAATTGATGCCTGCCGCACCAAATAAAGTTAACAGCACATCCATATCATTTTGATCTGCGTCGGCATGGTTGGTATAACAAATATCACATCCCATAGGCACACCGAGTAACTTGCCACAGAAATGATCCTCTAAACCGGCTCGAATAATTTGTTTGCCGTCATACAAATATTCAGGACCAATAAAACCCACTACAGTATTAACCAATAAAGGATTGTATTTACGTGCGACAGCATAAGCCCGTGCTTCAATGGTTTGTTGGTCTACGCCATGATGAGCATTACTGGATAAGGCACTGCCTTGTCCTGTTTCAAAATACATGACATTTTGACCAATTGTTCCCCTGTTCAGTGCCAAAGTCGCTTCATAGCCCTCTTGGAGCAAGTCGAGCGTTACTCCAAAACCATCATTTGCTAATTGTGTTCCTGCTATTGATTGAAACATCAGATCAATGGGAATATTTCGTTCTGCAAGCTGAATGCCTGAACTGATATGAGTCAATACACAAGATTGGGTTGGAATTTCATACTCTTGAATAATGTGATCAAGCAGTTTGAGCAACTCAGAGAGATTATGTAAGTTATCTGTGGCAGGATTAATGCCAATGACCGCATCACCATTCCCATACATTAAACCATCCAATAAACTTGCAGAAATTCCCAATACATCATCGGTCGGGTGATTGGGTTGTAAGCGTGTAGATAAATGCCCTTTCAAGCCAATCGTATTACGAAACTGTGTGACCACTTCGCACTTACTGGACACCAGAATCAGATCTTGATTGCGCATGATTTTACTGACAGCAGCCACCATCTCAGGTGTAAGCCCCTTGGCTAAATTTGCCAGTGTCTCAGCCGTTGCTTCTTCACTTAACAACCAATTTCTAAAGTCACCTACAGTAAAATGTGAAATTGGTGCGAACAAATCTGCACGATGCTCATCCATAATGAGGCGCGTAATGTCATCTTTGTCATAATCAATGACAGCCTCATTTAAAAAGGTTTTTAACGGGACTTCGGCAAGTGCCATTTGTGCCGCTACTCGTTCTGTTGCATTGCTAGCAGCGACGCCTGCCAATTCATCTCCAGAACGCAGCGGTGTCGCCTTTGCCATTAAAGTTTTTAAGTCTTGGAAAATAAATTGTTGCTGTGCAACATTGTGCCGATAAGCCATAGTTATAATTCCTGTTCTGCTGCCTTAATACTGGCAAACTCTTCTTCCGGTGTCCCTGAAATCAAATGATGGCGGCTATATACTAGAAAATACAGAATAAAGACCACATAAATCCCCAAAGCAATAAACCATACTTTAGGATCAACAAGAAATCCTGCAACCACTGCAACAACCGACAAAATCAAAGCAATGCTTGAGGTTACAATCCCTCCTGGTGTTCGATATGGGCGATATACATCAGGTTGAGAAATGCGCAACTTAATATGTGCCATCATCATCAATACATATGAGATCGTTGCTCCAAATACTGCGATTAAAATCAGCAGATCACCCTGTTTGGTTAGTGATAATAAGAAACCGATAATGCCTGGTATAATTACGGCTAAATAAGGCGATTTGTTTTTATTGGTCAAAGACAACGAAGTCGGTAAATAACCTGCCCGAGAAAGTGCAAAAATTTGTCGTGAATAGGCATAGATAATGGAAAAAAAGCTTGCGATTAGACCTGCCAAACCGACAAAGTTAACAAAATTGGCTAACCAACCATGCCCATAAACTTTAACAAGTGCATCCACCAACGGCGCACCTGAGTCTTTCAATACACTTGCACCTGCTGCGCCAGCACTGAGAATTAAGATCAGAATAGCAAATGCAGCTAAAATCAACATGGCTCCAATCAAACCACGAGGTAAAGATTGTGCAGGATTTTTTGCTTCTTCCGCAGCCAAAGGAACACCCTCAACTGCAAGAAAAAACCAAATCGCATAAGGAACTGCTGCCCAAATGCCTAAATAGCCTTGAGGTAAAAAGCTGCTTGCACCTACTTTTGATGAATCAACTGCGATATCAAATAAATTCGCACTATTAAAATGGGGAACCATAGCCACTAAAAACACCACAACTGCAACGACGGCGATCGCAGTAATCACAAACATGATTTTAAGCGCTTCACCTGCACCTTTTAAATGAAGCCCCATAAAGACCAAATAACACATCAAATAGATGATCCACCCTCCAATACCAAATAGGGACTCACAATATGCACCAATAAATGTCGCAATTGCTGCTGGCGCAATCGCATATTCAATCAAAATCGCAGTTCCAGTCAGATAGCCCCCAAATGGACCAAAAGCCATCCGAGCAAAACTATAACCTCCCCCGGCTGTGGGCATCATGGTCGACATTTCAGACATGGAAAGGCAGATGCATAAATACATAATGGCAGCAAGAACAACCGCGACAAACATCCCGCCCCAACCGCCTTGTGCAATCCCAAAATTCCAACCCGCAAAATCTCCTGAAATCACATAGGCAACACCCAAACCAACCAATAACAGCCAACCGACTGCACCTTTTTTAAGTTCTCTTTGTGCAAAATAATCTTTGGAATCACCCGCCTTACCGACAGATAATGGTTCATTGTGATCGCTCATCATCGTTCCTTTTTAATTGCCTTTTCTTGTATAAGCAAAAAAAGTGCCTTTCCTTGGGTCACATCAATTTTTATTCATTTGTTTTAATCAGTGTTCTGTTTCTTCCGTTAAAACAGATTCAATTTCAATCTAACAAACAAAGGTAGGAAAAAAGTTGAAGAACATTTAAAAATAGAACTTGGACAAAACGATCATCAAGCAAAAATTAAAAGGAGTAAAAATACATAGATGCTATTTATTTAATAAAATTAATATAGTATTTAGAATTTATACACAAATAAAGTGCAATGTGACCAAGACCATGGATGAAAAAACTGATGCTTTGAATCAAAATCTAAAACAAACACAGAAGGATTCACTTGCAAATCAAAAGCTAAGATTTGCGTTAATTGCCTGTAAAAATGACTTACTCAATACCGCATCCTTGGCTTTAATTACGATACAAATTTGGGATATGTATAAAGGTTTGTTTTGGTGTACATCCCATCCGAGTCAATTGCCTACACAACAACACATAGAGTATCCCTTTGAATCACAGAATGAATATGTTTACAAAGCTCCTATTCTCGACATAAAAACTCACTATATTTATGGCGAGGTGATTTTATTTAACCGTTTTAAACAAGAAAATATTTTTGGACAATTGGCTGCAACGCAATGTGCAGAGACGATTGTACAAAAAATAAATCAAGAACCAATACAGTGTTTGTCCATCCAAGCTTATTCAAACCAATATGAAATAAAAATCAATCACCAGCCTGTACTTCTAACACCACGCCAATTTGAAATCATCTGTATTTTAATTCTCAATCCGATGGGCTTAAGCTTAGAACAATTACACCTTTATCTATATGAGGATGAAAATATCAGCCTCAACACACTAAAATCTGAAATTTCATATTTAAAAAATAAAGTTGGCGAATTGATCTGCGCCCGAACTTATCAAATTCAGGCTGAAGTTTTTGCGGATTTTAAACTACTCGAAGAAGCACTTGACGCAGGTTATCTCGATACAATCCGAGAGCTTGATCAAGGAGATTATTTTACAAAATGCAAAAGCCCTTTTTTACGCAAGTGGCAACAAATTCTTCGCATACGAATCCAAAACCTACTTGGATAATTTTTTCAATGATTGTAACTGCCTAAAAATAGTGAACAAAACCCAAACCGACTTTCTGCCAATCTATTTGATTTTGTTTTTGATATTCCCATTTTAGGTGCACACTATTTTGTGAATCTAGTGCGTATTGAAACAAGCTGTTCACCCGTAAATTCCACTGACTTGTATCTTGCCAATATGGCAATTCCACTTGAACTACACTATTCAGCCGATCAGACCAAATATTTTGACAACCTACAGTTGGACCCAATCCTAGCCGCCATCCCTTATCCAATGACTTTCCTGCTTGCAACTGAGTTTGCAACTCGGCATAACACAAATGTTTCCGATCATCATCCGCAATGGTATAACCAGACTGCGCTTTTGCACTCATGACACCATGTTGTTGTTGGTCCGTAAACTGCCCATTTTGAATTGCTTCTTGTTGCCAACCCAAAGTAAAGCCCCAGGTTATTGGTGTTTTAAAAGGTGTAATCGGGTTATACGAGTTCACTGTGAGTAGATCAAGATGTTCGAGCTTTAAACGGTCATTTCGCCACTGCGCTGCACCATCTAAGAACTGTAATTGGGTCCCTATTCGGAAACCACCTTGTGGATCAGTTAAGTCATGATAAGCCTGTCGATGACCAAGCTCAGCATACTTATCTCCTTGAACCTCACCTACAGCAACTGACCATTTACGTGCATCATGCCCTTTGACGGGGTTAATCTTAGGTTCAGCGGGCGCTTGACGTTGCTTTGCAATTGAAATCTGACTACGCAACCCGAGCAACTGTCTAAAACGTGGCTGTGTATAGCTTGCATCGACTTGTCGCGCTACAAACTGTAAGTATAAATCGTCATACGCCATTTCTAGAATTTTAGCTCGATCTGCTTCATTATAGGCAGCAATCGCTTGTGGCATCTGTTGCGGTTCTAATGATGCAACTTCATGTGCTATCTTAGCTAGCCGATGACCATGCTGTTTGGCTTGCGAATTTAATTGTGTTTCTAATGCAGGACGATACACCGTTTCTTGAATTAATCCTTGTTGATCAATTGCCTTAATGGTTTCAATCGGTATGGCAGCATAAGTAAATTTTTTTCGTAAATTTGAATCGGGACGAACAAGATCAAGTAAACCAAGCAATCGATAAGCGCAATTGTCACTGACAAAATAATAAGGAAAGCTGACTTTTTGCATTTCCCAAATATGTTTGACTAAAAATGCAGTTTCCTCTGGATTTAAATTGAGTTCATATTCCCAAAGATCCCTACTTTCAAAATCACCATATTCTTTTACTTTTCGATAATACGGCATTAATGAATATTCACCTGGATATTTTCCAACCAGACCTTTCCACGCATATGACCAGTTGTCATCACTATTGACGGTGGCAGCATAGTTAATTGCATAGGATACCAAATTCAATTGCTTCTGATCTTTGGGATCAAGCCGAAGTAAGGTATGTCCAAACATTGAACTTGGATTTCCCATAAAATCCGTCGCATAGATCAAGGTGGCTTTATAAGGTTTAATTTGTCCAAACCATTGATCAAATTCCGGACAAGAAATAACAGGTAACTGTTGTTCAGTAATATTTAACTGCTGCATCAACCATTGGCTTCGGGCAGGAAATTTACAGCGAATGGATTGATTCGGTTCAGCCTTTTGGAACAATGCTTTGATATCGGCATCTAACTCATGTTGAATATTGGTTCGCCCATCTGGCGCAAAAAAATATCCTGAATAGCTGACTTCACTTTGATAGAGCTTTTTTTGATTTGATCCAAGTTCTGCAGTGCCCTCAGCATAAAGTAAACGTTTCCATGTCACCTGTTCAGCCAATTGTTTTTGTTGAGCTAGTTGCAAATAGTTCGCTAAGGTCTGTTGTTCTAATGTTGGTGTTTCTGCATGGGAATAAATGGTCAGTAATGTGCTGAATACGCTAAAACTAAGTGCTATGTATTTCATTCAATCATCAATTTATCATGGTTATAAAATGTGGTAATTATAAGTTGGGATCAACTCACGACTTTCCCTGTTTCATGTAGCTTATCTTGTTTCATTTTCAATCGTATATTGAGCAATAATTTTGAATAAAAAAACCCTGCACCAAAGCAGGGTTTTTTCTGGCTTAAACGTAAGCTTTTAAAACAGCATCATTTGCCATCACTTGTTGAAGTGATGCCAATACTTGTAGAGAATTTTGATTTTCTACTGAATAGATATTGGCAAAGTTAGATTTAGCCACAGCATAGAAATGTGCCTTATCAGCATCTTTAACATTTAACAAAGATGCAAGTACAGTTAAGCTTTCACCTTGTCCTACAGCCATATCACGTGCCAGTGATTCAGAATTTTCATTCGTAAAAGTAACCACTTGCGCAGTCACTTTACCATTACCATTACAACCTAAAGTACCAAAAGTAATACCGAGTAATTGGTTAGTAAACAGCCCATTTGTGGTAGCTGCTAAAATTTTAGGTACTTTACCAGATTGACCAGCCCAAACTTGAGAACCCACACCACAACCGACGTCTGGATCAGCCATAGCAACACTAGAACCCGCAGCCAATACAGCAGCTAAAGCGATTTTTTTTAACATATAATTCTCCAGAATTTTCATATGTATTATTTTTAATACAACATATGTGAATTGTTGTTTTGCAAACTATGCAACGGATGTTACACCCACGTAGATTTATCACATAAATTCAGATAAGCAAATCAAAATTTAATCACTTAAAAATTATTTATTGTATTTTTTAAGTGACCAATCACCATTTTCCATTCGATTTCCCAAAATCTTAAGCACCAAGACCAAGCTTAAAAGTAGTAACAGATACCAAGAACCGAGTTTCCCCCAACCCACCATATGCCATGCATCGACCTGACTCGGATACAGCCATATTTTATTGAAAGTGCTGATATTCTCAGCAATCCAAATGATAAATGCCAAAACAATTAGTACAGGCAACATTGGAAGCTGAAACTCATGTTGTTGTAATCTGAAAGATATTTTAGTTTTCCAGAAAATTACTACACTCCAGATAAAAAGCACATTGCGAAAATCAGGAATAAAAAATTTACTCATAAAGTTGATATAAGACAACACAGCTAAACTCAGCATATTGCCAAAACGAGGTAAATTTAAAAATGAGACTTGGTATAAGCGCAATGATCGTGCAAAGAAACTTCCGACTGCTGAATACATAAACCCTGCAAACAAAGGCACAGTTAAAATTTTAAATACAGCAGGTTGCGGGTATTGCCAAGAAGCAATTTGCGGATGAGTCAAGAAAATTTCCATGCCCATTGCCATGATATGGAACAAAGCAATGACTTTAGCTTCTGCCCATGATTCTAATTTTAGATAAAGCAAACAGGCTTGAATAATGAGTGCATAAAACAAAAGATAGTCATAACGGAAAAAACCGTAAAACTCTTGGCTTCCCATTTTAGCCGTGATGATAAATGCGATCAGCAATAAAATACCAAATAAGGCAGCTGAAGCTGCCTTAGATAGAAATTCAACCAATGATTTAAAGTAGTTCATCATATGATTAATAACAAACACTTAGCCTAGATATTTCGCACTATAATCATGTACAGTATCAATAAATACTTTTGGATGATCAGGATCCACCCACTGGGTTATGCCATGACCTAAATTGGCGACATAACCTGTTTTTTCACCATTCGCATAGGCATCATCCAACATTGCCTGAGTTGCTTTTGCAATCGTCGCGGCTGAGCCATAGAGCGTTGCAGGATCTAAATTACCCTGTAATGCTGCTCGTCCATTCACTGTTTGACGTGCAACATTTAAAGGTGTTGTCCAATCTAAACCAAACGCATCTGCATCTGTCGCGATCATTGGTTCCAACCATTGACCACCACCTTTAGTAAATAAAATTACAGGCACTTTACGCCCTTCATTTTCACGTTTTAATCCAGCAACGATTTTTTGCATATACTTCAGTGAAAATTCTAGATATTCACGATGTGCTAATGCACCACCCCAACTATCAAAAATTTGAACAGCTTGAGCACCTGCCTCAATTTGGGCATTTAAATAATCAATTACGGCATCAGCGAGACGGTCTAATAATGCATGTAAGACTTCGGGTTGCGCATACATCATTTGCTTGGTGAATCGAAAGTCTTTGCTTGAACCACCTTCAACCATATAGGTAGCCAATGTCCAAGGGCTGCCTGAAAAACCAATTAAAGGCACTTGACCCGCCAATGCAGAACGAATAGTTGAAACTGCATTCATGACATAAGCAAGATCAGACTTGGCATTAAATTTGGGTAAGTTTACGACATCTTGTTCTGTACGCACAGTTTTATGAAATTTAGGTCCTTCACCTGTTTCGAAATAAAGCCCTAAACCTAAAGCATCAGGGACTGTCAAAATATCTGAAAATAAAATGGCAGCATCCAATTCATAGCGGCGTAATGGTTGCAACGTCACTTCACAAGCAAATTCAGTATTTTTACAAAGAGAAAGAAAATCACCCGCTTTAGCACGTGTTTCACGATACTCTGGTAAATAGCGCCCTGCTTGACGCATCATCCAAACTGGTGTGGTATCTACAGGTTCACGCAATAAGGCACGTAGAAAACGATCATTTTTTAAGGTCGTCATTTACTTTCCCAATCAAATATTAATTTCGCACCATCATAACAAAAAGGTCTCACTGATATTCATTTCTTGAAAATTTTTCTCAATAAAGTTTTGAGCTTATTGATTTGAGCAGCAATTTTGTATACGAAAACAAAACAAAACTCATCTGGGACAAAAAAGTCTATAGAAAAAAATGATTAACACAAAACAAATACTGCAACACCTTATAAATTCTGTAATACTTAAGCAGATTTTTAGTCATAAATTATGAATAATTCTTAAGGTTGATCTACATGTTCGTTCGCTCAATTCTTGCTTTGAGTTTAAGCTGTGTGTTAACAGGTACAGCATTTGCTGCATCTACAGCTGAGCAACCGCTAACGCCTAAAAAAGTTGCTGCTCCTGTTGAAGATCCTATCGATCCACTTGCCATTGACAGTTCTGCTTCAAGTGTAGAAGCACAGATCAGTCCGCAAGAGCAACAAGATTTGGACAAAGCAGCAAACACGCTACAGAATTTAGAAAAAACTGAGGATAAAACTTCAGATACAGCAATTTCGCCATCTGCACCACAAACTACGCCAGCGAAAACACCTACAAATCCGAATGCAGTTAAAGCATCTTGGACTTTAGACGGAATAAACAACGCTCAATGGTATGAAAATATTGGCAGAGGACAATTCCCTGTTTATGCACGTGCGCACGTCATGTTAAATAATGCTCACGCTTCTCCTGGTGCTATTGATGGTTCAAGTGGTATGAACACCTTGAAAGCCATTGCTTCATTCCAACAAATGAATGGTATTAAACCGACAGGTGAATTAACCAAAGAAACTTGGGATGCACTTGTGACTCAACAAGGCAACAAACCAGCTTTTGTTGAATACGCTATCACTGCGGAGGACTTAAAAGGTCCATATGCAAAATCAATCCCACATGATTATGCATTACAAGCAAAAATGCCAGGTTTGTACTACACACGTGTTACAGAAATGTTGGGCGAAAAGTTCCATATGGATGAAGATTTCTTAAAGAAACTTAATCCAAAAGCGAACTTCAACAAAGTTGGCGAAAAAATCATTGTTACCAATATCCGTAACGAATTACCTGAAAACATTCATTTGATCGTTGCGCATAAAGGCGCCAAACAGTTGTATTTGTTTAATGCGCAAAACCAAATGGTTGGCTCGTTCCCTGCAACCATTGGTAGTTCAGATACTCCGTCACCAACAGGTACTTATAAAGTAACTGGTGTAGCACGTAATCCGTGGTACAGCTACTCACCGAGCAATTTTGTACAAGGTAAAAACTTGAAACCACTGTCATTACCGCCTGGTCCTAATGCACCTGTGGGTAATATCTGGATTGGTTTAAGCAAAAAATCATTTGGTATTCATGGTACACCAAACCCATCTGCGATTTCTAAGACTGCATCGCATGGTTGTATCCGCTTAACCAACTGGGATGCAAATGATCTCGGTAAAAAAGTGAAATCAGGTGTTACCGTTAAGTTCCTTGAATAATCAAAGACTTTAACCATATAGAACCAGTGCTAATGCACTGGTTTTTTTATTTAAAGCACCTGTTAAACAGCGTTGCAAAAACAAAACAATGTGTTGTAATTTCATTATTTCATCTCAAATATTTAAATATTAAACTCAACTCATGTTAAAAAATAAAGAATTGGAGATTTGAGATGAATACTTTTTTACATCACAGCGAAAACCGTGGTCATGTCAAAATGGGCTGGTTGGACACCAAACACAGCTTCTCATTTGGTAGCTGGTATGACCCAAAATACATGGGCGTCGGTTCATTACGTGTGATCAATGATGATACGATTGCCGCACACAATGGCTTTGGTACTCATCCTCACGACAATATGGAAATCTTGACCTGTGTATTGAAAGGCACAATTTCACATAAAGACAGTATGGGAAATGAACGTCATATCAATGCAGGTGAATGGCAATTGATGAGTGCAGGTACTGGTGTACAACACAGCGAAATTAACCAAGGTGATGAAGCTGTTCATATGCTTCAAATCTGGGTGATTCCAAATGTTCGTGATGCTGAACCGAATTATCAACAAATCGAACGTGATCCTAAAAAATCACCGAATGAATGGCAATTGATTGTTGGTCCAAATGATGATGCTCCAATGCACATTCGTCAAAATGCTGAAATCAAAGCAGCGTATTTGGAAAAAGATCACAGCTTAGACGTTAAAGCGACTCAAAAATTTAACTATGTGCATGTGATCGAAGGTGAGATTGATATTGCCGGTCAAGTACTGAAAGCAGGCGATGCTTACTTGTTTGATGAAGATTCAACACTCACTGCACATGAAAACAGCCAATTTATTTGGTTTGATTTAAACAGTTAATCCTGCTGAAATAAAAACCTCCATATGCAATATATGGAGGTTTTTTTATACTATTTCAAAACTGCCTATTCAGCTCAAGATAGGGCGAGTACTCCCCCCACTCAACGACAATAATCCTTTTTCTGATCTTTGATCAATGATAATGCAGCATTCCAAGCTGCACAGATAATCGGTTCAGCAGCGTCACTTTCAAATTGCTTCACAGTATATTCTGAAACCTCTTTACTCGGATAATGTAACTTTGAACTGCTCATGGCTTTAATCTGAATCTGACAGGCACGTTCAAGAAAATAAATTTCATGAAATGCTCGAGCTATGCTATTCCCCGTTGCCAATAAACCATGATTGCGCAAGATCATACAACGATGCTCACCAAGGTCTTTAACTAAACGCTCACGTTCTTCGGTTGAAAAAGCAATCCCTTCATACTCATGATAGGCAATATTGTTATAAAACTTCAGTGCATGTTGAGACAAAGGCAATAACCCTTTTTCTTGCGCAGAAACGGCAATACCATCTGCTGTATGGGTATGAATCACACAGTTAATCTGATCATTGGCATGGTGTAAGGCAGAATGAATCACAAATCCAGCGACATTGACCATCTTACCTTGATCACCTTTTGCCACGATATTGCCTTGATGGTCAATTTTGACCAAATCAGAAGCAGTCATTTGATCAAAAGTCACGCCATAACGATTAATCAGAAAATGATCAGATTCATCGGGAACGCGTAAACTGATATGTGTATCAATCAAATCTGTCATTTTAAAATATGCAATTAAACGATACAGTGCTGCCAATTGGCAACGTGCTTCCCATTCAGCTTTTTGCATATACTTTGGTCGTTTCATCCTAAAATCCTTTTTAGTATCGATTGATTGTTATTCATTTTTAACCAGTGTTCCACCACGATACAAGTTTTAATTCGTGAATGACGCGCCCATGCATAATATTGCTTATTTTAAACGTAAAAAATCCAAACCAATATTGACCTATTGATTTGGATTCAAAATTATCAATTATCATATTTTATTTTTATTTATTTTTCTTTTTCATTTATTTTTATTCAGCCGTATTCTTATTATTATTTTTTCAAAAAAAATAAAAAACTATTATTATTTTATCTTATTCTTATTCATGTCTTATTGTTTTTATAAAACTTAACTAGACACTAAGTTGGTAGAGTAATTTTTTACCTTTAAAAGTCAAATCCTTAATAAAAACAATGTTTTTATTGTCTAAATATGAAATAGCATCATCAATTTCAATATAATTTTCTTCAATCAACCATGTAATATCAAGTTCATTTAAATCAACCATTCCCACCAAAGAAATGGCTCTATTTTTATTATGTTGATTTTGAATATTCTTTAAAACTTCGCGTACTTTAATTAAATCGTTCATATTTTAAATCTCATCGTGCTTACAGGTTCTATTATATAAATTGGGAAAACTATTACTAGATACAAAAATGCCCTGTGCGACAAAAATTGTCGCATAGGGCATTCAATATAAAGAACAACATTTTTGAGATGTTTCTATTGCTAGAATAGCAATAAGATAAATTAAATATTATTTAAATTTCAAATATTTAAAACCAAGTCATTAAAACCGTAATTTGTAGCCTGTGTCTTGCTCCAAACGTTGTATTGCTGCTGAAAAGTCCATGGATGCTGCATCTGTTGTTTTAATCAGATCATAGCAAGCATGGGTTGTTTGCAATACTTGAAGTTCGAGCTGGCTACGACGCATTAAATCTATAGCAATCCCCATATCTTTTTGAAGCAGGTTTAAAGCAAAGCTTCGATCAAATGCACCATTCAAGATTCTCTGTGCAACGATGGTTTCAGACATACCACTTCGCCCACTGGAATGATTGATACAGTTAAGCGCCGCTGCTAAATCCACTTGTTGGGCTTTTAAAATACTTAGCCCTTCGGCGGCTGCCCAAAGATTCACAGCCATTAAACTATTGTTAACAGCTTTTACTGCAAAACCAGAACCACTTTCGCCCACATATTCAATGAGATCAGCAAAGGCTTGAATAAATGGCTTTGCACGTAGACAGGCATCATAATGACCTGCCAACATCACGGTCAGAGTGCCATTTTCTGCTCCGATGGTTTGTCCTGAAACAGGTGCATCCAAATAATCAATATTTAACTTTTTTAGCTTTTCTGCCAATCGACACGCTGAACTGGGAATACCACTGGTACAATCCACCCAAATACTTCCAGCTTTTAAGCTGACCCTTGCAATCAAGTTTTCAATATCTGCGCTGGTGGGTAAACAAGAAAAAATGATGTCTGCCTGTACTGCTTCTTGTAAATTTACAGCAATTGTTCCAAAGCTTTGCGCATGTTGTTGGGCTTTTTCAAAATTTCGATTCCAGACTTTTACTGTTTTACATACCTTAGGCAGATGGGAAGCCATATGCCATCCCATTGCCCCAAGCCCAATGAATGCGACATGGGGCAACTCACTGTCTTTTGTATTATTGCTCATCACATTCATCTCCGTTTTAAGCACTATGCGTAAATGACTTGATACTTTCATCAGACTCCGTCTGCACTGCACCAGAGGGCTTTTCGCCGCGGTTGAGGAATAAATTTAGAATAATTGCAGTCAAAGTGGCTGTACCGATACCGCCTAAATCAAACGAGCCAATATGCACGCTAAAATTCCCCGCCCCCATGATCAGACTGACAGCAGCAATGATAAGGGTACTATTTTTAGTAAAATCAATTTTGTTATCTATCCAAATTTTTGCGCCTGCCACAGTGATTAAACCAAATACCACAATAGACGCTCCGCCAAGTAAAGCGACTGGAATGGTACTGATGACCGCACCAAATTTAGGTGATAACCCCAATAAGATGGCAAAAATACCAGCAATCACAAATACGGTCGTCGAGTAAATCTTGGTCACCGCCATCACGCCAATATTTTCAGCATAAGTGGTCATTCCTGTGCCACCGACTGATGCTGATAAAGTTGTACAAACACCATCAGCAAAAAATGCGCGCCCCATATAAGGCGATAAATTTCGCCCAGTCATGGCAGAGACCGCTTTAAAATGACCTAAGTTTTCCGCAACGAGAATGATGGCAACAGGTGCTATCAAAAGCATCGCATTGGCATTAAATGTCGGTGCAACAAAATGTGGTAATCCAAACCAAGCAGCGTTATTGATCACGGCAAAATCAATGGCTTTGCCTAGTCCCATGACATTGGCAAGAATAAAATACAGGACATAAGCACAGACCAATCCCAGTAAGAGCAAAAGTCGACGCATCATCCCTCGGGTAAATACAGCAATGACACTAATACACACGATTGTGAGAATTGCCATCCAAGTATCAAAAGAATTGGCTGAAACGCTTTTAATGGTGACTGGTGCAAGGTTTAGTCCAATGATCATGACAATTGCCCCAGTAACGATCGGAGGCATCAGTTTTTCTATCCAACCTGTTCCTGTTTTCATCACGATTAAACCGATGGCAGCGTAAACCAAACCACAGGCAATAGTTCCTCCCAAAGCCACTGCGATATTGGGATTTGTTCCAACACCTGCGTAACCTGTTGCTGCTGCTACAGCACCAATAAATGCAAAACTCGACCCGAGATAACTCGGCATTCTTCCACCAGTCATGAGGAAAAATAAAATTGTGCCAATCCCTGTAATGAATATGGTTAAGTTCGGATCAAAACCCATCAATAAAGGTGCTAAAACAGTTGCACCAAACATTGCAAAAGCATGTTGTAAGCCCAGTACGATGCTTTTTCCTGCTGGTAAATACTCGTCAATCTGCACAGGTGTTTGGTCTAAATTTCCTGTATAAGGTTTAAATGAAGCAAACCACGGTTCTTTTGTCGCCATTTTTTAATTCCCCATATTTAAAAATCAACATACGTTTTGAGGTTCACAATAGTTACGTTTAAAATACAGAAGCGCATTTAAGTCTGGATTGTGTCTTATTGCTTTGACTTGGCAAAACAGCACATCATGGCTTCCTACGGATTGACTCGAAACAACTTCACAATCAAACGAAATCAATGCACTCTCCAACACGGGTGATCCAGTGATCAGCTCACTCCAGTTGGCTTGTGCAAATCTTTCTTGCATGGGTGTTTTTCCCCCAAATAAATTAGATAAATCTGCCTGATTTGACCCTAATGTGTTGACACATAAAACTTTATTTTCTGAAAATGTGCTGTAAACAGAAGAAGATCGATTTAAACAAACCAATAAAGTGGGTGGTGTATCAGTCACACTACATACTGCGGAAGCTGTAAAACCTGCTTGACCTGCCTTGCCTTTAGTGGTGATTACATTGACTGCCGCACCTAAATTAGACATCCCCTGTCTGAATAAGGTTTGATCGACTTCTAAATGAACGTTGGCTTCATTGGCTTGAGTGAATTCAATTATTTCACCTATGACTGTGTTGGTTGGTTTGATCATTTGCATCATGGCTCTCCCACCCCGATGCGCAAATGCTCAAAGGGGTTAAAAATATCGTTGAAAAATTAAATTCAGGTGATTAATAAAATTGAACGAAGGCTTATCCCACATGTGCAACAGATGCAATTTCAACGAGAGCATCGGGTTTGACTAACCCCACCTGAACACAGTAGCGTGCGGGTTTATCATTAGGAAAATATTCAGCATAAACTGTATTCACCGCAGCATAATCTGCCCAATCTCTGACAAAGATTGAATTAAACGTGACGTCATCCATCGTTCCACCCGCTGTTTCTATCACTCTTTTGATGGTTTCTAGAATATGCCGAGTTTGTCCCGCAGCATCGCCGACATAAACCACATCATTATTTTCATCAAATGCCAAAGTGCCTGAAACATAAACGATATTGTCTGCTTTAGTTGCAGGAACATAAGGGGCGAGTGGTTTAGAAGTTCCTGCTGGGATTACAACTTGTTTAGACATTTAAAATTCCTTATTTTACAAAGTCCATCTCCGCCATAAACTGAATCATTAACAGGTGGCAAAAATGAATAAATCATTAAAAAATACTTAGGCAGATTGACTTAAAACCACTGTAGTTTCTTGAGGTGATTGAAAAGTTTCTACAAATGCAGCGGTATTTGACACCCATCCAAAAAAAGTTTTAATGTTATATAAAGCTGCGACTTGAGCTTCTTCTGGACCTGCCTGATAACAAGCATCTTCTAGCGCGATGCCAAAATATTCCAAAAAGAAACCATCCCTCAAGGTTGACTCGACACAAACGTTGGTGGCGATGCCGACAAAAACCAGATTTCGTATACCACGAGCACGTAACATGCTATCTAAAGCAGTATTAAAGAAGCCGCTATAACGAGGTTTTTCAATAACAATATCTTGAGCTTTAGGTTTTAACTCATCGATTAATGCAAAATCCCAGCCACCTTTTGCCAATAATTTGCCTGCCAACTCTGGTTTTTTACGCATGGTTTTTAATGCATTGGATTTATGAAAATTCGGTGAACCTAAACCACCTGCCTCTTGATATTGATCATCCCAACCATTTTGAAAATAGATCACTTGGATACCCGCAGTATGTGCAGCATTAACCGCTTTTTTTATATTTGCGACCACAGGTTGAGTTTTTGAAACATCAAAGCCTGCCAGATCTAAATAACCACCGAGCGAGGTATAAGCATTTTGCATATCAATCACAATAAGTGCTGTATGCTCAGGTGCCAGTTGAATAGATTCAGGTTCAGCCTTTAAAAGTTTTCCCGTACCTGCTTGAGAGGTAAAATCAGCACAAACAATGTTCGATAGAGCTTGGTTTTTTTCCATCATATTCATGCGCTTTTCTCCAAAATGGTTTGGCTAGGTTCTTGATAACTTGCAACAGCAGCTTCACGACTTTTCATCAAGGGTTGAATACGCTGACCAAAATCCTCCATACCTTGTACAAAATCATCAAAAGTTAATAAAATCCCTTCCGTCCCATCTATTTCAGCAATTTCATCCAGCATCTTGGCAACATTGTCATACGCCCCTACGATCGTACCCATATTGATATTGACAGGCGATACGCTAGACGCCATTTGACGAATATTGGTATCTGTACCAGATGTTTGATCTTTACTCCCTTGATTCATCAGCCAGTTAATTGCTTCTACATCTGCGCCTGCGTTGTAATTTTTCCATTTATCCATTGCTTCTTGATCTGTTTCAGCTGCTATCACCATAAACAGCACATAAGTTTGAACCTCACGCCCTGTTCGATCTGTATGTACTTTTAAGCGATCATTGATTTCAGCATAGGCAGTTGGTGTATTTAGCCCTTTTCCAAAAACAAAGTTATAGTCTGCATATTGTGCAGAGAACGCCAGACCTGTCTCAGACTGCCCTGCACAGATAATTTTCATGTCCGCTTGCGGTGTTGGCTTGACTTGGCAATCATCCATTTGGAAAAACTCACCTTTAAAATCTGATTTTCCTGTTGCCCATAACTCACGTAAAATTTCGACATATTCCGACAAATAATCATAACGCTTGGCAAAATAATCATTTCCAGGCCACATGCCCATTTGTGTATATTCAGGTGGTTGCCATCCCGTAACAACGTTTAAACCGAATCGTCCATTAGAAATTGAGTCAATGGTTGAAGCCATTCGTGCCACAATTGCTGGAGGCATCACCAACGTTGCTGCCGTAGCAAAAATTTTAATTTTACTGGTCACAGCCGCAAGACCTGCCATTAATGTAAAAGTTTCTAAGTTATAATCCCAAAATTCAGTTTTACCGCCAAAACCGCGGAGTTTAATCATAGAAAGTGCAAAATCAAAACCATAATATTCAGCGCGTTGTACAATCTGTTTATTCAACTCAAATGTTGGTTTATATTGCGGAGCATTTTCTGAAAGCAACCAGCCATTGTTTCCAATCGGACAAAATACACCTATTTTCATCTTTAAACCTCACTGCATAAAAAATATTCTAAACAAAACTACTTCGTCATAAACTCAAATTTAGACGCTTTGATATTTTTAATAATGCATAGGGCGTGCCACTAAATTTATCCTATTGTTTATTATATTTAATTTTTTATATTCATTTTTTATTTTACCTTTTGGTAAAAAATATATTTATTCTACACAAATACTAATAAACTAAAATGGTGCAAAATGCGCCGAATTAGATCATTTCTAAAACTTCTCAATTAAATGCTTACATCAAATAAAAAACCGCATCAAAAATAGATACGGTTTAATTTAATTCTTTCTTATTTAAATATTATTTATAATATTTTACATGCTTCCAAAAAATCTAACCTAGGTAGTCTTGAATATATTTTTGTATGATCTCCATATCCAATATTAATGATCATATTAATTTGATAATCCGTGTTCTTAAAGAAAATATCATTTACTTTTTGAGGATTAAAGCCAGACATTGGTCCCGTATCTAGCCCTAAACTCCGACAAGCTAAAATCAAATAAGCAGCCTGCATTGAACTATTACGAAACGCTGTTTCTTGTGTCAGTTCAGGGCTTGACGTAAACCAAGACTTCGCATCAGCATGGGGAAATAATTTACCAAATTGATCATAGAACTTTTGATCTGTGGCGACTAATACGGTCAAAGGCGCCGACATGGTTTTCTCAATATTACCTGTAGACAACGCAGGTTTAAGCTGGGCTTTTGACTCAGCCGTCGTTAAAAATACAAATCGTGCAGGACAACAATTGGCTGATGTCGGTCCCATTTTAACCAAGTCATAGATTTTGTGAATTTGTTCAGTTGAGATTTGCTGATCTAACCAGCCATTATGTGTTCTGGCTTGATGAAACAATTGATCTAAATCTATATTTTCTTGCTTAATCATCGCGCTTATCCTTTTAAGTTTTTAATCAACAAATGATTGAGTGTTTTACTGTCAGTGATTGTTGAAGCATGTGCACCATAGTCCAATACGGTTAAGTCTCCATGCCCTAATGCTGCTTGAAGATCGTGACTTTTTTGATAAGGCACCAGAAAATCATCTTTATTGGCAATGTAATACAAGTCTGTATTCAATAAAGCCTTTCGATGAATGGGTAAAATTTCAAATTTCATCAGTGCTTTCAATCGTGCCATTACATTGTGCGATGGAGGAAAGTCTTGTAGTCCTATATTCTCTATCTGTTGTATTTCTTGGTGATTTTTTGAAATAAAAGCAGGGGGATAAAGAAATAAAACCTGTGCACGCACATAAGCTTCTGCCCCAGAATCTTTTAATAAAGCGATTCGAGTTTGAAAACATTTTTGTGTGTGGGAATCCAAAGTGTCCCAAGCATTGATCATGGTTAAACTCAATAAAGAAATCGAAGTATTTTGTACCAGCACAGCCAGTTCAGCTCCAATCACTGCACCTAAGGCATGCCCAATAAAGTGACATTTATCGATTTTATACTTTTGCAAAATTGCGAGGGCTTGTTCAGCCATATTTTGAATGGAATAGTATTGAGGCAAATGGGCTGAATCTGCATGACAGCCTTCTTGATCATAAACCAAGACATGAAAATATTGCGTTAGCGGCTCAATCTGCGGTTGCCAGAATGTTGCATGTCCACCTAAACCTGAAGACAAAATGACGAATTCGGCATCTTGTCCGTTGCTACAAGGAAAAATCTTCTCTTTCATTTTTTACCATTCGATAAATTAATTAAGCGAACAACAGCAAGAAATATGCCGAATTAATATTTTTTAAATTTTGGTATTTATGAATTTTGAGCATGCTTGCTTGAAGCGAGCATGTTTATAAACAGCTAATTCAGCTAAAGGCAGGTTTTTAGTGTAGTGAATATATCAACTCATTTTTTCATGTAATGCATTCACTTTACTTAAAATTCGATCAAAAAAAGCAACACGAATGTTGCTAGCTTGAGTAATTAGAGACAATTAAAAAAGAAGCTCATCAACGCATACGCTTTAAGTTATAGGTGACGACACCCCAAATTTCAAACTCTTGCCCTTCTTCAATATAAATATTCTTAAATTCAGGGTTTTCTGCTTTTAACCAAACTTTAGGTGGATCAAAATGCTTATCAATCATTAAGCGCTTCACGGTAAAATCATTGTCAATACGCGCAATCACGATATCACCAGACTTTGCCGTGATACTGCGATCGACGATCAACGGATCTTCAATATCTATCCCCACATCCAACATTGAAAGAGAATTGGCTTTAACAATAAAAGTCGAACTTTCATTTCGAATCAGATATTCATTCATATCCAAAGATTGTTCAATCGTGTCCTGAACAGAAAACGGCACACCTGCTGCAACTCGTTCGGTCGCTAAAGGAATTTGATAAATCTTATCGTTTTTTGCTTGAACTGTTTGGATATGCATAGTCGAGCTAAAATCACTTAGCTGTGCATTGCTGAAATTTTTCAGTAACCAATTTTTGATAAAATCAACTTGGGATTCAGGCACACGGATTACTTTGGTAGGCTCACTGAATTGTGCTTTTCGTCCAGCATTGGCTCTCGCACCTCCATGTTCAAATTCTACTTTTTTAGTCATTTTTTATCCTGTATGCTACATAAAAACCAGTAAAATCAATATACCTTGAAAAAGTTACAAATTCAAGTTGACGGCAAGTTTTTTTTGAATAACAATAACCCTATCGATCAGTTTTGATACATTTCTTTGAACAAGGATGTCAAAGACAATCAATATACTTATCATAAATCAATAATTTACAATATAAGCTCAATGTTATTTTATTGATTTCTTTGAACAAGTTCTCTGGTCATCGTTATGCACTTATTTGATTGATTTTCTATGTGGAGACATAAAAATGGCTACTCAACGTGATGCAATTCTTGGTTATGCTGATGAACAACATGCGTACTATATTCGTTTAATTGAAGACAATAATGTGCTTGGCAGTCAATATGGTTTGTTCTGTGAAAACACCAACAGTGATGATGCTGAAAGTATCATGACTACACTATTTTTAAAGAAATCATTTTGGCTGAACGGTTCTGAATTTAACGATATCGTCAAAGGATTAGAACCGCTTCCATTTTAAATTAAATTTTATCCACCTAAATTGAATATGCTTTGATGTTCAACTTTAGTGAATCATGATCTATATTTTTGTGCAATCAAAATGCCGTTGTATTCAATTGAATAGAACGGCTTCTTTATGGTTCAATTTTAACAACAAGTGTGAATTCAATTCATGAACATCACCCTCAAAGCGCACAACGCTTGTCCTCTTTATTCTTAAATACTCTATCTATAGTCAAATTGTTGAAAAATTCATACAGTAGAATATCATTTCTCTTGATCAATAAAATTAAAGCGATGAATATATTGTTCGATGATATAAGCCTTGCACTGCCACGCTTTAGCTCTAGAGTTTAAATTGTTTTGCGTAGGCGATACTTTACTTTTCAGAGATGAAAAGTAACAAAAATCTTCTGTTGAGCGAGGGGTACATCCTAATACCCCCGCTCAACATAGCGACATCCATGTCGCCTTGTGATAGCAAGACTGTTTATGATTAAAACGTACAAAATAAATGAATCATCCAAATTACTTGTATGAATAATCAGACGTTTTGACTATATTTTATTCTCAATAATTTCATTCAACACTATTTGATTATCTGTTTATTTTAAATGCTTTTTAAAAGCATCATGTTTCAAACCTCTCAACTGTTTGAACACATCACTTACTTTTTTATTTACTTCAATCTCATGTCTTTTGCCTTATGGCACTCATTTTGCTTAATCAATATTACGTTTTTTAATAATCGTAATACTCAAGCAAAGAATGAGGATGACAAATATGGGTTATGTCGCAAAGGATATGGGTCAAAAGAACAAGCTGATCTTAAGCTTGTGCTCTTTTCTGATCCCTATATGTCTCTGGTGTGCTGTTAGTTATTTACCTTTTATTTGGCATCCACAAGTGCAAATTACCGATTCAGGAAGTGTTTCATATCTGCAAGTCGGAAGCCGTGTCGATAAAAATGTGTTCTATAGTGAGGCACAAAATGCTGTAGATCACCATTCTGCACCGCCACAAGGTGTTTTGGTCAATCCAATTTACTTACCAGCTCCACATGAAGTTGCTAAAGCATTGGTAACTGCTTTTACCACGCCACCCGAACAACCTGATACGCCTTGGTTTCATCAAAGCTTATGGCACAGTATTAAAATTGTTTTCTCTGCTTTCCTGATTTCCTCAATTGTTGGTATCCCACTGGGAATTCTTTGTGGCTTCTCACAAAAAATATCTCTACTCACTGAACCTTTTGTTGAATTCTTTCGCTATTTGCCTGCACCTGCATTCGGTGCCTTGGCTGTAGCGATTTTAGGAATTAATGATGCACCGAAAATTGCAATCATTATCATTGGTACACTTTTTCAGCAAATTTTGATTATCGCCAACACCACACGCATGGTTGATCAAGGATTGGTTGAAGCGGGTTATACCCTAGGAACCAATAAATTGAAAAGTCTGTTTTATGTCGTTATTCCCGCCGCATTTCCTGATATCTACCGCGATTTAAGAGTGCTACTGGGTTGGGCATGGACCTATTTAATCGTCTCTGAATTGATCGGAACAACCTCTGGTATCACTTGGTTTATCACCCAACAAGCGCGCTATCAAAACTTTGACAATGTGTATGCCGCAATCTTAATTATTGGGGTGATCGGCTTAGTTTGTGATTGGGTGTTGATGAAGTTGGGTGAGCGTATGTTTGCATGGAAAATAGGAGCAAAATAATGAATGATTCAACTTTTAACTCACATGAATATTTTCAAAAGATCTATGCACGTCCTGTCATTTTAGAGACCAAACAACTCAGCCAAGTATTTAAACATGGCAAGTCTGAACGAGTGGTGTTAAAACAGCTTGATTTAAAAATTCATAAACGAGAATTTGTTTGTGTGATTGGTCCTTCTGGTTGCGGGAAATCTACCTTAAGTCGTGTGATTGCGGGTTTAGATCCTTATCACAGTGGCGAGGTCTTGGTCGATGGCGAGCGTATTACAGGTCCTAGTCCTGAACGGGGTATGGTGTTCCAAGGCTATACGCTATTTCCTTGGAAAACAGTCAAAGAAAATGTCATGTTTGGCCCACGAATGAAAGGTATCAGTCAAATCTCTGCTGAATCCCATGCACGTGAATGGATTAATATCATTGGTTTAGAAAAATATGAAAATCAATATCCTCATCAGTTATCAGGTGGGATGAAACAACGTGTCGCTATTGCACGTGCTTTGGTCAATGAACCTAAAATTTTATTGATGGATGAACCTTTTGGCGCATTAGACCCGCATACTCGCCAAAAGATGCAAAAACATCTGATGGATTTATGGCAAAACATAGACATCACGATTATTTTTGTGACCCATGATATGGATGAAGCCATATTGTTGGCTGATCGTATTGTGGCACTCAAAGCCAACCCCGGTGAAATCAAAGAGATCATTGAAGTCGATTTACCTCGTCCACGTTCAACAGACTTAATCAACAGCTCTGCATTCAAACAACTCAGAGCTCGCGTTGATCAGTTAGTGCATGCTCAAGAAGATGAACTTGATCCAGCACTACAAAATTTACCGAAAATTCCACGTATGACACAAATCAGTACGGATAAATAAGCCATAAACGCTTTCTTATCGCATTTGGGACGACCCAAATTGCTTAGTTCTTTGTTGGACGACCAACTTTGGTGATATTCATGACAAATCGCTATGTTTTACCACTTTTGGATATTTCTTTATTGTGTAGCGCTGATCGTAATGAACGCTTGAAAGTCGCACGTGCTTTAGATCAAGCCTGTAAAGATGTTGGTTTTCTTTATCTAAAAGGTGAACAATTTAAGCCTGAATTATTTGAAAAACTCCATCAAACGGCGCAACAGTATTTTGCCCAAGATACAGCCTTAAAGATGCAGAATTATATTGGTCTATCGGAGAATCACAGTGGCTATGTGCCCATTGGGGAAGAACGTTTTGTAGAAAATACCTATGACCTCAAAGAAGCTTATGATGTGAATTATGATCACCTCAGTTTGGAAGATCGACGCCCACTGGTAGGTCCAACTCAGTGGCCTGGTGATCCTAGCTTTAAATTGCATGTTTCCAATTATTATCAACACATTAAAAAAATTGGGCAGCAAATTTTTCAAAGTTTTGCCTTAGCATTGGACTTGGATGAGCATTATTTTGATGCACATATTTCAAAAGCGCCCAGTCAACTTCGCTTGATACATTATCCATATATTGCGGATATTCAGGATAAAGAAGGTATAGGTGCGCATACGGATTATGAATGTTTTACCTTACTTCTCCCGACCGCACCTGGCTTACAAGTGCTCAATAAAGCTGGACAATGGATAGATGTACCATTGCTTGAAAATACCTTGATTATGAACATTGGCGATATGATGGAGATTTTATCCAATGGACGTTATTTAGCCACCAAACATCGGGTGAAGAAAGTGGCTGAGGAACGTTATTCTTTTCCATTCTTTTTCTCATGTGATTATGACTACATCATTCAGCCATTGATCAATCCTGAATCTGCTCACTATGCGCCATTAAAAGGTGGGGAGCATTTATTTAATCAAACAGCGCAAACATTTCAATATCTCAAAGATAAAGTCGCACGTGGTGAAATTCAACTTGAAAATGCCAGACCACTTTACTCCTTTGGTTTAAACCAAAACGAGGAGTCACAATGAATCTCATAACACTCTGTACTCAACTCAAAGTATCTGCTACTTCAACATGCCTACTCCCTGAGTATTTGTTGGGTGCTTTTCGCCGTAAAAGTATTAGCTTTGCCAATGGGCTCACTGACGAAACTACCCTGGTCTATTGGTTTCAGTCTAAATCATTCACCATCGATTTACGTTTAAAAAGCCAAAACACAACACCCGTTTTGGAGCGACAAGGCTGGGTTGGCAATACACTGTGGGATGAGCAACAGCAACTACTTTCTTGGCAAATCACCAGTAATTATCAAAATCATGTTCAATGGCCTGAACAAGCAAAACTTTATGCGATTGGCAATGCCATTTTAGAATTTTCCCCGAGCCATGCTTATGTTGAAGACTGGCGTCAGCAAGCCAAACGTGGGCTTTTTCTGGGTTTACGTTTATTTAAAATTGACAATATGGATTTAAATACAAGCTACCCTGCGGATGGTGGTTTAATTATTTGTGATCATTTTATTGCCTTTGCACGATCACGCCATCCTGAGATCCAACAACGTTTAGAAATGGAAAAATCTTTGACCGAAGCCTTTGCTCAGCAAGATTTCACTGTTCAAGATATCCAAGATTACGAAGTATCGATTAGTTTTGGACAGCAAATGATTGATCTCAGTACTGTGACGGAGCAAGTTGGCACACACATGGAACTTGATCACTTTACTCAGTTGGATGACAACACATTGGTACAGCAACGCTTTATTCAAGGACAACGTTGCCAGTTATATTTCACCATTGATACTTTTGAGCAAGATTTTTGTTTTTCCACACAGACAGCAACATCAAATGCCAGCCTTACTTGGTTTGATCAGGAACACAACCACCTTTTTCATCATGCAAAAATAAGTGTCTAGGAAGCATATTTTAACCATGTCTTTTATCTATTTAATTATTGCAATTGTGGCAGAAGTCATTGCGACCTCTGCCATGAAAGCTTCAGAAGGATTTAGTCAGCTCTTACCTTCAATCATCACGATATGTGGCTATGCTGTGGCGATTTATTTCTTATCCCTGACCATGAAAACCATTCCAGTCGGTATTACCTATGCCTTGTGGTCAGGCGCTGGCATTATTTTGGTTTCTTTGGTTGGCTTTTTTTATTATAAACAGCACTTGGATTTCGCTGCTATTCTTGGACTTTCACTAATGATTATTGGAATTTTAATTATTCATCTTTTCTCAAACAGCACAGAACTCACTTAAGTAAAGTTTATGCCTGAAATTTTGAGGCTTACTCATTTGCCTCAATCTTCTTTTTTTAATTCCTTTTTAGTCAATTTGGACTCATATAGTCAAACTGCCTGATTATTCATACAAGTGATTTGGATGATTCATTTATTTTGTACTTTTGAATCATAAACACTCTTGCTATCACGAAGCGACATGGATGTCGCCATGTTGAGCGGGGGTATTAGGATGTACCCCTCGCTCAACAGAAGATTTTTGTTACTTTTCATCTCTGAAAAGTAAAGTATCGCCTACGCAAAACAATTTAAACTCTAGAGCTAAAGCGTGGCAGTGCAAGGCTTATATCATCGAACAATATATTCATCGCTTTAATTTTATTGATCAACAGAAATGATATTCTACTGTATGAATTTTTCAACAGATTGACTATATTTAAAAAGATAATACTGAATGAACAGATTTAAATATTGTTATGCTTAATTTGATCTAAACAATTAAAAGCCCAACTGAGTTAGGCGATGATACGGATCAATATGATTAGATGAAGAAAATAACATACCTTCGACTTAATTTGAATGAATTAGCTCGATGTTCGAGATGGTATCTTTTCATCTCTGAAAACTAAGGCATCGTCTGCACTAATTGATCAAAGCTTTTCACAAAATAAGAAGCAGTGAAGCTTCTTATCTAATTATTTAAGTTTCCAGAAGGATACTGCTTAGGCTATTGGGTCTTTAGCTAATTCGCGATTGGTCATAAAGATGTCTCTCCAGACCAATCCAATTAGCGCAAATCCCCTTATGGTAACTCTTGTAATAAGGTTGGATAAATCAAACCATCTACATTTTGCTCAGTTTTATAGATGCCATTCTGTACATTAAATTTATTCACATGATAGGACGAACCATATATCGAATCAAAACCATTACCTTTGCTAAAGACTTTTTTATTGGCTGAAATATCCAGTAAATGTGTACCATTCACCATCGTTTCGTATTGTTTCGGATCGACACCTGAACGATTTGCCATAATTTTGACTGCATCTGCATGTGTAGCCGGATCGTTGATATATTTCACCGTTTTATCCCACACTTGCAGAACTTTTTTCCATTCCTCTTTATGCGCAGTTAAATGACTCATATTGACCGTTAATGTGTCATAGATTAAACCCGGTTTATCTTGCGATGTATAAATGATTTTTGATCCTGCAACGGCTTTTAATGCTTGACTGGCAACAGGCTGCCAAACTGCAATTGCTGAAATATCAGGACTTGAAAACACTTGAGGCAATTGATTGGTCGCAGAATTCACCAATTTGATTTCATTAATGGGAATTTTCTGATCTGACATCGCTGTTGCAAGCAGTAAATGGTCCACCAATCCCTTTTCAACACCAACTGATTTGCCTTTTAAATCCTGAATATGATTAATCCCCTCTTTGGCAATAATGACATCATTTCCAGCAGAATAATCTGTTGCCATAATCATCATGCCTTGCGTACCGCCTGAAGCAGTCACCAAATTATCTCCATTGGTGACAAATACCGCATCCAATTGATTTGCTGAAAAAGCTGAAAGCGATGCTGAGTAATCAAACCATTTAAAATCAACATTTAATCCCGCTTCTTTTAACCACCCCTTTTCAATCGCAACTTGCCATGCAACAAATCCCGGCCAATCACTATAACCAATAGTAATCGGTTGTGCGTTTGCTGTGGTTTGCTTATTTTCTTTGGCTTCTGGCACTTTTGCTGTGTTGTCACAACCTGATATTAAAACTGTAGTTAAAATGGATATAGATAAAAAAGATTTATGAATCATACCGAAACTCCCCCAACGTTCTCATAGTTAAATTTTGTATTTGATGGATTGAGTGACTTGATGTAGGCACGCCAACCACCAAAATGACTGATATCGACAGCCTCTTGAATTGCATAAGCTTCACAAATAAAACCTTTCACCCATGTCCCATCTTCAAGCTGTAGATTGCCAATGCCTAGTGGTGATGGAACTTCAGCGACGATTGCCCCAAAATTCGCTAAAGGAATCTCCCAAACTTCAACTTCAATCGCAGTACCATCAATATCAAATTGCAATCCCGGTTTCGGTGGAACGGTATTTTTCAAAGCAAATAACTTATAGCTTTTAGCCGTTCGGGTTTTTGCGAGCAATGTCGCTTGACGGGTTGTCAATTGAAAATTCAAAGGCATCGCTGAGAGATGCGCACCGACAACAGCAAGCTTTACCGAGTTTTGTGATTCAATTTCAAAGCTTTTTTGATAACGATATGATGACGTGCCAAGCGGAAGTTCTGTGAGTGTTTGCCATTGTTGGGCAAATTTTGCCAATGCTTGGTCATACCAAGCAGATGCAATAAAAGTCACGCCACTTGGCAGACCATCTGCACGAATGATATTGGGTAAGGCAATCGCAGCTAGATCAGCAAAATTTACAAAGTTGGTATACGCCCCCATATGTGAATTTTTATTGTGTGGGTCTGCTTCAACTTCACTGATCCGATAAATCGTCGGTGAAGTCGGTACCAACAATGCATCATAGGCTTGTAACTGAAGATTAATTTTTTGTGCTAATTCAGCCCGTTGATACTCAGCTTTAAATGTATCTGTAGCTTTAAACTGATCTGCTTGCGCAATGATTTCAGCAATCACTGGATGCGCTTGTTGCCGAGAGACTCGCGCTTCGACAGCAACCGTTCGCTCTGCAACCCAAGCGTCATTATAAAGTGCTCTCGCCAAAAGGTTGAAATCCGTAAAATCAATAGATTCAACCTCATATCCAAGTGCATGAACACGTTCTACGGCAATTTTAAATGCTTTCTCGGATTCAATATCACCATAAAACTCAAGTTGAGCAGGTATCGCAATTTTTCCTTTAGAAAATTGTGTTGCAACATTGGCAGGATGACTACGCGAATAAGCATCTGTTTTATCATTACCTTGCATCAATGTTGCAACCAGCCAAGCATCATCACTGGTCAGTGCAAAAATTGAAATCACATCCAGTGTTCTACACGCAGGCATCAAACCTGTGGTGGAAAACCATCCCTTTGTAGGTTTCAGTCCAACTATATTGTTATGACCTGCTGGAACTCGACCTGAACCTGCCGTATCTGTACCTAGACTAAAAGGTACAATTCCATTCGCTACAGCCACAGATGACCCAGAACTAGAACCACCACTGATATATTCTGGATTAAAGCTATTTTTTACTGCACCATACGGCGAACGTACTCCCACTAAACCTGTTGCAAATTGGTCAAGATTGGTTTTACCAATAACAATAGCACCCGCCTTTTTTAACTTTACAACCACCGTTGCATCTGTTGTTGCTAAATATTCAGCTTCTTTACATGCACCTGTTGTATGAAAACCAGCAACATCAATATTGTCTTTGACTGCAAAGGGCACACCATAGAGGGGTAGATCATCGCAATTTTGAGTTTTTAAATACTCAATTTGCATCTGTATTTGTGCTGAAGATGCGATTTCAATCCAAGCATGATCATCATTTTTTATGGTTTTAACATAGTCGATTAAACCATCAATATTGATTTGCTGATTTGCATACGCATTTTTCCAATCTTGGATCGTCCATAAGTCTTGCATGACCATACTCCTGATTTAATCATTTTGTAGAATCGGAGGCATCACTGCATCCATAAGTTCTAAATGCCCTTTAATCACGCCTTTGAGTGCAATAAATTGCTGACTAATTTGCTTGAGCTCTGAGCTTGCACCTTGCATCAACATCACCTGTAAGATTTTTTGCTGATCAAGTTGAATATGTAGTGAGCTGATCACTTGGGTTAAAAACTGTTGTTGTAAATCAATTAGTTGATTTCTAAGTGGCATCTGCCCTGCATCATAAAGAATGGTTAATGTCCCCACCATCACTTCATTCGCTTGAACCTGCTCTGCAATCAAATGTTTGTTGATCATGTCTACAATTGCTTGTGATCGGCTTTCATAGTGTTGATCAACAATTTTCTGGTCGAGGGCATTGAGTGTCGTTTCAGGTACAGTAATACTGATCCGAGCCAACTTTTGTTTAGGCACAGTGCTATCCTTTTGGTTTATGGACTGAGTGTGTTTGTTTGATATACAGACCAGCGCGTACACTGAATAATTCGACAAAAAATGTTTTGAGCGGATGTACTTTTTTGTCTGCTGTTTTTACATGATTCATCGCACCACTCCTATGTAAGGGTCTGATGGCCATTCGCTATTTGTAAACATAGAAGAATAGGCATCAGTATTACCAAATTAAGTTTTTGTATTACGCCCCTATAGATGCAGAAAATGTGCCAATTTCTAAGCGTGCTTTTACTGCGATTGATCAAAATTTATGACTATTTTGTGGGCAAAAAAATGCCCCATGCGCAGTGATGGGGCGAAAATATTCAAGTCGTTATATTCATCAGTCAGATTTTTTTTAAGTACGATTCAGCAATAGCATTTTATTATTTTTTAATCTAAATCTTCATTAAGCATGCCATGTGCCCAAATAGACAATGATTCTAAAACAGGCTTAAAAGAATGTCCTAAGTCGGTCATTTCATAGACTACTTTGATTGGTGCTTTTTCTCCATACACGGTTCTAGAAACCAATCCACTTTGTTCTAATTGCTTAAGTTGCAGGCTGAGTGTCATTTCAGTAATCGTTGGCATCAGTTGTTTGATTTCATTAAAGCGTTTTGCTCCATCTTTGAGATAGTAAAGAATTACACTTTTCCATTTCCCACCGACCAAATCCATTGCCATACTGATATGACATGGATAGGTTTTACCATTCATTTTTATTTCACATTTATTTTCAATAGGTTCCATCAATATCTCTAGGCTATCAACTTTGATAGTTATTGTACGCCATCCATATAAAAAATATAGTGACTATTATTTTTATAGTTAATAGGTACATATTATGGCACTGCTCATTTTGGCGCATCCCTATTACACACGGTCGATTGCAAACAAGACCATTGTCAATGAACTGACAGACAAGTATCCAGATTTAGAAGTTCGAGATATTTTCCAGCGCTACCCTGATTATCAAATTGATGTCGCAGCGGAACAGCAGGCATTACTGCGACATGAAACGGTCATTCTGCAATATCCAATGTTTTGGTTTAATATGCCCGCTATTTTAAAATTATGGTTCGATGAAGTTTTTAGCTATCAATTTGCTTATGGTTCACAAGGAGATAAATTGAAAAATAAAAAAGTTTTGCTGAGTATGACCGTTGGACAGCCAGAAAAAAATTTAATCAATGAACACGAAAATTTAATCGAAAGCTTTTTAAAATCTGTTCAGCACTCCATTCAATATAGTCAAATGAATTTAAGTGGCACTTTTCTACTCTTTGATGTGTCCCCCTTATCTGGTCACTCAGCGTCTAAAATCAAACGGGAAGCGGTCGAACACGGTGACAAAATTCTTAAACATTTACTCGCTACTTGATAAAAAGGGCATCTTAATGATGCCCTTTGTTTTAGTATTGTTCTCTCTTTAGAGGTTTTTTCAAACCACCGGTGCTAAGGTAAACAACACCTGCCCTGTTTTAACTGTCTGCCCTTTTTCGATGGTTATAGTTTCAACTTTCATTCGCTCAGGCGCGATGATTGGAATTTCAATTTTCATGGCTTCGATCACTGCAAGGGTTGCGCCTTCTTCCACAATGTCACCTGAAGCACATTCTATTTTCCAAATTGAACCGGGCATATGTGATTCAACAGCACACCCACCTTGCGGGATAATGACGGCTTCTGCATCGTCTACAGCATCCAGACTTTCAGAAACATATTCTTGTAAACCAGCAGCATGCCAACGACGACGTTCAGCTTCAAAATTGGTTTGTTGCGTGTGTTTGAATGCCTGAATACTGTCTTGATTTTCGGCTAAGAAGTCATTGTATTGTTTAAGGTTGAGCACACCCTCTTCAATTCGAAGTTGCAAACGACCTGCTTTAAAATCTTCACGCATTTTTAGCAGTTCTGACTCGGAAACTTCATAAAATTTTACCTGATCAAAAAAGCGCAATAACCATGGCTTACCCGCTTCAAAATTTGCATTTTGACGATAACGACTCCACATTTGTGTAGTTCGACCAACAAACTGATACCCACCCGGACCTTCCATTCCATAAACACACATATAGGCACCGCCGATACCCACAGCACTTTCAGGTGTCCAAGTCCGAGCAGGGTTATATTTGGTCGTGACCAAACGCTGACGTGGATCAAGTGGCGTGGCTACGGGCGCACCTAGATATACATCTCCTAAGCCCATCACCAAATAATGTGCACTATATACCACATCTTTCACTGCCTGCTTAGAAGCTAGCCCATTGATACGACGGATAAACTCGATATTATCAGGACACCAAGGTGCATCTGGACGCACAATTTGGGTATAGCGTTCAGTCGCTAACTGCGTTTGTGAATCTTCCCAAGCCAAAGGTAAATAAACTGTTCTTGAAGGAACTTGCATCTGATCAATATCAACGAGTTCAGCTTCAGCACTTTGCAATATCTTTAACAATTCCAATTGATCAACTTGAATTGAATCAAAATGGATCTGTAAAGAACGAATACCCGGTGTGAGATCAATAATCCCTTGAATATTTTGAGCTTTTACCCATTGCATCAAGGCATGAATACGGAATCTTAAATTCAAATCTAAAACCAGTTCACCATATTCAACCAATAAATAACTGTTTCCTGCGGGTCTATAGCAGACACTTGGCAACTTGCCTTGCCCCTCTATGTTCGCAAGTACAGCATTGCTTAAAGTTTCATGCTCAGGCTGAATCAGAGGATGGAAATCAACAGTGGTCGTGTCTGTAGCGATTAAACTTTGATGATATTTTTGGTCGAGACTTTTTGCCTGCGCATAACCTACAGGTATAAATTTGACTTTATCTCCTGCCTTCAACTGCCCAATTTTCCAAAGTTCAGAATGAATTACTACTGCGGGACATACAAATCCGCCTAAACTTGGACCATCAGGTCCCAAGATAATTGGCATATCTCCAGTGAAGTCTATTGCACCAATTGCATAGGCGTTATCATGGATATTGGAAGGATGTAAGCCAGCCTCACCTCCGTCTTCACGTGCCCAATCAGGCTTTGGTCCAATCAAACGAACCCCTGTACGGCTGGAGTTATAATGAATTTCAAAGGTATTGGTAAAAAACTGATCGATGTCTTTTGTAGTAAAGAAATCAGGAGCTCCATGCGGACCATACATCACAGCGATTTCCCAAATTCGGCTAAAGCTTGGAATTTGATCTTTGGCTAAACGCTTACTGTCTTCAGAACAATACTCAGTGATTGGAAGCATATCTCCAATCAATAAATTACGACCTGCATGTCCACCAAATTGACCTAAGGTAAAGGTTGCTTTTGAGCCTAAGTATTCTGGAACGTCAAATCCGCCTTTAATCCCAATATAACTACGGCAACCTGTGCTGATTGCGCCACACTTTAAGACTTGAGATTTTTTAACATTGATTGTTTGCCACATCGGTAGAGCGATACCATCAAGTGTGACCGCCATCTCTCCACCCGTGATGACAATTTGACTATCACAATGGAACTTTAAAGTTGGACCTTGTAAAGTACATTCTAGTCCTGCCGTGTTGTATGGATTTGCTAAAAGTTGATTGGCAACATTTAAGCTTAAAGGGTCAATTGCACCTGACGGTGGTACACCAACATCCCAGTACCCTAAACGACCAGTGATGTCTTGAATCGAAGTTTGAATACCTGATTGTAAAACTTCAATTTTTTGAGTTTTCCATACGAAAGTATTTAAAAAACGCGTGGTTTGCGCTCCTGATTGAAACACTTCGCCTGCAATAATATTCTGCAAATACTCCAAATTGGTTTCAATACCTGCAATTTGAGTTACTGCAAGACTGGCTTGCATGGCGTGTATTGCTGAGTTTCGATCTGCTGCTGTGACAATAATTTTGGCCAGCATCGGATCATAAAATGAAGAAACATGAGAACCGGTTTCGACCCATGTTTCGACCCGCGCCTGCGAATCAAATTGCACATACGTCAATAATCCTGCACTGGGCTGAAATTGCTTAATCGGGTCTTCAGCATATAAACGTACTTGGATCGAATGCCCTTTCGGGACTAATTTTTCTTGTGGAGCAGACCAGTCACCACTGGCTAAAGTCACCATCCACTCAACCAGATCAACACCATAAACTTGTTCAGTCACCCCATGTTCGACTTGTAAACGCGTATTCACTTCCAAGAAATAGAATTGCTCTGTTTCCGTGTCCATGACAAATTCAACAGTCCCTGCCGAACGATAATTGACTGATTGCATCAATTGAGTTGCAATTTTTTGAATGTATTCACGCTGTTCAGCATTTAAAAGAGGTGCTGGCGTTTCCTCGATGACTTTCTGATTACGGCGTTGTACAGAACAATCACGCTCTCCCAAAGCCAATACCTGTCCTGTACCATCACCAAAAATTTGTACTTCAATATGCCGAGCATGCTCCACAAACTTTTCTAAATACACACCTGCATCTTTAAAGTTTGCTTGAGCGAGATAAGAGACAGTTTGATAGGCATCTCTGAGCTCAGCTTCATTCCAAACCAAACGCATCCCAATACCGCCACCACCAGCGGTGCTTTTCAGCATGACTGGATAACCGATCCGTGTAGCTTCAGTAATGGCTTCGTTTTCATTAGCCAGCAAAGCACTTCCCGGCAATAACGGGACTTGGCTTTGAATTGCAAGTTCACGTGCAGTATGTTTTAAACCAAAATCCAGCATTTGACTGGATGTTGGACCAATAAAAGCAATCCCCTGATTTTCACAAAGATCACAAAACTCCGCATTTTCAGATAAAAATCCATATCCCGGATGAATTGCCTCAGCGCCAGTTTGTTTTGCAACTTCCAGTATTTTTTCAATATTCAAATAACTCTGTTGCGCAGGCGCTGCACCAATACAAAATGCTTCATCTGCCAAGGTCACATGTAAAGAATCTTGATCGGCTTCTGAGTAAACAGCAACGGAAGCGATGCCTAATTTTTTCAGTGTGCGTATGACACGGCAAGCAATTGCACCACGGTTGGCAATGAGAACTTTTTTAAACATAATTAAGCCTCCGTACCAGTATGAACAATCAATTGAATTTTGGTTGGGTTATAGCCATTACATGGATTGTTTAATTGGGGGCAATTCGAAATCAATATAATCAAATCCATTTCTGCTTTGATTTCAACATATTTTCCTGCTGCCGAAATACCATCAGCAAAGGTCAAATGACCTTTAGAGCTCACAGGGACATTCATAAAGAAATTAATATTTGGACCAATATGTCGAACATTAAGTTGGTGTTTTTGTGCAATTGGATGTTTCGCCAATGCATACATAAAGTTATTACGGCAACTGTGCATTGGATAAGTCTCATGTGCATAACGTACAGTATTACTTTCACATGAACATGCACCGCCCAAGGTATCATGTCGACCGCAGTTATCATCATGAATCACGCCAATCGCACGACCATGATTGCTATATAAAGTGGTACCTTTTTCTAAATATATATGTTGATTGATGCTCAAAGTGTCCGTCGCACTATAACGTTCAGCTGGGTTTTCTGCAGATATGAACAAAGTATCGACTGCTTGATTGCCTTCCAAATCAACAATGCGAAAATACTGTCCTTTTTTAATTTCGCCCATCCATGCCTCACCTGCAAGGCATACGTCATCAACAAGTACTTGGTCGAACACACGATGCTCGATTGAACTGAATATGGTCATGATCGTTGCCCTCTTTATGCGTTAATGTTATGTGATGAATGGCGTGCAAAATAACGATCATTGTTGTTAAATGCGCGTTGATTTTGTGGACAAGAATCCCGACAAATATCATGTTCTGACAAAGGCAAAGCAGTAAAAAGACTTAAAGCAATAGCTGCTGGAGCATAATCCGCAGAATGATCTAAAGCATGTGGTGCAGCGGATAAAAACACCCAACTATCCATTTCAAATCGGAGCTGAATGATTTGATCCTGATTATCCGAAGCAACATAACTCAATGCACCTGTTTGATCTGGACTGACTTTTGAAAATAAGTTAATCGTGGCACTTAAATCAATTTGCCCCAAAGAATACTTACTCATTTCAATCAGCAAACCATCTAAACCATTTTGATACATCTGATTTCGGGCATCTTGAAAGCTTTTCGTTCCAAAAGTGCGCTGAATTTGTTCAGGTCGACTTGCACCACATAAAACATCATTCCAGCCATGATCATCACGAACAATTGATGCCATGACTCGTCCCAAATCAGAATATAAAACATGACCTTGTGTTAAATATGCAGTATGTTGCCCTTTTAGGCTGTCAGGCATATTGAAGCGTTCAAGTCTGTCATTCGCATTGACACAGAACAAAGACACATTGGCATTTTTAGCTAAAGCTTTAAATTGCAGTACAGTTCCTTTGGGAATACGACCTGACCAGTGATGCCCACCCGGTAATTTTTCAGACCAAATCTCATTCTGATCATGATAATGTGTCGTGTTCATAGCCACTCCTGTTCGGATAGTTGATTGACTTCCTCCCGGGCTTTTATCCCTCCGTGTAGTTCTTGCGAACCGCGAACTCTCGGTCCAGACATATTTGTATGGTACAAATATCGGAACCCTAGATCACTTTTTATAGGGCTAAGGAATGCAAAGGCTATGCCAATTCAGTATTACGATTTTCAGCTTTTGTCATACTTATTTTGAGCAATATGGGTGCGTTTTAGGCTTATTTTAAAAATGAAGCGCCATTTATGATCAAAAATCGTTTTATTTAGATGGATAGATACGAAAGGTAAAGCCATAAAAAAGCATTCGCTCATGACTTTACTGAATCAAAAAAGTGAAAGACAAGATTTAGCGACTTAGCCTATCTAGTTTTATTTCTCTGCTTCTGCCTGGGCGATTGTCAGCCTTAGGGCGAGTATCAAAACGTGTGGGAAACAATGCCATTCTTTCGTTCATTGATATGAAAACATCAATGAAATGAATTCATTAAATGTAAATGAAAGCCACCACTACTTTTATATTTAGAAGTTTTTTCATCAAAAATTTAACTTACTATTCAACTAAAATTTTATTTTTCAGGACTTTTTATTATAGAATTTGCTATTTCTATCAATTCATTTTCGCTTAAATTATAAGCATTTATCTGGTAATAATTTCTATCACTAACAAAAGTTAATTTCTGCAGCATTTCTGATGGTAATTTTTCATAAATAGCAGGAGTATCATTAGCAAGTGAACTATTTAGAGCCTCTTTAACCAACTGTTGAGTTGATTTTTCTGGTTTTAAATGAATTTGCTCTATTTCAACCTTACTTTTATTATTTTCATAAAGTTTATATATCCCACTCCATCCCTCATTCTGGTTATAGGATCCAAAATTTTGAGCACCTGTCAATTGCAGACCGTATTGTTCTAAAATCTTATTCGGCGTGCTTTTAAACCCATCAAGGTCTTTTACCATTTCATCTAAAGTTTTGTCTCTTAAGTTTTCTCTGACTTTTTCTAAATCACTAAACTCATTAGTTTTCACGCCACCACTGAGACTTCCCTTTTCATTTAAATTTTTTAATGCTTGTTTGATAGATGCTCTGGTAATCTCATCCAATTCATTTAAAGATGTATAAATAACTCCGTTGACTAGCCCTTCTTTCATGATTTTGTCGAACTTGTCTTCGGTCATATTCAAAGCTATTTTTTTGTTAAGCTCAGGATTTAGGTTTTTACCACTAGCCCAATCATCATTTTTCCCAGAAACTTGTGATACATCTTGATTTTTTTCATTTTGACTCACTGTTCCTTTTGTTGAAAGGTACATATATCCTATGAGAAAAATCAAAAATCCCAATATAACAACGAGTAATTTAACTATACGCATAATGCCATGACCATCCTTGTGATAAATTACAATTTGTTGCTGAGGTATTACTGCTGTATATACTCTTAATCACCCTTTAAGGCTTTGAAAAATATTCATAAATTTTATTTACATTACTTCTAAAGCTTGTCTTTAAAATTGAATCTGTTGTTCTTCGATAATTTGCAATAATTGCTCTTCTACTTCGATCATCATCTCTTAGCCTATTGATTATAAATCCATTCTGCCATTCTCCAGTGACTTTATAAGGTCGTTGAACCTTATACGAGATCGTTTACATACAATAGTCGACAAAGTCCCCCTTATTTTTTAGATGATCTAATCTTGCTTGTTTCACTGTGATGAAGATATTTATTTCGCAATACTTGCTTTCCCTCCATAAACCTAAGCACGGCAATGACCATATTGAATATAATTGCTGATAAAATCAGTCCAATATGCAAAATTTCCAATTTCATTTTCGACATATTGGATTTATGCTTGGGTGGCTCACAGTATTCTAAAATTGCTTTAAGTGGCTTAATTTAGACAATAGCAAGGTTGCTACTGTCTTAACAATCACTCGATTTGCTTTAAGCCGTTTTAAATGTCCGAAAAATTATCTTGTCTAATAATAACTTGCTCTTTTCTTGGAAAATTTATCCAGTTGTTTAAGAAAACCATCAAAATAATCTTTTTCTTTTTCTTCAATACGATAGCCTGCATATAAAGTCCGGCGTAAACCTTCAGGTGCAACGCAGTCGAGACGTCGAGATACCACCCAACCTTTTTGCTCATATTCATTTACCACCCAATCTGGCAAAGCAGCAATACCATGACCACTGGCAACCAACTGGATCAACATTTGAGTCAGATCTGTAGTACGAATATGTTTGGGCTGAATATTGGCAGGAATAAATAGTCTAGACATAATATCAAGACGATGCTTATCTACAGGATAGGTTACCAAAGTTTCTTCTGCTAATTCCTGAACCGTAATTTCCTTCATACGCACCAGAGGATGGGTCTGAGATAAAACCAAACGTGATTCATATTCAAAAATTGGGAAATATTCGATGCCTTTCAGTGCGATCGGATCAGCAGTAATTAACAGGTCAAACTCACCTGTTTGCAATAATTCATGTGGATTTGCTTCAAAGCCAGAAGCAAAGTCTAAGTCTACATCGGGATATTGTTGACGGTATTGATTTAACAACGGCATTAACCAGTCAAAACAACTGTGACACTCAGAAGAAAAAACAATTCGTCCAGTTTGTCCGTGTACGATACGGGTAATATCAGATTGAGTAATTTGTACTTGAGGCAAAATATCATCTGCCAATTTCAACAACCTCTGTCCTACATTGGAAAAACTGACAGGTCGTGAACGACGGTTAACTACTTCTACACCAAACCATTGATCCAGCTCTCGGAGTTGATGCGACAATGCCGATGGGGTCAAACACAGATCTCCTGCGGCTGCCACTAATGAGCCATGCTCACGAAGAGCAGTCAGTGTTTTTAGATGTCGAAGTTCTAACATTCAGTCTTTACCAGATGAGTTTGTGACGCAAATCATTGCCTATAGCATAACTGATTCACTAAAGTTATGTTTAATTATTTTCACCTATTGATCAATATAATTATTTTTTTTCACCTTAATATACAATGAAATAATCTGCTACGATATTGTATTTAGCTTTTAAAGTACATCAACTTTAAAATAAACCTCTGATATAACAATTAAAATCCTCAATAAAAAAGGATTTAATATAAAATCATTCAGCTTAACATGAAAACATTTCACCTAATCGCAATCCCATATCAGATAAAAACTTTTACAATACTCAATTCATCACTTTTTATATTGTTCAACATGACGCTGGAACGAAAAAAACTCGAATTACCTCAAGGACACGATAAATTGTTGCTTCATTCATGCTGTGCGCCGTGTTCAGGTGAGGTGATGGAAACCTTAATTGAATCAGAAATTGATTTTTCGATCTTTTTTTATAACCCCAATATTCATCCTGTAAAAGAATATTTAATCAGAAAAGAAGAAAATATTCGTTTTGCCGAGAAGCACAATATTGAATTTATCGACTGCGATTACGATACCGACAATTGGTTTGCCCGTGCCAAAGGCATGGAAAACGAACCTGAAAAAGGTATTCGCTGTACCATGTGTTTCGATATGCGTTTCGAACGAACAGCCCTATATGCCTATGAACATGGTTTTCGCTTAATCAGTAGTTCCTTGGGTATATCTCGTTGGAAAGACATGCAACAGATCAATGGCTGTGGAATCCGAGCAGCAGCACATTATCCTGAAATTGAATATTGGGATTATAACTGGCGCAAAAATGGTGGTGCGCATCGTATGATTGAAATCAGTAAACGGGAAGAATTTTACCAGCAGGAATACTGTGGCTGTGTGTATTCATTACGTGATACCAATCGCTGGCGTATGAAAAATGGTCGTGATCGAATTAAATTAGGTGAAAAATTTTATAGTAATGCTATGGATGAAGAGCACTAAATTTAGCTACTCTGCCTTATACCAATTTTTCCAAGAGCTGGTTCCTCGTACCTCGATCGGTACGGTTGGAATCAGTTGTTCTTTTAACAGTTGAATTTGATCCACATCATGCGCTAAACGGGATTTAACCGAATGGATGCATTCCCTGTCGCCAAACTCACAGCGATCTAAATCGGTACCGCCACATGGACCATTGGCTAATCCTTTGGGGCAAGTTTCTGGGCAAATATATAAAGTTTCAGCCAAACGACATTGACCACAGCTTTCACAGCCCAGCAAATAATGCTTACTTAAATATTCAGTCTGTAAGAGTACTTTGGCAGCAGCTTTTCTGTTCCAAAAGCTGGCATTAAAAATAAAAGTACCAATCCCTTTCACAAAGTTAGACTGAAACATGGCACGATGAATCAGGTCTAAAAACTGATATTTCACCTTGTTGTTCAATGCTGACTTTATCCGTTTAACTGCCACTTTTGGGCGAAGTTGTTCACCCTCTGCCAGCTGCCACAATTGATTCCAGAGTATCTCGCATTGAGACAAATTCAGGTCGCGATATTGTTCAATATACTGTTCTAACAGCATTTGCTCATCAGCTTTATGACATGCTGAAAGGTGTACACCGGCATAACCCAAATGTTGGCAAATCAAAATTTGTAAAGCACAGCGCTTATACACATTTTCTGGGCATTGATTGACTTGATCCTGTGCTAAAACCTCTAGCATATGCGGGGTAATCACGATACCGGCAACTTTATGCTTCACCATAAATTGTGCTCGCGCTAAAGTCAGTGGCATGACACAAGCGAGCGTTTTTTGGATATATTTTTCTTGGGCTAAAAAAGTTTGCAGTTGTTTTAAAGCAGACAAATCAAAACCCAATTGAGTAATGATGTAATCTGCACCTGCATTTAATTTCTTATGTAGTTTTAAATACTGTGCTTGTTGTTCAGCTGGCGTATATTTAAAGGGATTAAAAGCCACACCAATATGGAAACCGCCATATTGATGAGCAGCCATAACCGCATTGACCGATTCTAAATAGCGGGTTCTGGCATGTTGCCCCTGTCCATCATGGTGTTGTTTAAGCTTATCACCTGTCAGTAACAAGATATCTCGTAATCCGACTGAATCTGCTTGCTTTAAAAATAATTTAAAATCATCAATGTCTCTCCCCTTACCTGCATAATGTAAAACCTTCTCGATATGATCTGGATATGCTTGTGCAGCGATCAAAGGGGCAATATCCTCATCAGTACGCACACGATCAGACAAAGTCATACAGGCTGGAAAACCTGCCAAACTTTCCCTGACAGGCAGTACCTGTTTTTTTGTAGGGAGATACTCTACTAAGCAACAAAATTGATTTTGCGCAAAATACTGGGAAAGCTTAGACATAAAATACAAATGTAAAAAGACAAACAACAAAAAATTAAGTCAGAATTATAGAATGTTTTGCATCAAATTACTGTGCTTAGACACAATTTTATCTGGCATGCAGCCTTTCGAATGACCTGTTTATAAATTGAAAGGGACCATACTAAAAATTTCGGATCAGACTCTTTGTAAAATTTTAGTTTTTTATACGTTCTGCTAAGACTTGTTTAAGTACATTAGTTCCGTTGATTACAGAGGGAAAACCTGAATAAACTGACATCAAAAGCATAATTTCCTTGATTTCCGTTTCACTTAATCCAATATTCAACCCTGCATGGATATGGAATTTGAGTTGGGGTTGTGCTGTTCCTAATGCAGTTAATGCCGCAATCGTCGCAATTTGTCGGTATTGCTTGCTTAAATTATCTCTTGCGTAAATATCGGCATATCCATACTCAAGGATAAACTTGAGCAATTCGGGAGAGAATTCAGCATATGCTGTTTTTAGCCGATCTACTTGCTGACTGTCCAACTGTGATAATTCATCTTCACCTAATTTTAATCGATCAACATGATTAATTTTACTCGCTGTTTTACCTATTTCATCATGGATGCCCTGCTTTTTTCTTTCTACTAAAACATCTTTGAGTATATTCATTGCATTGATGCTACTTGGAAAACCTGAATATCCAGACATTTGTAAAATGACTTCCTTAAGTTCATTGATGCTAGTTCCTGTATTTAATGCCCCGTTGATGTGAACTTTTAATTGTGGTTGCGCATTACCCATTGCCGTCAACGCAGCAACAACCGCGATTTCTTTAGACTTTAGGTCAAGCCCAGTTCTTGAATAAACATCACCAAATGCGTATTCAATAATGTATGTGCCTAGATCAGGCGAGACATCTTTTAGACTTTGAATGACTTTTTCACCTGCTTCGCCATCAATTTCTTTGAGTTTTTCCCAACCTCTTTCATATCGACTTAATTGCATTTCGCTTTTAACAGGGCGGCTAAAATCAGGCAGTGTACTCTTCTGCATAATCTTTTCTCCTTTGATTTGATGATTGAATGGGTGCATCGATAGACGACCATCGGTGTTTATATTGATTTCATTTATCGCTTGCACAGATGGAGCCAATGCTATTCCGATAAAATAAACGGTCAAAATGACTGCATGTTTAAAGCACATCTTTTTCTCTTTGCTGTGTTTATAAAGCTGTGTTTATTAATTTGCTATGTAAATCAATAAGAATATTTTTCTGACCAATAAAGTCAGATGGATATAAAGTTAAATAGTCATGCTGAATTCTCAATGCTAATTTTTTATATGGCGACTTTTATAAGCTTGCATCAAGATGTCTTATCAATGGATTAAATTAACACAGAAATATAAATATTATTAAAATATAAGTGTAGAGATTCTTATTATTGTAACATTTTATACCACTCCTCAGGTCTCAAAGTGGAACAAATCAATAGCCTATTAAACACAGCAGCACTTTTTTGGCAAAGCTAAATTGTTTTTAAATTTTCAAGATTTTTCCCTGATCCATATAAAGCACTTGCGCATTTAAATAAGCCAACTCATCGGCGTGATGTGTCACATAAATCATCGGTAATTGAGTCTGGGTTTTTACCCGATCAAGGAAAGGTAAAATTTGCTGTTTTAAGCGTTGATCCAAACCTGTTAAAGGTTCATCTAGCAATAATAAATCTGGAGAAGACAACAGCGCTCGTCCAATTGAAACACGCTGCGCCTCTCCACCAGAAAGTTGATGTGCATGGCGCTTAAGTAAGTTCCTTAGTTCCAATAAATCCACAATCTGCTCAAAAGCAAATTTTTTGTCGAGATCAGTGCGTAAATGTTCGGCATATTTTAAATTCTGTTGAACATTCATATGTGGAAATAACCATGCCTTTTGAAAAACCAAAGCAATACGACGCTGATGCATCGGGACACGAATTTTTTTCTGATCATCAAATAATACTTGTTTGTTCAGTAATATTGAGCCTTGGCTCGGTTGTAATAACCCAGTGATATTTTTAAGTAAGGTTGATTTACCACATCCTGAAGGTCCCATGATCCCGAGTAATTGTTGTTGCATGTGCAACTGTACCTGTAGATTCAAGTCAGCATATTGAAACTGAAAATCACATTGCAGCATCTTTGCCTCCTAGTTTTCGCTGATACTTCTGCAAAATATAATAATTTGCAATCAATGCTGAGAAAGCGATTAACAAAGACAGCACCACCAAACGCATGGCAGCCTGCTCACCATCAGGTTGTTGAATCAAGGAATAAATGGCGATTGGGATAGTGCGTGTTTCATCTGGAATATTCCCGACAAAAGTAATGGTTGCACCAAATTCCCCCAAACTACGGCTAAAACATAAAATACTCCCGATTAAAATTCCGGGTAGCGCCAAAACCAAACTAATACTTCTAAACACCTTGAATGGACTGGCACCTAGAGAGCCTGCCACCTGTTCTAATTGCTGATTGATCATTTGAAAAGACAATCGAATCGGCTGTACCATAAGTGGGAAAGCCACCACCATCGATGCTAAAACTGCACCTTTCCAATTAAAAGCCATTTGAATACCGAGTTGATTCAAATATTGACCAATCCAACCCTGTGCACCAAATAAGATTAAAAGTAAATAACCTAAAACAACTGGCGGTAAGACCATTGGCATCTGTAGTAATGCTTCAACAACAAACTTCAACTTAAAGTCATAACGCGCCAGTATCCAAGCCAGCATCACAGCAAAAGGCAGGCAGAATAAAGTTGCACAAATCGCAACTTTTGCCGATAAATACAGCGCACTCCACTCTTCAGGGCTTAACATAGACGATGACCTTAAAGTGTAAATCCATATTGAAGCAGTATTTTTTTGGCTTGCGGATTTTCCTTTAAGTATTGATTAAATTTAACTGCAGATGGATTATTTTGTCCCTGTTGAGTCAAAGCAATCGGATAGACGATGGGTTGATGACTATTGCTTGGAAAAACACCTGAAATTTTGACTTTTTTACTGATCAACGCATCTGTTTTATAGACGATTCCCACCTGACACTCGCCACGTTCAACAAATGCTAAGGCTGAGCGAACATCGTCAGTGCCAACAATTCGACCATTCAAACTATCGAGCCAATTCAATTTAATTAAGCTTTGTTTGGCATATTTACCTGCGGGTACAGATTCCATTTGTCCTGTACACAAGCGACCCTGAAAGGATTGCGCAAAATTAAATTGTGGAACAGTTTTAAACTGTTGCTTACTTTGAACTGGACTGATTAAAACCAACTGATTAAACAGAAAAGGCTTCACTTGGTTGTGTTGAATTTTTTGTTTTTGTACCAAGTAATTCATCCAATCCTGATCGGCAGAAAAGAAAATGTCGCTGGGTGCACCTGCTTCAATCTGCTTTGCCAGAGCTGATGATGCACCAAACACAGGCACGATTTTAATCTCAGGATTTTGCTTTTCATATACTTTGGCAATATCTGTAACAGCATTGGTCAAACTTGCTGCCGCATAAACCTTAACAGTTTCAGCATGTGACAACGTCGAAAATAGCGTGAAAGCAAGCACAAAATTGATCGGTCTACGCATTTTTGGTTCTCTCAGTTTTGGATGAATAACACAGGTAAAATCTGTCCTTTCTGTATGTCTTGCTCTGCGGGAACCCGTACAATACAGTTGGCATGGATGAGATTACTGAGCATATGAGATTGTTGTTTTGCTAAACTTTTTAAACTTAAGTGACCTTGTTCAAAGACAGCACTCATTCTTAAAAATCGTTCACGTGCATCGGATTTAAGTGCGTGACTGATGATGCCGTTTTGCCACTGTGGGGGAGATTGATGCCCTTGCAAAGCGCCAAGTAAAGTTGAGACGTAGACTTGCATACCGATATAGACCGCAGCTGGATTTCCCGGTAATGCCAATAAATAACAATGACGTTGATCTTTGCGCTGATATTTAGCAAACAACATCGGTTTGCCAGGTTTTTGTTTGACTTTCCAAAAAATTTGCTCAAAACCTAACTTGAGTGCAACAGGTCGAACAAAATCATAGTCCCCAACAGAGACACCACCAGTACTAATAATCAAATCATATTGATTTTTGAGTTCGTCAAATAAATTGAGGACTTGTTGTTGTTGATCATCAACATGAATCACATCTATGCTTTGATTGTGTGTTTGGAACCATGCCTGAATCAAAGGTCCATTTGCATCAAAAATTTTACCTGAGTTTAAACACTCGACAGTCTCAGCAACTTCATCCCCTGTAATTACTACAGCAATTTTAGGGTATTTAAAAACCTTTAATTGCTTTATTCCTGCCATACTCAACGCAGCAATCACTCCCGTATTTAGCTTCTGACCAGCAGGCGCAAGTCGCTGACCTTGCGTCACCTCTTCACCCTTCTCACGAATATCTGCATATTGTTTTAATTTTTCATCAATTCTAATCACTTGCGTGCTAAGCACTTCCACAATTTCCTGACGGGCAACTGTAGTAGTTCCTATCGGTATTTGACTTCCTGTGAATATTCGTAAGGCCTGTCCTTGTAACAGTTTCACATCGACTGTTTGCCCTGCACGCACCTCACCCACAACATCAAACTGTATACCCGCTTCTATCGGTTCTTGACTAGATAACGCATATCCATCAACAGCACTTTGCGAAAACAAAGGTAAGTCAATCTTTGAAAAAATGTCATCTGCAAGATATCGATTAAGCGCTTGGCTCAGCGGTAAAACTTCTATATCTAAACAATGGCTATGTGTCAAAATAAGCGCTAAAGCTTGATCAATAGAAATTAAGCCCTTCTCTACACCGCAATCCTGACTAACAACCTGATGATTCATTGATAGCCTCCTGTATGCGGAATATTTTTTTGCACATCAAAGAGATGAACCAAAGCAGGTAAAATCGCAATGAATGATTCTTGTGCACCTTGTCTACTTCCCGGCAAGGTGATGACCAAGCTTTTTTCAATATAGCCAGCAACCCCACGGCTTAAGGCAGCATAAGGTGTACGGCGCTGACCAAAACTGCGTGAAGCTTCCATCAAACCGGGAATTTCACGCTGAAGTAAGGGTTGAATGGTTTCAACAGTAAGATCTTTTGGCCCTAATCCTGTCCCTCCCACTGTTAAAATCAGTGGATATTGATTTTTTTGCTGTTCAATTAAAGCCAATAATTGTTTAGGTGAATCAGGAATCACTTGATAGTCAATTCCCACAAAATTGGCTTGTTCGAGGATCTCCAATACATTTTGCCCAGCAGTATCTGGTTTTTTGCCTGAAGCAACAGTATCAGATAAAACAATAATTGAAGCAGTCAAAGGTTCTTTCAATACACGCGTAAAGTGCGATTTCCCACCTTTTTTCTTCTGTAATTTGCATTGATCTAGACATAAGTCCTCGGGTTCACAATGCGGTTTCAACATATCGTACAAGGTTAAACCTGCCAAACTCACTGCTGTTAATGCTTCCATCTCTACGCCAGTTGGACCTATTGTTTCAACTGTAGCCATGATCACCACATGGGTTTCATTTAACTCGTATTCCACATCTGCACGATAGATTGGCAAAGGATGGCACAGTGGAATTAACTCATCGGTACGTTTGGCTGCCAAAATTCCTGCAATTCGGGCAGTTTTTAATGCATCACCTTTTTCAGTATTGCCATTTCTTAACAGTTCGATGCAATGCGAAGGTGCATGTAATATCCCTGTTGCAACCGCTGTACGATAGCTTTCTGCTTTCATGCCCACATTTTTCATTACATCTTCCTTCTATTGCGATATTTTCCAAGGCAAATCGTGTTGTGCTGAATATGTTTTACATATGCCATTGATAAATAGTCTGTTCACAAGTCTTGTTGAGTACAACGTTTTGCTCACGATCTGACTGCAATGATTTATGTGCTGAATGTTGATGTTCACAATGCTGTTGCATGTGAGATTCATTATGTGAAACTTGACTTGATCCTACATAGTCCTTACGGATACAACAGCCTGCAACATATTGGCTACTTCCATCTTGATAAAACTCTTCTTTCCACACAGGAACCTCATGTTTTACTCGCTCTACAGCTTCTTCACACGCAGCAAAAGCTTCACGACGATGTGCTGCATAAGCCACTGCAATAATGGCTTTTTCACCAATCTCCAAAGTCCCAACCCTATGGATCACTCGAACATAAGGCACAGCAAACTGCTGTTGGATTTCTTGTTCAATTTGACGAATCATTTTTTCAGAAACAGGCGCATAGGAAGTATATTTTAATGACTTAACCGCTTTACCTTCATGATGATTCCGCACAGTTCCAATAAAAAAATCAATTCCACCACATTCAGGAAAATTTTGAATCGGGTCAAAACTTTCTAGGCGCAGTGCTGAATCCTGAATACGGTTAAATTGTTTGAGACTATGTTTAAAAGTATGCATATCAACCTCCAGCCACTGGAGACAGTAAAACCACGGTACTGTCTGATTCTAATAAAGTTTGACGTGGAATAATGTCTTCACCAATCGCGCAGGCACAACGATCAAGCAATGATTCTGCCTTGGGATAACGGCATATTAAGTCATCTAAAACGTCTGAGATTGTCATTCCAGATTTAGTTTGCAGACTTAAATCTGAAGGTAATAAACGTTCTATCGCACCAAAACATTCAATTTTAATCTCAATCGTTGGCGATGATTGCTTTGAATCATGGTCTATTGCTGTTTTAGAAAGAACGGAAGAATTCAACATATTAGCCTCCAATCATATACATACTAATTTTTCGGGATGGGGAGTGATCTAACTTTGCTTCTTGAGCGATATCATGAAAACCTCTTTTTTTCTGCCAAATATAATCAGTCAGAGTCTGTTGAAGTTGTAAATTAGACTGTAAATTGAAAGTCTTAGGAAAAAAAGTAAAGCGTTGAGGCAATCTAGCGTGTACCGCAAAAGATATGGTTTGCACCGAAGGTGTTTGAGCGAAATATGTTGGATGCATCCGAGCTGATGATTGTTGTAATGCTCTAATCTGTGCCTTGAGGGCAATACCTTGAGGGGCAAATAAACAATTGAAGAAATCGCCTTGAGCTGTCAGACGCACACGATCACAAGTACCACAAAATGAATGAGTGATGGTTGAAATAATCCCAATCGGATAACCATTAATTAAATATTGTCGAGCAGGCTCAGAGGATTGCCCCTGTTGTAAGCTGACTTCAAAATCTTGCTTTAATTGCGCTAAGATATACTGCTCACTCACAACATCTGCTTGTGTCCAATGTCCTGCACCATCTAAAGGCATAAATTCTATAAAACGCACGATGCAATTATTTTGAATCGACCAATGTGCCAAAGGTAAAATTTGATCTTCATTTTTACCTTTGATGAGTACCGCATTGATCTTGATTTTTAATCCGACTTGTTGTGCAATTCCAATTCCGTCAAGTACAGGCAGTAATTCTTTTTTGGTCAAATCTTTAAATTGGCTAGGTTGCAAACTGTCTAGACTGATATTTAAATCATCAAGCCCTGCTTGTTTTAACTGCACTGCATATTGTTTAAGATAATAAGCATTGGTGGTTATCGAAACTCTTTTTAAACCCAGTTTTTTCAATTTTTGTAAATCATCGATGAAATGTACTACACCTTGACGCATCAACGGTTCTCCACCTGTGATACGAATATGCTCGATTCCACGCTGCACCATAAACTCGCAAAAAACATACAGCTCTTCAAAACTGAGTAAATCATGTTTTTTGATCCACTCAGGATGTTCAGGCATGCAGTAAACACACTTAAAATTACAGCGATCAGTTACCGAAATTCGAAGCTTACGCTTGATGCGACCATGTTGGTCGATAAAGGCAGTATTCTGTTTATGTGGTGTCATTGCATTCATACACACATCCCTTGAAGCACTGTTTAAGTTCAAAATGTTTTAAACTTGAAATTTGCGCTATTTTCTTAAGCTTAAAATTGCAAAAAGTGTTCCAACTTTAATCATTGCGAAGCGAACTTAAAATAAAACCACTGTTGTTGTTTTTTACCAACAACTAACCTAATGATTTAAAAAATAATCTATTTTTTAATACAACAGTTTTAACTGGCGATATTGCTGCAGCTCATCTAAAGAATTAATACTGTGAAAAAAAAGTGCATGATTTTCAAAAGCTGCCTTTTGAGCGTGCAAATCACTAAAACACTGTTTTAAACTGCGCTGTCCCTGATCAAAATGAGTGCGTATCATGGCGAATGAACTGCGCTTTAACAGACAGAATGGATATAACGCTTTGCCATTGATCTCAACATAAGCCACCTCTGCCAACGGGACACGTGCTAAAGCCCGATGTAATTTCTCAACTACCTGAACTGGAACAAATGTCACATCGCAGGGCACAAACAACACATAGTCAGATTTCACATAAGACCACGCACTTTTCATTCCCATGAGAGGCCCTAAAAAGCCTCTTTCATCATCTTGATAGCAATAAATATTGGGAATAAGTTTTTGATAAATCGAATAATCACGATGACTGTTGACCCAGACTTGTGCAACTTGATGTTTCAGTTGTTGATGGATTTTTAGTAACTGAATTTGATCATCAAACTTTTGCAAAAGCTTATTTATTCCATTCATACGTCTTGCTTGACCACCCGCAAGGATCACCAAATCAGTTTGAGGGTATGTCGACAACTTTGTTGTTATTGCACTTTTTTTTTTCATTCTATCGCCTCCGCTTGACAGGCTTTAATCAGTCCACGTATCTCAGGTAGACAGGAACCACAGTTACCACCTGCTTTTAGGCAGGCAGTTACTTGTTTTTCATGTTGGATGCTTTTTTCTTTAATGGTGGCAATAATTCGATTTTTACCCACTTTAAAACAACTACAAACCAGTGGACCATCACTGTTTGCTATCGACATGGCTTGTCCTGCCAAAAGTGCTTTTCGGTGCATTGCGCTGAGTCGTTCCCGCTTAAATAAACTGGCAACCCAGTCCCGATCAGGTAATAAAGCTTTTGGTGCGATATATAAACTCGCAATCAGGCGACCATCTTTTAACACCACACTATGACTGATATGTGCGGTTTGATCTTCTAAATTCAGCCATTCAAAGCTTTCATCTTGAAAAGGTAAAAGCTGCTTTAAATGCTGGGTAATTTGTTCAAAACGACGCCGATCCGCCAATTCATAACGTATCGCCTGAGTGGTTTTAATTTTGGTCCACCAAACTGTACTTTCGATACTGTTTTGAACCAGATGTTCATAACCCACTCGTACATAAAACACGCCTTGCCATTGTGTATAGAATGGTTGAATCATCACTGGAGTGTGCTTGAATTCAGGCTCTCCTGAGATCGCATCAACAACTGGGTTGACCACTTTTCCAATCCGCGCATCTGATGCAAACTGATCATTCCAGTGGATTGGCGCAAAAATTTGTCCACGGCGAATGTTATCACTCAGTACCGCTCTTAAAACACATAAGCCCCATGCGGATTTGATCTCAACTAGTTCAGCGTCCTTCACTCCATATTTCAGTGCATCATTAGGGTGGATTTCACAAAAAGGTTCTGCCTTATGGCTAGACAAATTTGCAGAAAGACCCGTGCGAGTCATGGTATGCCACTGATCACGAATCCGTCCTGTATTGAGAATTAAAGGATATTCATGTGTCGTTGAATGTACTGGATCAATCGCTGTTGTGGCAATAAATTTGGCATGTGTATTGTTATGGCTGAATTGCCCAGATGAAAATAATTGAGCAACATCCTGCTGATGTTCCGAATCCAAAATAGGCCACTGTACTGGTGCAAGCGATTGATATTGCTTAAATGAAAGTCCAGTTAAACCTGCCAAATTAAAATATCGAAATGTGTCAGTCTCTGAACGAGATGACAGTCTTTGGTTTTGATAAGCGGATAACTGTGCATGTTCTTTAAAAATTTCATGGCTATTTTCAAAATCAAAACCTGAGAAACCCAATTTTTTTGCTACTTGCGACACAGACCACCAATCTGCTTTTGCCTGTTCAGGTGCTACTAAAAAAGCCCGTTGTCTTGAAATACGCCGTTCAGAATTGGTCACTGTTCCATCTTTTTCTCCCCACCCCAAAGCGGGTAAAAGCACATCCGCAAATGCTGTAGTGTCGGTGTCTTTACATATATCGGATACCACCACAAACTCACATTGAGTTAAAGCACGTTTAACCTGATCTGCATTGGGTAAACTCACCACTGGATTGGTCGCCATAATCCAAATGGCTTTAATTTTCCCTTGTTCAACTGCCTCAAATAAATCTACTGCTTTTAAACCCACCTGTTGAGCAATCGTTGGACTGTTCCAAAATGTTTGAACCAATTGTTGATGATGAGGATTCTCCAAATCCAGATGTGCTGCCAACATATTGGCAAGCCCCCCCACCTCACGTCCGCCCATGGCATTGGGTTGCCCCGTCATCGAAAATGGCGCTGCACCTAACTTTCCAATTTTTCCAGTCAACAGATGACAATTAATGATGCTATTGGCTTTGTCCACACCTCGAGAGGATTGATTAACCCCCATTGAAAAAAGCGTCATCACTTTTTCTGTGTGTGCAAATTTTTCAAAAAATAACTGTAATTTTTCCTGTGAAATTGCTGTTTTTCTCGCAACATTTTCTAAGCTTGATTCCGTTTCAGCGCTTTGTAATGCTTCGTTCAACCCTTGTGTATGGGCATTTACAAATTCGGTATCGGTATAGTTATGTTGATATAAATATTGGAGTAACCCATTAAACAGTGCGACATCTTGTCCAATTTTAATTGGTAGATGTAAGTCAGCTGCTTCGCATGTTGCGGTAAACCGTGGATCAATGACCACCACAAATAAATCATCTTGTTGCTGTTGTCTACGCTCTTTAGCTTGCATGATTCGTTGATACAACACAGGATGACACCATGCCGTATTTGACCCAACCAACACCACCATGTTTGTATGTTCAAAATCCTCATAACTGGCAGGTACTAAGTCTTCACCAAAAGCACGTTTATGTGCCGCAACCGCCGAAGACATGCATAACCTTGAGTTGGTGTCGATGTTGGCTGTTCCCAAATAACCTTTAACAAATTTATTGACCACATAATAGTCTTCAGTCAATAACTGCCCAGAGACATAAAATGCAATACTTTCGGACCCATATTGTTGGATATAATGTTGAAATTTATCTGCAATCAAATCAGTTGCAGTATCCCAGTCACTCTCTTGACGTTCTGTTTTACTTCCAAGCATGGGGTGTAAAACACGTGTTTCCAAACCAACTGTATCAGCGAGGTTACTTCCTTTGATACAAAGTTTTCCATAATTGGATGGATGATCAATATCTCCTGCAACAGACAGCTTTTGCCCAAATGCAGTCTTTTCAACTGTTGCACTCACACCGCACCCTACACCGCAATAAGGACATGTAGTGTGGGTGGTTTTGATGTTAGTTTCTGTAGAGCTATGCAGTTCCACGACAGGGATACTATTCATTTCTGCGGTGCTCCTTATCTTGTGCATGGAGTTAACAATTTTTAGAGGTTTTCATTCCCACGCTATAACTAGACTGGATCAATAACATTCGTTCATAACGAAGTATTCAAAATCAGAGAAGTTAAATGCTGTAATTGTCTTAAACAACACTTGAGCTGCGCCATATACAGCGTGGGTGGGACAAAATCATGAATAAAATTAGCCTGCTTTTTTCAATGCAAAATCTCGACCAAATAGCAACTTATTGCGAATTGCAGAAATCGGAGTTTGATCAGCAATCAACTCTGCATACCATGCACCGTCTTCTGTATCTCCAAATAACACCGCACCCACAACATGGTCATTTTGAATAATAATGCGTTTATAGATTTGTCGTTTTTCATCATTCAACACAATATCTTCAAAGCCCTCATTCTCTTGGCTATTTTCGATATCAATACGTCCAGCGGAGAAAACATCACAACCACTGACTTTAAGTTGAGTTGGAACAGTGGGTGCTTTAAAAGTTAAACTGCCATGCTCTGCCAAATGTGATGCACAGATAAAGGCTTGCCCCCATAGTGGTTCAACCAAACCAAAGGTTTGCTGGCGATGTTCAATACACTCACCCACAGCATAAATACTCGGGTCATAGGTTTGCATGGTGTCATTGACCAACACACCGCGATTGCAACGTAATCCTGCACTTTGTGCTAAAGCCATATTTGGACGAATACCAACGGCAAAAATAACCAAATCAGCAGCCAATATCGTGCCATCCTTTAAGCGCACTTGACTGACATGACCATCTTCACCCAACAGCTCTTCTGTATTGGCTTGCGTGATAATTGAAATACCTTTTTGTTCGATTGCCGTTTGCAACATTTGACTGGCTTTGGCATCCAATTGACGGTCCATAATACGATCCATCAAGTGTAAAACTGTGACATTCATGCCACGTTGTTTTAATCCATAAGCAGCTTCCAAGCCCAATAAGCCACCACCAATCACCACTGCATTGCGTTTGGACTGACAATATTCAAGCATCTTGTTGACATCATAAATGTCACGAAAACTCAATACTCCTTTGAGATCAGAACCTTGAACAGGTGGGATAAATGGTTTAGAACCTGTGGCCAAAATCAAACGATCATAATCCACCATTAAACCTTTTTGGGTGTAGATCTGCTTACGAGGGCGATCTATACGCACGGCTGGATCACCTGCGATGAAACGAATATTTTTATCGGCATACCATGCATGTGGGTGTAACATGATGTCTTCTATCGTTTTATCTCCCGATAAAACAGGTGACAGCATAATTCGGTTATAGTTCCCCCATGGTTCTTCACCAATCACCGTGACCTCGTAGCGCTCAGGTGCCATATCCAACAGATCTTCTAAGCAACGCATCCCTGCTAAACCGTTGCCAATCAAAACCAGCTTCATTTTTTCCTGAGTCATGCCATTGTTAGTGATATAGGTTTTTTGTGGCGTTGGGCTAATCCAGACTCGACCATCTTCAATCTTGCTTGGGAAGACCAACAACTTTTGGTCTTTGTCTTCTAAACAACGTCCTGTGGCGAGACTAAAATGTTGCTTGTAGATGGGTGAAGCTACGACACGCTCACCTTGAAGATCTCCAATAATTCCACGTGACATTACAAATGCTTGGCTAAATGGGTCTTGATTACTGAGCGCATATACTCGCTTTTCATTCCCTACACGAAAAATTGCCACTTGTTGCTCATTCAACAAAGCACCAACACCAGTATTCGGTGTGATATCGTCCAAAGCACAAATATCCAACCAATCTAATTCATTCATTTCTTTTAAAATTGTCATGAGACTCTCCCTTATCTTTAAGCTTCAACTACAGCAATACGACTAAGATCTCGTTCCGCTTGGGTTTTAGGGCGAATTTGTCCACGAACCTCTGCAAATTGGATATGTGGGTCTTGTTGTTGTTGCGACTTGGCATTGATAAATGTCACAAAACGCTTACGAACTTCAGGATCTTCAATTGCAGTGCGCCATTCATCTTGATAAGTTCCAACCACATGGCTCATACGGCGCTCTAATTCTGTCGCGATGCCTAAAGAATCATGTATCACCACATCTTTTAGATAATCCAAACCACCTTCCATATTGTCACGCCACACTGAAGTACGTTGTAAACGATCGGCTGTTTGGATATAGAACATAAAAAATCGGTCAATGTATTGAATTAAAGTTTGCGTATCTAAATCTGAAGCCAGTAATTCGGCATGGCGTGGTTTCATTCCACCATTTCCACAGACATAGAGATTCCAACCCTTTTCAGTTGCAATCACTCCCACATCTTTACTTTGTGCTTCTGCACATTCACGAGTACAGCCTGAAACCGCCATTTTTAATTTATGTGGTGAACGTAAGCCTTTGTAGCGGTTCTCAAGAAAAATTGCTAAACCTACAGAATCATCGACACCATAGCGGCACCATGTACTGCCTACACATGACTTTACTGTTCGTAATGACTTTCCATAGGCATGTCCAGACTCAAAACCTGCATCAATTAGTTTTTGCCAAATTTCAGGTAATTGATGGACTTGCGCACCAAACATATCAACACGTTGTCCACCTGTAAGTTTGGTATATAAACCATATTCTTTAGCAATTTGACCAATCGCAATTAAACCATCTGGCGTTACTTCACCACCCGCCATACGTGGTACGACAGAATAAGAGCCGTCTTTTTGGATATTTCCCAGATAATAGTCATTGCTGTCTTGCAGTCCAGCATGATTTGCTTTCAATACAAAATCATTCCAGCATGAGGCTAAAATATTGGCGACTGTTGGTTTACAAATATCACAGCCCAAACCATGTCCATACTGTTGAATCAAATCATCAAAGCTTTTAATTTCATTGACCCGAACCAAGTGATACAGCTCTTGACGGGAGTAAGCAAAATGCTCACAAAGATGGTTATTGACTGTGACGCCTTGACGCTGTAACTCTGATTTTAAAACTTGTGTAACTAAAGGTGCGCAGCCACCACATGCCGTTGCAGCTTTGGTGCATTTTTTCAACGCACCTAATGAAGTCGATCCATCAGCGATTGCTTGACATATATCTGCCTTAGATACGTTATTACACGAACAAATAGTGGCACTATCAGGCAATAGATCGACTCCACTCCCGCCTGCTTTCGCAGCAGACTGAGCATATCCCGGCATGATTAAGCTTTCTGGATTTTCTGGAACAGACAAGCCATTCAGCATCATTTGCAATAAATCATTATATTCTTTGGCGCAGCCCACCAGTACTGCACCTAATAATTGTGTTTTCTCAGCATTGACGACGATTTTTTTATAAACCATCGCATCTTCATCTGCATAGAAGTAGCTTAAAGCACTCGGTGTCATGGCATGCGCATCGCCTACGGATGCAACATCTACTCCCATCAGTTTTAACTTGGTGCTCATGTCTGCGCCAGCAAAGGCACCACAACTTTGTTGCATCACGTGTTTGGCTGCAATACGTGCCATATCATAACCAGGCGCAACCAAACCATAAATTTTGTTATTCCATAATGCACATTCACCAATCGCATAAATGTCCGGATCGGAACTTTGGCAATAGTCATTGATCACAATACCGCCACGCTCTCCCAAGACCAAACCACTTTGACGGGCTAATTCGTCACGTGGGCGAATTCCTGCTGAGAATAAAATAATGTCTGTTTCAAGTTCAGAGCCATCACCAAATTTCATCAAGTGCGTGCTGTTTTGACCTGCTTCAATCGCAGAAGTGGCTTTTTGGGTATGTACTTTTACACCCAGATTTTCGATTTTTGCCCGTAAAACCTTACCGCCTAAATCATCAATTTGAACAGCCATGAGACGAGGTGCAAACTCAACCACATGCGTTTCAAGGTCTAAATCTCTTAAAGCTTTTGCTGCTTCAAGACCAAGCAAACCACCACCAATAACAACACCTGATTTGGCATTTAAACTCGCTGCTCGAATTGCATCCAAGTCATCAATGGTTCGATAGACAAAACAGTTTTCGCGTTCATTTCCCGGAATAGGTGGGACAAATGCATAAGAACCTGTGGCAAGTACCAATTTATCATAGGCAATGACATCTCCCTGATTGGTGGTGATACGTTTATTAACTGTATCAATTGCGATGGCTTTGGTACTTAAACGAAGATCTATGCCATAAGCATCAGCAAAGTCTGTGCGACAAAGGGTTAAATCTTTTGCTGATTTTCCAGTGAAATATTCTGTTAAATGCACCCGATCATAAGCGAGGCGTGGTTCTTCTGCCAAAATCGTAATTTCAATTTCATCACCCGCATGTTCCAACACAGATTCAATAAATTTGTGTCCAACCATTCCATGACCAATCATGACAAGTTTCATCTTCATTCTCCTCAATTCACTTTTGCTTTTGTTATTTGTGACTCAATTAAGCCGCACTGTTGTGTTTAATACTTGTGGTCGCATTTTGTTCCATGCTATTGCGTTCAAGTACAGCGGCTTCAAATAACTTTTGCTCTTTCTCTTTATGTTCAACTGAGAAGCGAATCATCAACACACAACTCGCAGCGATCACCACTAAACCGCCCAATACCATCAATGTGGTTTGAATATCCAACATACCTTTTAATAAAAAACCCGCTGCGACTGCGCCCACATTTCCACCAGCGCCAATGATTCCAGCAACACCACCCAATGCATCACGATCAATAAATGGCACCAGCGCATAAGTTGCACCACAAGCCATATGGGTAAATAAAGCAAATACTGTCATTGCAAGGATCGCTAATATCGCTGTATTCATTTGTGAAAACACGATGAGAAAAACACCTTCCATCAAGATCATGGCGAACAGCACTTTCGTACGCCCGTCTAAACCTTTCTTGGTCGCAACTTTGTCTGAAACAATGCCACCGAAAGCACGTGCAAAGAGTGCCAATAAACCAAAAATACCTGCCACCATTCCTGCTTCTTTTAAACCAAATTTAAAATGGTCTACGTAATACATTGCGACAATGTTATGAATGAAAATTTCTATCCCAAAGCATGCTGCATAAGCACCAAATAAGATCCACACTCGATAGTTTTTTGCAGCATGTATTAAAATCGCCATACCGCCTTTCTTATCACTGCCAACCTGTAGCCCTTGTGCACGGAGTTCTTTAAAATTCCCTTGTGGTGCATCTTGCGTGAACTTCCAGTACATCGCCCCAACAATCAGCATCAGCACACCCGGTACAACCAGTGCAACTCTCCACCCCATCGCTTGCTCTACACCAAACATGACCAATGCAGCGAGCATCAACGGCATCAATGCTTGAGTTGCACCACCACCTGCATTTCCCCAACCTGCAGTTGTTGCATTTGCTGTACCTACGACATTTGGGGCAAACATGATACTGGTGTGGTATTGCGTGATGACAAAACTGGCACCTATTGCACCAATCAATAATCGAAAGAATAAAAAGGACTCATAACTATTTGCAGAAGCTACACCAAAAACTGGAATACTGCCGATAATCAACAATGCCGTATATGTTTTACGTGGACCGTATTTATCACATAAGGGTCCAACGATCAGACGGACTAAAATAGTGATGGCAACAGCAGCAATATTGATATTGGCGATTTGATCTTTGGTTAAATGAAATTCACCCGCAATCACAGGCATTAAAGGTGCACAGGCAAACCATGCAAAAAAACAGACAAAAAAAGCGAGCCAACTCATATGGAAGGCTCGCATTGCTGCGCTGCTGAAACTAAACAGATTAATTTTTGTTGCTTTTTTAGCATCTAAATTTGAAGACATAGCTTCGATCTCCTGAACTGAACGCATACAAGTTGCTGCTATGCACAAGGCATATCAGTAACGATCAGAACGGACGTCGTTGGCCGTCTTACAAATTTTGAAAGTCTTCTTTGACTTGCTCAGATATAAGCATAGTTCGTGCCAATATTTTTAAACCACTGTTTTTAAATTTAATTTAATTCCTTTAGGTTTTATTAAATAAAAATAATCATGACTTCAGAATTAAAATATAAAGACCTAAACACTGATCTCCCCTTTATATTCATTGCACATGCATGTTTAGAATGCAATTTGCTTCAATAGAGTGCATTTTATTTTTCCCTTTTTCCAATTCATCATCCACAAACCAATCCATCATCCATAAACAAGTCAGAGTGCTGTAAAAGATTTGGCATCTTAATTGCTTATCATTGAGTGAATCTTTATGTCTAGACACACTCAAGTCGTTGCATGTCAAAATTAAAAATTGCACTCATTGATGATGATATAGAACGCGCATCTTTTATCAGATCATCGTTAATCGAACATGGCTTCGAGGTTGTTGCTTGCCTAATGATTGACCATTTAAATAGTACAGACTTACAACAGTTACATGCTGATATAATTTTGCTCGATATGGATCATCCTCATCGTGACATCATCGAAAGTTGCGTCAGTCAGTTTGATTTACCGACTGTTTTATTTACCAAAAATTCGCAAAAAGACACCATAAAAAGTGCCATTGAAGCAGGTGTAACTGCCTACATCGTGGATGGAATCGATCCTGAAAAATTAGAAAGTATTTTAGAGATATCAATCGAACAATTTAAAAAACACAAAAAATTGCTCAAAGATTTAAATGAGACCAAATGCAAACTTGCAGACCGTAAAGACATTGAAAAAGCTAAAGTGATGTTGATGCACATGCATCAAATCGAAGAGGAAAAAGCATTCAGTTTATTGCGTAAAAATGCCATGAGTCATCGTATGACAATGGGCGAAATGGCGCGAAAATTAATTGAAGCACAGGCTTTGCTTCAATCACAATTTAAGGAATAACCTATGCAAACACTTGAAAAAACTAATATTCAATTAGGTTATATCCCATTATTGGACTGTACTGCAATCCTTTGGGCACAGCATCAAGGCTATTTCACGGCGCAAGGTTTAAATGTCACATTGGTCAAAGAGCCATCTTGGGCAAGTCTGCGTGACCGTTTGGCTTTTGGTCTTTTAGATGCAGCACATTGTTTATCGGCAATGCTTCCAGCCGCTGCTACAGGCAATGATCAATTGGGAATTCCTTTACAAAGCACATTAGTACTCAGCACTAATCGCGCATTTATCAGTCTCAGTCAAAAGCTCTGTTATGATTTAGACATCTCTGCTCAAGACACACCACAACAGTCCGCAAGCAAAATTGTTGACTCAATCAAACAAGGTCATCAAATCAAATTGGCGCATGTATTTAAACAGTCTATTCACCACTATTGCTTAAGAGAATGGTTAGCTTTGGCAGATTTAGACACTGCAAAAACACATCAATTGTTAACACTCCCCCCACCTTATATGGTTGATGCCATTTCAACTCAACTGATTGATGGCTTTTGTGTTGGTGAGCCTTGGAATATTCAAGCACAAATTCAAGGTCATGGTCTGGTCATTGCGGAAAGCAAGCAAATTATTCCTGAAGTTGCAGACAAAGTTTTAGCAACGACGCAAGAATGGGCACAAACACATCCTCATACGTTACATGCACTTGAAGTTGCCATTCAACAAGCACAACAAGACTTGAGATCACTTGAATCCCTTCAACAAGTCTGGCAAATGTTAGAACACAGTGAAATTATACGTTTTAATTGTTCTGATTTGATTCATACCCAAGCCTTTTATAAGATTCAAAATATTATTCGATCTTTTGGAATGCAAGATGCACCCAAAGCTGAAGATTTTGAATGGATATTGCAACAGATGTGTGCGTGGGAAAATTTAAAATTGGATCAATCACAAATTAAAGCAATTGCTGTTCAATGTGTAGGAAAAGAAAGTAATACTTCATCTAAAAATATTATTAATTGAATGTATAGAATTACCGCTACAACGAAGTCGTTTTTAACTATAAATTTATATGCTGAAATAACAGCTATATCAGAAAATGATATAGCTGTTCCAATAAGTTTTAAGCTGGAATCTGTTGGGTAATACAGTGAATATTTCCTCCACCTAATAAAATTTCTCGTGCAGGAACACCAGTAATGAGATAGTCAGGATACATCTTTTGAAATAACACTTTCGCTTGTTCATCAGTCCTATGGTCGAGTAACGGGAAAATAATCTGTTGATTACTTATCAAGTAATTCACATAAGAACCAGCCAAACGATTTCCTTCAAAACGTTCAATTGCATTTCCCTTTTCGATATCAATCGTTTCACTTTCATAAGTATAGAGTGGACCGGGTGCTGGTAATTTCCAAACTTTTAAGCTTCTTCCTTGAGCATCTTTGGTATTTTTAAGCACCTCTAATGCTGCAACTGAACGAAGATATTGCGGATCATTTATATCATCTGTCCAATGTAAAGCAACTTCTCCAGGACGAACAAAACAGCACATATTATCGACATGCCCATCCGTTTCATCATTATAAACACCTAAAGGTAGCCAGATAAAATGGGTCACACCTAAACATTCTGTCAATATTTTCTCAATTTCATGTTGGCTAAGATGAGGATTTCTATTTGGATGTAACAAACATTCTGCTGTAGTCAAAAGTGTGCCCTCCCCATCAACATGAATTGCACCACCTTCAAGCACTAAAGGCGTTGGATATGTGGAAAAACCATGTATATCAGCAATTTTTCTTGCAATTAACTGGTCTCGATCCCAAGGGCAATATAACCCTCCATTTTCTCCTCCCCAAGCATTAAATACCCAGTCAATTGCTTTCCTTTCACCTTGTATGTTTTTCACAATTGTCGGACCAATATCACGTGCCCATGCATCATCACTCTCCATCTCAACAAGCACCACCTGATCTGTTAGGAGGTCACGTGCTTTATCCATTTCAGCCCTTGGAACTGCCATAAAAACTGGCGTTGTTTGAGCAATTGCTTTCGCAACATGGGAAAAAGCATGTTGCGCAGGTTGAGCATTTGCACGCCAATTATCTGTACGGTATGGCCAAATCATCCATACAGCTTCTTGAGTGTCCCATTCGCCTGGCATATGAAAACCATCTTGAGTCGGTGTATTTATTTTGTGTTCCATATTCTGTTTATCCACGACAATTTCATCCTTAGAAATAATGATTCATCTAATTCAATTTTCATTTTTAAATCTTTCAAAGTTTTGAGTTTAAGTATTTTAGGTGGTTGCCCCAAAAGAAATCGGTTGCTTTCTCAACTTTTTATAAAGCAATAATAAAGCTCCTACAGCTAACCACATTGCACCAAATTCCAACGCAGATTTTTCTAAATGCAACCACAACCCTAATAATGACAACACTGAAGCCATAGGAAGTAATAAGTTCAAGAAAATGTTTTTAAATCCTGCGCGCTCTTTACGAAGTACAAAAAACTTCATAAATACTGAAAAGTTCACCATGGTAAAAGCGATTAAGGCACCAAAACTCACTAGGCTAACAGCTGTTGCTAAATCAATAACAATCGCCAATAAAGAAACAATACCCACAAAAAATATTGAATATAGTGGTGTACCTAATTTTGCATTTACCGAACCAAATATCCTTTTATTGAATACTCCATCTCGCCCCATGATATAGAGCAAACGTGAAGCACTGGCATGCGATGCCAAACCTGAAGCAAAGGCATTCATAATTTGTACTGTCAATAATACTGACTGAAAGAGTACACCACCCACATACAAAGCAATTTCAGGTAATGCTTCATCTGGCTTTTTAAATTGCTCAAGTGATGGAAATGACAATTGAACAAACCATGAAACTGTAATAAAAATAACACCACCCAATAACGTGGTGAGCATAATTGCTCTAGGAATCGTCTTGGTTGGGTTCTTGCTCTCATGTGCCAACGTAGATACCGCATCAAAACCTAAATAAGAAAAACACACCAAAGAAACACCGGTCAGTATGGTCAGGTATTCAGAATGACCATTAAAAAGCGGTCTTAAAGTCATCACACTGCTATACCCCTCTGATTTGCCAATCCCAGTTACAACCAAAAAGATAAAAACCAACATCATTGAAAGTGTTGCAGCAATGAATACAAAACTGAAATTCGCAAGAATATTAATGCGAAAGCTATTAATCAAGGTGAGAAGTCCCACCATGATGATGACCCATCCCGTGTAAGATACGTCTGGTATCAAGGCATTGAGATAAAATGATGCCAATAAAACATTGACGAGGGGAATCAATAGATAATCGATGAGTGAGCACCACCCTACAAAGAAACCTGCCGTCTTACCACAAGTTTCAGTGGTATAAGTGTAGGCTGAACCTGATTTTGGCGAAGACCGACTAAAACGGGCATAACTAAAAGCCGTTAACAACATTGCGATCAATGCCAACATATAAGCTAAAGGTACACGACCTTCAGTGACTCTTGAAATGATACCAAAGGTATCAAATACTGTTGCGGGTGCCATATAGGCCACACCGATCACAACGACTTGCCAAAGTGAAAGCCCTCTATGATTATTATCGCTTTCCATGCATATTTCTCCTGTATTCGTGCAAATACTTTTTGTAGATTTTTATTGACTATCGAGTACTTGAAAGAGAAGTCCTTTTCTCAATCAGGTACGTGTTAAAAAACTAAATTGTGATCACATTTTCTTCTAAATAACCGCTGAGACCAGACTCTCCAAGTTCTCGACCAATACCACTTTTTTTGAATCCACCCCATAACGAGTTGGGTTGAATCATTTGAAAAGAATTAATCCAGATGTGACCTGAACGTAGTCGCTTGGCAAGCGTTTTACCGTGCGCAACTGAACCCGTTATAATGGTCGCAGCCAAACCAAAATCTGAATCATTGGCTAAGTTGATTGCCTCCTCTTCACTTTCGAAAGTTCGACAACAGATTACGGGTCCAAAAATTTCTTCTTTCCAAAGTCTGCTTTCTGTAGGCACATCGATAAATACATGAGGTTTGATAAAAAAGCCTAATTTCGGCAACTGAATTTGATTCAAATCAATTAAAGATTGCAGTTTTTCATTTTGCGCAATCATTAAATACTCTTGTATCTTGTTCAATTGTTTCTGCGTGGTGATTGGTCCCATACTCAAAGGTCCAACGAGATCAGCGCCTAGAGTCATGGATTCAACAGCTGCTTTGAACTTTTGATAAAAGCGATCTGCAATCGACTGATGTACCAATAAACGCGAAGTAGCTGAACACATTTGACCACTGTTATAAAACATCCCGCCTAATGCTTTATCTACTGCTTCATCCAAATCTGCATCATGTAAAATTAAAATGGGTGATTTTCCCCCAAGCTCTAAAGTGACACGTTTGACTGATCGAGCGGCTGCCTGCATAACATGTATCCCAACTTCTGTACTTCCAGTGAACGAGACTTTATTAACTTCATCATGGGCAACTAAATGTTGTGCAGCAACCGCATCAGCTAAAATTAAGTTAAAGACACCTTGTGGAAACTGGATTTCATCTAGCATCTTTGTGAATTCATATTCAGGTAAAGGAACAAGCTCAGATGGCTTAAAAACCAAAGTACAACCAGCAGCAAGTGCAGGCGCAATTTTCCATGCACTGGTAATTAAAGGAAAATTCCATGGTGTGATGAGTGCAACAACTCCGATTGGATTTTTTTGATGGATCAATTCAGTCCCATCTTCACACTGCTTAATTTGGCTAAATGCTATTTTTTGAACTAAATCTGCATAATAGCGATAGCAATGAATACTGTTTTCAACATCAACTCGTGCCTGTTCAGATGACTTACCGTTGTTTAAATGTGAAAGTTCAATCAATTTAGATTGTACTTTTTCAAGTTGGTTCGCAATTTTGTTTAACCAATCTGCTCTTTCTAAAGGTGTAGTCAAACTCCAACTATGGAACGCTTGATGAGCGGCTAATACAGCAGCATCTACATCTTGTGTCGAAGCAGTGAAATAGCGCATTAGCACTTGTTCATTGCAGGGATTGATCAGTTCAATTTCTGATGTTCCTGTGGTGTTTTGCCACCTTCCATTAATATAATTCTGCATCTGCTGACTCTCCATTTTTCGATACACTTTTAGGCATTCACTTTTTGGTATTTTTTAAAAACTATAAATCATTCAATTAGTTGTTATTTTTACGTTTTCCGCTCTACTTCTTTAGTATGTTCACATTGGGCGATCAACATTCACTTTGGACAGGTTGATCGACCAATAAAATTGAAAAACAACGATATATTTATAAATAGCCTTCAGACTTTAATTCCTGAATCGTATTTTGAATTGCTCGTCGTAGAGTTTGCACAATAAAATCAACTTGTTCGCGTGTTAAAATTAATGGCGGTGATAAGACATTCATATGTCCCACAGGACGTACAATTAAACCGAGTTTTTGACAATGATTGGCAATACGCTTACCCACACCTACAGAACGATCAAATAGTTCTTTAGTTTGCTTATCACGTAAATTTTCTATGCACATCATGAATTTTTTACCACGTACTTCTCCTACAATTTCTAGATCATCTAAAGTCTTCAATTGTTCTTCGAAGTAGCAGCCCATATCTTGGACATGTTCACAAATATTTTCATTTTCAATAATTTCAATATTTTTAAGCGCAGCTGCACAACTGACAGGATGCCCTGAGTAAGTAAAACCGTGCGTCAATAATCCTCCATCATGATGTGGTTTACTTATCGCATCATAAATTTCATCTGAAATAATTGTCGCGCCTAAAGGCAAATATCCTGAAGACAAACCTTTTGCACAGGTAATAATATCTGGGACAATGCCAAAAACGGCTTTAGAAGCAAACATATGACCTAGACGACCAAATCCAGTAACCACTTCATCCGAGACATATAAAACATTATATTTTTTACAAATCGCCAAAGTTTTAACGTGGTAACCTTCTGGCGGGACAATTACTCCCCCTGCTCCCATAATAGGTTCAGCAAAGAAAGCTGCGACATTATCTGGACCCAATGCTAAAATTGTATCTTCTAATTCTTTGACTTTTTCATCACAAAAATCTTCCATCGACTGTGATTCTGGTTTGCGGTATGGATTTGGGCAGGAAACGTGATGAACCAGTTCATTATGAATTTCGAATCCAACGTGGTCTGCTTCGATTCCAGTAAGTGTCATACTGATATAAGTACTGCCATGATAAGCATCTTTACGAGTAATCAATTTTTTCTTAGAAGGTTTGCCAATTTGATAAAAATAATGGTGAATTAAACGCACCGCCGTATCATTTGCGACTGAACCACCACAGCCGTAAAAGACATGATTTAAATTTCCAGGTGCCAACTCAGCCAACTTTGCGGCAAGTTTTGCAGCGGGTACTGTGGTTTGATGACCGAATGGTGAATAGTAAGGCAATTGCATGATTTGTTCGGCAACCGCATCTGCAATTTCTTTTCGACCATAGCCAATATTGACACACCATAATCCACCTATACCATCAAGGTATTTATTACCATGAGCGTCATATACATAAGCATTCTCACCTTTAGACATGATTAAAGAACCTTCATCTTGAAAGGTCGAAAAATCTGTCCATGGGTGAATCACATGATCTTTATCTTTTTGCCAAATCTCTTGAATATCGATTGCAACGGGTAATTTAGAGTTCATAATGATCTATCCTTTTTCATCAAAATACTTCGTTTTAAAATCCTGTATTTCTTACATTTTGCGTCTTGTTAGAATTGTTAAATTGCTTCTGTTTGTTTTTGTCGCATTGATCCTGCACACTTTTGGTCATAATTTAGAATTGCATTGAGTAAAACATCAGCTCCTTGGCTTGCATCTTTGAAATGCACGTCCTCAGCTTCGTTATGACTTAAACCACCAATACAAGGAATAAAAATCATGGTGGTTGGGCAATGTTTTGCAATATTAATTGCATCATGACCTGCACCACTGACAATCGGTTGATGGCTATAACCCAGTTGATCTACTGCATCTTGAACCGTACCAACACACATAGCATCAAAATAAGTGGCTGGACTGAGCCAATGCTGTGAAATCCGAAGCTCTAAGCCTCTTTGAATAGCGAATGACTGTAAGATGTTACGCGTTGCAACTTCCATTGCCTTTAATATGTCATCCTCTGGATGACGTAAATCAATGGTCCATTGAAGATGCCCCGGAATAGTATTGCGTGAAGAGTTTGCAACTTGCATTTCACCAAAGGTCACTAAGCCTTGTGGAAACTTCTCTAAAATATGTTGCTCTAATGCAACAATCATTTCAGCAGTACCCACCATGGTATCTTTGCGCATATTCATAGGCGTGGTGCCTGCATGCGCAGCTTTACCTTTGGTCTCGACATCTAACCAAAGAATCGCTTGTCCACCAGTCACAACACCAATTGCAATTTGATTGTTTTCTAACACTGGTCCTTGTTCTATATGGGCTTCATAATAGGCTTGAAATGGGCGCGCCAACGGATATTTACCCAATTGCTGGGTACGTATGAGTTCTTCATATACTGAGATACCATGTTTGTCAGTCGTATCATAGGCTTGTTGTTTAGGTAATATTCCAACAAATGTCGCTGAGCCCATCATCGCTGGTGTAAATCTCGCCCCTTCCTCATTCATCCACACGATAAGTTCAAGCGGATGAGATGTTGTGATGTTCTCCTCTGTAAGCCGTTGCAATACCTCCATTCCAGCTAAAACACCATAGATACCATCAAAACGTCCACCTTTAGGTTGAGTATCTAAATGACTTCCCATTACAATGGGCAATCGCTCATCATTTTGACCTGAACGGCGTAAAATCAGATTCCCTATTTCATCATAATGTACTGAAAGATTAATTTTTCTTGCCCATTCTAAAAGTAAGTTTCGTCCAGAAATATCCTGATCGCTCAGTGCAAGACGTGTATTTCCACCTTTGTCAGTGGCGCCAATTTTTGCCATTTCCATCAGCATTTGCCATAATCGCTCTGCATTTACTCTCATTTTTTATTCATCCTTTTTAAATATTTTTAGAATTAGCTTAATATGTACTTTGAAAGATAATTAGTTTAAAAACGAGTACCAATTCCCTTACATTTTTAGGAACCAATTTAAAAATAACAAGCAAAAAAAATTATATTACAAACGTGTAATTAACTGGCACTAAAACACTATTTAGCATATAAAATACTGTTGAAAAAATATAAAAAATTAAAATAATCTTATAATCAACCAACTCATTCTTGAGTCATTTCTCACACAAAAATATAAAACCAACCCATCCATAAGCTTGCAAATAAAATCATTATTTTTAAACCATATTATATTTATCACCTATTTAAAATACCCTAATTAAACTAAACACCACAGTAGAATCTGCATTTGATAAAGCTTTATTTATATTTGCATCAGCATAATACAAATCAAAAATAAAATTCTGAAAGCTTAAGTCAACTCCAACTTTATAGTCGTAAAAATATTTCTTTTTATCCGTGTCCCAAAGTCGTGCATACGCATCTAGACTGGAAAATTTATTATATCCAATTTGAGTATAAGTTCCCCACTTTGCATTGATTGGAAAGCGATAACCCGCTTCGTAACGTAACATTTTCCCCGTTTCTAAAGTGTAGTCAGGTGAATAATAAAACGAAAAGTCCAGTTGATCATCGCTACGCAATAAATCTGAAGCAGCTAACTCGAGTGAATATTCCTCAAAATCCACCTGTGGCAAAGTTTTGTCTTTGCCAGGATAGTTCACATCCAAATACTGTAAATTTAATTTTAAGTGATCATTGAGTGAATACTTATATCCAAGAAAATAATCAAACTCTAAACTACTTCCAATTCCAAGCTGTATATTTGATGCAAAAATTTGTGCATATACACCTGTATCATGATCCATTCTTAGAATACCTTGAACTGCAGGTTTACCTTGTGTTTGCGTTGCTCCTCGCCAATAATATTCTGTTAAAAATGAAAGTGAGCCACTAATCACAAACTGATCTTTTAATATCTTATCCTCAATCGCTTTGGCATTAAGACTTGAGACAATTGTTGATGCGAAAACCCCAAGCATCACTGTATTTTTTATCATTGACTTATTCCTTGAGTCGATAATTATTTTGAATTTTTATTTTCGTTCATTTAAGAATTAAACCGAGAACCAATTTAATTAAATAATGGGTACCATTTAAACCACCAAAAATATAACCCAGTTAAAGGATTCCAATTATGTACTTAATAATGAAATAAAAAAACATCAAAAATTAGATGGCTTGGATAATCTATTCTCCCAACACTAACTGAGCTTGCTTGCTGTTTACGAACATTTATTGCAATATGCTATGTATCAATTTAATGACTGTACTATAAAAATAATAATATCTTCGGCACTTAAATAGCTTCAAACAACCGATATGGAAACAACATTCAAATGCATGATTTTGACTTAATGTGCATCTTTTATAACAAATAAAGAGACCATTTTAGGGCTCAAGGAGACAGTCAATTGCATACGCTATTAGCAGACTATCTATTACAGCATTTACAAGAAACCTGCGGAGGTACTTTACCCAGTCGAGTTTTTAATTGTTTGAGAGATGCAATTTTAGAAGGCGTTCTTGTACCCAATACTCGCCTTCCAGCTTCACGCGATTTAGCAAATGAACTTAATGTTTCACGTAATACTGTATTAAATGCTTATGAAAAATTACGAGCCGAGGGTTATATACAAGCGCATACTGGACGCGGAACTTGGGTATCTGAAACCTTACCAGATCACTATATTGAGGTTGGTTCAACACCTTCTTCCATCTCAACAGCCAAAATTGAGCCAAATTTTACACTTTCTGACCGTGCTGTAGGCTTACTTGAACATGCAGCTGCGTCCCCTTATCAATGGGGTGCTTTTGTTCCTGGTGTACCTGATGTCACTGAATTTCCACATGTTGAATTTAATCGTATTAAATCACGCCTCAGTCGCCAACCTGAAATCTCAAATTTGATCTATAGTAATGCAGGTGGATGTATTGAATTGCGACAGGCGCTTGCTGAATATTTAAAGATTGCTCGTTCAGTCAATTGTGAAACTGATCAAATTATTATTACAGAAGGTATTCATCAAGCTGTTGATCTTATATCTCGTGCCTTGTGTGATTTGAACGATGAGGTTTGGATTGAAAATCCAGGTTATTGGGGTGCAAAAAATATTCTTCGTATCAATGGTTTATCTATTACCCCAATACCTGTAGATGCTGAGGGGATTATCCCGAAAGAACAACCGCAGATCACTCCTCGATTAATTTTTGTTACGCCTTCACATCAATATCCATTAGGCTCACATTTAAGCTTATCGAGACGAAGAAAATTGCTGGATATCGCAAAGAAGTACAATAGCTGGATCATCGAAGATGATTATGACAGCGAATTTCGCTTTTCAGGTCAGCCTTATCCTTCATTGCAAGGTTTAGAAGAAAATACACCCGTCATATATATAGGAACCTTTAGTAAAACGATCTATCCCGCTCTTCGTATTGGTTATATGGTGGTTCCCAAACAACTTGTACACCCCCTCAGAACAATATCAGCAGAACTATATCGAGGGGGACACTTATTGACACAACAGGCTTTGGCTGAATTTATTGTTGAAGGTCATTATGCTGCACATATTCGTCGTATGCGTTTACTTTATGCTAAAAGGCACAAATACCTGATTGAACTGATTCATCGTTATTTAGGTGAAGAATTTTTACATGAATATAATCATGATGCAGGCTTACACTTGGTTCTCAAATTACCTGAACATGCCAATGATGTTGAAATCTGCAGATTAGCACTTTCTCGAAGTATTAATGTTCGTCCACTTTCACAATATTATTCAGGTACCCATACACCTATTCAACAAGGGTTATTACTTGGTTTTGCTTGTGTTCAAGAACAAGATATGACTTTTACATTTAGTATTTTACGACAATGTTTAATTGAAAATGGTGTTCATTCAAATGTTCCAAAAATCAATGTATAACTCAATCAAAAAATACTTTTATAACAGGCTAACTAAATTTTTGAATGCTCAAATACAAAGTGGGTATTTGTTTTAGGTATACCCACTGAGTTGAATATTAAAATAAGCGTTATATTTAGAAAATAGCCTTTTACTTAATACTTAAACTTCACATTCAAGCGCACCATCATTGGATCACCCCAATTGACCAATTGAGCATTCGGTGTCGTTCCTGCTAGATATTCTCGATCAAATAAGTTTTTAATACTCAGCCCTGCACCCCAATTTTTAGCCTCATATCCTGCATTGACATCAAATAATGCATAACTTGGTAGATAGACGAAGTCAGCATTACGTTGTGCAGTTCGAGAACTTTGATAACGAATGCCAGCACCAATATTCCAACCTAATTTATCTGGACTAAAATAATATTGAGTTGACAATGAACTGGCATTTTTAGGCACATGGTTACTACGCTTACCAATGTCGCTGCTGATCACACTTTCAGTCACTTTTGCCGTTGGGATATAACTGTAATTCGCTGAAATATTCCATTGATTGGTGATTGCTGCTGCTATTTCAGCTTCAAAGCCTTTAGTGACTTGTTCACCCGTTTGAATCGAAAAATTTCCAGAAGCATCTGTTTCTGTGACATTTCTGCGGGTTAAATCATAATAGGCAACATAACCTTGTAAACGCTGATCAAGTGCTTGTAATTTAACCCCAACCTCGGCTTGTTTACCCTTTTCAGGATTCAGTAATTGTCCATTTTCTCCTGCATCGGTCACAGGCATAAATGAAGTAGAGTAGCTGATGTAAGGTGCAAACATATCATTGATGCGGTACATCACTGAACCATTACCAGTAAATGCACGATCTGAATTCTTTGTACTGGTATTTTTTAAAATATTGTCAATTTCGATTTGTGTCCAATCATGACGACCTGATAGCCCGATAATCCAATGATCATCCACCTTAATGGTATTGCGGAGATAGAGCCCTGCGTACTGACTATAAGTCAATGCTTGAGTTGGCGTACCTAATTTTGTGCTGGTGATTCCATAGACAGGACGATCTGCATTAAAAGCATTAATGGTATCTGTTCGACGTGCATAATCACTTCGTTCACGCATCATATCGACTCCAACCATCACATCATAATTGACCTTTCCAAGATCAAAATTACGTTGCAAATTGTTGTCTAAGGTATAGTTCAAGTCCTGTTTATCTTGATTGTTAATTGCACGTTTTATTGTCGGTAATGTATTGCTTCCTGATGCCAATATCGGATTGCCCTGTGTATCTGTTTTAGTGATGGCAAAGTTCTGTTTAAACACCCAGTCATTGTCAAAATAATGGGCATAATTTGCACCGAGACGATAAACATCAACATCATAACCATGATCAGGTTCACCAAAAAATAGGCTTGATGGATAGTTTTTATAATTGCCTTTGCTATATGGAATGCCTTGTTGACGAATATATTCACGATGTTGATAACTGGCAATGACAGAAAGATCGTTTTTATCACCTAAATCAAAATTGTAAGATGGTGCGATATATTGATTTTTAAAATAAACATGATCTGTAGGGTCATCCTGATCAGATACTCGTCCGACAACTCGAAAAGCACCTTTTGCACTATTATTGGGTGCATAGTTAAGATCAAATGTCCCTTCTTTTAAACCATAACTTCCATAACTCAGTGTTGCTTTATAGGCTGTTTCAGCTTGTGGACGCTTAGTCGTTATATTTACTAGTCCTCCAGGCAAGGCAAGTCCAAAGCCCACGGAAGTTGGTCCTTTGACTACTTCGATGGATTCTAAACCCGAAATATCTTCAGCACGCAAAACATTATCAGATGCCTGTATCCGTAGACCATCAATAAAAGTTTGCGAACTTGAAATCTGCCCACGAATAATAAAGTCATCCCACCCACGGCGACCATATTGTCCTGACGTGACCCCTGCCACACCTTCCAAGGCTTCAGCAACAGTTTTCGCTTGCTTTTGTTCAATCTGTTGCTGACCGATTGCACTAATCGACTGAGCTGTTTCAAATAAAGGCGTATTCGATCTTAAAACAGCATTTGCTGTTTTAGGTGCATAAGGCTGCTGATTATTTTCTGCTTGAACCGTAATGGTGGGCAGTTTTTGAGTGTCTACTTGCTGTTCAAGACCAACTTCAGTTTGTGCATAGGAACTACTTGCCATGATGGCAAGCACAGAAAATGTCAGGGAGGATTTATTAAATTGCATTAAACAACAACTATAAAAATTTAAACGTAATTATAATCATTTACATTTAAATTCCTAATAATTTTATATGAAAAACTGACTTTTAATATCGTTAAATTTAACCCTTTAAATAAAATATAGAAATACTGAGTTATTGAGATATTCTTAGTCATTATTGAACTCAGGGCATATCTTGAATCGTATCTAACACCTAGTCATGAGCTTAAAGATATGCCCATTCCAAGGGTTTCAGTCTATTCTGTTCTAATTGATTTATATTAATTGTAAAAAAGATCTGTCAAATTTTCTAAGCTTTTAATTACTCTATCCATGGTTGTTTTTGTTCCACTTTACCAAATATCTATTTTGACTGATTTCTAGACTCCAAAAAAATAAAGATCAAAAAAGCAATCCAATCACCCACTTTTGTTCAATCATCTAAATTTGATTATAAAAAATATCTTTATAAAAAACTTAAAACACATCATTTTAAATTTATTCTTTAAATAAAAATTCAACAATTTCATCAATATTTTTTGACTCAAATTTAACTAAACCTTGACTCAATTAAGTTGACAATATTTGATATGACGCATATAGTTAGCCACCATACTATATGGTAGCTAATAAAATGAAGCTAGAACAAAAATACCGAGCCCTCTTGGATGAAGCGAGTAAACAAAGCATTACGGACATTGAAAGTATAAAATTATGCTTTCAAACCCTTTCACTCGCATCTTTGATTGATCATGACTGTGCAATGCAACTTGCCCCGCATGGTTTAACCGAAGGTCGTTTTATCGTTCTATTCTTATTAGATGCATCACCTCAAGGTTTAGCTCCAAAAGATATTGCTGAGAAAGCAGGTATTACGCGTGCAACAGTGACTGGTTTGTTGGATGGATTAGAACGGGATGAACTCATCATACGTCATGCTGACCATGATGACCGACGCGCTTTAAAGATTCATCTGACCAAGCAAGGCAAACAAACAGCGAAAATTGTGTTTGAACAACATAGTCGTTGGATTGCACAGATTTTTGGCAACTTAACGATACAAGAACGCATACAGCTCACTGCGCTTTTGGAAAAAGTGAGTCAAAACCTGATTCATCCACAAGATTAAAATATCAAGATCTAACAAAACCTCTATCTAAAACTTTAAAACGCCCCAAGAAAGGAAAACAATATGTACCACTATCTTGTTGAATTATATACACCAAATGCGACTTGGCAGGCGCTATCAAATGAACAGCGAATGCAGTATCTGAACACTGTTGGTGAAGCACTTGGAAACCTGTCAAGTATGGGTATTGAAGTGTTAACCCTAACAGAAACCGTTTCTCCAATCGACCAAAATACTTCACACCGATATTTAGGAATTTGGCGCTTTTCTGATCCAAAGGCGCGTGAAGCACTCCTTGATGGGATTCGTGCCAGTGGTTGGTATCAGTATTTTGATCACTTAAATGCTGCGGGTGCAGAAGGAAATTTCCCTCAACATATCCAAGCTTTGGTCAATGATGGGTAGAAACGCTCAACAAGATCCCTACAAATGATTGAACAAATCAGATTATTTTTTTAAATAAAATTTATCCACTTTATCAGCCAACGAATAAAGGCTTCAAAGTGGATAAATTCTGACAGCTTGATCAACTCACTTTAGCAATCTTTGATCTTTTGACCAAACTGGAGCAGAGTCTCTAATCTACTTGTACGACTACTCTTTTGGTTGTTTTATTCTTACGGGTCACCAGTAGTCCACAAATCACCACGATAGAGGTTACCCCCAAAGACAAGGTCGTTTCATAGCTGTACTGAGCTGATAAAAACATATAAGACAACACACTCATGATCACGATAATCACAAACCAAGTCAGCCAAGGGAACATCCACATTTTAAAACTAATCTGCGTACCCATTCTTTCCAGTTGATGTCGTGAACGTAATTGCGAAACAGCGATCACCAAGTAAACCACCAAAGCAATAGAGCCTGTAGTTGAAAGTAAGAATCCAAAAACTTGGCCTGGGAACATATAATTCACAGCACAACAGATCAACCCGATAAAAGTCGAAGCAAATACAGCAATCGTCGGTACACCTGAACCATTAATTTTAGTGACCAGTCTCGGTGCTTCTTGGCGTGCTCCTAAAGCAAATAGCATCCGTGAAGAAGTATAAACCGCTGCATTCATACAACTTGCTACCGCAATAAATACCACAATATCCATAATTAGTTTAGTTTGAGGAACATTTAGGCTTACCAGAACATACTGAAAAGTACCTAACTTTTGTAAATCTGGTGAACGCCAATCGACCAAAGCAACAGCAAGAAAGATTGAGACAACAAAGAACAAGATAATGCGATAAAGCACCAAATTGGTCGCGCGTTTAATTTTTTCCTGAGGATTTTTTGATTCGGCTGCTGCGATAGAGAGGATTTCAATACCAAAAAATGAAAATGCAGATATTAGGATCGCTGACAACACACCGCCCATGCCATGAGGCATAAATCCACCATTGGAAAATAAATTTCCCACACCACTTACATCACGAGCCAAAGGCCAAAGTCCAAATACTGCTGTTGCACCAATCACAATAAACAATAAGATCGCAATCACTTTAATTAAAGCAAACCAGAACTCAAACTCGCCAAAACTTTTCGTGCTAAAGAAATTTGCAAGACTCAGTAAAATAATAAATGCAAAAGCATAAATCGCACTGGAGACTTGTGGAAACCAAGCATGTAAAATTTCTGCACCTGCAATCGCTTCAATGGGGATCACCAAGACCCAAAACCACCAATATAACCATCCAACGGTAAAGCCTGCCCAAGGACCTATTGCTTTACGTGCATAGGTAGAAAAAGAACCTGTATCGGGTTGTGCAACAGCCATTTCTCCAAGCATGCGCATCACCAAAAAAACAATTACACTGGTAATAATATAAGCGAGTACAGCAGCAGGACCCGCCTTTGCAATTGCAGCAGAAGAACCAACAAATAAACCTGCACCAATTACACCACCGATACTAATCATCGTGATATGTCGGTTGGAAAGTCCTTCACCTAGTTTTGTTGTTTTTGCACTATTCATATTTTATTCCTTAAAATAATCAGCAGCAGTTTCCATTTCAAATCTGAGCTTTGTCGCAACGCTTTGGAAAATGGTCATGCTTTTATAAAACTGTGAATTACATTTTTAAATTCCTATTAAAAATAAAGAGAGAAAACCAAGGATTTTCTCTCTGGATCGCAACGCTAATTTAAAGTTGGCATTGCAAATTGTTTGGACTCACGGATTTGAGCTGAGGGCCAACGTTGGGTAATGGTCTTGCGACGCGTATAAAAACACACACCATCTGGACCATAAGCATATAAGTCACCAAACAATGAACGCTTCCAACCACCAAAACTATGATATGCGACTGGTACAGGCAATGGTACATTTACGCCCACCATACCTACTTGAACATGGTTGGTAAAATAACGGGCAGATTCTCCATCGCGTGTATAGATACAAGTCCCATTTCCATACTCATGCTCATTAATCAATTGCATCGCCTCTTGCATGGTTGCTACGCGGATCACCTGTAAAACAGGACCAAAAATTTCTTGTTGATAGCTGAGCATTTCTGACGAGACTTGATCAATCAAAGTAGGACCAACAAAAAAACCTGTTTCATAACCTAATGGCTTCGCATTGCGTCCATCCACAACAATTTTAGCACCTTGTTGTTCAGCACTTTGGATAAAAGCTTCTACTTTCTCTTTATGTGCTTGTGTAATGAGCGGTCCAAAGTCATTTTGCTCATCGGCATAGTACCCATACTTTAACTGTTGCATTTCCAGTTTGAGTTTTTCGATCACAAGATCGGCAACCTCATCACCGATTGCCACGGCGACAGACAATGCCATACAGCGCTCACCAGATGAGCCAAAAGCAGCACCCAATAATGAATTGACTACATTATCAATATCCGCATCGGGCATGATAATGGCATGATTTTTTGCACCGCCTAATGCCTGACAACGTTTGCCTGTTGAGGTTGCTGTACGATAAATATATTCAGCGATCGGGGTAGAACCAACAAAACTCATAGCTTGTACTTTTGGATGATGGAGCAAAGCATCGACTGCTTCTTTATCGCCATTGACCACATTGAACACACCATCAGGTAAACCCGCTTGTTTCAACAATTCAGCTAAATATAGGGCTGCTGATGGAGTCTTTTCAGAGGGTTTCAGAATAAAGCAGTTGCCACAGACAATTGCCATTGGAAACATCCACAGTGGCACCATCGCAGGGAAATTAAATGGGGTAATTCCAGCAACCACACCTAAAGGTTGAAATTCGCTCCATGAATCAATATCTGGACCGACATTTTTTGAAAATTCACCTTTTAAAAATTCAGGTGCTCCACAAGCATATTCAACATTTTCAATGCCACGTTGCAATTCACCTTTGGCATCATGACAAATTTTGCCATGTTCCTGTCCAATTAATTCACAGAGTTTATCCGCATTTTCTTCAAGTAATTGTTTAAACTTAAACATTACTCGCGCTCGTTTTATCACAGGTGTATCACGCCATTCCGGGAATGCTTGCTGCGCAAGCTCAACGACTTGATTGACCAGTGCAGTATCAGCAAGTGCCACCTGTTTGCTAACCTGACCTGTTGCTGGATGATACACAGCTTGTTTTCTGGTGGTCTTAGCAACCAGACCACCTTGAATAAAATGTCCAACGACATCAACCGTTTCGATTGTTTCTGTAAAATCTGTATCTGGTGATGCTGGACTAAAATTTTCTAAATTATTCATCACTTTTCCTTGTCTACCGTCATTTTCCATGAGCTTTGATTTCATCTACAAAATTTATTTCACTTGGTATAAGGTATCTCCAACAGCATTCATTAATCGAGATAGCTGTGCTTCGGTACTGTTAAACATCGGTCCAAATTGAATGGTGTCACCACCAAAGCGAACATAAAAGCCTGCTTTCCACAACTTCATTCCTATTTCAAAGCCACGAATTGTCGCATCTCCATCACGAGGGGCTAATTGTAAGGCACCGATTAATCCACAGTTACGAATATCAAGAATATGAGGTGCACCTTTTAATTCATGAATCAGTTTTTCAAAACTTGGGGCTAAAAGTGCAGACTGAGAAATTAAATTTTCTTTTTCAAGTACATCCAATGTTGCTAATGCTGCTGCACACGCGACTGGATGCGCTGAATAGGTATAGCCGTGGGTAAATTCGACCGCATGTTCAGGCAGATCTTGTTGCATAAAGGCATCATAGATTTCATGGCTCGCCACTACGCCACCTAAAGGAATTGCACCATTGGTAATTTGTTTAGCAAAGGTCAATATATCTGGGCTTACCCCAAAATATTCCGACGCAGTCCATTTTCCGATACGTCCAAAACCAGTAATGACTTCATCGAAAATAAGTAAAATATCGTGTTGATCACAGATTTCTCTTAAGCGTTGTAGATACCCTGTAGGTGGCACAATACAGCCTGCCGATCCAGACACTGGTTCTACAATCACTGCTGCAATATTAGAAGCATCATGCAACTCAATCAGCTTGAGCATTTCATCCGCCAACGCTACGCCACCAGTTTCTGCACAGCCTTTGGTGAAGCTCAAATGGGATTGTAAAGTATGAGGCAAATGATCAACATCCATCAATTGCCCAAACATTTTGCGGTTCCCACCAATGCCACCTAAACTGGTACCTGCAACGTTTACTCCATGATAACCACGTGCTCGACCAATCAATTTGGTCTTACTTGGTTTTCCTTGAATTCGCCAATACGCGCGTGCCATTTTGATCGCGGTATCTGCGGATTCTGAACCTGAATCAGTAAAGAAAACATGTTGTAGTTTTTCAGGCATATGCTGAATAATTTTTTCAGCCAATTGAAAAGCCAGAGGATGACCAAACTGGAACGCCGGTGAATAATCCAATTTCGCCAACTGTTGACTGACTGCCTGTTGAATTTCAGTTCTCGTATGCCCTGCACCACAGGTCCATAAACCTGACAATGAGTCATAAATTTCACGCCCATGGCTATCAATTAAATACGATCCTTGTGCCCCAACGATCATACGTGGGTCTTGATGAAAATTACGATTTGCAGAAAACGGCATCCAGTAAGCTTGATAGTTCAAATTCATCTGCGTATTGGATTGACTTGCTTCCGTTGCATAGTCACGGTCAGTTGATGTATCGATCTCAAACATAATCACTCTTCTTGTTTTAGGGTTATGTCTTGAGTGTACAAAGCGATATAGTTTTGATAAATTCAAATTATCTTGAGTTTAGATATAAAAAAGTAAAACTAAATGAAACCGAAAAAATTAAACCAAGTGACTGATTTTGATATAAAGTTGCTTAAAATTTTTAAAACAGTATGCGATTGCCACAGCTTTACAGCTGCCGAAAGTATCCTTGGCATTAGCCGATCTGCGATTAGTTTACATATGAGTGATCTTGAAAATCGTTTAGGTATTCGGCTTTGCCAACGAGGGCGAGCAGGCTTTGCACTCACCGATGAAGGGCGTGAGGTTTTACAATATATTGAAATGTTGACCGCCTCGATTGAAGACTTTCGTGCCAAAATCAATCAAATGCACAATCAATTGAAAGGTGAATTCAACATCGGGATCATTAATAATCTGGTCACCATGCAAAGTGCTTATATCACCAAATCTTTGGCGCAACTCGCTGAAGAAAATTCTGAAGTGGTGATCAATATCAGCATGAGTACATTGTCCGATATCGAATGTCGTGTTTTAGATAACCGTTTACATGCAGGTGCCATTCCCTTGGTCAGTCCACTGTCAGGATTGGATTACTTTCATTTATATCAAGAAAACTCATTTTTATATTGTGGGGAAAATCATCCTTTATTCAACCACACAGGTAAAATCAACCCAAAAGACCTCAAGCAATGGAATACAGTGCTTCCAAACTATGCCATCAGCCCAGAAGCAATGAAGTTACATCAGTTATTAAACTGTTCTGCTACTGCAAGTGATCGAGAAGGAATCGCTTTTCTTATACTGACTGGTAAATTTATTGGTTTTTTACCCGATCACTATGCGAGAAAATGGGTCGTAGATGGCTTTATGAAACCTATTATGCAAAATGTTATGCATTATAGTACACCTATATGTCTTATTACACATAAAGGAAAAAATGTTAATATTATTTTAAAAACTTTTATGGATATTTTAAAAAGAATAGTTCCACCGATTCAATAATGTTTACTTCAACAAATATATTAAAAAGCGCTTTAAATATAATCTAATTAAAAACTAAACCATATTTAAAGCCAAACATAATATAAATATTAAAATAAACGTGATGCAATTAACATAATTTCTATTTAGTAATAATCCACAACCAATATTTTATGTAGATCACTTTCTAAATCTTCTATATTGAGGTGAACCATGCTATTGCCTTGCTTTTCAATCAAGCTGTTAAAGCTAAGGCTATCAACGTTTGCTTTGCTTTTAATCGCTTCAACAGTGCTATCAATCATTTTGCAATTTGAATTATTTGAATCTCTTTCACAGGTAAATTCTACTATATCCCCGTAAAACATGATCTCCTCAGCAGATGCATTTAAACTTAAAATCGATATACTAAATGTTATTAATAAAAAGGCTAATTTTTTAATTAACTCCATCTCAATCCCCTTTAAAGAAATGGTGTAGTTAATTAATTACATAACCTCATTATTAATACAAGATTATCCAGTGGATAAATAAAAAAATAATTGAAGTAAAATATGATTTACTTCAATTAATCATATTCAATTGTGACGGTTGCCATAGCTCGGACTTTTCCGGGGGTCACTTTGGTTGCTGTTTGATAGTAACGTGCAGTCATTGGAACATTGTATTGAATGTTGTCATTTGACTTTAAAGTACCCAATTCCAGCTTGTCATTTTTAGCAATCACACGATTGGCATTTTTATATTGAGACTGCAATTGTACGCCCACACCTGAAGCACTGGTTCCAGTAGCGTTAGTATTGGCAAGGACATTTTGCATACTACTACTCACCGCATCATAATCAAAACTTAGGCTAATCTTATTGGTTTCTTCATAACCTGTTGGATTTTTACCGCCATTACATAAAATGTTCAGGTCAAATGCTTGTTCGCCTTGGGTAGAACCAACACCTTTGAAATCAGCTTTATTCACGGTTGGAAGATTTACCGTTTTATTGATATTACCTAATATTTCACATGAAGACGAAGCAATGGTAATGGCATTGCCATAAACTGTACTGGTTAACCAAGGTGGGTTTGGGCGATCTGCTGAACGATAGCTACTATATGTACCCGGAACCAGTGCACCCGAGCCTGTAGAAGTTCCAGTTTTTACAATTTCAACAATAAAAAAACCTTCAGCCAAAACACGTCTACCCGTTGCAGTACGTCGGTAAGGATAATAATCAGCAAAACCTGGAGCTGACGGTGCTTCTCGATATAAACGGATACCAATACCATCAATATTGGTATTAAAAACAGAATTACCGATAGGGCTCAATGAATAATTTTGAGTATGAACTGCCTCAAGCGTACCAGAACTGCCACAACTATAGGTTGACCCATTCGGTTTGATTGGAAAGGACGCTTTTTTCAAAACTTTGCCAACAGCATCGCTTGGTCGAACAACCACACGTCCTACTGCCATACTGACATCTACTGTTGAGAACCCTCGATCAGGTATACAAGCAGCATAAGCCCCTGAACTGACTGCTCCAGCTAAAAGCAGGAATACACTGTTTAAAACTTTATAGTTCATTGACACACACCTTCCGCCATGATCATGGTTTGCTTTTTGTCTGCTGCTTGCGCCGAAACATCATACTGAATGCGACATTGCTCATCGGCATTTTCGCCCCATTTAACCGTTACTGTATCTGCCGTGGTATTGGTTCTCAAGTAAACCATACTGCCCTGCGCAACCATACCGACATTTTCACCTTTTGTATCATATACTTCTGCTGCAAAAGGTAGCGTGTCACCATTCTCTTTCATACTGTGAATATAAATTGCCTTACCCAGTTTAGTCACAAAACTGACTTGTGAAATTGAACCTGCATAAGGAGCGATACGTTGGCTGGTACCATCCAACTCAACATCCGCAGACATACCTTCAGGGTCAAGTGTAATGTCATTTAAACGATAAGGTGTCACATATGGAATAACGGCATAACCTGATTTATTGATACTTAAACCGGTCGCATTATTGACTTTTGCACCCGCTGCTTCAGGAGCATAAACCAAGACCATAGTTTGACCTTGATCAGGTCCAAACAATACGCCTTGAGGATGTGCAACAATATTACCACGTGCTGTCAACATCGCTTGTTCATAACCATCAGCAACACTATAAGAACCACCTACAGTTGCATAGTTTGTACGATACTGTGCATTCAAGTTAGCACTTGGATTGTCGCCATAACGCGTCGATACAGACGTACCATAGTTAAAGCGATCACCAACCACACCACTCACACCCACTGTCGCATTATCTTGCGTCATGATTGAGTTTAAGTTGGCTGAGCTTTTCTTAAACGACAACGGTAATGACAATGTCAGCATATACTCAGTATCATTACTGGTTACTTTTGTGGCTTTATTTTCGATATTACGATTGATCGCTGACAAGCCATAAGTCAAACCACGGTAAGAATTGCTATAACCGACCTGATATTGACGTGTCGTTTCTTGACGATTCCAATAATCTACCCATGAACCTGTCACGTACATGTTCCCCCAGCCTTCTGGAAGTCCTTGATTTAACGTGATCTGAAATTCACTACGCTGTTTGCCAACATGCGTAGAACTGATGCCTTTCTTGTCTAAATCTTGAACTAAGATAGCATCACGTAACTTATAGAAGTTTTCAGTAGAGTATCGATAAGCCGCCAAAGTTAAATTGGTATCTGTAGGGGTAATCAACTTACTGTAGCTGATTCGGAAACTTTGCCCACTTTCACTTTTACGGCGCTCAAAATCAGCTTGAGAGTGTGTCACATCGAGTGCGACTGCACCAATCGGTGTAGCAAATGCACTTCCTAGTGTCACAGCTGAATAATCTTCAGAGAACTGTACACCACCATACGCTGTAATTGAGTTGTTGACCCCGCGTTGATATTTACCCTGTACGATAAATGGATCAAGGTCGATATCTTTATCACGGAATTGCCCCATTGAAACAGAATAACGGCTCATTCCCGGACGTAGCATTTGTACAACAGATGCATAAGGAATCGAATAACGCTGAACTTCACCATTGGCTTCTAAAATAGAAACCTCTAGCTCACCACCAAAACCTGTAGGATAGAGGTCATTAATCTCAAAACTACCCGGCGCTACCGTCGTTTGATAAATAAGTTGACCTTGTTGACGTACTTCGACTTTTGCATTGGTTTTTGCGTTGCCGCGAATACGTGGTGCATAACCAATCATGCTGTTTGGAAGCATACGGTCATCACTGGAGAAATCGACACCACGATAGCCGTATGAATCAAAGATTTCACCATCAGTGAAGCTTTCACCTAAGGTCAATACACCTCTGTATTGAGGAAACGCACGTTGAACATAAGTGCTGATCGCGTCATAACTTGATTTAGAAGTATGATCAACCGTTGTTCGATCTTGCCACTGCCATTGACCATTGTGACGAAATTGCCAACCCGCTAAATTTGCCCCAGCAGTTACTGAAGTAAAGGCATTGGTGGTTTCTTCACCACCCTGCAATTTATTAAAAGTTTTGTAGGCACTGGCATTATAAGAAAGAAATGCAGCATTAATGCCACGATCCCAAACACTTGGGTCAACATAGCCTTGTGCATTTTTTTGCATAGCCACTTGTGGAATAGAGATGTCAACACGTAAACGTGAGGTATCAAATTCATAAAACGAATCTTCTACCCACTGTTCAATTTTCTGACATCCAATTGGATAAGTGCTTTCGCCTTTTTTTAATACTTCTGCTTTAACGCCATATTCTAAAAGTTGGCTTGAGTTAAAGCAGGTATAGGCATTTTGATTATTTTCAGTGGCTTTAAACACCATACGGTGTTTGCCAAACCAATTTCCATTGACATAAATATCGACATTGTAATCGCCAGGTAAAACAGGATTACCATATTTAAAACGATTCACATCAATCTTTTTAGCGTCGCCAATTAAAAAAGCCGAATCAAATTCTGCTTCTGCAGCAGTCGGAGACTGTTCTGTCCCGTCTAAGTCAGTTTCAGTTGCATTAACTAGAGCTGGAATGCTAAGTGTAATCACGCCACAAGCCACATAATAACGAATATGTCGCTTGATCCACTTATAGCTTTGTTCATTTTTTTGCATAAAGAAGTCTGCCTATTGACAAATGAATAGGTTTTTAATTCGCTTACTCTCAGTTAAATGGAATGATTAAAGGTGTTTCATCATTATTCAAAGGTGCTTTAAATGACGCATCACAGTGAAATTTAAAGCCTTGCCAATTTAAGGCAATTTAATATTGCGCTCTACACGACCACCATAATCATTGATTGTGGTGAAAGTCATTTTTGCGACATTCGAACCTTTTAAGTTCACAGTTCCATCAGAAAACGGTTTCAACATTAAACCTTCAGCAAGTAAATCAACGCGTTTACCTGACTGATCTTGCATAATCGAAGTCAAGGTAATATAAAATGGCGTCGGGTTTTTAATTGCCAACTGTGTCCCATTACTGCTCCATTGCAACTTTTCAGGTGCTAAAGCAGCATCTTCTTTAATTCCGCTCGGACGATAGAAAAACTTAATACGTGAACGAATCGCGAGTTGTAAAAAGTTCTCTGGTACAACATTTTGATCTTTGGCGGAAGGCTTCGGTGGAATATCCAAAATATTCAACCAAAACAACGTTTCTTGAGTTTTACTTAATTCATTTGCTTTAGGCATACTGCTAATACGTAAAGACTGTCCTTTTTTTGCTTCCACCCGTGAAATCGGTGGTGCAATCATAAAAGGTGCTTTTGATTGATCAGGTGTAGATTTAGCATCACCCTCATCAATCCATGCTTGAACCAATGCAGGATTATTTCCGTTATTACTCACTTGTAAGGTAATTTCACGTGAATCAGATGGATAAATCACACGAGTACCATGAATAATGATTTCAGCATTTGCTGCACCAAACGGAATTAAAAGTGCCAGTAAACCTTTTTTAAAAAAGGAATGATTCAAGAACATAACGATTATCTCTACCTAAAATAAAGTAAAAGAGCTAAGTGGGCTGACCCACTTTAGCTCTGCACAATTCAATAAAAATTATTGATAGATAATAGTATATTGAACTGAAGTTGTAACTTTACCAGCAGCAGAAGCGTCAGTTGCATAGTATTCAGCATAGTAGTTAAGATCAGCTGAACCTTTATCAGCAACGTCTACCCATTGAGAGTTCGTTTGCGCACCAGAAGCACCAGCAGCAAGTACTGGAATGAATTGGTTGTTAGAACCTAAAAGTTGAACTTGAACGTTTTTAGCACCGTTCGCAGTAGCATTTTGGTTGTTTAAACGACCAGTACCGAAGTCAACAGTTGAACCTGGTTCGAAGTAAGTTGCAACTTTACCTTCTGAACAGTTTGCTAAGTTGATTGTGAAAGGAGTACGACCAGCAACATCACCTGTTTTAGCAAGTGTTTGCTTAGATACAGTTGGAAGGCTTACTGTAAAGTCTTTACCTTGTGGTGTAACGATGTCACAAGTTTTATCAGTAACTAAACCGTTAATTGTAATTGTACCATCTGCTGCAAAAGCACTAGAAACCCCTAAAACTGCAACTGATGCCGCTAAAAAAATCTTTTTCATACCAAGTGTCCTATACAAACAAAAATGATTAGTGTTGGTCGATGTGTATTATGCACACTCAGACAAAAATGTAAACAATGTCACACTTTTTAAAGAAAGAGATACGATTCCTAGCAAAACTATCAATTTTTGAGATCAATTATTTATTTATATTTTTTAATATCTTAAATAATCATTAAATTGATTTTTCAGTTTTAATTAAATTATTATTTTTTTGTAACTGAGCTGTAAACAAGCATAATTCAAGTGATTTTGACTTTAGATTGAAGTTTTAATAAACAAGTTAAAAAGCTCAATGAATTGAATAGATTACTTATTAATGTATAAAAATCATGCTATTTCTTAGCAAATAACTGAATGCCCCAATATGAACAAAAAATAAACAAAGCATACATTAATACTTCCTTTTTATTGTATTACGAGCCGCAAAATTGAGATCAAATATTGTGTGTTTTTATCAATGAAATTTAATATATTAAATAATACACTTAAAAATCAGACTAAAAATTAAATTAAAAATGATTTCAAATACTTAAATTAAATTTTAGATGAGATTATTCTTCTCCTTACTACATCAACCGAGCAAAAAATAGAGACATCACTGCCTCTATTTTAAATTCATGTCGATTTGATTAAGCACGAATAAATGCTAAAAGATCTGGATTGATCACATCAGCATTAATGGTCAACATGCCATGTGAGTAACCTTCATAAGTTTTTAATGTACCATTTTGAACAAGTTTCGCAGAAAGAACACCTGAGTTTTCATAGGGTACGATCTGATCATCATCGCCATGCATGACCAAAACTGGCACTGAAATTTTTTTAAGGTCTTCCGTAAAGTCAGTTTGGGAAAAAGCCACGATGCCATCATAGTGTGCTTTTGCACCTCCCATCATACCTTGACGCCACCAATTTAAAATCACAGGCTCTAACCTTTTGCTATTTGGACGATTAAATCCGTAGAAAGGACCGGCTGGTAAATCGTAATAAAACTGCGCACGGTTTTTAAATAACTGACTTTGTAAATCATCAAAAACTTCTTTAGCTAAACCGTTTGGATTATTTTCTGTTTTTAACATTAATGGTGGTACTGCACTGACCAAGACGGCTTTAGCAACATTCTCCTCTCCATGTCGTGCTATGTAATGTACAACTTCACCCCCGCCAGTCGAATGTCCGATATGCACAGCATTTTTAATTCCCAAATGCTTAACCACTTCTGCGACATCATCCGCATAATGATCCATATCATGTCCATCCCAAACCTGACTTGATCGCCCATGTCCTCGACGGTCATGGGCAACGACTCGGAAGCCTTCATTTAAAAAGAACAATAATTGTGCATCCCAATCATCCGAGCTAAGCGGCCATCCGTGATGAAAAAACAAAACTTGTGCATCTTTCGGTCCCCAATCTTTATAGAAAATTTCCACACCATCTTTTGTCGTAACATATGCCATGTTTATTTCTCCCGTTTGAGATTTACATTTCAATTATTGATCTATGTTTTAATCAATGTGTACAAATCCCATTCCCATTGGAAATGAATTGTTGGATTACATTTCAATACTAAGATTAAAGTAAACTTGATGGTCAACACTTTTAGTTATCGCCTGATAGCAAAAATGTAAATAAAAAATCAGTTGAAAATAACGGTTTTATGTTTGAGCCTTGATCGCTATCATTTTATTTTTAAATTCCAGTTTTAAAAAAGGTCTCCATCTTACAATCTTGCAACATGCTTCCCAAGCATATTTATTTGTTATATTTTTCGACTTGACCTTAAAGTCCACTTCAAACTTATAGTGATTACATCGAGCTCTAAGCCACTCAATCCATATGGTTTAGTCCTGCTTCCCATGTAAAGGTTAACTAAAATGAATACTGATAAGCAGTTTACTGAAGTTGAATTTGGACAATATAAGGTCAAAGTCCCATCAGGTGGATATTATGATCGCTTTAGGATGAATCCCGATTTGGATCAAGTCGCTCAAGACACTACTGTTGGAAATATCGATTTTTTTCGAAAAATTCCTAAGAAGCAAATAGCATCAAGAGTCGGACTGGTTTGGGCACCGAATTTCTATTATAAGAGTTCAAATGTTCAACTTTTAATGTTGGCACCCATTCGACAACTCAGAAATAAACTTCCACAACCATTAGAGCCACTGCAAGCACTCCCTGGTTATGGCTTAGTGGCACTGACATTTTTCCATTATGATGTTTGTGATAATGACCCATATAACGAAGTTTCAGTCGCAATTGTTGTACGCCAACCACAAGCAAAAGGTTCACATGCCTTAGAATTATTCCGTTCCATGCGTCAACACCATTTCTATGCTCATGTTGTCGCGCTCCCTGTAGATACTGAAATTGCACGTATCAGAGGAGTACATGGCTATCAACTTCCTAAATGGCTGACTGAAATTCATGTCAATATCAATACATCGACAATCCATGCACATCTCAAAGATACTATAGGTCAACCAGATCTTAGTTTAACGACAACAACACCGAAATTAAAGAAACTAAAACCAGAATCTCGAATCAGTAAAACAACGATGTTGCATCAAGTTGATCATCAATGGCAGCAAACTCAGGTTTTGACCAACACACTTTCATTCACTCAAAAACTCTTGCCAAAACATGTTAAATTGATTCGTCATGGCGGACCACTAAGTCAGTTATTAAATGAATTAGATGCATCCACCATCTTACGCTTAGATGTTGTTGAGGATGCACAAGTGGTGCTGCATTTACCTGTTCCTGTAAAAATTAAATCATCGAGTAACTGAACGATTTGAATAAGCGCATTTCATCGCTACTTTGATGTTATTTTGGTGTTTTTTTGAGGTGATCCTGTTCTCAATCAGGACGGAGATTTTTTATTATTACAGCTATATATCCAATATATGTAGCTGCACTTATGTACGTGTATGTGTCCGTCGTCCCCCTAAACAATTAACAGATCTACTTAGACTTTGTATATTGCATCGTCAAAAGCTAATTGATTTTTCTAAAAAATACTTTAGGGTCTGTGGACAATTCGTCTATGTTTGCGACTAGGTATTTTTTAGGCGATTCTAGGCGCGAAATACGAAATTTAGTCATTCTAAATGATGAGAAACACTGTTTCGCAAGGGAACGACGAAGCGACACAAAACACGCTAGTCCCCGCTGCGCCTTGCGCTGCAAACAAAGCAGTGCTTTGTTCTTGCTCAGGGTTGTAGTTAAAATTATCTCAGGCTACGTTATGAAACTCAAAAATAGCTCGCTATTCTCTTCATTTCCTTGCGGAGTACACTCCTCATGCCTGCTTAATTTTAACCTACAACGCAAGCCATTTATGAAATGTCTACAGCCCCTAATCACACATACAAGTCATAATTTAATTAACATTTACAACCTAATCCAGTTAGTATGAAAATTAAATTCATCGAAAGTATATATTTAAGTGGAAACAAGTATGCCAATTGAATATGAAAAACTACCTCTAAGTATTCAAGAACAAATAGGACAGAAACAAGCAAAGATTGATGAAATTGGGATGTCCAATGCCAATATTCTGCTCTATGAAGACATGGTGTTAAAAGTAGAAGCGCATCAAGCTGAATCTAATCATGAACATACCATGTTAGGCTGGTTAGCCAATAAGTTACCTGTACCTGAAGTTCTTCTGTCCATTCAAGAACAAGAATTTAGCTATTTATTGATGAGCCGTGCAAAAGGTGAATTCGCATGTTCAGATTACTGGCTCAGTCATCCTCAACAGTTGGTCAAAATTTTAGCCCAATGTTTAAAAATGTTATGGGCAGTACCCATTCAAAACTGCCCTTATGACCTATCTTTAAACCATAAACTCAAAATTGCTGAGCAAAATGTACTTCATAAAAAATATAGTATTGAGGATGCGGAAGTAGGTACCTATGGAGATTCTGGTTTTCAATCTCCTGAAGCGCTTTTATCTTGGCTAAATGAGCATCGTCCTAAAGAAGATTTAGTTTTTTCACATGGAGATTTTTGTTTACCCAATATTTTTATTGATCAAGAAAATATTAGTGCACTAATTGATTTAGGTCGAAGCGGTATCGCTGATCGTTATCAAGATATTGCCCTGTGTTATCGTAGCTTGAAGCATAACTTTTCTGGTGTTTACTCTGGTATTGCTTATCCTGACTTTAACCCTGACATATTATTTGATGAACTAGGTATGACGCCAGACTATGACAAAATTCGTTATTACATATTGTTAGATGAGTTATTCTAAGTTGGGTGCGAAATCAAAGGTCGAAAGCGCTTAGTCCCATGTGGAACATTTTAATTTAAATGTTCCATTTAACTCATTAGAACGCCTACGAAAGTAGGTTTTTTAATCATTTTAATTTTATGCAATACCTTATAAATCAAAGGTCGTTTCTGCTCAAATTTTGACTAACCCAAGAGATCTATTTCAATAAAAATAAAGAAATCATCGATCATTGTTATGTTTTAACTTTAGACACTAAAGTACAAGACACTTCTAATCAGCTCGGTTAAATCTTTAAACATGTTCTTTTCTATCATCAGCGTTTCTAGAATTATTTCAAGTCACTGTTTTAATCGTCATTTCAAACTAGGCGATCCATAGTCAATCTATTACAATACCCGTTTTTAGTCAGCGCATTGTATTTTGAACCAATCTTCTCCCCAATTAAAACGTGGACTTAAAAATCGTCATATCCAATTGATCGCTATGGGCGGCGCTGTGGGTACTGGACTATTTTTAGGTTCTGCACAAGTCATCCAATCTGCTGGACCTTCGATTATTTTGGGCTATGCCATCGTGGGTTTGATTGCATTTTTAATTATGCGTCAAATGGGGGAAATGATTGTAGAAGAACCAGTGGCTGGTTCTTTTAGTTATTTTTCACAGAAATATTGGGGAAGATTTCCAGGCTTTTTATCTGGCTGGAATTATTGGGTCGTCTATATTTTAGTCGCGATGACTGAACTCACCGCAATCGCCAAATACATCCATTATTGGTGGCCACATATACCTGCATGGGTATCCACTCTATTTTTCTTTATCGTGGTTACAGGCTTTAATTTAGGCAATGTTAAGTTTTATGGGGAATCTGAATTTTGGTTAGCCATTATCAAAGTGACTGCCGTCATTTCAATGATTGTGTTTGGATTATACTTATTACTTACAGCAGGCGCAGATTCAACAGCAAGTTTTAATAACCTATGGCAACACGGCGGGTTTTTCCCGCATGGATTTTCAGGGTTATTTTATATGCTTGCCTTTTTAATGTTTGCCTTTGGTGGTATTGAATTGATTGGTATGACTGCTGCTGAAGCAGAAAATCCTGAGAAAAGTATTCCTAAAGCCATCAATCAAGTCATTTTTAGAATCCTAATCTTCTATATCGCTTCTCTTGCCATCATCATGTCTTTGATTCCATGGAATCAACTTGATTTAGGTGGTTTGGACAAAAGTCCATTTGTGATGATTTTTAGTCAGCTTGGTATTGAATGGGCAGCTCATCTGCTCAATTTTATTATTTTGACCGCGGCACTTTCTGTTTATAACAGTGGTATGTACGCCAATAGCCGTATGCTCCACGGACTTGCTATTCAAGGCAATGCACCTACGATTTTTGCCAAAGTAACGCAACAAGGCGTACCCGTGCCTGCGGTGGTATTCTCTTCTGTCCTTATTTTTGGTTGCGTTTTGCTGAATTATTTTATACCAGAACAAGCATTGAGCCATCTTATGTATATGGCTGTTGCTGCGTTGGTTTTAAATTGGGCAATTATCAGTTTTACCCATTTAAAGTTTAAAAAAATAGCTCAGATAGAAGGTACTCAGACTAAATTCCCTGCGTTATTTTCGCCTTTCAGTAATTATCTCGTCCTGACTTTTATCGTGATGATTTTATATATCATGTGGACACAAGGCTTTAAAGAGTCCGTCATTTTAATTCCAATTTGGATTTGCTTTATGTTTGGATTATTTAAAATAATGACTTGGGATAAATCAAACTAATTTAAAACAGGCTTATGAGGAAAAATAAGCCTTGTTTATAATTAATATGGGTTTAGCCTTAAAAATTGCACAAGTAAGTGTTTATCCAAGAAAGATTTTTATCACTTATTTTTTATCACACTCCGCTATTTTTATTGTTCAATTATAGCGTTAAATATAGTCAATCTGTTGAAAAATTAATACAGTAGAATATCATTTCTCTTGATCATAAAATTAAAGCGATCAATATATTGTTTGATGATATAAAGCTTGCACTGCCACGCTTTAGCTCTAAAGTTTAAATTGTTTTGCGTAGGCGATACTTTACTTTTCAGAGATGAAAAGTAACAAAAATCTTCCGTTGAGCGAGGGGTACATCCTAATACCCCCGCTCAACATGGCGACATCCATGTCGCCTCGTGATAGCAAGACTGTTTATGATTCATAAGTACAAAATAAATGAATCATCCAAATCACTTGTATGAATAATCAGGCGGTTTGACTATATGTGACTCAAACTCTGATTACAATTGCTAAAAGCATATACGCACTGAATTACATAAAATATTAACGATATCACTTTTAAGCATCGTGAATTCAAATACCTTATGCTGATCTGGCAAAATCATATCTGTAATTGGTTGGGCTAAATATAAGCCATTTTCACTATTGGTCAAAAATACAAACCCATCCCCCGTTTGTACAGAAGCAAAAACAAAAGATCGATAGCCGGGATTATTTCCCCAATGCCATATGTAAGTGTTTTTCTGGTTTTTTTCGACACCCCATCCTAAGCCCCAACTTAGATTAAGTTTAGGCTCGACCATTACAGTTGATTGAGTGATTGCTTGAAGTAATTTGGCATCATTTAATACTGCTTCTAAGAATTTTCCATAATCTTCTGCTGTGGTATATAGAGAAAATGCAGAAACAGGCTCAGTAAGTTTTATAATGTTTCGTGGCTGAGCATTAGACTTAGTTCCGATGAGAAGCTTTTTCTCAATGTCAGTATTCCAAACAAAACTGCTATGTACCATACCAAGCCTGTTAAATACTTTATCTTTCATGACTTGATCTAATGGCATACCAGTCACATTTTCAACAGCGCGCTGTAACAGTATAAAACCTTCCCCTGAGTACATCCATTTTTCGCCAGGTGTTGCATTAAACTTTAAGGGTCCTGATGCCCAATTCGGTAAACCAGAAGTATGATTTAATACCATCCGAGCAGTGATCATTTGAAGGCGAGGATCAGTGACCAGATCATAAGGTTGTTTTTTCAAAGGATCATGTTGATGCCGATAGCCTTGAACTAAATATTGGGTTAATGGCGCATCAAGTTCCAATTTACCTTCGTCAACCAATTTCATAACGACATAAGCAAAAACAGGTTTACTGAGTGAAGCTGCTTGAAAAATACTTTCGGTATCTTGTTTAGACGGTTTGGAACATCCGTTGGCAGAATCCAATGCAACAATTTTCTTATTCTTTATTACAGCAATCGCGAGATTACATACATTATTTTTCTTCGAAATTAGTGTTAAACTTTCATGAAAGTTTATAGGCTTAGATTTATTTTTTGGCGTAAGTACACATCCGATTAGAAGAATTGATGGCATTAATATGAAAAATAAAAGCTTAATTTTTCTTGTTAAAAATATAATATATTTTAAAAAATAAATCAAAATCCACATAAGATATAACAACTCAATTTTTTTAAAACTCAAAAATAACAATTAAATAATAATTAAGCTATTAATTTTTCACCCAAAGACAATCCTTGCACCAATACAGTCTAAAATATAAAAGCAAACCTTAATCAACCTAATTAAAAATATAAAACTTCAACCCAATATACCAAAGCATTAAACGATAATTAGACTTCTTTAAAAATTTCTTTTTCAAAAATATAAATCAACATAAAAATCTCCTCATCCTAGCCTTCTCCATAAGGAATAAGCAACTTTCAATATCCATATGAGTCCTTCAAAATAAAGATTCTTTACTTATGAAGGAGACCTACTAGAAATATGATATGGAATAAATCAAACTAATTTAAAACAGGCTTATGAGGAAAATAAGCCTGTCTGTGTTTCTTTACAATTCAATAATTAGCCTCTTTTCCGACCCAAATCCATAATATACCTGTAATACGTTGATTTAGACGAATATTATCAATTTGATATTTAGATAATATATTTACTCTATTTTTAAACTTAGATATAGCATTACTTGTGGTGTAGTCATAATCCATTAAATTATCTGTATACCCCTGATACGATTCAAATAATTCCCCATATTCAAAAATATGCGTTAATCCTAATGCATGACCAAGCTCATGGGCATACGTTTCCAAAAAGCCTTGTTCAACACCATCTTTAAAGAAAACAATAGCATTATCAAATTCATCTTGACTAGAAAGTTCTCCTTTAAAATAGTTTAGACTTGGATAAGCTTTAAAACTTGCACTTCCTGAGATTCCACCCCAGTTATCATTTCGATTTTCAGGTGGTACAGCTCTCATACGAATCGGTGTGAAAAAAATAAATGTTCTTCTTTCTAAATCACTATATGGCGATCGTAATTCTACCCACATTTTACGCCAATAGAGTTCTTTTAACTCTCTAATAAACTCTGTATAAATAGCCTCAGTTAGATTAAACTTTTTCTTTCTTTTTAAATTATTTTCCTTAATTTCATTTTCACCAGTTATATTTTCCAAATATTTGATGCCATATTTACTCTTTATCTCATCTTCCCACCATTTTTTTACAAAACTTCGGACTTCTGGGTCTGTTTTTGACAATAAATCTAAATCAAAAAGCTCTCTTTTCACAACCTTAAATACCATCAGAGATTGATTAAAATATCTGTTTTTAAGTTCCCACTCATAGTTTTTGGGTTTTTCTAAAATTTCTCCTTTAACTTTAACATCAACTTCAACCATACTAATGACGCTGATCGCAGAATTTTGACCAATATATATAACCCCAACCTCTTTATCCGGACATCCATTTCGTGATGCGATAACTTTAATGTATTCATTCTTTTTTAATACTGCACCCGAACAACGAATTGTAATTGCATTATTTTTTTTATAACTATATCTATTGGTTTCTACAATTTTTTTAACAGTTTCACCATTAACTGTTGTTATGTCTTCACGAGCATCTAGTTTTTTAAATTCTCGTTTTGTGTTGATAAAGCTACTTAAAGGTTCACATAAGGGTTTATATTCAATACTATTTCCATTTTCAAATACTGTCTGAGCATTTTGATTATTATCAAATGTTGATAGTGTGATGAACTTACTCGAAGCCTGAAACTTTAGAATAGTTCCATTATCTGTCAGAGGTTCTTTTTCATCAATCAGTCCTGGGTCATTTTTGTCAGTAAATTGCTGATGAATTTCTATATCTAAACATACACCATCTTTATTTATTTCCTCACTGCCATATATTCCTTTATAATTTGAAGCAAAAAAATAAAGCCAAGATGGGAAATATGAAAAATTATCTTTAAGATGATAAGTACTATCCATATTACTATACATAACTTTATAAAGTGAACTGTAGTTGGGAACGATTAGAACCGTATCTTTTTTCCCTTCTATATTAAGCAAAGGATAGATATATTCATCACGCACCCAATCAAACCCAAACTCTCCATGATATCGATCAGAAGGTCGACCAATTTCATATGGCCGTCTAAAATGGACAGTAAAATTTCTTACACAATCTGCGCTTAAAGTCCCTAATTTAGGGCTAGATTCAATTTTACTCATGAATTAATCCTTAATTTTTGAATTTTGATGAGAGTTTTTAAGTTTTATTGTTGTGATTCTAAATTAAGATACCGTAAGTGGTAGTTAATAAAAATATTTATAATCTCAACCCTTTAGAAATAAAATTCTAATTTTCATATCAAATAATATTAACTGAATAGTGCATAAGCATGATCAATTAGATATATATCACATGAAAGATGCTATTCTTTCATAATCACTGATCATTTTTCTAGACCTATTAAGCTTTAGTGTATTGCAAAAATGTAATTAAGAAATAAGTGCTATTGGCTTGATCTCTTTTTAAAATCAAACCAAATTGAATTCAATTTTTAAAGAAAAAAAATGACTGATAAAAAGATGGACACTTACTTTCGTCTCATTGCTACAGCTGAACAAGAGTTGATTGCAAACAATGGTCATATGAAAATTAGTGTGATTTGTTCTTTATCGTGATGATTTTATATATGATGTGGACACAAAAATTTATAGAGTCCATGATTTCAATTTGTATTTGCTTTAAGTTGGGATTATTCCAAGTCATGACTTGGAATAAATCGAAACCCATGTAATTGGTTCAACATAATCATTTTTTGATTTATGAAAGAGATTCACTATAAAAATTGCTTATACCGATAAATCTACACAGAGATATTTCATTTCGAGGTATTCATCAATCCCAAACTGAGAACCTTCACGTCCCAAACCTGATTGCTTAATCCCACCAAATGGTGCAACTTCATTTGAAATAAGACCCGTATTTATCCCGACCATACCGTACTCAAGTGCTTCACCCACACGCCATTGACGTGCAGTATTCTGCGTAAATAAGTAACTTGCTAATCCAAACTCAGTATCATTCGCCATCGCCACAGCTTGTTCTTCATGACTAAAGCGGAACAATGGCGCTAAAGGACCAAAGGTTTCCTCCTTTGCTACATCCATATCCTGAGTCACTTCAGTCAAAACGGTAGGTTCAAAAAAAGTTCCACCTATACTTGAACGTTGCCCACCCACTTTTATCTTGGCACCTTTACTGACTGCATCCTGAATATGAGATTGCACCTTAGCAACAGCTTTCTCATCAATCAATGGACCTTGGGATGAACCCTCAAGGCGACCATCACCAACTTTTAACTTTGCGACAGCTTCAGTTAATTTTTCAGCCAATTGATCATATATCCCATCTTGTACATAAATACGATTTGCGCACACACAAGTTTGACCACTATTACGAAATTTGCTCTGCATAATACCTTGAACAGCTTGTTCAAGATTTGCATCATCAAAAACCAGAACTGGGGCGTTGCCGCCTAATTCAAGGGACAGTTTTTTAATTGTTGGTGCGCATTGTTGCATTAAAATACGCCCCACTTGTGTCGAACCTGTAAAACTGAGTTTTTTTACAGTGGCACTTTCACACAGCATTTTACCAACTTCAATCGCATCACCACTGATATGAAGTAATACATCTTGTGGTAAACCTGCCTGAACTGCTAAAACTTCCAAAGCATAGGCAGTTAAAGGCGTTTGCTCAGCAGGCTTCACGATCATAGAGCAACCTGCGGCTAAAGCAGGAGCTGCTTTTCGTGTAATCATTGCTGCTGGAAAATTCCAAGGAGTTATTGCTACAGTCACACCAATAGCCTGTTTAATAACCAATAAACGTTGATGTGATTGCGTTGGTGTAAGCACATTACCGTCAATACGGCGCGCTTGCTCTGCAAACCATCGAATAAACGATGCTGCATAAGCAATTTCACCTCGTGCCTCTGCCAAAGGTTTGCCTTGTTCAGCAGTTAATATCTGCGCTAAATGCTCTTGATTCTCTATGATTAATTTATACCAATTCCAAAGTATATCCGCGCGCTGTAATGCTGTATGAGCTTTCCAAGTCGTTTGTGCTGTTTGTGAACGCGTAATAACGTCCTCTACAGCCTCACGATTGTAAGCTTTTACCCATGCTAATGATTGATGTGTTGCAGCATCTTTGACTTCGATATAACAGCCATCTTTAGGCATTTCGAAACAAACGTCTGAATGCTGTAATAAATATCTTAAGTGATTTTGAAGCATTTCAAGTCCTTTTGCTTATGATGCAATTAAGTTTGCAAATCCTTGTTTTAAAATATTCAATGCTTGGCTAAATTGTGTAGCAGGAATCGTTAATGGATATAAGAAACGAATCGCATTACCATGACGACCACAAGTCAAAATCAATAAACCATTTTCCATTGCATAACTTTGTATGATTTTAGCTTGTTCAGCTGTCTCTAATTCAACTGCAATCATGGATCCAAGTGCACGAATATCTGTAATCATGTGTGTTGTCGTTTTAATCGTATTTAGAAGTGCAACTAACTCTGCCCCTAATACATTTGCACGATTACACAAGTCTTCACTTTCAATCACATCTAGAACAGCAAGTGCTGCAGCGACACCTATTGGGCTTCCAGCATAAGTCCCACCTAGCCCCCCAGGATTTGGAGCGTCCATGACATCCGCTCGTCCTACAACACCAGAAATTGGAAAACCACCGCCCAAACTTTTTGCCATGGTGATTAAATCTGCTTTCGCTTCATAGTGGTTCATCGCAAATAATTTACCTGTACGCGCAAAACCAGACTGCACTTCATCAGCGATCAGTAAAATACCGTGTAGGTCACACAAGGAACGTAAACGCTTTAAAAATTCAGCAGGCACTACGTTAAAACCGCCTTCGCCTTGTACAGGCTCAAGTACGATCGCTGCAACATCATGTGCAACAATATCCTCTGCAAAAATATCTTCAATGCTTCGAATCGCATCATCTACCGTTATACCTTTCAACTCGGATGGATAACGTGCATGAAACACGCCTCCAGGCATTAAACCAAAGTCACTTTTATAAGGCGCGGTCTTACCTGTCATTGCCATGGTCATAAATGAACGACCATGAAAAGCATTGCTAAAAGTAATAATGCCATGACGCTGAGTGAATGAACGGGCGATTTTTATTGCATTCTCTACAGCTTCTGCCCCTGTTGAAAAGAATGCACATTTTGCCTTGCCATTAATTGGTGCACGTTCATTGATATGCTCAGCAAGAGAGACATAACTTTCATAAGGTACAACTTGATATGCGGTATGGGTGAATTTTGATAGTTGTTCAGTAACAGCACTAATAACTTTGGGATGGCGATGCCCTGTATTTAATACACCGATTCCACCAGCGAAATCAATAAATTGATTACCCTCCATGTCCCAGATCGTCGCATTTTCAGCTTTTTCAGCATACCATTGACACATCACACCAACACCTCGAGGTGTTGCTTGTTGTTTACGTGTATTTATTGAAATGTGCTTACTACTCATGTCATACCTCATTATTTTTCATTCATAAATGGTAAATCTTAGTATCTCAATCATATGGTTGATGAGATGCAGGTCATTGATCCAATTTTGCACTTTTAGCAATAAGAGACGAGAGCCACTTTGGGTGAGTTAAAGAGAACCAATTTATAATTTTTCAGAGATGTATAAAGTTTTAAAGTTAATCAATTGCGAAGCTCTGAACAAAAAGTATTTGTTTATAGATGTTTTTTTGTTGAGCTATTATGAATTAAGATAAGTATGAACAGTGAGACATTTAGATATTGAAAGCGCCTTCTCCCTAAAGGATTTAGGCAGAAGGATTATTTTTGTTGGCTTATATTAAGAATAAGTTTATAACTTTAAAATTAGAATTTATAGATAAACAATAAATTCAACAACTTACCATTCCCAGCAAAATCCCCTTTAGCCAAAGAATTCGCATCTCCCCCAATAAATACATCATTTTTGCCAATGATATATTCAGTAACTAACGAAAACTGATGAATATCCAATTGAGCCCCCAAAATAGTTCGGAAAGATGTCGCAAAACCTGATTGATCTTTATCAAACACTGCATAGCTGATATAGGGTGATAAATCATAGTCTTTATAAAAATCATCAATGTGATAATCAAAATTTGCGACATAATAATTAGCTTTGTTTGCCACATAATATTTTGATTCGAATGAACCTACTGTTGTATAGTTTGGTTCAACCAAAGATTCATTCTTGGCGCGATTCTGCCCAGCTGTCACTGTTAAATTTGCCTTTTGATAATTTAAATGACTAAAAACATTCCATGCATTTCGATGACCTGTTCGTCCATTGTTGTTTTCTAAATCGGAATACCAATAAGATCCTCCTACATTTAGTTTTATTGGAGAACTATCTAGTGGAATTTTTTGATTAACTCTAGCCACCCACATATTTTTTTCTTTAATCGTATCATCGAGACTTGGATTATCAGGCTTAACATAGTTTGCAGAATAGCGGGCAGCATCCCCAAGACCTCCATAACTTCCCCCATCTCGAGCAAAATAAGCCAAATCTAAGCGAGTATTTTGTCCAAGTTGTTGCTGCCAATTTATCCCTAGATTATGAGTGTCTTCTAGCCCTACATTATCCAGAGAACTACCATACCAACTGCTCGTCCAAAATCGACTAATACCAAAAGGCATGTCTTGTAGACCAACCGTGATTCGACTATCAGCAGTCAATTTATATCCTAAATTCGCGTTCACGAGTGTTGAAAAATCACACAAAGTATCTTCTTGATAACAACGATACTCCACATTTCCATAAAATTGTTTTGCATCATATTTCAAGTCAATTTTGGCTGCATTAAATTTTAATTTGTGGTCATTATCAGAATAATCTTTATCCTGATAATTCGCCCTCACCCATCCTGATACCGTAAGTTTACCTAAATTTGTATCTGCATTGCCCCATGACACGATTTCCGCTTTTGCTAGAGTTGGAATAGTGACTAATGCAGCACTGTTTACCAATACAAATAACTTTATAAAAAAATGTGGTGACGTCATAAAAGTTCCCTAATGAAAATATGTTTAAATCAAATTATTTATAAAATTAGAATTTCGAGTTTCAATCATTCTCAATAATCAAAATTGAATTTTATCCAACAGGAAAAATATCCTGCATTTTAGTGGGATCAATAAAATCTTGCCTTGAATAGACTTGCTGTTTGAGATCTTGCTTCAAAGCCTTCGCGATTAGCCGTTGCTTTAAAAAACATTGCGGTAAAGTGTTCATTATTTATTCCTATTTTTTATCTGCTGTTGCATTTCCTTGCCTCAGCAAAAGTGATTCATTTTGAGTAATGGACCTATAAATTGATTGCCCCATGTTTTTAATAACACAATCTGTGTTACTAAAAATTAAGCTCAGATTTTTTGCTTTTCTCAAAAAGTCTGTATATGCTCTGACATATAAAAAAATCATATTTGCCGTGATTGTTAAGAAAAACACGCAGAGCATTGACCTAATCTCATTATTTTGCATCGCTGATATTATGCTCGCGAGAGCCACTTTTTATTTTTGGGAGAGAGCCAATTTGCAAAGCTTACTTGGAGATTATTTACTACAACGCTTGCAGCAAGATGTTGAAGGAACACTACAATTGCGTGTTTTTCGCTGTTTGCGCAATGCCATTATTCAGGGTGTCCTTGCTCCCAAGACTCGCTTACCCGCTTCACGAGATCTTGCAAAAGAAATAAAAGTATCACGCAACACAGTGTTAAGTGCTTATGAACAATTAAGAGCACAAGGATATGTTGAAGCCCGCACAGGGCAAGGGACTTGGATTGCAGAAAAAATACCTGAATCCTTCTTGATCAAAGCAGAAAATAACATTTGCCTCACTGAAGAGAATAAACAAAACGAGTCCTATAACCTATCTCAAAGAGGTTCTTATCTGGTCGGTTATTCGGCAGCATCTCCTTATCAATGGGGGGCTTTTGTTCCAGGTGCACCCGACGTAACCGAATTCCCGCATCATATATTCAGTCGAATCCAGACCCGTTTAAGCCGTGAACCCAGTGTTAGTCAATTGATTTACAGTAATGAAGGCGGATCTATTGAATTACGTCAAGCACTTGCCGAATATCTTACGATTGCACGGTCTGTGCAGTGTGATGCAGATCAAATCATTATTACCGAAGGCACACATCAAGCCATCGATTTAGTTTCACGTACCTTAAGTGATTTAGGAGATGACGTCTGGATTGAAGACCCTGCCTATTGGGGAATTCGTAATATTTTACGCATCAATGGTGTTCACATACGTTCTTTACCTGTGGATCAATATGGCATTATTCCTGACCTTAATCCTAAAGAATCGCCAAAGTTAATCTTTGTCACGCCTTCGCATCAATATCCGTTAGGATCACACTTAAGTCTCGAAAGACGCAAGCAGCTCATCGCATTTGCTCGTCAGCACAAAAGTTGGATTATCGAAGATGATTATGACAGTGAATTCAGATTTTCAGGACAACCTTACCCCTCTTTACAAGGTCTAGAAGATGATTCTCCCGTCATTTATATGGGAACATTCAGTAAAACAATTTACCCTGCATTGCGTATAGGTTATCTGGTTGTCCCCAAAAAACTATTTTCACCTTTACGAGTGGCTGCCGCAGAATTGTATCGAGGAGGTCATTTACTAGATCAGACCATATTGGCTGAGTTTATTCGAGAGGGACATTATGAAGCACATATTCGCAGGATGCGCCTTCTATACAGTAAGCGCCATGCCTTCTTGGTTGACTTAATCCATAGGCATCTGGGACAAAATTTTCTTCACGAATACAATACAGCAGCGGGTTTGCACCTTATTTTAAAATTACCAAGTGACAGTAATGATGTATTGATTGCTGCAAATGCCTTAGAGAAAAGCGTAAAAGTTCGAGCCCTTTCTCAATATTACACCAAACAATATTCTACCCAGCACAAGGGGCTATTGCTTGGTTTTGCTTGTGTCAATGAACAAAAGATACTGATTGCTTTCGGTATCTTATTAGAATGTTTACGTGATGCAGGTATTCAAACTTTAAATTAAGAAATAATCGTAACTCAGTATTTTAATCATAATTCAGCTTTAAAAATCTCTTTATAAATTTTCTATTCATACGCTTCCTAATTAGTTTTTTCATACACTTTTCATTATTTAAATAAATTGGCTCCTTTAAATAAATAAAAAATGGCTCTAGTCACTTTATAACAAAAGAGAGAGATTACCAACACTATAGCTTAGGACAGCCCGATGGCAACAGTGTGATCACTCAAGCAAGCAGTCGTGTCATCACATTTTTTAAGCTGACTAAATTTCAAGTCGATACTTAAGAAATCAGTCATCGCTTCAATGGACAAATGGTTAAAGGATAGAGATAACCACTACAGCCATATAAAAGAATATTAAGGAAAATAATATGATAACAAATCAACCTAACTCAACAGATGATTCACCTGAAGGTCTAAAAAGTGGACTTAAACCACGTCATCTTACAATGATTTCAATTGCTGGAGTAATAGGCGCCGCTTTATTTATAGGCTCAGGAAGTGTGATTTACTCCACAGGACCCGCTGCGCTTATAGCCTACTCTTTAGGAGGGATTCTCGTTCTTTTGATTATGCGAATGTTAGGTGAAATGGCTGTACTCAACCCAGACAGTGGCTCATTTTCAACCTATGCAGACCGAGGAATTGGTCGTTGGGCAGGATTTTCTATCGGGTGGTTATATTGGTCATTTTGGACTTTATTAATGGGTTGGGAAGCATTTGTTGCGGGAAAGATCCTTAATAGTTGGTTTCCGTTTATTCCGATTTGGGGCTATATGTTACTGGTGACAATAAGCCTAGTATGGGTAAATTTACGCAATGTCAAAAACTATGGTGAGTTTGAATTTTGGTTTGCCATGATTAAAGTAGTTGCGATTGTCCTCTTCTTGGTGATCGGAAGTTTAGCGGTTTTACACCTTTGGCCTTGGGGTGATGCCTCTATGCTAGGTGGTGTTACTCACTTGACTTCTAATGAATTTATGCCAAATGGATTTTCAGCCGTGATCACGGCATTACTTGGTGTTATGTTTGCTTACATGGGTGCAGAAATTGTCACTGTTGCAGCTGCCGAGACAAATAACCCTGCGAAAGAAATTCGAAAAGCATCAAACTCAATTGTATGGCGAATCATATTATTCTACGTTGGTTCAATGTTCATTACTGTTTGTTTAATTCCTTACAATAACCCTTTACTCAAAGACCCGACTTGGGGAACATACAGTGTAACTTTAACTGCGCTTGGTATCCCAGAAGCTAGACATATTGTCAATTTTGTCGTTTTAACCTCTGTATGTAGTTGCTTTAACTCTGCGTTATACACCTGTTCACGGATGATGTATTCCCTTTCAAAACGTGGTGATGCGCCCAAAAGTTTCGCATTAACGAATCGCAATAATAGTCCTTGGATTGGGGTCATCTTTTCAAGTATATTTTCAATTATTGCTGCATATCTAACTGCAACAGAAAGTATGAATATTTATGACGTTCTTATGCTAGCAACAGGTACCGTTTCATTATATGTCTACCTCGTTATCGCGATTTCACAGTTAAAACTGCGTAAAAAACTTGAAGCTGAAGGAAAAGAAATTCCATTCAAAATGTGGTTGTTTCCTTGGCTAACCTATGTGGTGATCATTTTTATTGTTGTTGCTTTAATTACGATGGTAATTGAAGGAACTTATTTTAAAGAGGTTTCCTATACAACCCTTCTTGCGGTATTTATTGTTGCTCTTGGCATCTGTGCTCAAAAGTTTAATTGGGGTAAAGATTCTCTCAACAAAACGAAGCAAGACAAAATCAACTTAACTGATCATTCTTGATGAGCCAATTTAGCACAAAAACTCACAAGCCCTATCACCATTTTATTGCTAAAACCGCTTTAGATATGGCTTATGCATTTTGAAAATAGATAAAGTCTGTTGACACTTCACAGATGCTTGCGACAGCGAAGTGTCAATAGCCCCTAAGTCGAATTAAATTACATCGCAGTAACTCAAATACGCCTCATATATAGTGTGTTATTCAGATCGTAAGACTAATCATCATTTCATCAAAATAAATACACAACAAACATTTGTTCGTCATACAAGCCTAGACATTCTCTATGTATAGCTTGGGTACTTATTCTCCTTTCTTTCCAGAAATTATAAAGAAACCGATCTATTTAATCATTGACTCATCGCTATTCAACAGGACTGATCATTTTTCTAGACCTATTAAGCTTTAGTGTATTACAAAAATGTAATTAAGAAATAACTGCTATTGGCTTGATCTATTTCTAAAATCAAACTAAATTGAATTCAATTCAATTTTTAAAGAACAAAAAATGACTGATAAAAAGATGGACACTTACCTTCGTCTCATTGCTGCGGCAGAACAAGAGTTAATCGCAAACAATGGTCATATGGAAATTAGTGCGATTGCTAAACGAGCAAATAGCTCTGTAGGACTCACCTATCACCACTTTGGTTCCAAAACAGGTTTAATCGCTGCAGTTGTTGACCAATTTTATGAACCACTCAGAGAAATTGCTTTAGGTAACGGGATTTCAATAGACCTCGAGTGGCGTGAAAGAGAAAAGGCACGTACCAAAGCAATCATTGATTATTTTTATAGTCATCCTCTAGCGCCCTTGATTGCAGGTCGTCTTGCTCGTGAACCTGAAGTACTCGATATCGAACGTGCACATATCCAAGCTTTAATCGAACAAGGTGTTCGCAATATTGCTCAAGGGCAAAAGTTAGGACTAATTCCTCTTACACTTGATCCTGAAATCACAGTAGCCATGTTAATGGGTGGCTTACGCCTTGCCATAGATCAAGCTTTGCTTACAGAGCAAAAGCCATCGAATACAACATTGTTGGAACAGCTTTGGTTACTGATCAGCAATACTTTACAACTTGAACCTATCCCAACACCCCATACATCCAAAGTCGTTATGAATAAAAAACTGAACTAAATACTGAGCATCAATATTTTGTTTTAAGGAACATCAAAAAGGGAGTTTTGAAGGATGAAGCAATTCAATATTCATGAATATCAACAGCGTGATCAAGCACAAACATATCGTCAGTTACAGACAGGTTCGGAGCGAAATACAGCTGAAATTGATCAAGATTTCGAAAAATTGATGCGCGATGGCTATGTCATTATCAAAAATTTAATTTCTCAAGAAAGCTGCCAAGCAATTAAACAAGAAGCATATGCCTTGCTTGAGCGAAAAGGACGAAATTCATTCGAGGGACTGCAAACACAACGTGTATATAATGTCCTCGCTAAAACGCGCGTCACTGATCAACTTGCAGTACACCCACAAATTCTAGGTTTAATGGATCGTTTGTTTGAACCAGGCTTTCTACTTTCACAAAGCCAAATGATCAATATTCTTCCAGAAGAGTCAGCACAACATTTACATTATGATGATGCATTCTATCGCCTACCTCGCCCTAGAAAAGCACTCGGTGCAGCAACAATTTGGGCAATTGATGACTTTACTGAACACAATGGAGCGACAGTGGTTGTGCCGAAAAGTCATTGTTGGGGTGACGATCAAATTGCTCAAAGATCAGCAGCAATATCTGCTGTAATGCCAGCAGGCTCTGTATTGTTTTTTCTGGGTACAACATGGCATGGTGGAGGAGAAAATCAGACCAAAGCACCTCGCTTAGCGGTGACACATCAGTACTGTGAGGCTTATTTACGACAGCAAGAAAATTATTTGCTTGAGCTATCAAAAGAGACTGTAAAGTCGCTTTCACCTCCCCTTCAGGCACTGGTAGGATACTCCATCTATCCACCCTTTATGGGCATGGTCGATGGTATGCACCCACTTAGAACATTGAAATAATGGGTTTTAAGTTTTAAAATAACCAAATGAATGTCATCATTTGGTTATAGGGCTTCATGGGTTTACTTTTATAGTAGCTTTTATTATGAATTTTCCTTTTATCCTAAACATCTCTCATCGAGAGAAGTTACCTTCGATATTTATATCACTCAACACACAAATGTTTTGATCAAAGAAGTTAAATATAAAAATTAATTTCTCAAATCAACAGCATATGTGAGAGAACCATATAAAAAAGTAATACGCCTTCCCTCATAAGCAACATTTAAAACCTTATACTTAATCAGACCATCTACAGAGTAAATCTCAATTTGATGAATTTTATCACTTACCCAAGGATTTTTATTAAAATGATATCTTAATTGAACAGCCATCGTTTTTTCTATATTGTCTTTATGCCTAGCTCTTACTAAACGATTTATTTTGGTTTTCTTTTTCATTTTAATCCTCATAATTAATATTTGCAGTTGCCTGAGAAAGTAGTCGTTGAATGACCGATCTAGCTACAGAGTATTGTCGAGCTAAAGCATATACACTTTGCCCATTTTTAAATTTTTCTATAATTTCTTTTTTCTTCTTTTTAGTTAATATCTCGGGTCGACCTATTTTATTTATCTTTTTACGCCCGCCCATTTTTTCGAGTTTAACTTTTCGATCAAAATCAGAACACATTTTTAAAAAATGGAAGAATATTTTTTTAACATCTCCTTTTATTTCTTTTTTTGAAAACTCTAAACACACTAAACGTATCCCCTTTTTAAAAATAGTACTGACATTTGAATATATTTCTTTAAAATCACTTCCTAATGAATCTATTCCATCAATGATTAAAAGATCTCCACTTTCAAGTGTATAATTAATTAATATAATTAACTTTTGTCTAAATTTTAATGGTATCCCGATCTTCACCTGCTCAAAAATAAATCTATTTTTTGGAATTTCATAACCATACTTTTTAAGATAATCAACATAATTAAAATCCTCCTTTGAGACCTCTTCAGTTCTAAAATATGCATAAGCACGCACAATAGTTCCTCTTTAAACAACAATACCTACATCCAAAATTCAAGAAATATTTAGAACCATCTAATATTTAAAAACACATATGGAACATTTATTTATCAGCAAGACAATCTTAACTAAAAATAAGGGTTCATTATAAAACTGATAGATATATTGTTTAAAAATTTATTTTATTTATTAACTATTATATAATTTAATTACCAATCATACTTAGAGCAGCGCTTTAAATAAGAATTTAAATCTGCTCTAAGTATAATCATACAGATAATATGACTTATCTATTCATAAATTAATCTTGGGGTTTTCATCTTAAAATTCGACCTTAACAGTTAATTTATCGCTATACTTACCTGCAGGTAAGTTATCTGGATTGAAATCAAGAACTTTTGCAGTAAATGAATAACCTTGCTGCGTTAATGCATCATAATTACCAGCATTGGTTGTTGCATTGGCACTTGACCATCGTTCACTTCCCCAATTCCCCCATCGCTCAGTCGTTGAGTTTTTATAAATTTCATAAAGTAAATAATTATTTCCGCTATTTGACTTCATTGCACGCTGAAATCCATTTTGTAGATATAAACCATCATCCAAACTTACCATATAGGGTGTTTTTGCTGAGCAACGAATCCCCATAGAAGTCTGTACAGGTTCAAACTCATTGGCAAAAGCAGCAGTTCCAAAGTGAATATCATTGGTTGAAATTCGGCAATCAGGCAAAACTTTAATACTCAAATTCAATGTCGCATCACGCCCCGATCCCCAATTCATTCCAACACCCAATACACCACGATAAAAACCAGGGCTTTCTTCAAAGAAACCTATCCCAGCCACAGCAACGAAAGGTACGGAATAATACCATTTTACTTTGAAAGGCGTATTGGCTCTATATGTTCCAGGAGGTATAGATTGTCCAGAAGATATTTTCGCATAAAATGGTAAAGCACCATCCACTGTAGAAAAAATATTGAGCAATGAAAAAGTACTCAGATCTCGTTCTGCACCAATCACAATCGGATTGTTATTAATATCCAAATAATTAACTATTAAATTTTCACCCGTTTGGTCATTAATAAAATTGGTCGGCATTTCACTCACCATATATTTTAAATAAGTTCTATTCGCTGCTGCTAAGCTAAAACCTACACATGATAAGCCTGCACTAAATTGATTGGATTGTGTTCCATTTTCCAACAAACTGATCGATGAGATGGTCCCCATACTGGTATTTCCACTGGAATTAACTGAACAAATCGCTTGGCTTTGACTAGAAATAAGCATTAAACCTGTCAGCACAATACCCGTCGGTATCAAGGTTTTTAAATTCAAGGTTTTTATATTAAAAATCATGGTTGTACAACCTCACGGCAAACAACAGGCTTAACAACAGCAATTTGCTGTTGCGCTTGTTTGAGATCCAATAAAAAGTCTGCTTTGCATAGCTTTTTATCTGATAACTGAATACTGATGCTATTTTCAGCCTTTAAATTTTCAAGATATGCAATTCCGTCCATGCCTACATAGCTAGAATCATGATCAGCACGATGAACCACAGCACCGACAGCAATCGGTTGTCCGTTTTCCTGAACGAGATAAACGTTCGCGGCATAGGATTGCTTGATTGGGAATTTGACCACAACACCAGAACCCAGTTTTGCAGCAATTCGTTTTTCTACTTGAGTGGCATTAAAGTTTGAGGCTAAATTAATTGGATTAATACTATATTTGGCAGCGTAATAAGGCGTGACCGATGGTACAAAAATGTAGCCTTTAGAATTACTTTTTCCAATCAGATTATTTTCATAATGTACAGGGACATCGGCGGTCTTATTGGTATCGATCAATGCAAAAGACTGTCCAAGTCGATTTGAAGCAAATATATCTCCAGACATTAAAATGACTGAACCTGACAGACCTAACCAGTAGTTATAATTTTTATCCCCTGACATACCTACATCAGTATTCACATATCGGTTACGATAACTTACACGTGCCTGATTAAAGTCATCGCTATTCTCATTATAACGTCGACTTACATCAAACCCAAAGCCGCCACCCGTTGGAATATTCTGGTTAAAATTAACATAACCATAGTCTCCCTTTGACTGTCTGCTATAACCTAAATTTGTTGAGGTATTGCGTTTTGCTAAAGGAACAGACAGTTGAAATGCAACACTCCAATCTTTTTCAACAAAATCGCGATTGGCACTCAACGAAACGGTCGCACCACGCATATAAGGTGGCAAAATAGGTGCCCATGACAGATTCATCAACTTGTTTTCAATATCATTGGTTTTGGAGCGAATATAAGCAACACCAAAACTACCTGAATTTTCAGTTGCAAAATAGGTATTCGCTACCCAATTTTTGGTACTATTTGCAGAAATCAAATTGCTGTATTGAAGCTTAGAAAGATCAGTATATTCTTTGTCACGCTGTGAATGATTTAAACCAAAACCAAAACGTTTCTGATTGTAGCTATAACCCAATGTATATTGATTTCCATTGAGATTTTTATTTTCAAAATGGTTTAATTCACGGTCAGCCCAACTCTGAGAAACAGAGCTGCTCAACACCCCAAAATGCTTAAGTTTCATGACTGAACCAACGCCAGCCAATCGAATAGCATTTGAAAGTTCTACACGTCCCTCAGTGGTTAACCAGTCATTTACACCGTAACGTGCATCGGCTGAACCTGCAAATTTGCCATATTCAAAGTTCTTAATTCCATAATCTTCTCTTACCTGCCCCATAGATAATGAATAGTCCAATAGACCAGGTTTAAGTAAGGTATTTGAAACATAAAATGGAACTGCAGTAGACACCTGACGCCCTACACTGTCAGTCGTCACAATCACAGCTTCGCCTTTACCATTGATAAAAGGCATATTATTTAAAATAAAAGGACCTGATTGTATTTCAGTAGAGCTGGTTTTTTGCCCATTAATCAATAAATCAACTGTACTCGGTAATGCTGCTTCTCCTTTAAACTGCGGTAAAGGATAAGTAATCAAATCTGGTCGTGTACCAAAATTACGCTGAATTTGTAAACCGCCTAAGCGAACAGAACTCCCCCAAGCGTTTTTATTGCCAGTCGTGACATCGCCTGCTAAATAGGACAATACCGTGGTTGGATCATCATATTGCCAAGTCGTATCATAACGTCGATAGCCATCATTGTTGAGTTTCGAGTCATTTACAATAGATTTTAAATCTGTTTTCTGATAAATACCTGTATTTTTCAGTACACCATAAGGAGAGAAAAAACGCTGTTCAGTAAATAGTGATGTACTATTTCCCCCCTTCTCAGGACGATAACTATAAAAATCGTAGTTATTCAGTAAACCTGTTCCAGACTCTGCTGTTTGTGCCTTAAACCAAGAATCCTGTCCTCGCATTTGCACAGGCATCCAACTGGCAGGTATATCCACACTAAAATACTGTTTTGCTGAATTGTAATCATATTTCAGTTCAGGGATTTGGTTTAAAGCAACCCAGTCTGATGCCTTCCCTGAAAACCCTAATGTAAAAATCTCTAAATCAGTCAGTATTGTTTCAGGCTGGCTGTCTATATTTTGAAGTGGGATTTTGATTTCCAATTCATCTAATTTAGAGTGTTGAATAAAATAATAATCGCCCTTAACAATCACAGGAACGACCTGTTGAGTTGCATGCTGATTGACGATTAAGTCTAAATAAAGTTTAAATAACCCATTTACTTCAGAAACATCTTTCGGTGCTGGCGGTAAACTATTTGCATATACATGCGTTGTAAATGCAGGAAGATTAGACATCAAAATAAGTGCGAGACTTCTGCATAAAAAAGAAGGTGGATTTGAGTCGGAGATATAGCGCATTACTGCCCTCCTTCTTTTTTCATTTCAATGAGAGCTTGTTTAGTACCTGAAGTATCTACACCATACAAAGTATTCTGCTGATTCAAACGCGTAAATACTGACTGATCCAACTCAAATTTCATCGTACTGTTTGCCAGGATATATCCAAAGGCTGCTTTCCCGAGTACGATTTGCTCTGAATTGGGACTCAACTGAATACCCGAAAGCCGAGAGAATTTCATTCCTTTATTTTGAATATAAAGCTCTGGTACACCTTGTGGGTTGTTTTTAATCCACCAGCTCAATATCGGCTTTGCCAATGTATTTTTGGCATTTATTTTTTGTGAGCTTTCACTCAAACCACTCCCCAATCCATTTCCATAAGCAAAAAGCGGAATTGAATAACGCATCTGAAAACTTACAGTGGATGTATTCTGATCTGAATTTGAATCTAAGTTAATGGGCAATTCATCAACAACGATTCGATAAGCATCTTCTTTTCCAGCACCTGTGTTGATCGCTCTCGTCAATCGCAACATATGTTTCTCACCCGCCTTTATTTTAGCAACAGGCGGGCTGGGAATGATTTCAGTTTGCTCTTGGTAGGAATCTTGTTGATTTGTTTGATCCCATTTAAAAACTCGAACCTGTACCATCGCATCAGATTTTCCAGTATTTTCTAACCATACTGCTGATGCTTTTTCGTTTGCTTCAATTTTTGGATAAATGGGCCAAATCAAAAAAGTCGCTTGGGCAAATACTGATGAAGCCATTATCGACACAAATACAGCAGATAATGTTCTGCCTGACCATAATTTCATTTTATATACGTTCATATCATCACCAGGTAATCGTTATTGCGACCATATCTTTATAAAGTCCAGCCGATCGTGGTTGATTGTTGTTATCTAAATCTGTAAAAGCATACACAGAAAAATTCAATAACGGATCTGAAACAGTGGTTGGGGTAAGTGTGTAGGCATTTCCACTTACATACTCACTCAGCAAATTAATATCTCGATATAGTTGATAAGATATAAACTCATTTTCTTGAGCATGTTTCATCCGTCGGGAGGAATTTGAAAAGTAATCTCCGCTATTCAACATGATCTTTACAGGCAATTGCTCAGTACAACGAATATTCCAACTTTGTGCAGTATTCGACCCACCCCACAAAAGTTTGTCCTGCGACACCACAGGATGACGACCAAAATCAATTAACTGTTCAACTTTGCTCAACTCACACCCTTTATCTATGGTCGCTTGAACCTGAAATGTGGCTGTAGTTTGTGAGTAAGCACCCGCTGCATTCAACATTAGTAGAATACTCAAAGCTATTTTTTTCATGATTTTTCTTTAAAATTCAATAGTAATTGGAATCGTATCGGTATAATGACCCAGAGAAACTGGCTGCCCGTTATTGACAGTCTGCCCAATTAAATCAAGTGTCTGTGGTTGACCATTGTTATTCAAAGTAATGAATTGATTTGGTCTAAGCACATCTCTATTACTTCCATATAAAATATTGTAAGCAAGATAATCGGTGCCATTACTCATTGCGCGGAAGTAATTTGTACGAAAAGACAATGGCACTTGCCCATCATTTTGACCATTTCCGAAAGTGATTTTGATTGGCGAATTATTCAAACATTGAATCGTTAGACCTGAACCAGAAGCATTGGTTAAGCCAGTCTCAATAACATGATTAAATGAAGCCATTGTTTCGCCAAAATCCAATTGACCTAGATTTAACCCACTTGCCCCACTACTCACAGTTTGGTTATTGACCTGACAGGAAGATTCAAGCTCTATCTGCAATTTGAGCTTAGCGCCCAATTGCCCTGCATGTACAAATGTTGCAATAAAACCACAAGTTAGAAATCCCACGCATTGTTTAAAAAATAAATGCATACGCTCCTCCTATAGGCAGATTTGCTACGCATAACAAATCTGCTCATTGTTACGTATACAGATTAGAAATTAACAGTCACTAATAAAGTATCTTCATAGTCACCTTGTGCTTTTGCAGTACCGCTATTCGCAGCAATTGCACCAAAAATTGGCACCTGTTCAGCTGCGCCAGAAGCAGCGGTAAAATTTTGTGGTGTATTGATTGCATAGGCTGTTGTACGTGCAGCATCACGGTATACGTTATAGCTTACTGTGTCCGCGCTTGCTGTGTTCTTAAGACTACGGTCAGCACGTTGCCCACCATCGATTGCTACAGTAAAGTTAACAGGTGTCGTACTGTCGCATTTTACATTGAGATGACTCCCTGTCGCTGAAGCTGCAACTTGCGCAGTCAGGATGTTGTCCCAATTGCCCGATGTTTTTCCAAAATCCAATGTACCAAACTGGTTAATATTACCTGCCACTGAAGAGCCTTCTACAGCACAACCTGTTGAAACATTGAGTTTTACATCTACCTGACCAGTTACAGCAGCCTGTGCAGTTGCGATATACCCTGTGCCCAACAGTAAAGAAAGTGTTAATTTTTTAAGAATATTCATACTAAATCCCATGATATGTATTATTTGTTAACTGCGACACATTAAATGTGAATGCGAACAAATCATTACATGCGACTCAATACCACTCAATAAACACCCAAAAGAATAGAAAAAAAATGCAAAACAAACTATTGATTTTTATACAAAAATTTAAAAAATCATATGTACTAAATTACACAATAGTTTAAAACATATGAATAAAACATATTTCAATCAGAATTTTAGTAAAAAAATTAAAAATTATTATCTAATATCAATAAATTAAATATAACAAAAAATACAGCTCCCTATATTCTTTTTTTATAGTTAGCTTAAAAATAAGACTTCATCGAATGATGATCAAGAGTTGTATTGATTCAGCGACTTCAATGATCAAAGAATGAGCAACATGCTAGGTATTAGATTTTTGCGAAAATAGTCTAAAGAAGTGATTTTCAATGCTGGAAAATATTTTAATCAAGCCATATCAAACATCACACAAATTAAACTCATCATCACTATTCTTGAAAACTCGCATCATATAAATAAAGTGTTTTCAATGCCTGCTATTTTGTCCAAAATTTCGCTTAATTTGTGTAGACGGTGCTCTACTTTTCTTGGGAGAAAAGTAGCAAAAGCCCTTTGTTGGTCGAAGGTAGATACTTATCACTCTTGAGTAAGGGCAGTATCTATACCACCAAACGCGATAGCAATTTCAAATAAAATAGGCAAAAGGAAAAGCAAAATTAATTTACATTTTGAATTCTATATAAAATTTTTGCTGGAATAAAATTCAGTTGAATTAGCATGAGTTTAACTTAATTCGATGAATCATATAATTTGTTATAAAAAATCAAGATTTAAATGTATTTGATTTAAATCTTGATTTCTTTAAAGTTAACTTATTTTTTTCAGATTAAGCAGCTAAATGACCTTCAAATCTCAAATCAGCTGTTGTACTTAAAATTGCTTTGCGTAAAGTTCTAACCATGAAGTCTACATGTTGTTTATTGAGGATTAATGGTGGAGACATGATGTTCATATGTCCGACAGGACGAATAATTAAACCCTCTTTCTGACAGTATTCAGCGATTCGAGCACCGACATTGACAGAACTCGGGAAAAGCGTTTTGGTTTTTTTATCGGCTAAATTTTCAATACACATCATAAATTTCTTACCGCGTACCTCTCCAACGATGTCTAAATCAACCAGCGTTTTTAATTGATCTTCAAAGTATTGTCCGACATCTTGAACATGTTCAAGCAAATTTTCACGTTCAATAATTTCGATATTCTTTAAAGCAGCTGCACAGGAAACGGGATGCCCCGAATAGGTAAAACCATGGGTAAATAGTGCCCCATCTGCTTGAGGTTGATTGATGACCTCATAAATCTCATCAGAAATAATTGTTGCCCCCAAAGGTAAGTAACCAGAAGATAAACCTTTGGCACAGGTAATAATATCTGGAACAATCCCGAATTCAGATTCCGAAGCAAAGAAATACCCAATACGCCCAAATGCAGTCACCACTTCATCTGATACATATAAAACTCCATATTTACGGCAAATTTCTAAAGTTTTTTTATGGTAACCCTCAGGTGGCACAATCACTCCGCCAGCCCCCATAATCGGTTCGGCAAAAAATGCAGCGACATTTTCTGGACCCAGTTCCAAAATTTTATTTTCGAGCTCCTGTACCTTTTCATTGCAAAATTCGTCAAGACTCTGACCTTCTGCTCTGCGGTATGGATTTGGACATGAAATATGGTGTACCAATTCACGGTCAATATCAAAACCAATATGATCAAACTCAACACCTGTGAGTGACATACTGATATAGGTACTACCGTGATAACCATCTTTTCGAGAAATTAACTTTTTCTTGGTCGGTTTTCCCAACTGATTAAAATAAAAGTGAATCACACGTACTGCTGTATCATTAGCAACTGAACCCCCGCAACCAAACAGCACATGATTTAAATTTCCTGGTGCCAATTCTGCTATTTTTGCCGACAATTGTGCAGCAGGAATCGAAGTATGATGCCCAAATGCAGAATAATAAGGGATTTGCATCACCTGTTCTGAAATGGCATCAGCGATTTCTTTGCGTCCATAGCCAACATTGACACACCATAGACCACCGATTCCATCTAGATATTTATTTCCCTCTGCATCAAAAACATAACATCCTTCGCTATGTGCAAGAATCATTGCACCTTCATCTTTAAAAGTCGCAAAGTCAGTCCAAGGATGAATATGGTGTTCTTTGTCTTTCTTCCAAATTTCAGTAATTTGTGTTGTTGATAACTGTTTCATGTGATAACTCCTTGTTAAAATTCAAATTTCATTTCATCAAGCTTTCGATTGATTGAGGATGAAAGAGTTGTTGCTTCATTGCCAATTTGATCCAAAGAATGCTGATGATGGTGGTCAGTCCAATGACAACCCCCACCCAAGTAAATATTTTGACTCTCAAATCAGGCGTAGGAACGGCATAGAAAATCGTTAAGACCATCCCAACAATGCCGATGATTTGTAGGAATGGATAAAATGGTGCTTTATAAGGTCGAGACATTTTGGGATAACGTTGACGCAAAACCATGACATTGATATGTGCAATGATGTAAGCGATCAACCAAGAGATACATGCCGCTGTTAACAGAACTTTAATGACTTCGGTTTCACGCTGCGATAACAACATTGGAATCATGATGATGACCGCAACGAAAAGCACACCCACCCATGGCACATTATTTTTCTGATTGACTTGAGCAAATATGGACAAAACTTGTTTATTCAGCGCCATTCCCTGCAACATCCGTGGTAAGGCAGCTAAGGTCGCATTTAGAGTACTTAAGGTTGCAAATAATGCACCAACAGCAATAAACAACAATCCTGTCGGACCAAAGACCGCTGTTGCATATTCAATATGTGGAGTCAAAGAATTGACCAGATGATCTTGAGGTAAAAAGAATAGCGCTCCCAAACCATATAATGAAATCGTGATAAATATCGTGCTAAGCCCGATATACATCGCTCGGGGAATATTTTTACTGGCATTTTTTGATTCCTCGATCATCGGGACCACAAACTCTACCCCGACAAATCCCCAAAATGCTAAAGCAACAAGTGCGACAGTATTGCTATCAAATTTTATGTGGTGATCCACGACTTGAGTATGTGGATAATACCAACCGGTAATTGCAAAAATTCCCAGCAAAAGTAGTAAAACAACCATGACAAAAGCCACGATATTTTGAACTTTTGAAAAAATATCAATTTTCAGCAGATTTAAACCGACTGAAATAAATAAAATAATGAAACCAATGCCAAAATAAGGTACATCTAGTTTAAATATCTTTCTAATGACATCATCAATTAAAATCAATTCTGCTGAAACAGCAAACATCGCAACCAAAATATAACCGCAAAATACTGAAAGCATCGCGGGCAAATGCCCAGTTGCTACTAGGCTATAATCACTGATACTGCCACTCTTAGGAACGAGAAGCGCTAACTCTGCAAATGAAGTTGCATAGCTGATCGCTAGAAAAAAACCGATAATCAGTGGGATAAAAAAACTGATCCCACTTAAACCAAAGCCTTGCAAAATAATCACCATCACCCCTTGCGAAAGTACCAAGCCGACGGCAATGGCGATTAAATTAAACAAGGTTAGTTTTTTCTCACTCACTGTTTTCGCATGATGAATAAAACTGCGTCCATGCTTATTATTTTGTCCTGTCATCTGCTCCTCCCTCCTAGAGTGAAGATTAAAGATTTGAATTTAAATATTATTTCATGCAGTTTTTTCTTGTTGGATGAATAAATGTCTTTGGGTTTTATCTTGATATTCTAAATATTGACGTTGAATATCGATGTGCCCTGCAATACGTTTGGCATCATGCCATACCCCCCAAATAAAACTTGAACCGCGCCCATATAGATAAGGCAAGCCAACAAAATAAACCCCTGGTTCAGTGGATACACCTAACTTATGATTGGGTTTACCATTCACATCAAAGGCATTTACATCTAACCAATCATAGTCATAGCCAAAACCTGATGCCCAAATAATTGAGCCAATGCTGGCTTGAGTTAAATCCAGCGTTAAGATCGGTTGTTGAATACATTGAGCATCTTTCAAGATATGGCGAGCTTCTGGTTCTTCGGGTAAATCGATACCCGTACGTCGAACATACGCGTCTGCGGCATCTAGAAATTCAAAATATGCCTGATCACTTTCTTGTAAATTCTTTTGCAGATCATCGTGAAAACTTACGTTATCTTGATCAAATTGTTTTGTCATTCCTACAAGCGTGATGCCTTCAATTGCCAATCGTCTAAAATCAATCGATTGCCCCCCATGTGCCCCACTGACCGCCAAGCCTTTTAAAGGTCCTGTATCGGTTTTGCTGCTGTCCCATCCGCCCAATACACCTAGCCACCACACATTATCACGTTGCCGATAAACACGAGGTGGTCGCTCATGACGCCCCACAGATAAATAGACTTTTTTGCCAGCACGATTTAATTCATCAGCAATTTGCACACCTGAAGAACCTGCCCCTACAACCAAGACAGCACCATCTGGCATTTGCTCTGGGTTCTTGTATTGATCAGAATGTATCTGGTACAAATCTTGTCTTTTCGGTGCTATCTCAGGAATCATGGCTTTTTGAAATGGCCCTGTTGCCACCACAACCCGATGTGCTTTTAAGGTACCTTGAGATGTTGCAACAATAAATCCTGCCGCTTGCGGATTGGTTTGTACTTTTTTGACTTCTACATGTGTGTAAATAGGCGCATTAAATCGCTTGGCATATTTTTCAAAGTATTCCGCAACTTGATCATGGTGTACAAAACTATCTGGATCTGCATCAAACGCCATATTGGGAAAGCGGTCATGCCAACAAGGTCCATTGGCCACTAAAGAATCCCAACGGCGTGTACGCCAAGCTTCCGCTATTCGATTTTTTTCTAAGACCACATGAGGAATGTTTAATTCAGTCAGATGTTCACTCATTGCCACACCAGCTTGACCTGCACCAATAACCACCGTATCTATTTCTAATTGATCTAAACTCATTTTTAATCCTTGTCGAACTGAGTCATTTATTTTCAACAATTCATTGTTGAATCCACTCCAATGTTGTATTTCCCAGCTGTAACGGGTTGTATATATGCTTTGCTTTATATTTCGCTTTGCAGAAGTGAAATATCGAAAAGAACAAAAACATTGTTTAAGAAAAATATAGGCAGTCGATGAGTAAAGAGAAAATAGGATATCCAAAACAAATGAATCAAGAAAACTGAACCTAAGAACCAAATCAATGAAATTACTCAATAAATTTTAAATATTTTTGAATTTTTATTGCGCTTTAGATTGCTACGGAAAAACTAAATTAATAGAAAGGAAAACACAAATTGTGACTCTAAGCGAAGTCAGCATACTAGATGAATACTTTCATTGACTTAGGACGCAGCTGTGAAACATACCCGTATTCGGACTTTTAATACTCAAAAAACCTATCCAGAACAAAACTTGGACAATGATCTTTGCCAAGCTGTGGTGGCACGTGGTCGCACTGTATTCCTTCGTGGGCAAATTGGGCAAAATCTAGATACATCTGAAAGTGTCGCGCTTGCTGATGTCAAAGGTCAAACTGAACAAGCCATGTTTAACATCGACATGCTGCTCAAAGAAGCAGGAGGTGAGTTGGCTGACATTTGTAAAATCACCATATATATCGTCGATCCACGTTATCGTGAAGATGTCTATCGTGTCGTAGGTAAATGGCTTAAAGGTGTCTATCCCGTTTCAACTGGAATCGTTGTTTCTGCTTTAGCTCGACCTGAGTGGCTTGTAGAAGTCGATGCGACTGCTGTGATTCCTGATTAAAATAAGCAACGACACGAGAACGCTATGACATTTTCAATTATTGCAAGATGTAGTGAAACAGGACAATTTGGTGCTGCGATCAGTTCATCCTCTCCCGCTGTTGCCGCAAGATGTATTCGTGCCAAAGCTGGTGTCGGGGTTGCAGCAAGTCAAAATATAACTGACCCAAGTTTGGCCAACATTTTACTTGAAATGACCAAATACAATATATCACCACATCGCGCGATCACGGAATTAACTAGAAATACAGATTTCATAGAATATCGACAGTTGAGTTTATTAGATGCCGTGAATGAGCCTGTTGCATTTAGTGGAGAACACACCTTAGGGATTTATGCACAACATATTGGGAAGCATGCAGTATGTGCAGGTAATTTACTCGCAAATGATCAAGTGCCCCATGTTATGCTGAAACAGTTCGAACAAAGTAAGGGTGTTTTAGCAGAACGTTTGCTCAAAGCACTAAAAGCTGGAGAACAGGCTGGTGGGGAAGCTGGAGCAATACATTCTGCTGGTCTTTTAGTTGTTGACAAGTTGGAATGGCCAATCATTGATTTACGCGTAGACTGGTCAGAGCGACCCATTTCCGATCTCATCGAACTATGGCAGATTTATCAACCGCAAATTGATGATTATATATTAAGAGCATTAGATCCAATGCGCGCGCGTAGCTTTGGTGTTCCAGGAAATGAATAAACCTTTTTAGGGTATACAATGGAGGTGTATCCAAAGTGTTAAATCGAATTTCTTTAAGACAAATGGAATACTTTGTTGCAACCGCAGAATGTGGCAGCATCATCATTGCTTCGGAGAAGATACATGTATCCTCTCCATCTATTTCCGCTGCAATTGCACATATTGAAGCCGAATTACAAACTCAACTCTTTATCCGACAACATGCCAAAGGCTTAATCCCAACCACTGTGGGCAAAAGTGTCATGTTGGAATGCAAAAAAATCTTAAATCAAGCATCCAGCCTATACTCTCTTACGGCTGAATTTTCAGGTTCAATTCGTGGACCTTTAAAACTTGGGTGCTTTCCTGCTTTTACACCGATGATTTATGCCGACATCATCAATGGCTTTTCCAATTTATATAAGCAAGTTTCTTTAGATCTCTATGAAGATGATCAACAAGCTCTTCTCAATGCACTGATCCGTAACGATATTGATTTGGCTTTAACCTATGACCTGAATATAGATGCAAATATTATTCATTTTGAACCATTAACCAAGTTACCACCACATGCACTGGTCAGTGAACAGCATCCCTTGGCTTTATTGCCTGCTGTCACCCTAGAGGAACTCTCAACATATCCCATGATTCTTTTAGATATGCCCTTTAGCAATGAATATTTTTTATCGTTATTTAGCACTAAAAATCTCAAACCCAATGTTGTCCGCTCTTCAAAGAATATTGATGTGGTTCGTTCAATGGTTGCCAATAATATTGGTTATACCATATTAAATGTTCGCCCAAAAAATAATTACAGTCTTGATGGTAAGCGATTGATACGAATACGCATTGCTGAAGAACATCGCCCCATGTATATCGGTATAGCAACCCCTAAAAATGTACCAAAGAATATTGTCGTTGAAGCATTTATTAGTCGTTGTAAAAGCTTTATCTCTGATCAATTTATTTCTGGTATGAGCTCTGCTCATTTCTACGATCCCTATATAAAAAACCAAACACAAAAGGACGCCTCAGATGTCTAACTTATCTAGTATTCAATTGCTTCAAAAACTTATTGAATTCGATACGACATCGCATAAAAGTAATTTAGCGCTGATCTCTTATGTCAAAAATCTACTTGAATCTAAGGGAATCAGTATATTTTTAAATTCAAATGCTGAGCAAACCAAAGCCAACTTATTTGCAACGATTGGACCTAAAGACCAAGCTGGCATCTTATTGTCTGGGCATACGGATGTCGTCCCCGTTGAAGGACAAGCATGGAGTAGTAATCCATTTCAAGCATTGATCAAAGATCATAAAATTTATGGTCGGGGTACTGCGGATATGAAGGGGTTCATCGCCTGTGCAATTCACGCCATGATCAAGGCAGTAGACTTGCCTCAACTAAATAAACCACTACATTTATGTCTTTCTTATGATGAAGAAATCGGTTGTATTGGTGTACGCGGTATTCTTGGTTTGCTCTCCGAATTTATTATTCAACCAGAGCTTTGTATCATTGGTGAGCCCACCAGTATGAATATCGCAACAGGTCATAAAGGTAAAGCGGTATTCAAAGCCATATGTCATGGTCAAGAAGGTCACTCTGCTTTAGCACCATTGTATGTCAATGCAATTCATAATGCGCAAAGTTTGATTGAGGCGATTCGCACTACGCAAAAAGAGATCGCGGAATGTTCTATTTTAGACACGGACTATGATGTACCCTTTAGCACGGTACACATAGGAAAAATACACGGCGGTAAAGCGTTAAATATCGTGCCCAATGAATGTATCTTAGATTATGAGATTCGTAATATTGCTGAACAAACAACAGATGCCATACAAGAAAAAATTTTTAATTATATTGAACAGAGTCCTTCTGCAAAATTTGTCAATATTCAGGAAATCAATCAATACCCCGGACTGAATACATCGACGACCATTCAAGCGGTTAAATTCTTACAATCACTGCTCAAACCCGAAACTGAATTACAGAAAATATCATTTGGTACAGAAGGCGGATTATTTCAACAGCAATTGAATACGGCTGTGTTAGTTTGTGGTCCAGGTTCGATTCAAGTCGCACACAAGCCTGATGAATATATCGAAATTTCTCAGATGGATGAATGTGATGCTTTTTTTGAGCGTTTGCTCAGTTGTATTGCCGCTTAAACATGATGCAGATTGCAAAATTTTATTTCAAAAGGATATAAAGGTTCAACTGTTTTACTAGATGAAGTATTGATACCTATAAGAAAATAGGGATGCCTATTAATTTGTTTTTTCTAAAGCAAAAGCTTATATAAAACGAATTCACAACCTGATCTAAAAATTATACGGTTTATTGTGCCATAACATTAAAATTCTAAGGAAACTCAATGAAACTCAAACAGGATTGGTTCGATCAACTTTCTCAAATTAAACTCCCAAAGTCTTATTTTATAGCAGGACAATATGTTGAGGCTAAACAAACATACCCTGTCACAAACCCTGCCACTGGCGAGTTTTTAGTCAGCATGTCAGCATGTGATGCACAAGAAGTCAATCAAGCTGTGCAACATGCCAGAAATACCTTTCAAAGCGGGGTGTGGTCAGGATTAGCCCCACGTGAACGTAAACAGAAACTCAAAAAACTTGCAGAACTGATTCTTGAACATGCTGAAGAACTTGCCTTACTTGAAAGTCTCAATGTGGGCAAACCGATTCAAGATTCACTCAATGTTGATATTCCCGGTGCAGCATTCTGTTTTGAGTGGTATGCGGAAAGCATCGATAAAATGTATGATGAAATTGCCCCGACCCACCACGATCAGTTGGCGATGATTTGTCGTGAACCCATCGGGGTTGTTGCAGCTATTGTACCGTGGAACTTTCCACTGGATTTAGCGAGTTGGAAACTTGCACCTGCATTGGCAACAGGGAATTGCGTGCTGCTAAAGCCTGCTGAACAATCTCCTTTTACGGCACTTAAACTGGCAGAACTTGCCCAACAGGCAGGAATCCCAGATGGTGTTTTGCAAGTCCTTACAGGCTTAGGGCAAGTCACTGGACAAGCCTTAGGACGCCACCCTGATATTGATTGTTTGGTCTTCACAGGCTCGACGGAAACAGCCAAAAAGTTTTTAGTTTATTCAGCTGAATCCAATATGAAGCCTGTTTGGCCTGAAACAGGCGGAAAAAGTGCCAATATTATCTTTGCAGATGCAAATATTGATCAAGCTCTTGACAAAGCGATTTTTGGGGCTTTCTATAACCAAGGTGAAGTGTGTTCTGCAAATTCGCGTATTTTATTGGAACACAGTATTGCACCACAATTTATTCAAAAATTTGTCGAAAAAGCAAAAAATATCAAGATTGGGCATCCACTTGATCCCAATACCCAAATGGGTTGCTTAATTGATCGCCAACATGCCAACAATGTACGACTAGCAATTGACCAAGCTAAGGCACAAGGTGCTGAATGTCATAGCATTACTTTAAATTTAGATGATGATTTAGATCAAGCAAGCTATATTGCGCCAACAATTTTGACTGGCGTTACAGCAGAATTTGATATCTTTCACCAAGAGGTTTTTGGTCCAGTGGTGAGTATCACAACCTTTGAAACTCAAGAAGAAGCAATCGAACTTGCTAATCACTCAATCTATGGACTTGCCGCTTCGATCTGGACGCAAGATATCCAAAAAGCCATCATTCTTTCCAAGCAACTTTTAGTTGGGACTGTATCCATCAATACCGTAGATGCTTTAGATGTCTGCACACCTTTCGGTGGATACAAGCAATCTGGCTATGGTCGTGATTTATCGCTACATGCAATCGATAAGTTTACTCAATTAAAAACCACTTGGATTCAACTCTAAGCACTTATTTTTACTAAATATTGATGAGTAAATAAAGATTACTGGATATCAAAAACTTCAAAACTCTCCAAGATAATTATTTAAATTGAATCTGGCAGTTTTATCCCATTGCATTGACTGTCAGATTTATTTTAACAGCACGATTTATAAGCCAAGCACCAATACGACAAAAACAAGGTGATATTGACGATACTTACGCTGATTGCCGAATGTCCATTGGATCATCACAGTCGATCATCACTTTAATGACATCTGGAGGCGCAGATATTGCAAAGTCAAAGGCTCGTATACTTTCATTGAAATGAAAACGCTTCGAAATTAATGGCTTTACATCAACTTGCCCTGATGCAATTAAAGCCAGTGCTCGGTCATAATTATTGACATAGCGAAAGATTGAAATACATTCGATTTCTTTCACTTGCAAGGCAACGATATCTATCGGTACAGGTTTTTGAGACATACCTACAAAAACTATTTTACCAGATGGCTTTAGGCATGCGGGTGCAACAGCAATAGCATCTGGATTCCCACTGCAATCTATAAATAAATCTGCTCCATTTGGAAAATGATGTTGGCTACATCGTGTTAAATCTTGATGAATGACATTACAAGGAATTAAACGTTGACCATAATGCTGTATTAAAAAATCAAGTTTTTCCTGTTTAACATCGGAGATGATGATCTGACTACAGCCTGATGCAAGTAAAGTAAGCGCCATTAATGCGCCTATTGTTCCTGCACCAGAAACCACGGCAACATCACCCGGTGAAATTCCAACTTTACATGCCACATGCACACCTGAAGCAAGTGGTTCAACCATCGCCCCCTCTTCAAGACTGACATGATCTGGCAATTTAAAGCTTAAATGTGCAGGATGTATCACCGTTTCACGTAAAATGCCATGCACGGGAGGTGTTGCCCAAAATTTAATGTTGGGATCTAAGTGGTAATGACCTTGTATTACTTCTGAGGAGTCATGTTCAAAAACGCCTGGCTCCATACATACCCGATCTCCGACACGCAGATGGCTGACTTCTCTCCCAACCTCAGTCACGATGCCACTGGCTTCATGTCCAAGAACCATTGGTGCTTTGACAATAAAATCACCAATACGTCCATGTTGATAGTAATGAATGTCACTGCCACAAATCCCAACTTTCGAGATTTTAATCCGTACATCCTGCGCACCTAAACTTTCATTGATCTCAATGTCTCGAATTTGAAGTTTTGCTTTTTCCTCTAGTACCAATGCTTTCATCATGATGTCCTTTTATGACGTTATCAATCTGCCTCATCCTTTACATAACGAAAGTGAATATTTTTTAAAATATCCACTGCACTGTATAAAAGAAGTCGATTACCACCAATATTCCAACTGTGCTCCAAAATTCGATCCATTGCTTAGATTTTGAAAACGACTGTTGGGCTGGGTCAAAGCTCGTAATTTTTGTTCTTCATCATTCCAAAACGCATAGGTATAATACAGACGTAGTTCTGGACGGTCATAATACCCTGTACCTTTGATCGACCATGTTGGCGCAAATGTAAGTTTAGTTAAGTTACGCGTTTGATCATTTTGTTTGATCTGGTCATAGCCAATTTCCGTTGAAATCTTAAAGTGATCTTGAACCACATAGGCGACTCGTGAACCCAATGAGATCCAATCACGGTTATCTTGATCCTTAAATTGATCTTTTTGATAAAGCGCCAAGGCTTGTCCATTGAATTTCTTATTGTTTGACTCCCAGTCCAACGCCTCAATGAAACGCAGTGATGTATTGTCACGTCCAAGTGTCGGATCTCCTGTATAACTCAGCCCCACACCCGCACCTTCACCATATTGTAAGACCAAGGTATTTTTACCATTTAAAACATCTGATGTGATATTTTGTACAGTGAGTGACCAACCCAGTTGATCTGCATCAATCAAAGAAAGCCCTGTATTGAGTTTATTTTTAGGTGTCCACTCGAAACCTTTGACAGTAAGATCATGCCGATTTACATAAGGTTTTTGGAATACGTTATCTTTTCTTGAAAATACATAACTAAATGATAAATCATTGATTTTATAATCATCAATACCAAAACCTGTACCACTTTGGTTCCAATAAAACAAATCAGACATATGGATATCACTACGATTATAAAAACGTCGCCCTGCCCATAAATTCGCACCATTCAAATAAGATACATTGCGCCAATCTAAATAAATTTGGTTTAATCGCGCAAAACCATTGTCATCATTGAAACTTAAAGTCTGCCCATATTGGTTATAAAATTGAAGCATGCCATTTATACTGAGCTCTGAGTTATCTTTTAACTTTATAAGATTTTGTTTAGCAAACAATTCTGCATATTGCTCACATTCATTCCCCAAACGATACTTTGAAGATGCGCCAGTCAGTTTAAAACATTCTTGTGTTTTTCCATCCTCCGTTGCTCCCATTCCAGCGCGCATATAGCCATGAAACTCAAGTGCTGAAGCAATTTGAGAGACAATAAAAATCGCTGTTCCAACAATCCATGCAGTTTTTTTCATATTTAATTCCTTTTTTTAAGTATGAGTTTCTCCAATCCCTGATTCATCATGAATAGAGATGAGAGTTTTTCGATTGTGTTGAATTGATCTGAATAAATTAATTATTCATCACCGCTGAATAAAACACGATCCTTGGTTTTATTCAGTATTTGTTGCCAATATTGATCCTTCGCGTCCGATTAAAAGCTTCATTTTTATTTATAGATAATCATTAGGAAGCATGTCTTCTGGAATATTCTGATAACTCACGGGTCTTAAAAACCGTCGAATTGCCATTGTCCCAACAGAAGTCGCGCCAGAATTAGTCGAAGCTGGATAAGGTCCTCCGTGCACCATTGCATCACAAACCTCTACACCTGTTGGCATGCCATTGACAAGAATACGACCTGCCTTACGTTCAAGCACAGGCAATAACATCTTTGCCAACGATTTATCTTTTTCATCAAGATGAATTGTGCAAGTGATTTGTCCTTGTAGAGATTTTGCAATTTCCATCATTTCCTGTTCATTTTTAACCACTACAATCAATCCCAATGGACCAAATACTTCTTCGGCTAAATCAATATTTTTTAGCCATTCTTGACCTGTCGTCGTAAACATTGACGGTGATGCCTGACGAATTTCTTCTGATGCAATCAAGCATTGACTGAGACCTTGGGTCTCGGCGAAACGTTTCACTGCTGTGTGATAACAAGCTGCAATATGCTTACTAAGCATAATTTGTGATTTGATTGAAGAGAGCATTGTGGTTGCCGTTTGAATAAATAGCTGTGTAAGTTCTCCTTCAATCAAAACAACCACACCGGGATTGGTACAAAATTGTCCTGCACCCAAGGTCAAAGAGTCTGCCCAAGCTTTAGCAATGTCCTCGCCATGATTTTCGATTGCACTTGGCAATATAAACATCGGATTGATTGAGCCTAACTCACCAAAGAATGGAATCGGTTCTGGACGTGTAACACACAGATCAAATAAAGCGCGACCACCACGTAGCGAACCTGTGAAACCTACAGCTTTAATCAATGGATGCTGCACCAGTGCTTGTCCGATCTCGTATGTTCCACCTTGGACAAAATTAAATACCCCCTGATGTAGTCCACATTTTTGAACCGCATGATGAATGGCTTCAGCAATGATTTCTCCTGTCCCAGGATGAGCCTCATGACCTTTAACGATCACTGGACATCCCGCCGCTAAAGCTGATGCGGTGTCTCCACCTGCGGTAGAAAATGCCAAGGGGAAATTGGATGCACCAAATACAACAACAGGACCAATAGGACGCTGGACAAGACGTAGCTCTGGACGCGGCAAAGGCTGTCTTTCAGGCAGTGCGACATCATGACGGCGATCCAGAAAATCCTTTTTTAAAATATGTGCTGCAAAAAGGCGAAGTTGTCCAACTGTACGCCCACGCTCACCTTGCAAACGTGCAATCGGTAAGCCAGTTTCTTGCGTAGCGATTTCGGTAATTGCATCTGCACGTACCTCTATTTCATCTGCAATGGTATTTAAAAATAAAGCGCGTTGTTCGACTGTTGAGTACCCATAACTCCAAAAGGCATCCTCCGCAGCTTCACAAGCTTGATTGACCAATTCAATATTTCCCACTGAAAAATGATAAGTAGGACCTTCAATGGGCTGGCTGACAAATGTCTGCTCAGTTGCAACCCATTGCCCAGCAATCAAATGTTTGCCCTGTGGTTTAAAAGACATAGCAACTTCCTGTATTTAAATAGGTAAATTATCCAAAGTATCTAACTCGAATCGCATCAATTGCGACCGCAATAAAAATCATGATTCCACCAATCATTCCCACGTAGAATGACGGGACATTGACGATGGCTAAACCGACTTGAATGACGGTGAGTAATAACACACCTCCCAACACACCTTTCACATTGCCCCGACCACCAAATACACTGATTCCACCGATAATGGGTGCTGCAATGGCATAGAGTAAATAGCTTGAACCTTGGTTTGAGGTGATTGCCATTTGCCATGACGCCAAGAGGAATCCTGCGAGTGCTGCAAGAAAACCAGATAAGGTATAGGTCATGATTTTGACGCGATTCACGCGAATACCTGCCGAAAGAGATGCCGCTGGATTTCCACCGACTGCATAAATTGAACGTCCCAACACCGTATTCTTTAAAAGAATGCCAACAATGATCAGCATCAATAAGAAAACAATCGGCATCAAAGGCCATCCAGCAATTGTCACCTGTCCAATCCACGTGTAACCTTCAGCAAAATTATTCAGTGTTTTGCCTTGAGTTAATGCTAAGAGTGCGCCTTGCAGGATGATCATCATGGCTAAGGTTTCGATCAATGCCACCATTTTTAAGCGCGTGATACACCAACCATTAAAAAAGCCAATTGCCGTACCAACTATAAGTCCCAGTAACATGGCAATCACCCAAGGCAGTCCCCAATCTGAATAGGCAATTGCACCAACCGCTGCTGAAAAACCTGCATTTGCTGGAATAGAAAGATCAATTTCAGCAATTAATAACGGTAAAGCCACTGCCAAGCCTAATAGTCCAAGCACCGTGGCTTGAACCATAATATTTTGCAGATTGAATATGGTGAAAAAATACTCATTGAACACACCAAAGATCACCACCAGTGCGATCAGCCAAATCCAAACCACGTTGTGTAATATCCAGCCTAAAATTTCCCGTATATTTTTCTTAGGTGCAATTGAGACTACGCTTTTGCTTATCATTTCATTATTCATTTCTGTTCCTCTCAGACATGCCTCAATGCATCACGCTTGAACCGATGTACGTAGGCGTTCGACAGTAATATCCGTTCCTGCCAAAATTTCTTTGATCCTGCCTTGATCAAAAATACAGACCCGATCTACAACTCGAATCAGCTCATCCAAGTCGGTCGATACAATAATCACAGTAACGCCTGCACGACTCAGTTCATCCAGAATACGCAGTACATCTTGTTTAACCCCGATATCAATTCCCCGAGTTGGTTCATCCACCATGAGCAACTTGGGTTGAGCCGCCAGTACACGACCAAGGCAAACTTTTTGCTGATTACCGCCACTCAAAGTATCCACCGAATATTCAGCACTGAACGCTTTAATATCCATCGCTTTAAAATAGTGTGAAATTACAGTGTCTTCAGTTTTTTGATTGATAAAACCGAATTTTGAACGCAATGAAAGCGACGACAGTGCGATATTGGAACCGATAGACATCTGTCCTACAGCGCCATCATGACGACGATCATCCGATAAATAGGCGATCCCCATGTCAAAAGCTTCTCGTGGTGAAGTCGCTAAAGCCCTCGGCGGTTCACCATGCATCGAGATCGTGCCACTCGCTGAGTGTAAACCAAATATTGCACGGGTAATTTCTTTGGCACCTGCACCCGGCAACCCTGTGAAACCGATAATTTCTCCCTGCCCAATATTCAATTGTGCTAAATCTAAATATTTCCCAGATATTCCACGTAAACTTATCGACGGTGTTAAATCACGATAATCTCGCCGCTCTCTTTGAAACAGTTCTAGATCACGTCCTATGACCAATTCAGTTAACTGTTCAGAACTCAGTTTCGATACATGCTCTGAACCACCAGCCAAAAGCCCATCTCGCAATACTGTGACCGCATCACAAATTTCAAGAATTTCATCGTTATAATGAGAAATAAAAATAAACGTCACACCAGTCGCTTTTAATTCATTCATAAAAGCAAAAAGCTGACGGCGATCTGCAACAGTCAATGCAGCGGTTGGTTCATCTAAAATAATGACTTTACCGCCAGAAAACATGGCTCTTAAAATATTCAGTTTTCGTCTCGCAACTGCATCCAACTTGCCTGCTAATGCTTTGGCATCTATACCAGTTTCAGCAAGCATTCGATTGGCATTGACAGTTAAAGCCTTCCAATCTATCCATCCATGCTTATTTGGCCAAATCCCGAGCATCAAATTTTCTTCAGCCGTCATGTTGTCAATGATCATGGGTTCTTGAGTCACCAAGAACACACCTACCGCTTCCATTGCCTTGACATCTACACGCTCAAGCACTTGTTCATTGAGCAGAATCTTTCCTGATGTTGGGGGAATTTGTCCTGAAATGATGCTGACCAAAGTAGATTTACCTGCACCATTTTCACCCAGCAATCCATGAATAGAGCCTTTTCGAATGGTTAACGAAACACCACGTAATGCCTGAACAGGACCATAACTTTTGGTAATGTTTTCTATTTTAAGAATTTGCTTTTCAACTACTTTTTCAATATTGCGCTCATGTAAACCCATTTTATTCACCAACATTCCTTATTTATCAACATTGGAACAAGCACGTCTCTCAAACATCAATCAAGCATATGCAACGCCCCAATCTTTTTCGGCAACAGTGCCCCAATGCCGAGGATCATTGGAATTTTTATTGTTAATGATGAATGCTGGAATGATCAGTGTTGGACCCGTTTTCCCATTCACAATATTGCCCTTTTCCCAAAAGTATTTTTTATTTTGGTATTCGCCCAAGGGGACAGACTCATTTTTTAAAGCATGTTTGGTCAGCATTTCCACTGCAATCTCACCATAAGCAATCGGATCTTGCGAGACACAGGCATCCATATACCCCTCCTGAATCCATTTCAATGCAATGGGTTCACCATCAATCGTCACAAAAATAACATGCCCCTCTTCTCCAACTTTCTTCCAACGATTTCGTTGCTGCAATGCCGTGGCAATCCCACGTGCAGGAGAGTCTGAAGGCGCATGAATCGCATCTAGATCTGGGTGTTCAGACAATGTTGATAACGTCACTGCCAACATCTTGTCCAACTGCCCCTCTGTTGGTCGAGATAGATAGGTAATCTCTGGGTACTTGGCAAATACTGAATCCATGCCTTCTTTGCGTAAACGCCAAGCCACAGAAGCCAAAGCACCAAAACAATTCAAGACCTTACCTTTAGGCTGTCCATGCTTTTTAATCAGTTGATTTACAATTTCCTCTGCTGCCATTACACCACCTTGGAAATTATCAAAACTCACCGTAATTGCGACATCCCCCCCATCTGCTGGTGTATCGATAATACCTACAGGAATTTTCTGCTGGTTATAACGTTGGATTGCAGAAATGATTGCCTGACTGTCAATTGAGTCAGAAATAATTGCAGACGGTTTTGATAAAAGCAGGCTTTGCCACTGTTCAAGCTGACGCGTGCTATCAAAATTTGCATTGGTGGCTTGGAACTCACCAGAATTGGCTTTAACGGCTCGCTTGACCGCCTCTTCCTGAATAACGAAAAAATAGTAATCCAAACTTTTATTTGAATATGGAATTGAAAGTCGAGTCGATGATGTAGAACGACTACAAGCGGTTAAACTGCCACCTAAGCTCAACCCAATCCCCGCTGCTACTGCACTCATAATTAAATTACGGCGGGTAATTCCATCTTGATTTGATTTTGTCATGGGAACATCTCCTTTTATCCCTTAAATGTAGTAATACTACATATTAAAATACATTGTCAATAACAAAGCCTGCTGAATATTTCTAAATATTCTGAGCAACTTTTATAAAGCATCATTATTCAATCAATAAATAACTAATAAATAAAAATTTAAACCAATTTTTAGTTATCTAAACGTATCAACAACGTCATTTATATTATTTTTAAAAAATATAGTTTTGCTATTTATTTCATTTTTACATAAGAATGACCATCAAAACATCCCACTACCATTCCGATCGCTTCTCGTGTAAACAAACCATTTTCCACCACACCAGGGATACGATTTAACTCAATTTCCAATGGCGCAGGGTTTTGAATAATAGGACCGCAATGACAGTCCAAAATAAAATGACCGCTGTCCGTAATCACCGCTTGACCATCGCGTATTCGACGCTCTATCAATATATTTTCAATACCGTGATCTGCCAGTACACGCTCCACCATCACAGCCGTCTGCTTCCATGCAAATTGAACAACTTCAACAGGCAATGGGAAAGCACCTAAGCAATCCACAATTTTGCTTTCATCACAAATACACAGCATTTGTTTGGATGCATGTGCAATAATTTTTTCCCAAAGCAGACATGCTCCACCACCCTTAATCATATTGAATTGATGATCCACTTCATCTGGACCATCAATGGTTAAGTCAATCAGTCCAATTTCGTTCGGATCAATAATTTGAATCCCGACTTCATTGGCGACTTCAATCGTCGAACGTGATGTGGTGGTACACACCAAATTCAATCCATTCTTTTGAATATAGGCACCCAACTCACGGACAAAAAAATGTGAGGTGGTGCCTGAACCCAAACCTAATTTCATGCCATCATGAATAAAATCTTCAATCACGCGGCGTCCAGCCACTTTCTTCGCTTCGTTCTGTATATGATCCATACATCACTCCTGTACGCAGTTTTACTGCATTGTTGATTGGATTCAGATCTTCTCCGTACGCCATAAATCAAGCGCAGGCAATTGATCTGGAAATTCACTGCCACTGGTGATTGCAATTGCGGTCACCAGCATATTGGTAATCAGATGATGATTTAAACGTGAAGCCAATGGTGTCATCAGCTCAGTGTGCTCATAAGGCTGTACCGCAATCAGAACATCGGATGCCTGTGCCAAAGGACTGTCTGCAGCAGTAATTGAAATTACTTTTGCCCCACTTTTACGTGCAATCGAAGCGATTTCAACCATTTGTCTGGTATGTCCCGATTGAGAATAAATCAGGGCAACTTCACCAGACCTCGCACTTTCAACATGGGTTTTCTGGTGCTTTTCACCCAGTAAAGCTTGGCAGCGTATCCCAAGTCTTTGAAACTTATGTTCTGCATCGAGTGCATTGACTTCAGAAATTCCTGTTGCATAAATTCCTACCCAACTCGCTTCATGTAACACATTTGCCGCTTCGCTAATTTGTTCTGGAACTAAATCCTCAGCCAACCGCTGAATCGCATTTAAAGAGTTTCGGCAGGTTTTACGTACAATATTGTCGATACTGTCATTGGGAATGATTTGCTCATAGGCAAAAGGTGCAGAAGGTACCAAGCTTTGTGCAAGTTGAAGCTTTAAATCTTGATAACCTTCAAAACCAAATCGACGACAAAAGCGCATGATGGTAGGATCACTTACCGAACATACTTCCGACAGGCTCGCCATACTCATTTGAATCACTTCAGAAGGTGAAGTCACTACAAAATCAGCGACACGGCGTTCCGCACGATGCATATTTTCACTTTCTTGAAGAATTCGTTGTAGCAAACTGACGGTCATACTTTTTAAACTCCCAGCCATCATTCGACAGCCTACTTAATTAAACTTTTAATAAATCTGCCAAACGATTCAAACGTTGTTTGGGTGGTACATCCACATCAGGACCACCGCCCCAAGGCACAACAAAGAACGGGACATCTGCGCCAATGGCTGTTTGCTGATCAATTACAGTGTCCCCGATATATGCCCAGTCGCCTGAAGTTAGCTTCATTGCTTCGGCAACCGCCAGCAAATGTTTCGGATCAGGCTTACAGGCTGATACAACGTCTGCACCCAGTGCGATATCAAATAAATCTGACAATCCTAACTCTTGCAACACTTTTGCTGTAATTGCATGGGTTTTATTGGTACAAATTCCCAATTTTATACCAGCAGATTTTAACGCCTCAAGATCCTCACGAACATAAGGAAAAATTCGAGTATGTCCCGCAGGGTTAGCCATATAGGCTTGCTGATAACAGCTCAACATGCGCTGAATGGATGAATCATCATATTCAATCTCTAGTTCATCCAAAATATCAGTGATCAATCGACGTGGTCCATTGCCTAAAAATTTTTCGACATCACTCGATTTGAGTTTTGGCCATTGGTTTTGAGCAAAGCCAACATTTAATGCTTCAGTAATATCAGGCGCACTGTCAATCAGCGTTCCGTCTAAATCAAATATATATGCAGAGAAAACTGCCATAACCACTCCTCGGATTATTGATCAAATTGAGCATTCCCCAAGGCAGTAAAAGTTTGCCCCAATACAGGATAAAGATCACGATATAAACAATGTAATTGACGATAAATTTCTATTGTTGATGAGTGAGGATTCTCGCAGGTGATATGAGAAAAGTTTTTAATCGCATTTTCCGCATCAGACCATACGCCTATCGCCAATCCTGCAACCAATGCCGCACCAAAGGCCGCACCTTCAGCAGCACCATCAGTGGTCACAACAGGACAACCAAATACATCTGCTTGAATTTGTCTCCAAAGTTGCGACTTTGCTCCACCCCCTGATGCCTTAATTAAATGCCCTTCAATATTCAGCGGCTTCATTAGCCCGTACATATCGGCAAGTGCATACACGATGCCTTCCATCACAGCACGCGCAATATCTCCAGAATGATGTCTTGCAGTCATGCCAACCAATGCCGCCCGAGCCATTGGATCAGGATGTGGACAGCGTTCGCCATAAAGATAAGGTAAAAACAATAACCCTCGTGCACCAGCAATACTTGTTTCAGCCTGCTGCACAATCTGCTCAAATGTTATGGGTGACATATTGATGCCAGAATAAAAAGTATCCCTAAACCAAGACATTGCTCCACCTGCATTGAGTGAAACACCCATACAGTGCCACTTATTCTCAGCAATATTGCAAAATATCTGCAAACGTCCATCAGGGTTATCTTGTGGATGATCCAAAGCAGCAGCCAAGATCCCGGCTGTACCCAAAGTTGTTTGTAATTCTCCCGGTGCAATAACACCTGATCCAAAGGTTTGAATGACTGAATCACCACCACCACCAGCAACAGGTATTCCGACAGGAATACCAAATCGTTTTGCCCCTTCAACTGAAATACGCCCCGATATGACCTGAGACTCAAAAACTGGCGGAAGTATACGAGGATCAATGCCAATTTTTTCAATTAAACCCGTTGCCCATTGCCGTGATCGCACATTAAAAAGCCCTGTTCCAGACGCATCAGAGACCTCCGTGGCAATTTCCCCAGTCAGGCGTAAACGTAAATAATCTTTAGGATTTAATACTGTGTTGATTTGTGAAAAAAGTTCTGGTTCGTGGCGTTGCATCCATAAGATTTTCCCACCTGTATAACCCACCAACATCCGATTATTGGTTTCAGCAATTAAGCCCTCTAAACCTCCTGCAACCTCAACAATCTCAGCACATTCATCTTTATTACGTTGATCATTCCACAAAATTGCTGGACGTAGCACTTGATGAGCTTTATCTAATGGCACTAATCCATGCATTTGACCCGACAAACCAACACATAGAATTTCAATATTCGAAACTTTTGCCAACACGCCTGCAATGGCTTGACTTGCTCCTTCCACCCATAATTCAGGATCTTGTTCAGTCCAACCCGGTCTGGGTTTCGACAAAGGATAAGTCGCTGTATCCGCAGCTACGACCTTACCCTCAGTATCGATTAATAAAGCCTTACATCCTGAAGTTCCAATATCTATCCCTAGAAGTACCTGCATCGTTTACTCCCTCACGCCATGGTATAGACGAACATGCTTAAAATTAAAATATTCAAGTAATCCCTCACGACCATGTTCATAACCAATGCCACTCTGTTTACGCCCACCATAAGGTGCATTCATGATTCCTGCATCGACGTTATTTATTGCCACATTTCCATATTCAAGTTTGGATGAAACGCTATGTATTTCCGCCAAATCTTTTGAATAACAATAAGCTGCAAGCCCATAAGGTGTATCATTGGCGTAGCCGATTGCTTCATCGAGATCATCATAAGCAGCGATACCCACCAATGGACCGAAAGTTTCCTCAATCATCACTTTCATGCTGTGATCACAATCCACCACGATCGTTGGGCGGAAGAAATATCCTCGCTTGTACTGATCACCTTCAGGTACTGAGCCACCTGCAACTAAGCGTGCGCCTTTGCTCATTGCATCTTCAAGATGCTGTTGTGTTTTCGTCAAAGCTTCGGCGGATGCTATTGCACCTAGATCTGCATTTGGGTTATCCAATCCATTGGCGACTGTGAGTGCATCTGCACTTTGAGAAAATTTACTGATAAATTCTTGATATACCGAGCGATGTACATAAATACGATTAATCGCAATACAGATTTGCCCACAATTTCTAAAGCTACGCCGTGTTGCACCCTGAACCGCCGCATCAATATCGGCATGTTCGGTTACAATCAAAGGACAATTCCCCCCTAACTCCAGAGATAGGCGTTTGACTTGTGGACAGCTCTGCTGTATCTGTAACCCAACAGCACTCGAACCTGTAAATGCAACTTTATCTACTTGTGGATGCTCAACCAATGCCTGCCCCACTTGTGAACCTTTACCTGTAACCACATTGACCACACCTGCGGGAATTCCTGCTTCCTGACATTTTTGTGCAATTGCCAATGCCGTGAAAGGCGTGAGTTCAGCGGGTTTGATCACGATCGTACAACCTGATGCAAGGCTTGCACATAATTTCCACCCCACAAGTTCTGCGGGGTAATTCCAAGGGGTAATTGCAGCCACAACACCAATTGGTTCACGAACCACTAAACTTTGGAAACCACTCTGATCATTTGGAATGATTTCTCCATGTACGCGTGTCGCTTCTTCAGCATAAAAATGGCAAGCTTCGGCGAGTTTTAAAATCTCTCCCTTTGCCTCATTGATCGGTTTGCCTTGCTCAGCAGTCATGAGTATTGCCATGTTGCTTGCATCTGCTGTGATCAAATCCCCTAAACGGTGGAGAGCATTCGCTCTGACCTTGGGTAGCACTTTCGACCATGTTTGGAATGCAACATGTGCGGCAGAAACCGCTGCATTCACTTCTTCAGGTGTTGCTGCTGCAATATGACCAATCACTTCGCCAGTCGCAGGATTTTTAACAGGTAAACGTACCCCCAGACCTTTACGAAACTGATGGTCTATATATAAAAAACTATCTAATTTTTTGATTAATTCGATGAGCGTACTTTTTTCCATCACTTTATCCACCCTCTTCCTAAGCAAGCACATTGTTGTTCGACTTTTAAAATACATAGTAATACTATTTTTATGCAAGCACAATTTATATTACCCTATAAAAATAGTTATTTAATCATGCAATAGCAAAATAAATTTAAATATATAAAACAACAAATTAACAAAATTTAGTTGGATTATAAAATTTAATTTATCATTATTTTTGTACACGACTTGACCAAAAGCAAAAATTAAAAGTAGTATTACTACATTAATAAATACAAACACAGGAAGGATTCCTCATGCTGCCTACGTCACTACAACATGCCAAATTGGTTGGAAGAGTTTGGATTCCCAAGCAAGGACCCTCTATTGTTCTATTACGAGATCAGCAGTTGATTGACATTACTGAGTCCGTGATTTCTATGGCGGATTTTCTTGATGATCACCCTGCTGAACGCTTTGATACGCTTACAGGAAAATCTATTGGGAAAATTGAAGATTTAATTCTTGACCCAACACAAATGGGTTATCACGCTGATCGACCTTGCTTACTTGCGCCTTGTGATTTTCAAGCCTTGAAAGCCTGTGGTGTGACCTTTGCAAAAAGTATGGTTGAACGTGTCATTGATGAACGGACATCAGGTGATCCTGCGCGTGCTGAGGACTTAAGGCAACGTATCGGTGCATTGATTGGTGGTAGTTTATCCAATATTCAAGCAGGATCGGAAAAAGCCAAACAGGTCAAAGCAACATTGATTGCAGAAGGACTCTGGTCACAATACTTAGAAGTGGGTATCGGACCAGACGCAGAAGTTTTCACCAAATCACAACCCATGTCTGCGGTAGGTTATGGTGCCCAAGTTGGTATAAATCGAATCTCACAATGGAATAATCCTGAACCAGAAATTGTGTTGGCGGTTGACAGTCAAGGTAATATTCGGGGGGCAACACTTGGAAATGATGTCAATTTACGTGATGTAGAAGGACGCTCTGCACTGTTGCTTGGAAAAGCGAAAGACAATAATGCATCGTGTTCGATTGGTCCTTTTATTCGTTTATTTGATGAACATTTTACGCTTAAAGATATTGAACATGCCTCTCTCAGCATGTCAGTCACTGGTGCTGAAGATGGATTTAGTCTGTCAGGGCACTCCAATATGATTGAGATCAGCCGAAAGCCCGCTCAACTGGTTTCCCAAACCTATAATGATTCACACCAATATCCAGACGGCTTTATGTTGTTTTTAGGCACAATGTTTGCGCCGACTCAAGACCGTGAAGGTCAAGGCTCAGGCTTTACCCATAAGTCTGGTGATGTGGTTGAAATATCAACTCCACTTTTAGGCACACTACGAAACACTGTTGTATATGCTGATCAAGCTGTGCCGTGGACTTATGGTACCCGAGCTTTGATGCGTAATTTAGCCAAAAGAGGATTGATTTCATGAAACTCGTCGTTACCGATCAAGCCTTTGGCAACACACGACATGAACAAGCAGCCGCTCAGGCAGGTGGCGCTCAATTTTTTGAATTTCAGTGCCGTACCGAGCAGGAAACCATTGAAGCCGTAACTGGTGCTCAGATTATTTTAAATAACTTTGCACCAATGACCTATCCCGTTATGCAAGCCATGGCAGATCAAGCCACCATCATTCGCTATGGAGTAGGCGTTGATAATGTAGATCTGGTTGCAGCAAAACAATTGGGAATACGTGTCTGCAACGTGCCTGACTATGGTATTGAAGAAGTCGCTGATCATGCTGCTGCAATGACATTAACACTCGCTCGAAAACTCAACCAATATGATCAAGGGATACGCGCAGGAGAATGGAAAATTGATCGAATGGTGAATGGTATTTGCTCCTTGCGAAATAGTACAGTTGGGCTGATTGGTTTAGGACGAATCGCTAAAGCCTATGCCTCGCGAATGGCGGCATTTGGTTGTAAGCTCATCGCTTATGATCCTTATGTGACTTCCGAACAAGCACACATTGCCCAGATTAAATTGGCATCTTTAGAACAAGTCATTGCCTCATCTCAAATTTTGTCATTGCATGTTCCTCTTAGCTCGGAAACACGCCATTTAATTGATGCTCAAGCACTGACACAAATGCCACAAGGGGCAATTCTGATCAACTGCTCAAGAGGTGGTTTAATTGATGAAGATGCATTGGCTCAGGCTTTAATACAAGGACAACTCGCAGGTGCAGGATTGGATGTTTTTGAACAAGAGCCTTTAGCGGAACATTCAGCACTTCGTACTGCACCCAATTTAATCATGTCACCGCATGCGGCATTTTTCTCCAACACATCTGTCGATACTCTACAACGTTTAGCTTCAGAAGAAGCTTTACGGAGTATGCGTGGTGAAGCGCTAAGATGTGCACTGACCTAAATGGGGAGACATCATGGATTATCAAAAAAAGCAGGATCTCACCCATAAACTTGCATTGGTTACAGGTGCTGGGCAAGGCATCGGTGCCGCGATTGCTGAAGCACTTGCCTGTGCAGGTGCAGAAGTGATTTGCACAGACCTTAAACTTGATCGGGCAAAATCGACTGCTCTCGCTTTAAACGCTCAAGGATTCAAAGCGAGTGCTGAATTGCTTGATGTGACTGACAGTCAGGCTATTGAAGCTTTAGCACTATCACTCCCTGCATTGGATATCTTGGTGTGTAATGCTGGTGTTGTCAGTAATACGCCAGCAGAACATATGACTGACGAGGAATGGAATAACACCATAAATATAAATTTAACGGGCGTTTTCCGTACCTGTCGTAGCTTTGGTCGTCGTATGCTTGAACTGAAAAAAGGCTCCATTATTAACATTGGCTCCATGTCTGGACAGATTGTCAATGTTCCTCAACCGCAATGTCATTACAACGCAGCAAAAGCAGGCGTTCATCATTTAACCAAATCACTTGCTGTTGAATGGGCGACCCGTGGCGTCCGTGTCAATGCGGTGGCTCCAACGTATATCGAGACACCCCTGCTACAACATCTTGAACATCAGGAGGATTTATTTCAGCAATGGTTGGAAATGACACCAGCAAAACGTATGGGGCAACCACATGAAATTGCTTCAATTGTACAATTTCTCGCTTCCGACGCAGCAAGTTTAATCACAGGCTCTATTATTACCGCTGATGCTGGCTATACCTGTATTTAAAGATGATCTGCAAAGAATCTAATTTAAGGTGGATATATAAATGAAATGTTTATTAAGCATTTTATTAGATAAACAGAAATTAAATTGAATGCACTTTAAAAAATGAAATCGATTTTATGCAAAAGTTTAAAAGTGAACGAACGATTTAAATATCAGTTATTATTAATTAAAACTACATAATATAAAGGAGGTCTGTAAATCTGAAAATATATTGAATATGAGCAGGTGAATATTTTTAAGGAAAACATCTAACTCTTAAAAACTGAACAAAGGATTTAGGGGCTGTGGGCATTTCATAAATGGCTTGCGTTGTAGGTTAAAATTGAGCAGGTATGAGGAGTATACTCCGCAAGGAAATGAAGAGAATAGCGAGACTATTTTTAAGTTTCATAACGTAGCCTGAGATAATTTTAGCCACAACCCTTCGGGACTAGCGTGTTTTTTGTCGCTTCGTCGTTACGAACTACTTATTTAGAATGACTAAATTTCGTATTTCGAGCCTAGAATCGCCTAAAAAACACACCTAGTCGCAAACATAGACGAATTATCCACAGACCCTAATGGATAAGATGATTTATCCATTTTCATAGCAAAAGAAAAGGACGAATACTATGGCAGGTTTATCTATTTGGCATGTGATCATTTTTGCAATCGTTGTCATTCTCTTATTTGGTACATCCAAACTTAAAAACATCGGTAAAGATGTAGGTGGTGCTGTAAAAGACTTTAAAAAATCAATGCGTGATGAAGACAATGCGCTCAGTGAACCCAAAACTATTGATCATGATGAAGTCAAAAAACCATCTGAGACCAGTTTTAAAAGCTAAATTGAGGATACTGTAAATGCTCAATGTCGGACTGTCTGAACTTTTTGTATTTGGCATCATCGCGTTACTGGTACTTGGACCTGAAAAGCTCCCAGAAGCGGCTCGGTTTGCTGGAAAGTGGTATGCCAAAATTCTGTATTTTGTGAAAAATACCCAAAATGATATTGACCGTGAATTACGGCTATCTGAATTGCGAGAACAGATTCAACAAGAAATGCAGCGCATGGCTGAGCTTGAGCAAAAAATGCAATCTCAAATTTCCGAATTAAAACAGCAAAGCTTAGCCGATGAAATTCACGAGACTGACTTAAAAACCTCATCCATCCCCCAATCAGCAAAATTATTGCAATATCAATATTTAACCACCCAAGATGCTGATGTATTGGTATTTATTCCATATCAACTTCACACCTTTTTTAAAATCCAGAATGATCAGGTCAATAACGCTTCAATAAAAATACCATCTCCACCTCCTGTTAAATTGAAGGTGATCGCATGAATACAACAAATACTCAATCATCTCCACCAGTGAGTATCACAGAAATACCTGTCGAAGAGCTGGAAAAGATGTCCTTTACAGAGCACTTGGTGATTCTTCGCCAGCACTTATTTAAAACCGTGGCTTTACTGCTCATTCTCTTTTTTTGCTTATTGCCTTTCGCCAATCATACTTATCAAATTTTATCAGAGCCATTAAGAGCGCAGCTTCCTACAAACTCATCCATGATTGCAACGGATGTAACAGCAACATTTATGGCACCTTTTAAATTAAATTTTTATATTGCCATCATGCTTGCAATGCCTTTTATCATTTATCAAATTTGGAGCTTTATCAAACCTGGACTTTATGAAAAAGAAAAATTGCTCAGCTTCCCGTTATTGGTGGGTAGCATCGTTTTATTTTATTTAGGAATCGCCTTTGCATACTTTTTGGTTTTACCGTCAATTCTACATTTCTTTATCAGTGTTTCTCCTGAAACAGTAGCCCCCATGACGGATATCAATAGCTATCTTACATTCTGCTTAAAGCTATTTTTAGTATTTGGTTTAACGTTTGAGATCCCGATCATCACTTTATTGCTGATTCTTATTGGGGTCGTCAGCACCCAAAGTTTAATCGAGAAGCGTCGTTTTATCATTGTAGGTTGCTTTTTTATTGCGATGTTTGTCACTCCACCTGATGCAATTTCAATGATTATGTTGGCGATTCCGATGTGGTTATTATTTGAAATTGGCTTACTGGCTGGACGATTTCTTGAAAAGCGTAAAGAAGGATAATTCAATCTTGAATATCTCAGACTATATGATCACGCTGAATTAGATTAAAATAGATATGTAACAATATTCAGCGTTTGTGCCAACCAAGTGATATTTAAGCGAGAATACGATGAATTATTTGCTTTTAGTTGTATTTTCAAAAGCTTGCTCTAAAATAGCTATCATCGATAATTGAATATTTATATCGCTTTTACATCTTTCGGACTTTACTTTAAGCTCTATTTAACTAGGTAATGAGCCTTCAATCTTGTTTCCCTATTATGATCCATCTCTATGCCCCATACATTTTCAGACCATCCACAAATTCGCCTTGTTTCCTGTTTTGACGAACTGATCAATACAGCATTTAAAGGTGATACCAATGCAATGTGTTGGCATAGAAATTTAACAGGCGATTTTAAAGAGATTGTGTCTAAGCTCGAGTTAAAAGAAAATATTACTGAAGTTTCAGAGCAAGATCTTTTTGCTTTAAAACTCACTGAACAAGGTGAATTGGCAAGAGAAATAATTTTAAATGATATAAAACAATTAACGCTGCTTGGTGCTTCGCCTACACTAAACCTCATTCAATATTATGAACGTGATGAGGAATTAGATTTCATTTCAACTGATGTTTATTCCTTCCATATTGACCGCTCTCCGATTGAAACAGATACATTCTTATGCACTTATCATGGCGCGTCTAGTGATATTCTACCAAACGCTGAGGCTGAGCAAAAAATACTTATTCCAGAAATTCGAGAAAAACTTAAAGCACTTCATGAAGGGTCAGCAGCAGAGTTTGAAAACTTTTTAAAAGACTATTTTTTTGATTTACATTATCAGCCTAAACCCAACGCCGTACCGATTAACTTAGGCTTAGGTCATCTTTGGCGTTTAGCCGTTGATCATCCAACACTGCAAGTTTTGCCTTGTGTACATCGAGCGCCTGTCGAAAGTAATGGAGAGTATCGCTTGTTGTTGATTTGTTAGGGGGGCGTGTAGGATCAATGACCTGAATCAAGCAGATCAGTATTATTTGAATCAAGTCGCTAGTCCCTCAATACAAGACCAAGAAAGGCTTTAGATTGGTATACTCCGTTAGAGAAATTTACTCAATTAGTTGATTATCATCAGGCTTTTAAATCTGTCGCACCTCATGTTTGAATTCGCCAATCTATCTTTAAAAGACAACAAGAAATCAACAACCTTATTCAATAACGTTATTATAAACATGACCTTTCACAAAACCTCTAATTTCTACTTCATTATCAGTTACTCTGCATGTAAGCCAATGATGGCAAGAACAATCATGAGCTCTAGTAGGGTAAAGCCTTTATTTTTATTCGTAGTAAAAAGTTACACACCTATCACAGTTATTCCATCTAATTTATTTTCTAAATTATTTTTTAAAAAATTAATAATTTGATTCATCATTTCAATAGCATCATTTTTATATGATAGAAAGTTTTCAATAAAATCTAACTTACTCTCATTAAAAATTAAATGAATATCATCATTTTCATTTATTACTGCTTTAGAATTCAAATACATTCTATAAACTTCTAATCTAGCAATTATCATTTCAACTTTTTTTGAATCAAGATAAATATTTCTCCAATGTGCCCATTTATCTTCACCCTTAAAAAAAAACCTCTCGATTAAAGAAAATGCAGTTTCGCCAATAACAATTGAATTCAAATAATTCATATTATTTTCAATACTTGAGGGAATAATTTGCATACAAAGCCCTCCACACAAACCATCATATTTTTTAACTTTAAAATTAATTTTTCTGATTTTCTTTGTCACTAGTTTCCATATCCTCTTTTTCCAAATGAAACAATAGTATTATCAGGTGCAATATCTATATACTTATCTCCTTTATACCATCTTATCGTCCCCTCTACTGATCTTTCAACTAACTCTCCCCCCTTCTGCTCCTGTTAAGTTTTGAGAAAATCCTTGACCCTTTCAAATTAAGCCAATGATGACAAGAATAATCATAAGCTTTAGTAGGGTGAAACCTGTATTTTTACTTAAGTTTTAAATTCCATTGAAGCATACCATTGCTTGATTAAACTCAAAAATATTCATTCCCAATATTTTTGCCCCTCATTAATTGTGAAATTCACTATAAAATTACGAAAATTTTTCTCTATTTTCCTCCAATCATCCCTTGTATCCATTCGGTTTGCTATGATTATGGAACCATAATCTTCTTTAGATTTATCCAACCTTAATAGCAATAAATCATTATCCCCTATAAACTCACCAACAATATAATCACCGAATATACCACCCACATTATCAAACATAAATTCTTCTGTTTTTAATCTTATAAAATATAAGTCCAGTAATATTAATCCCCACTGTCCATATGTAACATCTTCAAACAAATATGCGCCATTAGAAATTTTATAAAATTCAATAAAATCTTCAGGAAATAGGATATTATCAAATTCATTTATTCCATGTAAGAACCGACATCTAAATAACATATCTATAGAAATATTATTTATTACTTTAGGTTTCGTCCAACTATTTTTTAATAAATCTACAATAATTTCAAAACTATTATTCATTCTATTACCTGGCGAATTCAAACATGAGGTGCGACAGATTTAAAGACCTGATGATAATCAACTAATTGAGTAAATTTCTCTAACTGAGTATACCAATCTAAAGCCTTTCTTGGTCTTGTATTGAGGAACATAGTGACTTGATTCAAATAATGCTGATCTGCTTGATTCAGGTCAATACCTTTAGGTAAATATTGACGAATTAGACCATTCATATTTTCACAAGTCCCTTTCTGCCAGGGTGAATGCGGATCACAAAAATATACATCCATCCCTAAATCCTGTTCTAAAATCTTATGCTCTGCCATTTCTCGACCTCGGTCATATGTCAGTGTTTTACGTAATGCATCTGGAAGATATTTCAAAGCCTCCGTTAATGCCAAGCGTACAGATTCTGCTTTTGCATCAGGTAATACTGCCAATATGCAAAGCCGAGTATTGCGCTCAATCAGAGTAGCAATCGCACTCTTATTGTCCTTGCCTTTAATTAAATCAGCTTCCCAATGTCTGGGTATCTTTCTTTCTTCCACTTCCTGTGGACATTCATGTATCGTTTTAATTTCTTGTAATATTGAATCTTTTTTAGGTTCGCCATTCGCCTTACGTTTTTTATTTGCATGCCTCAAACAAGAGATCAAGTCTTTCTTCAATTCACCTTTAGGTAAAGCTCAAATGGTTGAATAAATCGTTGTATGACTGATGCTCATATGACCATTTGACTCAGATAATTGTTTTAAACGTTTAGAGATTTGTTCAGGAGGTCATAAACAGCGGAGAGCTTCAACACAACCATCAAAACAATTGGTGCAGCTACACTGATAGAAGAATCAATAATTCGTTGTGCACCATCTCGTTGATATTGGATTTCAGAATCTTTCAAAAACAAACGATTATAACTATCATACAAACCTGATAAAGAAGATTGTCTATTTGAATCAGTGCTTTTGCTATTGTTTACTTTCCCTTCGCTAATCCCTGCTTGAAGTAATGCAAAAATTAGTCCTTGGTTCTTAACATTTTCGACAGAAATTTTATCTCCTAATGACGGTCTATAATTTGCATATTGCATCATTAACGTTGATAAAGATTCTATTTCTTTATTTGAAAGTCCATCCAGACCATATTTTGCAAATTTGTACGCTATATGATCCTGAGTAATCGTATCATCAGCATATAACCATTTGGCTCCAACACTTTCAGGAATACTGCTTAATAAATCTTGTACGTCAACCGGATATTTTCCTTTTTGAGGATTTGTTTCTTCTGCTAATAAGGTCTTAAACTTTTCTGGTGTTACATCTTTTTCACCTTTTAATCCTAATTTAGCAACATCTTCATATACTGATTCAGGGACTTGATCTATTGAAATGATACCTAAACCAACCAAGATTTCATATCGATTGAAAGTTTGAGTCTCTGGAGGTAAATCATAACTTTTTGTACCATCTTTCTCCACCATCTGCAATGTATTGTTTTCAATAACATTCTTACCAACAACTCCTGCGATCTGCGCATTAAATGCTGAATCTCCAACAGTTCCACCAACCACAGCACCTATTGCTGCAGTCATATCACGTATACTTGATTTAACATCTTCTGGTAAAAGATTAGGATCAAAATCAGCTGTTTTAGGATTTATCGCAGTTTTGCCATCATTGTAACGTCCAGCTAAATAATCTGCCGCTGCTTCACTCGCAACCGCCGCACTGCCTCCTGCTGCTGGGTTACCGCCATTTACAAAGGCAAGCGTTGCTCCCAATATCGCATGGGCAGCCAATTGAGCTACTTTATTCTTGTCTTCGCCATGCCCCAATTGTTGCCCAATGACATTTATACATATGGTGCAAGAGTATTGGCTGCAATCTGTAAGTCAGTTTGCCCACCTAAGAGACTATATTGGGAACGAGGCAATTTATTACATGTTTAATTTTCACAGACATCTTAACTATCAGTTGAAAATAATACAATTTATTACTATTGCCACTCTTCTATTCATCTGGATCTATATCCCATAACTCAGGATTTGGATTAGCATATTGACCATTTTCAATAACTTTGCACCATCCTACACCATTTACAAACATACTTAATCCAATAATATTGAACCTTTTATTATCAATTTGGTCTAAAGTAATTAAGCTTCTTTTATAGTATAAGTAATCTCCTCCAGCCCCAGCAGGAATCCTTTCATTTAAATCATACCAAGACCATTCTAAAACATACCCTGAGACAAGGGGTACTGTCTCAAAAAAATCAATTATAAAATTACTATCTATTTTGACTAAACACGGAATATCAGAACATTCCAACATCATTTCAGAATAAATATTATCAGGAAGCTCTAAATTTAAAATTAACATTTACTTATAATTCCTAGGAACAATTGCTTCACCATTAAAAGATTTTTTATAGGATCAAAATCTCCAGTTGAGACAAAATCATTAACTATTTTTTAATTATTTTTAAGCCAATCTGGCTCTTCAACCTCTACAATATTTGTATATTCTCTACTTTCTATTACCTCAATCCATCCCATTCCCAATACAAAGATTGATAAATTTTCAATTATATATCGATCAGTTTCTTTTTTAGAAATTGAAATTAGCCCATAACTATAATGTGTATATTTTCCCCCCGCACCAGCGGGGACCCTCATATCAATGTCTCTATGATTCCAATCCTCAACCACCCCTATGACTTGAGGATTTGCAACCAAAAACTCAATTTCAAATATCCTAGAGATTTTACACAAACAAGGCATCCTATCTGCTTCTAATATCATTTCTGTATACAAATTATCAGAAAAACTAGCAGTTAACTCTAACATTACTTATAACTCCTAGGAATAACAGCATCCCCTGTGAATGATTTTTTGAAACTATCTAATGGACTCAAATATGACTTCCCATGAGGATCTCTGATTGCTAGAACCTTTTGTCCGTTTCTTACAGTAACCCCATCTACAACCACAAAATGTAAAAAATCTCGACTCTTGTCATCAATTCTAACAATTACAGGAGTACACGCTTGTAGTGCTTGGAAATAATAGTTATTTTTTTGCTTATCTATTTTCTTATCTGCCATTAAAACTCCGAATAAATTATCCTCTTCTACCACATTTTGCGCAACGTTCCCACTCTGAACTGTATTTGATACATCACCTGTAGTCGCTCCAACACCAGAGGCGACTAAACCAGTGATTGCACTGATCGTACTCTTTTCATCTGCCGTTAAATCTTTTGCATCCTTACCATATAAGAAATTTGATAAGGCTGGTGCGGCTGCCTCAGCTCCGCCTGCTGATAGTCCAGCAGTCAATGCATCATTTCCTCCCGCTGCTGCAACTGCTGCACCTAGGACGGTATGAGCAAGAATATGTGCTGTGCTTCCTTCTGCATCCTTAGATTTAAAGTATTGACCTATCTCATAACTTGCCACAGGGCTTAAGGTTGCTGTCGCAATACCAAGTCCTGAACTTGTTGGTGCTGATAATCCTGTTGCTACACTATCTAGTAATACACCAAGTTTTTGATAGTTCACCACTTTGTCATTATAAGCATTCAATTGGGTTTGCTCTTGTTCACTTAAGACCAAGCCTTGTTTTTGTTTGTCTATAATGGATTGATTTTCTTTCTTCGCTTCATCAATCTTCTTATTAATCTCTGCTTTTGCTTCTTGGCGATTTGCATCGAAGTTCTTCGTCACTTCCATCTGCAAGTTGATTTCACTTTAAACCTTGTCTTTATCAAAGTTATTTTTTAACGCACCACTATTTTCTCGGGCTGTATCTGTTGTCACACTGGTCAAGATGTCTGACTTGATCTGCTCAGCGGTTTTACCTGTTAATGCTTGCTGACCTTGTTCATCTCGAATGGTGATATTTGACGTATTGATACCGCTCTTGGTCACACTGCTGTTTTTATCACTGTCTAAACCAAAACCGATCGACTTACTTACACCTGTAGTCGTGGATGCATGCTGATCAATTTTGTTTGGTGTAGAAAGTACAGTATCAGGTGTTTTACCACCTTTTTCATCGCTTTTTCCTGCATTAAACCCTGCACTTAAGCTAATACCTTTGGCATCATACTCATTGACATTACGAATATCTGAATGCGTCAATGTGCCTGTATCCAAACTATTTTTCTTTAAGTTTTCAGCAGTTTGTGTCGAGGTAATGATCGCTCCTTTCAAATCAGTATTATTCTTCACCTTGATCTGATAACCATCATCTCCAGCGAAAACTCCTGAGTGTTCGTTTACCGATGCATAATTGGCATTTACATTGGATTTGCTAAATCCTGTAGATGCATTTCCGCTGTTGATACTCGCACCATTGGTTCCGACACTGACTTGCCCTGAGATATTTTGTTGCTTGCTTTGATAGGTTGCTTTGTCTTGTAAGCTTTCGATATTTAGTTCATTGGCATCAATCTGTACACCTTTACCTTGTACCTGACCACCAATAATATTAGTTGCATTTCCACTACTGATCGTGGTTGAACTGTCTTTAGAAATGAGACCTATCAAAGCCTTGTTATAACAAGACCAATTAGTCATTCGATAGGTTTTCGGGCTAGGCTCCTTCAGTCGAAAATTATATTACTAAAGAAGCCTTTAGAACAGGTTTGTGCAACAAAGTGATTCTACACTACCAATTTCTTCTAAACTCTATTATTTCCCCATTATTATCAATAAAAATTGGAGTGTTACCAACTAAAGAATAATTTATATCTTTTGTTTCCATAAATCTTTTTGATTGATAAAAAATAAACCAACCATTATCAACTTTGTCTAATTTAGGATCAATTACTATTTCATCATTATCAAGTTCACCTAAATTTGTACTTAAAAATTTTTTTGCTAACTCAATGATTTCTTTTTCAGTCTTCATTTAAATAATCTCTACTTAAGCTTACCAAATCTAATATGTTCAAACTGTTTAAAGTTATTCAAACCGGAACTACCAGTTTGTCCATCAATATAATTCACTTTTCCATTTTGAACTACTGCATTCCATACATGACCTGAACGCCCATCACTCGTCATACCATATACAACAGCCCTTGTTCCATCTCCAGATTTCAATAATTCTTGTTCCATTTTGTTCTTGCTTATCCACCCACTGAGTTTTGTACCTAGTACCTTTTCAAGTTGATTAAATGGAAGTGGACTTGTACTTGGCAGAGCTGAAGTTGGTGCGCCAGTTTTGAGTTCATTATTCACAGCTAATACACAATTAACACAATTTTGATTGCTATTAGTCGGGTTAATATTTTTAATTCCCCCCGCATCTGCTTCTGTATTAGTCGTCAGTTTAACATTTTTAGGTGCAACAGCTCCACCTATCATCAATACATTACCAACCACCTCAACTCCAGCAAATGTTCTAGACAATGCTGTCATTTCTTGATTTGTAAATAGTGATCTATCAGCAAAAACATCGTGACCACTTTTCAGTGTATTCGCAACTATTGAAGCCAATGCGCCACCTTGAACAAGTGCCCTAGAACTATTTAACTCATAGCCTGAATATAGGGCTTGATAATCTACTGGTAATAATTTTGCTTTCAAACTACCATTTTGATTGACAACTAAATAACGCAATCCTGTACTATCATTTGGATTAGTTATAATGTCTCCTTCATTATATTTTGTACTACTAACACTTATAATTTTTTGGACATTTTGCATCGCAGCCAAGGTGTTCTGCATAATAATATTTTTCTCACACTCTGCGCTCTTACACGCTTGTAGTGCTTGGAAATAATAGTTATTTTTTTGCTTATCTATTTTCTTATCTGTCGTTAATACTCCGAATAAATTATCCTCAACTGCATTTTGCGCAACGTTCCCACTCTGAACTGTATTTGATACATCACCTGTAGTCGCTCCAACGCCAGAGGCGACTAATCCAGTGATTGCACTGATCGTACTTTTTTCATCTGCCGTTAAATCTTTGGCATCCTTACCATATAAGTATTGCGCAAGTTTTGGTGCGGCTGACTCAGCTCCGCCTGCTGATAGTCCAGCAGTCAATGCATCATTTCCTCCCGCTGCTGCAACTGCTGCACCTAGGACGGTATGCGCTAAAATATGCGCTGTACTTCCTTCTGCATCCTTAGATTTAAAGTATTGACCTATCTCATAACTTGCAACAGGACTTAATGTTGCTGTCGCAATACCAAGTCCTGAACTCGTAGGCGCTGACAATCCTGTTGATATCGTATCAACCAATACACCTAGTTTTTGATAGTTGGCGACTTTGTCATTATAGGCATTCAATTGGGTCTGCTCTTGATCACTTAAACTTAAACCCTGTTTTTGTTTGTCTATAATCGCTTGGTTTTCTTTCTTCGCGTCATCAATCTTCTTATTGATTTCAACCTTTACTTCCTGACGATTTGAATCGAAGTTCTTCGTCACTTCCATCTGCAAGTTGATTTCACTTTGAACCTTGTCTTTATCAAAGTTATTTTTCAATGCACCACTGTTTTCTCGGGCTGTATCTGTTGTCACACTGGTCAAGATGTCTGACTTGATCTGCTCAGCGGTTTTACTTGTTAATGCTTACTGACCTTGTTCATCTCGAATCGTGATATTTGACGTATTGATACCGCTCTTGGTCACACTGCTGTTTTTTCACTGTCCAAACCAAAACCGATCGACTTACTTACACCTGTAGTCGTGGATGCATGCTGATCAATTTTGTTTGGTTGTGCTGTACTCTGAGTAATTTAAATATTTATTTTCAATACCCAATTGATGATTCAAGATTTGAATATCTCAATTCATTAATATTATTTTTTCCCAAACAATCTCCCAAAAAAGCTTTTTGGTTTCCAGTTCGGATCTAAAAAATCATAATGATAGTCGTAATGCTTTAAAGGTTTAATTGGCATAAGTTCCATTGGAACAAGCGGATTATCTATTTCTATCTCAAGTCCATTCATCCATGCCAATTTGGTAAACAAGACTGGATGATGTGACCAAATTTCTCCACTAAACTCTTCACCAAAATCTTTGTTATACGCTTTGTGTACTTTTGGTTTTAGTAAAGTCTGTATAATATCTATAATTTTATCTTTATCCTTATGATAAATTGCATCATATACACCAAATTCAAACTCTACTACTTCTCTTAATTTATTAATTTTTTGGTTGGCTATGTCTTTTATTCGTTGATAATCCTTCCAATCATGTCGTAAAACTGCCTGTAAAGCATGAGTACGATATCTTGGATCATCTTTAGATGGTTTAAATTTTGCTTCTTGATAACTTGGCTCATAGTCTCCCCAAAGTAAATGAACTGTATCAAGATTAGCAAACTTTTTAATCACTTCCTCACTGTCAGATAAAATTGGAAAGATAAACTCATCAGGAGTAGACATTGTATAAGAGAATCCACCAGGATATCTTGCACTTTCAATTCTTAATAAACTGGATACATAAAACCATTGTTTGACCAGACAAATCTCTTTGTTGACCAAAGCAATTAAGCCTTTATAAGCACTACTTCTCGCTAAAGACTCATAAACTGCACCCTGTTGCTGATTTTTCTTGAGTCTATCAACAATTAGATTTATACAAGCTTCATCTTGATCGTTATAGAACTTTACCATTACAGATAAATCTTCAAGTAAATTTGTAACCATTATTTAGTAACCTTGTTGCCCAAATTAAGAGTAATGGCTCTACTATCATTAACACCTACTACAATTTTATTAATTGGTTTACCCTCATTAACAGCTTTGGTAATTAACGTTGCTGTTTTAATAGCATCTGGATTCTTTGTTTTAACCAAAGCCTCTGTTCTACTAACTATCCATTTGTCTGACATCTGAACACCAATATCATTAGTTGATTTTTTGTTATCACTTAACTTTACTGAACCTCTTTCTTTTAAAGGCTTCACCTCTACAATATAGAGTTCGCCATTCTTCATGTAAACACCATCAAAACAATTACTTCCACACTTACTTTCAAGTTTTGTATAACCACTATTCTTAAAGTAGCTATCCGCAATTTCCTCTCGTAAAATACCAGATTTATTATTATCTGTGTTATTGAGTAATTGCTGTTGTTTATTTAAAACTTCTTTTGGCGGATCAATAATTTTTCCATTTTCAGTAATTTGCTTTGCACTAATATTTCCTGATGTTGATGTTTTGACTAAAGGTAATTTTGCAGGATCATTTTGTAATACACGCTTTATATCCTTAACTGCCTCTATTGTAACAGTCCCACCCTTTTTAACTACAGTAATTGCCCCTGCACTCAGCGCTGCTGAAAGACCATTGAGTGCTGTTGTCATTTCAGCATTACCTAATCTTTCGAATTCTGCAGGTGTACTACCTAACGTATTGACTGCTGTAATCGTTTTTGTAGTATCCCATAGCTCTCCAGGAATATTTTTGATACCCTCATATATCGCCTTTGCCACACCTTTCGGATCATTCTTAACAGCTTCATAAAGCTCTTGAGGTACATTAGGTAAATTTTTAATGTCATTGACAAATTTTGATATTGCTTGATCCTGTCCTTTTCTAAATGCTGCATCTTGTGCTGCATCCATTTTGTTATAAGCAGCCACACATTCATCACTCCAACAACCTAAGTGCTTTATGTCCTGCCAGTATGATGTCTTGTTATCCTCTACCGCATTCTGTACAACTTGACCACTTTGAACCGTACTTGATACATCACCTGTAGTCGCTCCAACGCCAGAGGCGACTAATCCAGTGATTGCACTAATCGTACTCTTTTCATCTGCCGTTAAATCTTTTGCATCCTTACCATATAAGTATTGTGCAAGTTTTGGTGCGGCTGCCTCAGCTCCGCCTGCTGATAGTCCAGCAGTCAATGCATCATTTCCTCCCGCTGCTGCAACTGCTGCACCTAGGACGGTATGAGCAAGAATATGTGCTGTGCTTCCTTCTGCATCCTTAGATTTAAAGTATTGACCTATCTCATAACTTGCAACAGGGCTTAAGGTTGCTGTCGCAATACCAAGTCCTGAACTCGTAGGCGCTGACAATCCTGTTGATATCGTATCAACCAATACACCTAGTTTTTGATAGCTTAGATTTGGTCTCAGTGGAAGTCCTAATATTCACTATTAAAACTTACAAAAATAATTTACTGGCTCTTATAATTGGAATATTTTATCCACTTAATTTCCAAAAATTTACTCTTAAAAAAACCTCTAAAATTTTAGAGGTTTTTTGCATTAATCATTAAATTCATCCATACATGACTGTATTTCATAAATAAACTGCGTTTTTGCTTTTCCTTGTTCATCTAGATTTAATATAAACTTCCTCCAATCACCACCTGTATGTGACTGCATTTCATCATGAAGTTCCTGGCTAAATTTTATAATCAAATCGTAATTAAAATCTGGAGGTAAATACTCTGTATGATTGCGAAAGAAAAATACCCCATATTCAGACCACCCCTCATCAGGATTAAATTTGTATTCGAATCTCCATGAATCATAATCAAAAGGTCGATATTTATGTACTTCTTGTACAATTTTATTCAATATCTCAAATTGCAATTGCATTATTTACCACCACCTGCTTCATTTTTAAAGACTTGCTCAAACTCCCCCATCAACTTTAAATGTTAATCTTAAGCTCTTAGGTCTTAATGAGCTAGAATCACTTCTCATAAACATAATTTTTATTTTTTATTTTTTATTTTTTATTTTTTATTTTTTATTTTTTATTTTTTATTTTTTATTTTTTATTTTTTATTTTTTATTTTTTATTTTTTATTTTTTATTTTTCAAATATATTTATATTAATTTTATATTTTATTTTCTACAGATTAAAATATGAGAGCTGTTAAGCAAATAACAGCCCTTTTTATTAATATCTACTATTCATGTAACAAATTTAAAAAATCATCAAAATTATTAGCTACATTATTAACAACCATAGAACTTGCTCCATCTTCATAATCAACAAAGTCATCATGATAAACCAATACTATTTTGGGTTCTGTACCTTCAATATTATCTCTATAATCAAAACAAATATAGTCACCATTTGCGCATATTCCAAAAACAACTAGATTTTTTATACCATAATTTTCAAGATCATTTACATTACTCTGATTGCTTAAAATATCACCATCCAAATGATCAGTTTTAAAACTTAAAAAATTTAAATCCCGTTCATCTTCTTTTTTATAAATATTTTTAAAATCAAAAATATTTTCAACTGGAGATAAAGCATCATGATCTTTTATTAAATTAATATAACTTGTAGGAAAGTTATATCCTAAAATACTCTCAACTTCATGTATTATATCTAAGGATACTTGTCCATTATCATCATAAATACGCATCTTATTTTCCTACCTTAATTATTACCACTTGATAAAGAATTTTGTCCTGTATGAGGTACAGCTTTATTCGAATGAAATTCAGCTGGAACTAATTGCATATTTTTTGGTGATGATTGAGCATTGTGGTCCCATGTATAACCATCAATTTGAGATTCTCCTAAACGCAATTGCACTAATTGACTATATGAAAATTCAGAATTTTAGCAATCCATTAAAAAAATAGTATTTTAAGGGAGTTCATAACCAGAATTCTTCATATTTTCAATAATTAGCTCATCAAACTGTTCATCACTTATTCCTCTTATTGATTTTATACTTCTCCAATTCCATATTAATGGTAAAACTTTGCTGTCTAACATTGTAAAATGAGCTAAAAACATATCTGCTAAGTCATATTTATCTAAAATATTATTCTCTAAAAGAAATGAATTGAATACTTCACTTGGCCTTTTACCACTTAATATTTCATTAAAAGATTCACTATTTTCCGAATATGACATATGTTACTCCTCCACTGCTTTCAATTTCTTCAACTTTTGTATAACCATGTCTTTGAGCAATTTTTCCTGTCCAAGTATTTAGTGCAGCATCATTAGGTGACATACCTTTTGCTAAATTAGCAGAATATTGTGCTGTATTAACACTATCGGTTCCTGAAATCCATGCCCCACGTATTTTATTTACTTGTATACCCTCCTGATTCAAACGTTGAATTGCACTACTAAACATATCAACACCAGATGCATTCATATAAGGATGATCAGGTGCTGATCTTATATCAAAACCTAAAATACCATTTTTATCAACATTAACAATTATCCCTGCTACACCTTCAGGATTCCCATACCTCATGGTTATAATTCCATTCTGATTTTTGAAAATAAATTCATCAGTAATATCAATTTTTGGTTTAGGAATAGTAGTACTACTTGAAGAATTACTCTTTGATTCTAAATCACTAAGACCACTATTTTTATTTGAATCACTTCCCACAGCCATAGTCGCCCCAATAACTTCAGATTTTCCTACATCTCCATTTGCATCGGGCTTACCAGTCATGGTAGTTGCTCCACCATTGACATCAGGTGTCCCAGCTACCGTTGCAGGTTTTGGTGTTAAATGATCATCGACGTTTTTAACGACTTCTTGCAGGGCTTTACCCGTTTCAGTAGTCGCTTTCTTCCCAACTGCACCAATACCAGCTCCACCTATCAACTCACCATATATTTGTGCTTCAAGTCTCGCTTTCTCATAGTCATCTTGTTGCATCTGGTATAGATCTAATGTGGTCGTGTATTTTTCTCTATTAATCGCTTCAGCATCTATAACTTTTTGCGCAATTTCTGGGGCGTTTTTAATAACCGTAGCTGTTGTATCTATCGCCTTTTGAGTACTTTCAGCAGGTTTTTCAACAAAATCAACAATCCCATTTAATATATTCCATCCTGTTTCTACAGCACCTTCGATACCTGTTTTTAATCCTTCAACAGTTCCTACAGCTGTACCCGCATCACGTTTTAATGGTTGAAGTAATTGATCACCAAGACCAAGTTCACTACTTTTAATTGCCCCATGATCCTGAATAAACTCTTTTTTATCGTTGTAATTTGCTGATTTTGTATCCGCACTTCCTCCAAGAGTATTTGTTAGAAATACATCTTTATTTTTAAAATCATCTGGCGATGCAGTAAAACCTTTACCCTCAGTATCTATATAAGTTTTAGCCTTTTCTATTTCAGAATCAGTTAAATGACCTGCATATGTATCCCTTGTTGCCTCGACTCGAATCGTTGGAAATGCACCACCATTTGGTGCAGTGATTTCTAAGTTAGGTAACCCATCACTATTCAAATCACTTACAGAAGTGTTGGCAGTTTTAGCACGTAAATATTGATAGCCTTCTTGATATTTTGATATTTCTGATTCAGATAGACTCCGATCAATACTATTTTTCCACCCTTCATCGATATTGTATAAAGCGCCTCGGGTTAAGATTGTTTTCGCATCATCTTCACTAATTCCTTTTTCTTTTGCATATTCTTTCGCTAGCTTTTGAATGAGATTAACTTCTTCTCGATGCAACTGACGATTATTTGAATCGACATTTACTGCTGTGCCTACACTTGACGTATTTAATCCAACCACAGTTCCTGCACCAAATAGTGCCAAACTGCTTACACCGTTAACAACTGCCTCTGCGCTATCAGTTTTCATTCCTTTTTCAGTCAATGTTTTGACCATATTTTCTTGAATTTTATTTAGTGTAGGTGCAGCTGCTGCAATACCACTTGTTGTTAAAGCACCTTCTATTGAACCTGTACTTAAAGCACCAATAGCTGTATGCATTGCAACTCGATAAACTCCTCCTTCATCCCATTTTTTTGCTTCTGCCTCATTTCCAAGTAATCTTTGTTTTAATGCTTGTTGTTGTGCATAGTCAGCTACAGCCTTAGGCGCATTCTCTCCAAACTTCTTCGTCACATCCATCTGCAAATTAATTTCGCTTTGAACCTTGTCTTTGTCAAAGTTATTTATAAGCGCACCACTGTTTTCACGTGCTGTATCTGTCGTCACATTGATCAAGATTTCAGACTTGATCTGTTCAGCGGTTTTACCTGTTAATGTTTGCTGACCTTGTTCATCTCGAATCGTGATATTTGACGTATTGATACCGCTCTTGGTCACACTGCTGTTTTTATCACTGTCTAAACCAAAACCGATCGACTTACTTACACCTGTAGTCGTGGATGCATGTTGATCAATTTTGTTTGGTGTAGAAAGTACGGTATCAGGTGCTTTACCACCTTTTGGATCACTTTTGCCTGCATTAAACCCTGCACTTAAACTAATACCTTTGGCATCATACTCACTGACATTACGAATATCTGAATGCGTCAATGTGCCTGTATCTAAAATATTTTTCTTTAAGTTTTCAGCAGTCTGTGTCGAAGTAATGATCGCTCCTTTCAAATCAGTATTATTCTTCACCTTGATCTGATAACCATCATCTCCAGCGAAAACTCCTGACTGTTCGTTTACCGATGCATAATTGGCATTTACATTTGACTTACTAAAACTGCCTGATGCATTGGCACCATTGGTTCCGACACTGACTTGCCCTGAGATATTTTGTTGCTTGCTTTGATAGGTTGCTTTGTCTTGTAAGCTTTCAATATTCAGTTCATTGGCATCAATTTGTACACCTTTACCTTGTACCTGACCACCAATAATATTGGTTGCATTTCCACTACTGATCGTGGTTGAACTGTCTTTAGAACCAACATGACTGTTCACATAACTGGTGTCTGTACCATTGCCTTTGCCTTTTCCAAGATTTCCTCCAGCAGTGACCCCAAACCCTGTTTGGTTACTGACTGAAACCCCTGCATTCCAACCTGCACTCTTGTTGCCAGACGCTTCAATGGTTTTTTGTTCAGCCGCTTTTATGTTCACATCATGATCGGCTGCCAAATGAGTCCCTTGCATACCCACAACATCCGAACCAATGATATTGATATTGGATTTTTCACCTGCGCCTGTGGCAACAATATTGGTTTTGCCACCTGCATAAACTTGACTTTGGCTGGCTGTACTACTTTGTGTCTGACTAAATTGAGTATTTTTCTGCTCTCCGTAAGTCAGACTTACACTGACTTCCACATTACCATTCAGCTTACTTGCATCCGACAATGCACCTTGTAATTTGCCTAAAGCCTGCCCAGCTTTGTATGCATCAAAACCAGCATTGGCTGCTGCCATGGCATTGACACGATCATTCTTACTCTGACCTATTTGCTTGCTTGAATCCACTACGGATTGCACTGCACTGACCACTGGAACATTCACAGCAAGGGTTAAGCCCTTTTGCTCCATTTCATATTTATAATCACGGGTACTTTGTTCTTTTGCAGCTTCAATATTGACTTGTTGTGCCAATATATTTACATCGCCATTTTGTGAGGAAACCGTACTTCCCGTCTGTTGGTAAGTTTTGCCTGCAATGATATTGGTATTGCCATTTAAACTTCCAACCATTGAACCTGTGTTGGTCGATTGGGTATTTTGTTGTTCTGTCAGCTCTTTCTTTGAACCTACACTAAAACCAATCCCACCACTCGACATCAACCCAGATTTTTTAACGCTCGACTCTGAATAATCTAAATATTTATTTTCAGCACCCGTAATACTGACATTCTCTTTCGCCTGAATCTGCGTGAGTTCGTCTGAAATAATATTACTGCCACGAATATTGATATTGTTGGCATCAAGAATGACATTTTTACCATCAATTGTGCTAGCAATCGCTTCATCATTCATGTTTCGTACACGACCTTTCTCTGTAGTCGTGCTAAATGTACTCTTGTCTTTGGTTTTATAGGCAGTCTCTGAATCTGAAAGTTTTCGACCCTCAGAAATATCGATCTTCTGTTGTGCTGAAAGTATCGTTGAACCTTGTTCACTAGAAATTTGTGAACCTTTCACTGATATATTTTCAGCTTGAAAACGTGTATCGCCAGCACTCTGAATGAATGAACCAATATCTTGCTGTTTTTTATCATAGTTGTAGTTATCCTTATTGGTATAACCACGATTGTTCACTGAAGTATTTACACCTTCTATGTTGAGATTTCCTTGCGTCTTAAGCAGACTCGAACCATTAAGGTTAATAATTTCAGTGCCTTTTAATGAAGTATTGCCACCAACATTAATCACCAAAGTAGTACTTAACGGATCTGTCTTGTAATCTGCTAAATTTAAAGACGAACCAACATAAAGCCCAGCTTGACGGTCAAAGCCCTCACGCGTAAATACGCTTGCACCGAGATTATTCACGGTGCTCTGAGTTGTACTATGTTGGTTAAAATCACCGCTAATATTAAGTTTTGCTGAATCAATTGCCTTAATCGTTCCACCAATATTATTTAAATCTTTAGTAGTATTGAGTTCAACACGGTTCGCCTGCATCCGCCCACCGAGTTGATTGATGCTATCTGCTGAGATTTGTAATGCTTCACGTCCAGCAATTGTCGCACTATTGAGTACATCGCCTTGTACATTCAATCGCACCTGATTTGCACTGACTAAGGTACCATCACCCTTTAAATCACTTGCACGGGCTTTTACATAGACTTGTGGTACCAGTGCCTTGGTCGTTGTACCGTCCGCAAGTTTAATGGTTTTTTCTTCTAACCACACAATATCAGTGGTCAGTTGTGCAATTTGTGCAGCCGTCAATGCAATCCCAGGACGTAAATTATAATTTTTAGCAAAGGTTAGACCATTATTCATTAAAGCCTTATATTGGGCTTCATCATTTGCATAACCTTGTAAAAATCTAAATCCTGTCAATTGCGCAATCTGATCTTGAACCAATCGTTGTTCGTAATAGCCATCTCCCAAGCGTTTTTGTTTCAATGCTGGGTCAAGATCCATCGCATCTAACATATAGTCCGAAGACAACCATTGTTTATAGTTGATAAATGCTGGATCGGTTTCTACTAAATATTTTGATTGGCTCTCTGTATTCGTACTAAAAAGTGCATTGCTTGGCAAGCTCATGAAGTCCATAGATACACTACGGATTTCAAGATCACCTTGACCTTTGACCCCTGTTGTTTGCGCTGCATTTGCTTGTAATTTTTCAACAGAACCCAGAGATTGAAGATTTTGCGCTTGTGAGTTGACCTGCGCTTTTTCTCCAGAGTTCACATCTAATTGATCAGGTGTATTGGGTGTATTTGTTTCTTGACCATTTGCAGTAACGGATTGCCCAGCATTTACATTTATATCGACCTGTTGACTTTGTTGTTGACGATCTACCAATTGCTCTGGGGTATTAACAGTATCTGTGGTGATAGTTGCATGATTGCCTGTACTCACCGCTGAAATATTCTGATTTGAGGTATGATTTTTAACATTCCCCAACCATTGATTCACAGGCAAATCAATTTCTTTAATTTCATCTGCAGGATTATAGGTTTGTGACTTATTCCACTTACGTTCGTGATAGCGTTTAAAACCGCCACGCCAATTCGAATAAGTATATGTACTGATCCCAGATTGTTTGAGTATTTGCTGACCTTTACCATCAATATTATTTACAGCCTGTGCAAGCTCAGCATTGAGTTTTCCACCAGCAAGTACATAACTCTTATCATTTTTAAAAGCATCAGCATAAATATTGAGATCACCACCAGCAATAATTTCTGCTGGAGCAGAAGTCACAACCTGACTTTCAAACTTGGTTTCTTTAACTTCGTACTGTGTCCATGCTTTTATTTCCGTATTATCAAATTTTAAATTATAGGCTTGAATTGCCTCATCTAATTGTTGATAAGCAGTTTCGTCATTCGAACTCCATGCATCTAAATCCTTTTTATATTGGGCTTGTGCTTGATCATAAGTCTGCTGATCTTTTTGGTATTGCGTATACGCTGTTTGATATGCTGCACATGCAACAGCATCATAACCTACACCAACTTCACAACTTGACTGTCCTGTTGGGGGAACAGGTTGAACTAAGGTTGGCGCTTCAGGTGCATCTGTTGATGGTGGTGTAATATTAAAATATGCCCATACAGGATCTGACTTTTTGTAATTAACATTACAACTTTGCTCATCTCCAGTTCCAACACAGTTGACTGATTCAACATTCGGGATCGGCGTTTCACCAAGTTTAATATTTTCAGGCAACACATTTGGCGTCGTATCATAACGATATAGCCCTGCACGACTCCAATTTTTCCAATATAAATTTTCTACTGGGATCTTTGTCGTTTTGTCTTTAGGCTGGATATAAATTTTGTCAGTTACCCCACCAATTTGAACGAGTTTTGTTTCAAAATTTTGATTAATATTATTAATATTTTTTGCAATAAGGGTCATATCTCCCAATGACTCGATACGTGCACTTAAATTATTGACAGTATGTGCTTGTCCTTGGGCTTTTAGATCAACATCTAAACTTCCCCCAATCGTTAAATCTCCTGCACTGAAGATCCAAGCATTGTCTCTAGCACTTTCTTTAACAACGCCACCTGACTGATTGTTTAAGATTTGAATCCCTAAATCCATATCACCGCGTGATGCAATTACTGCACCTGTACCAGAAGAGTTGGACTTGTTATCCAGAGTATTGGCTTGAATCGCAACATGTGTACCATAAATTCGTGCACCATCATTCCAAACACGGTTGGCTTGAATATGGGTGAGCTCACCATTGATTAAGCCTTGGTTGTGTAGGGTATCTTGTGCAATCAGATGCGTCTCATTCGATGAAATACTCGCACCTGTTTGATTTTGAATATTTTTTGCATTGAGTTCAACTTTTTGCCCTGCTGTCAATTCAGACTGATTGATTAAATCCTGTTCTGTACTGAGTTTCAGTGTGCCATTCGCAGAAATTTGATCTGCTTGGGTATGGGTATAGCTTTGCTTTAAGTCGATATCGACATTACCCTCACTGACGATCTTACCTTTATTGATCAATTCATTGGCTTTCAGATTGAGTTGATTTTTTGCGAGTAACTCACCATCTGTATTATTTAAATTCAGCGTCTTATTCGCTGTACCAATGCTAAGTGTATTCAAACTACTGATTGAACCCAATTGGTTGCTCAATTGGTTGTTGATATTCAATATTGCATTGTCGCTGGCGCGAATCACACCAGCTTGGTTATCGAGAGTTAGTGCATTGATTTCAATATTTTTAGCATCAAGCCCACCTAGTACAGTGCTATCTTTGGTCTGTGCATTAATGAATTGATTAACGGTTGCGGTCAGTTTTTCACCTGCAACAATATGACTGCCTACACCACTGTTATTGATCGTATCCGAATTTAAACTGACATTTTGCTGTGCCTGAATTTGCCCAGCAAGGTTATCAATACGCCCACCCGATGTTTGCTGATGAATGTTTAAGTCTGCTTGGCTATTGATTTGACCGCTATTGTTATTGATATTCTGCGCAGCAATGTTGGCTGAACCAATTGCCACAATATAACCACGAGTATTTTCAAGCTGAGTAATATTGAGCAGATCAAGACTACCTTGGCTGAGTATCCCAGCATTGTTGCCTGAATTATTATTCAGCAAGGCATTTTGTTGTGTATCAATCTTAACTGACTGTTCAGCTTGAATTAAACCTGTTTGGTTATCCAATTTGCCTGTTTTTAAATCTACAGTTTTGGCAATGATTTTACCGTTTTGATTACTGAGCTGCTGTTTTTGGGTATCAATACTGAGCTGATTCTGTGCCGCAATCTGCCCAGCTGTATTATCTAAACCAAGACTATGTAAACTTGCATTTTGTGCTGCATAAATATCCCCTTTTTGATTAAGCAACTGTCCTTGTGCTGCAATGTAAATATCTGATTTTTCTGATCTGATCGTACCTTCAGTATTATCTAAAAGGCGGCTTTGAATATCTAAATTTTTTCCAGCAAGCAATACGCCATTATTATTTTGAATATCCCCTTGAACATCAATTTGCGCTTGATCCTCTGAGTAGATCTGCCCTTGCTGATTGTTCAGTTGCTTGGCGTTTAAACCCAACTGATTTTTGCTATAAATCGTGCCTGTTTGGTTATTGATTTTACTCGCCTGAATATCAGCATTTGTGCCCGCAAAGATTTCTCCCTTTTGATTATCTAAATCCTGTTGAACCTGTAAAGTGAGTTTATTTTGTTCTGAGCGGATTTTACCTACCGTATTGAGAATACTATTGGCTTGTATTTGCACGTGTTGATTGGCTGCAATAGTACCAGATTGGTTGTTGAGTTGATCTGCTACATTGAGATGTAATTGATCTTTGGCGTAAACAGTACCATCAGTATTATCAACTTGTTTTACCGTTGCATTAAGCGACTGTCCTGCAATCACTTTACCTTTTTGGTTGCTGAGATTTTGTGCATTCAGATTAATGGATTTACCTGCCGAAATTTCTCCCGCTTGGTTACTGATATCCTTTTGCACATTCAGTTTAAGTTGATCTTGTTGTGAACGAATTTGTCCTGCATTATTGATGACAGAACCAGCTATGAGATCAGTCAATTGTTCAGCAGCAACAACACCTTGAGTATTGTTTAGCTCAGTTGTTGCCGAAAGTTGTAATTGTTCACCAGCGTAAACCACACCCTCAGTATTATCTAAGTTGTTCAGTTGAATATCGGCACTTGCACCCGACTGAATTTTACCTTTTTGTGATGTAACGTTCTGCGCTTTTAGATTCAGATTTTTTGCTGCTGAGATTAAGCCACGGTTGTTCTGAATATCTTGAACAATTCTTAAATTGGAATTGGCATTTTCTGAACGGATTTGTCCTACATGATTCAATAAGTGCTGTGTATTTAGGTTTAAATTTTGTTCTGCTGCAAGGGTACCTGCACTGTTATCAGTTGTACCTGAGACATTGAGATCCAGTTGTTTCTTAGCGTAAATTGTCCCAGATTGATTATTCAAATCTGTGACTTCGAGTTGTGTATCGGTACCTGAAAGCAGTTGCCCAGCTTGGTTTTCAACTTGGGCAGCCATGATATTAAGTGCATTTGCACTTTGAATACTTCCAGATTGGTTGTTTAAAGTTTCAGCAATGGTGAGATTCGCATCACCAGATTCAGTCTGAATCTGACCTTTGTGATTATTTAGATTTTTTGCATCTAGTATAAGGTGCTGTTTTGCAGCAATTAAACCCTGTTGGTTAGACACATCTTGTGTTGCATGCAGTCCAAATTTTCCTGCTGCGTAGACAGTACCTGTGTCATTATTCAATAGAGTTGTTGCTATAACTGCATCACGTCCGACAATAATTTTACCTGACTGGTTATCAAGTTGTTGTGTCACCAGTTTTAGGTCTTTGTCAGCAAGTGTTTGAATCACACCTTGCTGATTATTCAGCTTCGATATATTGAGCTGAGCATCACCAGCAGCACTGATCACACCAGAGGTATTGTTCAATGTTTGCGCAACATTCACATTCAATTGCCGATTGGCATCACTTTGAATTAGTTGCCCTTGTTGATGACTCAGCTCAGTTGCTTTTAAATCAATATTTTGTGCGGCAGTAAGCGCTTGATCTAAATTGGTAATGCCTAGATCAAGTTTTAGATGGCTATTACTTTGGATCTTACCCTGTTGTCCTTGTAGGTTTTTTGCAGTGACTTTTAACTGTTGATCACCCGCATGTAAAATTTCACCCGCTTTGGAATTTAAAGTGTTAGTTTTAATTTCAGTATTGTCGGCATTACTAATGATCTGACCTGCATTGTTATCAATCCGATTTGCCACATCCAGAATAAAATCATTTTTACCAGTGTGTTGAATTAAACCTTGGTCGTTATTGAGTTGTGCTGTATTGAGATTGATCTGTTCTGCGCTATATTGCCCTTTTTCATTGTCAATATTTTGTGTTGCAATTAAATCCAATTGTTGATTTACAATGATTTTGGCATTGTTGGTCTTCAATTCAGTGGTTGCAATATTGATATTCTGCGCTTGGCTTTCACTTTGGCTTAAGTCTGTGCTTTGAGCTGCTTTAATTTGAATTTGTTTGCCTGATAAAATCTTACCTGCAATCTGTACATTTTGTGCATCAAGAGTCAATGTGGCATCAGCATTGCTCAGTTTCCCTTCTGAATCCAATCCAGCAGCCCATACCGCATTTTTATCACTGGTGATCGTATTTGATTGAACATTGATTTTATTTAGTGCCGCAAGCTGACCATATTGTTGCAACTGATTCACTGTTAAATCAGCACTATTGCCAGCATAAATTTGTCCCGTACTTTGTAACTGCAAGGCATTCAATTTGAGATTTTGCCCAGCAATCAAATGACCTGCTGAATCTTGCGTCGTACCATTATCAATTTGATCAACATTGATCGTTAGATCTGCCTTTTTCGCTTGAATTGTGCCTTGCTGATTATTTAGGCTTTGTCCATTGAGTTCAACATTTTGCGCAGAAATCTCTCCCTGACGATTATCTAAAGTTTGGATAGAAAGCTCAGCATCCGCGTTGACTGAACCAATAACACCTTGTGAATTATTGGTGGTCTTAGAGTTTAAACTTAATCTATCTACTGCAAGGATTTGACCTTGGTTGTTATTAATCTCTGTTGAATTTAAATTGAAAGCCTTAGCACTTTGCACACGTCCCTGTGTATTATTCAGCTGAACTGCATTGAGATCAAAGCTTTGATTGGCATCAATCAAGCCTTTTTGGTTATCCACCTGCTGTGCGGTGATATTTATCACTTTAGCCGTCAATTTACCTTGTTGGTTTTCGAAATTTTGTCCATTAAATTGCAATTCAGGCAGTTGAATTTCACCGCTATTATTTTTAATACTGTCTCGTACATTTAAGCTAATGTCGGCATTGTTAACAATTGCACCCTCAATATTACTCATGTCTTGCGCAATCTGAATATTGCCTGCTTCGAAAGTTTTTGGTGTTAAATCTATTGGCGCAACTTCAACTTTACTCGAATCTTGTGCGGAAGACTGTTGCTCTGGATCCGTCACACTCGGCGTTGTTGTTCCGCCTGATGTTCCACCTGTTCCGCTACTCTCTTTCGTCGCCTGTCCAACCAAACCTTGAGTATTGTCTAAAGTTTTCGCATGAATATTCAGCTGTTGCTGACCTGTTTGCTCAATTTTACCTGCATTATTGCTTAAGTTTTGTGCAGTAAAATCAATACGCCCAGCATTGATGACACCCTCATTATTGTCAATCTTGGCTTGCGCTTTGAGTTTAATTTCATCATTGGTCGCAATCAAACCGCTGTTCTGAATATTTTCAGCTTGAATTTGGATCTGATGCTGGGTACTGCTGATATTGCCACTATTCTTAACCTGTTGCGCTTCAACAATAATTTGATCTTTGTTAGCAATCATATTACCCGTATTGATCAAATCACCATTGGCATTCAAACTCAGTTGACTTGTAGTCGCATTGATTGAACCTGCATTACGTACACCTAAACCATTTTCAGTTCCCACCAAATAGATTTTTCCAGCATACATACCACCTAATTGACCAACATCAAGGGCAAAGTTAGGCTGAGATGTTGTATTAACACCACTCGTGGCTTTGGCAATTTGAGGTACAGATGGGTCTTGAATATTGATGTCATTTTGACCCAATACCGTTTTTAATTCATTGGCATATAAGCCTGCATTGACATTTAAAGCGCGCGCATAAATATCTGTATATGGCGTTAAGCTTCCATTTAAACCTTTTCCTTCAATGGTGACTTGCCCTTCACGTACTCGGAATGAATCAAGATAGCCTTGATGCATCACCGCTTGACCAGTGGTTAAAGTAAAGCGGTCTGCATTAATTACGCCACAGCCATCACAGACCAAACCTGATGGATTGGCAATCACCACTTGAGCTTGTTTACCTGCGACCTCCAAATAGCCTTTGAGCTGACTTGGATTACTGCTGTTCACCTCATTCAGAATAACCTTGGCTTCACCTTTGGCGAGCCATGGATTACCTTGTACCCAACCGCCCAATTGGGTTTGGGTATTGTTTCGGGCATTATTGAGGATTGCACCCTCTTGCCCTACATCAAATTGAGTATAAGTATTGCGTGATACACCCCCAGCACTTGGGGTTTGAATATTGACTTGAGTCAATCCATTACTAGTATTAAGAATTGTTGCTTGTTGTGAGTTTGGTGCAGACTTATCAGCCACAATATGACTTTCAGCGATCGTCGCCATAGGCAAGGTGTAAATTGCTGCCCCTAAGAGGCTGACCACTGCAAAATTGACTGGATTTAGCTTTTTATAGGTGATTGAAGATGCGCCAGTGATATCTTCTATTTCGATTTCACCCTCTGCATGTGATTGCCCTGCTGTTTTTGTTCGGCTTTTTACAATCTCAGCAACTGCAATAAATATCCCACGTGCTTGGCTATAAATAACTCTATAACGGTTCTTATTCATAATGTCTGACCTAATTTTTTAATGTTTTTTCAATATCGAAAGTTGTGTATAGATCTTGATGTAATGGATTAATACATCCAGTTCAAACTAAACCCTGTTGTCACATTGTCTGTTCTGTAGTGCGCTGGTTTCTTCAATGGCGTGCCAACAAAAACGTCATAACTGACGGATTTTAAAATTTGACCTCGCAATCCAAAGGCAGCCCCCATTAAACTTGTACCCAACAATGGATTAGGTTCGTGCGCAGTTTTTCCACCGACCTCACCAAAATCAATGCCGGTATACCATTGCATTGGAAGTCTAGACATCGAGCCACTGATTTCATTGCGGACTAAGAAGCCATTGTCTGCCAATAAGGTTTGTTCACCATCAAAGCCGCGCACGGTATAACGGTTCCCAATCGAAAAACGGTCTTGAGGTGTCAATGGTTTTTGACTATATTGGGTTCGCCATTCAGCAAGATATTGCAATGATTGATTGCCCACCTTGAAAGGAACTTGAAGGCTGGCATTGGCTTGTAAAATCCCAACATGGGTATAAGCCTCGCCAAATTCCTCTTCAGGTGCACGCATTGCATTAAATGCACCTGTTCCACGTTTATAGGTTAAATTTCCATTTAAGGTTGCATTGGCTAAATATTCCGTATGATCTAAGCTGGCTTTCCAGCCAGCCGTTTTTCTGCGCTGAACTTCAATTTCTACATCATTGATGAAGTTTTGTGACTCTCTATACCAACCACCGACACTGGCTGTGGTTTTGCGTTTTGCATCTCGATAAAGTACACGCGATAAATCAGCGCCAATGAGCTTGCTTTTCCCACTATAGCTATAACTTTCACTGGCGCCTGCAACCGTCTGGTTATAGTCAGATTGACTATAACTGGTACTCAACATCCAGTATTTCAGCGGAATGCTATAACTTAAATAATAGCCATCCGTCCCACGCTTTCCTGAATCACCACCACCCAAATCATGGTTATAACTACCATAAAATAAATCATTTGCGGTAAACAGATGATCTAAAGATAAAGTCGCAGTTCCTTGATATTTACCTGTTGAATCTGAACCTGCATCATCAATCCCTAAATGAATGCGATAAGGTTTTGATTGTTGCCATGCCAGTTCCAAGTCACTATAGCCTGGTTCTTTACGTTGTTCTGAAGGTTTAATCTTAAAATCAGCTTCGACGGTCGGTACACGTTTAAAGTTTTCCAACCCCTGTTCAATATCTCGAATATTTAAAATATCGCCAGTTCGCACAGGCAACGCATTAAATTTGTGTGCGCGCTTAGATGTTCCTTGAACAAATTGAATTTGATCGACTTTACCAGCGATGACTTGAAGCTTAATTTCACCTGATGCGATATTTTGTTGGGGTAACAGCATGCGTGTAGTGACATAGCCATGACTAATGATGCTGTTTTGGATTAGATCTAAGGCTTGATTTAAACCTTGCACCCCGATACAGCGACCAATCAAATTATGCTCACCTTGAATCACGGGACGCATAGCGAAAGTAAATTTGCGAGCATCATCCCCAATCAACACAAACTTTTTAATGTCAAAACATAGTTTTTCACTATGTGACTGTAAATATTGTAGCTGTGGTTGTGTGATTAATTGTTTTTCTAATCCCGTCTGTACCACAGGTTCAGGTTGTAATTGCTTTTGTAATGCTTCATCACGTTGTTGTTGACGTTGAGTAGCATCTGTTTCCAAATTTTGAGGAAATTGTGGGTCTGCCGCGTTTGTTAGTGTTCCCAAAAGTATTAAACAAACACCCAAAGAAATTTGGTTTAATTTTAAATTTTTCATGTCAATAGTAATTGTGATGTATTTCACATTTAATTATTTCTAAATTATGACATTTTGTAAATACTCAAATTCATTATTTTTTCTCAAATCACTTTGACTTATATAGTATATTTTGATTAACAATTACATACTTTTGACAACAACAATGAGTCGATTAGACCTCTAATAATTGAAATATGTTCAATAACACCTTTAGACATTTAGGCAAGATCTTGAATGTGGTAATTCTTGATATGGCTAAGGTTTCTAAAGAATTTCTTAAACGATTGGATTGTATTGAGGAAGTCAGAAAGAATAAAACATTTACAGCACTGTCTGTAGATGCTTTCCCACCCATTCTTTCTTATGATGAGTTGGAAGCGATTGCTATGCCTCAACAACAGTTAGTTGAGAAAACTAGATATGATTAGACTAAATCTAATTTATGAAAGAATCTCCAAAAATGGATTTTTATCAATAATTGCAGCATTTGACTTCTTACTGAGGAAATCCACAAGATCGCCTTGGCGTTGTAACAACATAACAATTTCACGTAATGAACATAAAAAAATTGTTTTTTGACTAAGAGCATCACTACATACAGACTCTACCGATGAGGCATAACCATTTGCTGAAATAAAAATTCCATTAGCATTTTGACGAAGAAACAAGCGACTTAGATGTGGTGAAAATTCGCCTATGCCAACTGGTGCATTAAGCCACTTCATTTCGACAAGATAAATCTGACCATTTAATTCAATCACTCCATCTATTTGCTCAACTACTATAGATGTATCTGGATCTCTACGGCGAAAATCTTCTCTAACTAGTATCCCATAAACTTTAAATAAATCGTTTAATATGCTTTCTAAAAGCTTACCTCTTTCATGTGGCTTCTCATCCAAGCCGAATAATGCCGAAAGACGGCGGTTAATAGCATCAATATCCTCTGATTTTTTTGTAGCTATGGCACGTTCTGCACGTGACTTTGCCATACGCTCTTCTCGTTCAACATCTCGTTCTTGTTTTATACGAGTGAATGTATCTTTTTTACCCACAGCTTCCCGAATAGTTGTAACTAAGCCTTTAGCTTTATATTGATCACCTTCCCAACACGTTTCAAAACTTTCAAACTCAACAACTCTCTTAATAATTTCACGGCGTGTGCCAAGCGCACTATCACCACGAGCATTGACTTTTGTAAGAATATTTCTAGCGATCTCATACTTTGTTATTGAGAATTTATTAACGGCAACTAACCGCTCAACTTCACCAAGATCATCCTGAGCTACTCCAGCACCACGAAAAAACAAAACAACATCTTTCTTACTACGACATAGCAATGGAATGGTATCGACTAGTAGGCTGAGTATCTCGGGTGGATAGTGAAATGCTTCTGCCATCTAGATTATTCCCCAATAATTCTAATGATGAAAGTTTAATATCAAAGATAAATTAATAAATACATGCTCAATAATATATTAGAAAATGGGATTACTAAATAAACCCATTGAAATTATTTTATGCTTACGCCACCCACCCCCCAGAAACAACAAAGCCCCGATAATCGGGGCTTTGTCATTAATATTTGGCGGAAGCGGTGAGATTCGAACTCACGGAGGACTCACACCCTCGTCGGTTTTCAAGACCGGTGCATTAAACCGCTCTGCCACGCTTCCATGTGCGCAAGAATACTAAGCTTTTCCAACGATGACAAGAAAAAAATAGGCTTAAAGCATTCAAATGCATATTGTTTCATCAAAACCACTGATTTTGATTAAAGTTTGGCTGCTATTTCAGCACCTTCACGAATTGCGCGCTTAGCATCAAGTTCACCTGCCAATTTAGCACCACCAATAATATGATAATTGGCTAAAGTAGATTCACCCTCTTTTGGCATCAAATCCTTAACAGACTCTTGCCCAGCACATACCACGATGGTATCTACCCGCAACAATTGATCATGACCATTGCTTTCAATCCACAATCCTTCATTGGTCACAGCTTTATATTGCACGCCACGCAACATTTTTACCGCATGTTTTTTCAATTGCGCACGATGAACCCAACCCGAAGTTTTACCTAGACCAATCCCTAAAGGTGTTGTTTTCCGTTGCATCAAATAAATTTGACGAATCGGTGGTTCGACTTCAGCAGGAACAAAGCCCCCTTCAGTCATATAGTTGGGATTTGGGTCGATGCCCCATTCACGTTGCCACTCTGCCAAAGGCTGTGGTTGTGGCTGATGTTCAGGTTTCAATAAAAATTCTGAGACGTCGAAACCAATACCACCCGCTCCAATCACCGCCACCCGATACCCTACTGGTGCGCCTCGCAAAACTTCTGCATAGGACAAAACTTGTGGTGCATCACTACCATCAATCTTTAACCCACGAGGAATAACACCCGTAGCAATCACAACATCATCAAAACCTTCACGTTCTAATTGCTCACGATTGACTTTGGTATTTAAACGTAAGTCAACACCGGTCTTTTCGATTTGTACTTTAAAATATCGAATGGTTTCATGAAACTCTTCTTTACCCGGTACGACTTTGGCAAGATTAAATTGACCACCAACTTCTGTAGAGGCTTCAAATAAAGTCACTTGATGCCCACGACTTGCAGCAATTGTCGCAGCAGACATACCTGCAACACCACCACCAACAACAGCAACTTTCTTTGGTTTCTTGGTTTTGAGATAAACCAATTCTGTCTCATGCGCAGCACGTGGGTTAACCAAACAACTTGCACGTTTATTTTGAAAACTATGGTCTAAACACGCTTGGTTACAGGCAATACAAGTATTAATTTCATCAACACGATTAGTTGCAGTTTTACTGACCCAAAAAGCATCCGCCAATAATGGACGTGCCATTTGAACCATGTCCGCTTTACCTGCTGCTAAAATTTCTTCAGCAGTATCTGGCATATTGATTCGGTTTGATGCAATAACTGGAACTGAAACATGTTTTTTTACTTCAGCTGTATAATCAACAAAGGCTGCTCGAGGAACGGAGGTCACAATAGTTGGGATACGTGCTTCATGCCAGCCAATCCCTGTATTCAATAAAGTAATGCCTGCTTTTTCCAATGCTTGTGCGACAGTGATGACTTCATCCATCGTATTGCCATCATGGACTAAATCCAACATCGACAAACGGAAGCAAATAATAAACTTTTCACCCACTTTGGCACGAATCGCTTTGACAATTTCTACAGCAAAACGCATCCGGTTTTCAATCGGACCGCCCCAACGATCTGTACGCTGATTGACATGACGACTTAAAAATTGATTCAGCAAATATCCTTCTGAACCCATAATTTCCACACCATCATAACCCGCCTTTTTTGCCAAGCTTGCAGTTTCTGCATAATCTTGAATCGTTTCAAGGATCAGTCTGTCACTCATCTGACGTGGTTTAAACATTGAAATTGGAGATTTGATCGGGCTTGCTGAAACCACAAAAGGCTGGTATCCATAACGACCAGAGTGCAATATTTGCATAAGAATTTTTGCGCCATGCTTATGTACAGCATGGGTAACTAAACGATGTGGTGCAATATCACCCAAAGTATTCATCGTTCCGCCTGCTGGCAACAACCAACCTTGACGGTTAGGAGAGATCCCTCCTGTAATAATCAGCCCAACGCCACCTTTAGCTCGCTCGCCAAAATATGCAGCAAGTTTTGGATAATGATAAAAACGATCTTCCAATCCTGTGTGCATTGAGCCCATTACCACACGATTTTTAATCGTTGTAAATCCCAAATGAAGCGGTTTTAAAATATGTGCATAGCTAGTTGTCATGGTGAATCCTTTTTAATTTGGCTTTGCAACTTGTTGCATACTACTTTATCGAGTTTTAAAATTTTTTGGATGGCTTATTTTGATAATTTCTTGGTAGATAGTGTCAATTTACTGTATTTATTTTTTATTAAAAAACTTCATCCTGATCTATTTTAATTAATCAATAAAATACAGTTCTATAATACTGTAAAGCAGCGATTTTGGTTATTTTGCACTATTACTTTGGAATAAAAGCAAATAAGAAAAGGCATTTTAACAATGAGTCATCCTGTATTTTTAACCAGTACCACGTTTAGCCATATGCCGATCGGTCAAGAAAATCAATGGGCAGATTTTTTTCAAACAGCTTCTTTTGAACTTGAAGCAAATGCATTTATTCCGATTTTATGGTTAATGCTGTTTAAACAGGACAATCTGCATTGGGCTAAATATATCGATGAATTGGATCACAACGACCAAAGAAATCAAGGTGATTTAGAAGAATATCAACAAGATTTTGCAGAAAACTGCTATGCCTATTTAGTGATCGAGCAGCAACAGGCTTTAAATAATTTAGAGCAACGGAAGCCCTTATTTATAGCTATTTTTGGTGAAGAAAATATTCCTCATTTTGAAGAGTTTAAATCTTATATCTTACAATATTATCCTCACTTTATATTGTTACGAACCAATGGATTACCTTTAGACTTAAATGACGCAAACTTTCTAACTCAACCCTTAACACACATAGAAAATGCGCAAATGGGTAATACCGAAAATATTGATTTTTTCACTGTGCAACGTCGTGATCTTGTACGTTTCGATGATCAGGCTTATTTCTTTTACGGTGCAGATGTACTCAGTAGCAGTATAGCATCAGATTCCCTAGAACAGCCCTCATCACCGATGTTAGACACTAAACCACCATCAACAACAGCATCAGGATTGGCGATTTGGATCTGCACAGCAATTGTTGCCTTATTAACACTCGGTGTTTGGTTTTCTACTTCTTCGATTTTGTATAGCGTACTTATTTTTATCATCAGTGCTTTTGTATTGGGATTCATTTCTTCAAAAATTGGAGAAACAAAGTAGAACAGGTTGACATATGAGCCACAAAAAACCATGAGCAATGCGATCAGTATTACTCATAGTTTTTAAACAACTTTTTTTGAAAAAATTTTAATCTATTGCGAACTGCAAAATTAATTTCCCAATTTTATTTCCAATATTTCAATTTACTGGTTTGCCCAATACCTACATTAAAACTATTGGTTGGATCAAGTTTTTGATAATGATTTTTTAAACTTGGTTTAGCCACATAGAGATGCCCTACATTATGTTCTGCGGGATATTCAGCTCCACGATCATCCAACAAATGCCACATTTGATGTTCCATTGCCAAAGGATCAACACCTTTTTTTACAATATAGTCTTGATGAAATACATGACAGAGAAAATGTCCGTAATACAACTTGTGAATGATTAAATCATCCATCGCTTTGGGTAAGGTTTCCACCCACTCCCGATCATTACGACGTAGTGCAATGTCTAAAGCAACAATATCCTCCACGTCTGAACGGTGTGTATCTCGATAGCGAATTGCCGCACCTGCAACGGCAAAACGGTGTAGAAATGCTTTGCGCCCTTCTTCCTCAGTACAACGGAAGAAACCACCTAAAGAATGCCGTTGAAAGTAGTCATGTAAAAAAGCTTCAACTTGCTCGACGTCTTGATTTTCGATACGAATCATCAAATGATGTTCATATAAATCACGAAACTCATTCATGCGCTTAGGCAAATGATTCGGTAAGAGTTTGGTCACTATTTGCAAAATTTTATCGGACAAATTACGTAAACCAATTTTCTCCAGATAACCATCGACTTTATCCTTCATCGCAAATGCCGCAGGTACTTTTGCTGTACCTAATTTTTCGATAAACATAAACGTATCTTTGCCGTATTCAGCGCCAATATCATAGGCAACACGATGAATATACTCACCGGCAATCGGCAGTCTAGGTAAATCTTTCAGTAAAAAACGACGAATTTCGGTGAGATCATCATGTGAGTTTGTCCCGACATAAAAGACCTGACTTGGTATTTTCTCAAAGGTGTCTAGACGTACTGCAAATACACAGACTTTACCTGCTGAACCCGAAGCTTCAAACAAACGTGATGGGTCCGCATTAAATCGTGCAGGCGTAGCTTCATCAACCTCTTTCACATCATGCGCATAACGATGATCTGAGGCACAACAACTCGGATTATTTACAATGTCATTGATTTGATAATTTTGACTTTCGAGCTTGGTTAAAATTTCTTCTGGAGTTTCACCCAAATGAACTCCCAAGTGATTGACCAACTCCAACTCCCCTGAATCATTGACACGTGCATAGAGTGCTAACTCGGTATAGGCAGGTCCACGACGAACAAGTGCACCGCCAGAGTTATTACAGATCCCGCCTAAAACTGATGCTCCGATACATGATGAACCAATCACAGAGTGTGGTTCACGATTAAATGGAGCTAATTCTTTTTCCAAACGATCTAATGTTGCCCCTGGCAAACAAATGACTTGTTGACCTTGATTAATGACCTGAATGCCAGCCAAACGGCGCGTACTCATTAAAACCACGGGACGATCATAATCATCACCAAATGGCGTTGAACCACCAGTCAATCCAGTATTGGCAGCTTGCATAATCACGATGCAATCGGCATTGACAGCAGCTTGTAACACTTGCCATTGTTCGAATAAAGTTCCTGGAACAACAACAGCAAGTACTTTGCCTGAACCGTATCGACGCCCTTGACGGTAGAGGCGTGTATCATGATCTTGGGTCAAAACATGCTGTTGACCAACAATTTGAATCAATTGCTGAATGGTTTGCTGTGAATCAAAATTCGATTGCATTTTCCCTATCCTATCTATGAATGCTGACTCAACAAATAAGTTCAGCATTCATTGCAGCGACATTATTTCAATGTAATTGCGACTATGGAAAGCTTTCGATTTAATGTATCTCAATTTAAAAAGATAGATCAAACCAAAGTCATCCGCAAAACTTGGTCAATATTTTTTAGTTTCATCTTTTAGAAATATCAACTGCTCAAAACGTTTGGCTTCAACGCTCACAGCTAATATTTAGGCAAGCTAATTCGATAGCTTGATGGATATTTGCTCAACCTCAAAAATATATTAATCAGTCAGTGCTTGATCTAGTTTGACTAAACAATCAGAAGTAATGTCAGCAATGGTTTTGGCACCCGTCAATGTCATCGCAACACGCATTTCTTTATCAATTAAATCAAGTAGGTTTGATACACCAGCACCACCTGCGGCACCTAAGGCATAGACAAATGCACGCCCTAACATACACGTATCAGCGCCAAGTGCGAGCATTCGCACAACATCTAAACCATTACGAATACCCGAATCTGCCAGAATCTTAATATCGCCTTTCACAGCATCCGCAATTGGAGGAAGTGCACGTGCTGATGACAACACACCATCGAGTTGACGACCACCATGATTAGAAACAACAATACCATCTGCACCGAAACGAACCGCATCTTTAGCGTCTTCAGGATCAAGGATGCCCTTAATCACCATCGGACCATCCCAAAACTCACGAATCCATTCTAAATCTTTCCAAGAAATAGAGGGATCAAAGTTATTGCCCAGCCAACCGATGTAGTCTTCGAGTCCAGTCGGTTTGCCTAAATATTTGGAAATATTCCCCAAATCATGCGGACGACCCAGTAAGCCCACGTTCCAAGCCCAATGTGGATGGAAACAAGACTGCATATAACGACGCATTGCTGCATTCGGACCACTCATCCCTGAATGTGCATCGCGATAACGTGCACCCGGTACAGGCATATCTACAGTAAACACTAAAGTTGAGCAACCTGCTGCTTTAGCACGTTCCAAGGCATTTTTCATAAAGCCACGGTCACGCAAAACATAAAGCTGAAACCACATCGGACGACCAATTGCTGGGGCAACCTCTTCAATTGGGCAGACTGAAACTGTAGATAAAGTAAATGGAATGCCTTTTTTATCTGCTGCAACTGCAGCCTGCACTTCACCACGGCGTGCATACATCCCCGTTAAGCCGACAGGAGATAATGCAACCGGCATTGATAAAGTTTCATCAAATAACTTTGTTTCTAGACTTAACTGAGACATATCATTTAAAACACGCTGTCTCAAAGCGATTTTTGATAAATCTTCTACATTGCGCTTCAGTGTATATTCAGCATATGCACCGCCATCAATGTAATGAAATAAAAATGGAGGTAAACGACGTCTCGCTGCTTCACGATAGTCATTTGCAGAAGAAATAATCATGTTCATATCCTGTTTAATCGGCTTGCACGTTGACGACGAGCTTCTTCTTCATCAATCATCCGTACTTGCTGCACTACAAATTCTATATGTCCACATACTGCATCTCTTGCAGCATCTGGATCATGACGTTCAATTGCATCCATCACTCTAAAATGCTGATCATGCAATTGATCAAATCGATGTGTTTCTGAGTAAACCTTACGTCTGCCCAATAATACGTTAAATTGCAACAAATCGAACACGCCCCGCATCATCTGAATCAAGACTAAATTGTGCGATGCCTCAGCAATCGCCAAATGAAATTTAGCATCCGCCAATGAAGCTTGTTCATCATCCCCTAATGACTGAAAGTATGAAATCTGGTCATAATATTTACGGATCAAAGCCAGATCTTCTGTTGTTGCACGTTGTGCTGCATACCAAGCCGAGCCACCCTCAAGAATTGTTCGTGCTTCTTGCACATCAAAACGATAGGCAGGGTCTTGATCAATTAAATTACTTAACGGGCTAACAATCTGGTTTTGCGACCAGTTCACAGGGATTTGTTGCAAATACGTTCCCGCACCTACTTTACTGACCAGCATACCCATACTGGTCAATTGCGAAATCGCTTCTCTTAAAGAAGAACGGGATACACCGAGTTGTTCACACAACTTTCGTTCAGCAGGCAATCGTTCTCCGACTTGCATGTTTTTTTCTGCGATTAACATGCGTAGGCTGTGGACCACTTTGTCGGAGACTTTCATCTGCTTTCCTTAATATTGCATTGGTTCAGTGTCGCTGAGTCTCATGGAATCATCCATGGAAACACATAAGCTTGTAGGGTAATAATAATACCGATCATTACTGTAAACGTTATACTGTGTTTCACGGTAAAACGGAACAGATCTGATTCTTTACCAACAAGCCCGACCGCTGCGCAGGCAATTGCAATCGATTGAGGAGAGATCATTTTTCCGGTCACACCACCACTGGTATTCGCTGCGACAAGCAATACTTCTGGCACTCCAATTTGTTGTGCCGTGGTTGCCTGTAATGCACCAAATAATGCGTTGGCTGAAGTATCCGAACCCGTTAGGAACACCCCTAACCAGCCTAAGAATGGCGAGAAGAAAGTAAATGCTTGCCCTGTATGTGCCAATGCCAAAGCCAAGGTTGCAGACATCCCTGAATAATTAGCGATAAAAGCAAAAGCCAATACCATACCAATCGAATAAATTGGAATTTTTAATTCATTGATTGTTTCACCAAAAGTGACTACAGCTTCTTTAGGCTTCATTTTTAAGAAAATGATGGTGATGATTGCAGCAAAAATAATGGCTGTCCCTGTTGCTGAAAACCAATCAAACTTATAAATCGCATCATAATCTTTGATTTCAGATACCACTGGCGGCATCTTTTGCACCATTTGGTGCAAGAAAGGCACTTTGATTGAAATCACCAAATCATGCAATGCACCATCTTTGGTAAACAAGTCTTTGAATGGTTTTACACTCCAGATCGTCACCATGACTGTCAAAATGGCAAATGGCGACCAAGCTTTCGCAATTTGTGCAAGCGTATATTTTTGCTGTTTTTGCTCAGCCAGATTTTCATTCATGCTGGCATCTTCATTGGCAAAACGGAAGATATGTTTAGGCTGCCAATACTTCAATAAAATCGTAAGTGAAATCAAAGATGCAATAGATGCTGTAATATCTGGCAATTCAGGACCAACAAAGTTTGACGTTAAATACTGAGCGATCGCAAATGCACCACCACCAACAATCACCGCAGGCCAAGTTTCTTTAACACCACGCCATCCGTCCATGATCGCCATAATCCAGAACAGTACAATTGGCACCATAAATGGCAACTGGCGTCCGACCATCTGACTGATTTCATGTGTTTCAACACCTGAGACTTGACCAGCAACAATAATTGGAATTCCCATAGCACCAAATGCAACAGGCGCCGTGTTTACAATCAAACACAGACCAGCAGCATACAGTGGTTTAAACCCAAGCCCGACCAACAATGCTGCGGTAATTGCCACAGGTGCACCAAAACCAGCCGCCCCTTCTAAGAAAGTACCAAAAGCAAAACCGACAAACAGCATTTGTAAACGCTGATCTTCTGTAATCGATAGAATCGAAGAACGAATAATATCGAACTGCCCTGTTTTAACCGAAATTTTGTACAGGAATACTGCACCAATAATGATCCATGCAATTGGCCACAAGCCATAGAAAAAGCCATAAACCATAGATGCCAATGCCATCATGGTAGGCATTTGATAAGCAAATAAAGAAACCAATAATGCCAATATGACTGTAATTGTCCCCGCAACACTTCCTTTCATGCGGAATACAGCTAGGGCCAAAAAGAAAAATATAATTGGAATGAGTGCAATGGCACTGGATACCCAGATATTACCCATTGGATCATAAATCTGTTGCCAATGTTGAAGCATTGTCATCTCCTTGAAATGCTTGCCAGAACGTCGAGTTTGATAAAATCACCCATTTATTTCTCAATAATTGGTATGACCAATATAAAGTTAAAAACAAAAAAATAACGCGTATTTTTACTTTATAGTAATTTTTGCTGATTTAAAGATCAATAGTTACCCAACTATTCATAAAATGGTATGACCAATTTTAAGAGTATTTTTATTATTTTAATTGCATATTTTCTCATTTCTTAGACAGACAGATTTTTAAAAGTTTTGTTTTTAAAAGTTTTTTTCAATGCTTTATTATTTTTATACGACTTTAGTCTAAAATGATATTTAAAAAGCAAATTTTAACCAATATCAAAACATATTTTTATTACGATATTAATCACACACTTTCATTATTGGTCTGATCATTTTAAAAATTTAAAATTTTGATGCATGTTATAGATCATATAAAAAACAAAATCAGTAAAGTTTTACTGATTTTGTGGATTGATACGATACAGAAATTATTATGAATATAAATTCCTTTGCTCTACCTTAGCGATGCTCACAATTCAAAGGTGTAACGACCTTCTTTTTCATTTGAATCTTTAAAGAACTCATCATAATACCTGTACAAATAAATGCCGCACCAATCAAGATATTCAAAGTAATCGGTTCATGCCAAAGCATATAGCCAAAAAATAAGCTTAAAATAGGAATACACATAATCGAGATTGACGCCACAAAAGTATCCACCTGACTCACAATCCAATTCCAGAGCGCAAAAGCAAACCCTGTTCCGACCACAGCAATATAAAACAACATTGAGTCATTGAGTGGATTTATCCATATATGCACATCAATAGGCTCAAAAATAACAGCACCAATCAGAATAACAAAACCACCGATTAACAACTGCCAAATGGTCAGTTTCATTTTGTCATAAGTGGCAAAATTCTGTTTGATATAAACAGTTGTCAGTGCCCAGAAGAAGCCCGATAAAATCAAGAAAGCCTGTCCAATCAAAGATAGGTTGAAATGTAAATCATGCAATTGTGGCCAAAGAATTGCGACTAGCCCCAAAGTACCTAAAATCAGTCCAAGCATTTTCTGGGTATTTAAACGTTCTTTAAGTACATAATGTGCCAGTACACCAATAAAAATCGGCATCGTAAACACCAAAACCGCAGATAAGCCTGAATCTACAAATTGCATGGCAAAAGTTTGAGTCGCATAAAAACCAATACAAATCATCACGCTTGAAATCATCAGTTTTTTCCATTCTCCTCTTTGTGGAAAAATAGATTTACGCAATAAACGTTGAACCAACATCAAAGTCAAGGCAGCTAAAATCAACCGTGTAGAAATAAATAAAAATGGAGGAAAAACCTGCAAACTGTGTTTGACCAGCCCCCACAATGATCCCCAAACGAGACACAACAAAACGATTGCACCCATTACTCTAAGATTCATTTGCTGTACTCATACAGATGGAAAGTAGACTTAGTTTAAAAAATAAATGACATCATGAATAATGCTATGTTTTAATACATCCATCATTTTTTTTAATACACTTAAAAAATTCAACATTGTTATTAAAAGCGAATAGGTTTGAGGAATTGTCATGAATATCGACATCGGAGATATTAAGTCATTTGTAACGGTTGCCGAAATGAAGAGTATTTCTGCTGCTGCCCACAAACTTAACTATTTGCAGTCAAATATGACCGCAAAAATTAAAAAAATTGAAAACCACTACAAACGTCAGTTATTTATCCGTAAACCTAAGGGGGTTGAACTGACAGAGTCTGGTATGAACCTCTATCAACAATACAAAAAGATGATCTTCACTTGGGAAGAGACAGAAAATAAAATTTATCAACAAGAAAAATACCTTCGTTTTGGTACCAATACCAGCTTAGGAGGCATGCGTTTCTACCCGTCTTTTAGCCAACTTTACAAAACCTATCCAGAGCTTTCAATTACGATGAAAACCGGTGCAACAGGCTACATCGAAGATGAAATTTTATCAGGCAATTTAGATATCGGTTATGTACTTGGGCATCCCAAACAGAAAAACATACAGTACATCCAAAAGGCAGAAGATCAACTGGTCATCATTGGTAAAAGTGTTATTAACCATGAGAATCTTGAGGATTGTCTCAATCACCAAAATATTCTGTTGGCTTCAGAAGAATGTTGTTATGCCACAACCTTAGATCATATTTATACGGACTACAACTTAACAAAAGGTGAGCTCACCCATATTTATGATCATGAAGCGCTGGTGAATTTCACTCAATTGGGTATGGGAATTTCCATGATCGCAAAATCACTGATCAAAAAATTTAATATTGAGTATTACCGTGAAACACCTGAACAATATCGAGATATAGGATTTTATTTAATTGCTCGAAGTGAGCATGTCTTTACCCCAATTGAAAAGCAATTTATCGGCTTGAATGATCAGCTTTAAACAGATCGATATTTTCTTAAATTTTAACTGTTTTAATTTATATTTGGCTGTTTTATTTGATCTGTGTTTTCCCATTTAAACACTGAGTAAAACAGCATAAATACACCAACAAAAGTACCAATAGGAAATGCATTGAGCATAAAAATGGTGAAGAAAATTGAACCTAAACGATTGGACAAACTTCCAGACTTAACGCCTTTTGCACATAAAAAATGAATAATTATAAGCAGCAATCTCCCTAATATAGCACCAACAAAATAACGGACTTGATTTGTAAACACATAATACAACATGTTTATCAAATCAAAAATCAAGACAAATGCTACAATTTTGTGCAATGTTGATAAAGTTTGATTTTTATCTATATTCATCACAATTTTTTATCCTTGTTATCTGATTCCATTTCAGTTTTTTACTTAATGTTTAACCATCGCTTTTGCTATATTAATCTATTTTTTAAATTAAAAAAAAATGATTTCCACCAACAACAGCCCAAAATTTGTATTGAAGAGTGCTATAATACTGCGTTTATAAAATTCTCAATGGCCACCCATGTATGTGGTGCCTCTTTCGAAATAGTTAGGACGAGCAATGACTGACAATGCAACGATCTTGCAGAATGTACCAGTAGGCAAAAAAGTGGGTATCGCTTTTTCTGGTGGTCTAGATACTTCAGCAGCTTTATTGTGGATGAAGCAAAAAGGCGCAGAACCTTATGCTTATACAGCAAACTTAGGGCAACCTGATGAAGATGACTACGATGCAATTCCGCGTAAAGCTGAAAACTACGGCGCTGTTAAAGCACGCTTAGTGGACTGCCGCTTACAACTTGCATTAGAAGGTATTGCTGCGATTCAGTGTGGCGCATTTCATATCAGTACTGGTGGTGTTCCTTACTTCAACACTACACCTTTAGGTCGTGCAGTAACAGGGACAATGCTTGTTACCGCAATGAAAGAAGATGATGTAAATATTTGGGGTGATGGCTCAACTTACAAAGGAAACGATATTGAACGTTTCTACCGTTATGGTTTGTTGACTAATCCTGCACTTAAAATCTATAAGCCGTGGTTAGACCAACAGTTTATTGATGAGTTGGGTGGTCGTGCTGAAATGTCACAATTCTTAATCGACAATGGTTTTGATTACAAAATGTCGAAAGAGAAAGCCTACTCAACAGATTCAAACATGTTGGGTGCGACACATGAAGCTAAAGATCTTGAATATCTCAATGCGGGTATCAAAATCGTTGATCCAATTATGGGCGTTGCGTTCTGGAAAGATGATGTAAAAGTTGAAGCTGAAGAAGTTTCTGTTACTTTCGAAGAAGGCTTCCCTGTTGCATTAAATGGCAAACGTATCGAAGATCCTGTTGAATTTATTCTTGAAGCAAACCGTATTGGTGGACGTCATGGTCTAGGTATGTCTGATCAGATTGAAAACCGTATCATTGAGGCAAAATCTCGTGGTATTTACGAAGCTCCAGGTATGGCTCTTCTTCATATTGCATATGAACGCCTTGTTACTGGTATTCACAATGAAGACACTATCGAACAATATCGTATTAACGGCTTACGTTTAGGGCGTTTATTATACCAAGGTCGTTGGTTTGATTCTCAAGCATTAATGCTTCGTGAAACAGCACAACGTTGGGTAGCAAAAGCCATAACAGGTACAGTAACTTTAGAGTTACGTCGTGGTAATGACTACACCATCTTGAACACTGAATCTGAAAACCTCACTTATGAAGCTGAGCGTTTGACGATGGAAAAAGGTGATTCAATGTTTAGCCCTGCCGATCGTATTGGTCAATTAACCATGCGTAATCTTGATATTACCGATACACGTGCAAAACTCAGCATCTATACAAATACAGGCTTATTGGCTGTAGGTACGGGTTCTGCAGTTCCTCAGTTAAAAGACAAAAACAAATAATTCAGTTTAAAAAATAAAAACCGCCAAATGGCGGTTTTTATTGGTCAAGACTTTTTGCTGTGATCTAATTAAGATGTTGCCGCAGAATTCTGGTTTGTTTGAGTGGTGTCTTGTTGCGATTTTTGTTGTTGTTTTTGTAATTCAATCCGTTCTGCATGTTCTTGACGAATTCGATCATACTCTCGCTGAGTTTCTGCATCACTTTTTGCAGCTAAAAATGCCATTCCCACTAAAAAAACTGGAAATAATAATCCCAATGCAGCGAGCAAATAAATTTTAGGAAACTTCTTCGAACTTGTCTGTGACATACATTTAAATCTTTCAATAAATTTAAGTAGGCGTAATAATATAACAGAACAAACTTATTCAATATATGAAAAATCGAAATTTGAAAAACCAACACTTCATCATGAAGGCTTATTCAAGATACAACTTTAGCTTTCCTTTTAAATATTAACTTAAAGATCAAACACTTAGTTAACAAATCATGAATCATAAATTCAAAGAAATCATCGATCTTTAGCAGACTGATAAGCAGCTTGCGCAATTGCTAAACTCTTCTTCTTTCCTTCAACGGTATCTGGGATCTCATTGCTCGTACCATTACTCGAATGACGCTGAAGATGCTGCTGTTGAGAATATTTGTGCATCTCAGGTTGAGGCTTTACGTTTTGTTGGGAGTTTTGTGTAGCTGTTCGCTGCGTTAGCTTCTGTTGAAGCTGTTGTTGTGGATTTGGTACAGCCATTCCTGCACATGGTCGAGACTGATAAGTTACTGAGCCCTTCAACACACACTTATGTACTTCTTTAGCTAAAACGTGATGAGAAAACCCTAAAGCTAAAACAACCAACACGATTATATTCACAACACACACTCCATTTAAGTTTTAACAAAGTATCAACATTTAAGCTAAATTGCTATTTACACAGGAGTTTTTTTAATTATTGCTTTTCTTGTCACAATAAAGGGGGAAATATGACTTTTTTTGCCAAATCTTTACAGCATTTTGTCATGTTCACATTATGGTAAATTTCATGCTATTTCAAATTTCTCAATAGGCGACGTACAATCACACCATGTACCATAGAAACGGGAAGCATATAAATTTTCCCAAAAAAATTATAAGTGACAACACTGGTAAAAATTCTAAGCAGATTTTTCTGCTCATCATAGTTTTCGATCTTTAATACCACCAATACAGTTAAATGCTTATCGCTTGATTGTAAAAAAAGTTCATGATCTGAAACTTGAATAACATCAAAAAAATCTGCTTTTCCACCCTGCTCAAGTGCCATAGATTGAGAGTTAAAACCTTGTATAGGCTGTACACCACCCAGATGCAGACTGAAAAAGTCTCGAATTTTAAAAGCAATCTTTAACCATTTTGGTGGTGTACTGGTCATTAGGTGATAAGCTTGTGATGCTGTGATATTTTTATCAATACATTGTTGGTCTTGATGAATAAAATTAAGCTGATGAACAGGTGCAACCAATACATACGGATCTATTTCTGTATTCATGGAACTAAACCTTTTTAAATATAATAATTTAACGTATGAATAGAATCTAAATTCAGTCTACAGCAATCCAAATGAAGTACAATCACAAGCCGCCTAAAGTTGAATAAAATCATGAATGATTGGGCAATTTTTTGAAATAAATAACTGTATTCTAAGATGAATATGTATTATTTAATGATAGTGATATACATGGTATCTATAGCATGCGATTTGAAATCAATAGATATTGAAAAAAGTACAGCTTAATAAAGAGATAGAAAGCGTACCTCCTGTTTGGAAATTTACCTCATTAAGCTATTGCTACTACCTAATATTTTGAAAAAATTTCGAATGATTCACACAGGCAATGTTCCTCTCAGACAATGCCAATATTTACATTGCAAACAAAGTCATGCTTTGATTTTGCTGTAGCTGGGCATCGTTAATAATGAACCATGATAAAAAAGGTCTGCACTTGGCAGACCTTAGATTATGTTGTCTTTAGATTAATTATCCATATTTTCAATGATCGCTTGCCCGAACTCTGAACAACGAAGTAGAGTAGCTCCTGGCATTAAACGCTCAAAATCGTAAGTAACAGTTTTTGCAGAAATCGCGCCTGAAACGCCTTTGATAATTAAATCGGCAGCTTCAGTCCACCCCATATCTCGAAGCATCATCTCTGCTGAAAGAATAATAGACCCCGGATTTACCTTGTCTTGTCCTGCATATTTTGGTGCTGTTCCGTGTGTTGCCTCATATACAGAAATTGCGCCACCAATATTTGCACCCGGCGCAATACCAATACCACCTACTTCTGCTGCAAGTGCGTCAGAAATATAGTCACCGTTTAAATTTAAAGTAGCGATCACTGAATAGTCAGCAGGACGCATTAAGATTTGCTGTAAAAATGCATCGGCAATCACGTCTTTGATAACAATGTCTTTGCCTGTTCTTGGATTTTTAATTTTGACCCAAGGTCCACCATCAATCAGTTCACCACCAAAGCGATCTAATGCAAGTTCATACCCCCACTCTTTAAAAGCACCTTCAGTGTATTTCATGATATTGCCTTTATGCACTAAAGTTACACTCGGCTTATCATTATCAATCGCAAACTGAATCGCTTTGCGCACCAAACGTTGGGTACCTTCTTTTGAAACAGGTTTAATCCCAATACCACAATTATCTTCAAAACGGATTTTAGTGACACCCATTTCTTCTTTAAGAAATTTAATCACTTTTTTTGCTTCTGGGGAGTCAGCTTTCCATTCAATACCTGCATAGATATCTTCTGAATTTTCTCGGAAAATTACCATATCTGTCTGTTCGGGATGTTGAACAGGTGATGGTACACCTTTAAACCAACGCACAGGTCGCACACAGACATATAGATCTAATTCTTGACGTAGAGCAACGTTAAGTGAGCGAATTCCACCGCCTACAGGCGTTGTGAGTGGACCTTTTATCGAAACTACAAATTCTCTGAGTGCTTCAAAAGTTTCTTCTGGCATATAAGTGCCATAAATTTTATTGGCTTTTTCACCACAGTAAACTTCCATCCATTCGATCGAACGTTTGCCACTATAAGCTTTTTGAATTGCGGCATCGACCACTGCCTTCATAGCAGGTGTAATATCCACACCAATACCATCTCCTTCAATAAAAGGAATAATCGGATGGTTTGGAACATTCAGTGACAAATCTGCATTTACAGTAATTTTGCTACCATCTGCAGGTACTACGATCTTCTGATAACCCATTGTTCAGGATCTCCATTTTCTTATAGTGAGTAAATCCAAAAAAATTGCGCTATGAGCAATATTTGCGACCACTTTTTTAGCAAGATCAGTGTAATCGAATTCGATCATTTTTTGAGATTTATACGAGGAATAACAACATTTCTCAACTTAATAAAACGCATTGTTTCATGATTTAATGCTTTTCTAGAATGTATTTTTTATAAAAATCATAGCTTTCTTTTATTTCTACAAAATCAATAAATTTTGATCCTTAAAATAAATCAATAAAGATCACAGAACGCTCCTCTCATTTGAATCTTAATGCATTAAAAAACCAATTAAATGACTGTAGACAGTATTTTTTAAGGAAAACCAGCGCCCCTGTAAATATTCAAAAATCTAAAATCAAAGTCAGGCGCTCTTTTACTCCTCCTGTTGAATGACAAATAAAGTTGAAGAATACAAAGCTGAATCTGTTATAGTAGTCCACAATCAACTGGGCTTTTTGCAACCTAAACCACCCCATTTTTATCAAAACGGGTATTCAATCGGGTAACAAATCAAACCCAAAAAATTTTATTTATATATATTAGTGGCTTAAAGTGAAAATTGTCATTCTGAACAAACCCTATGACGTCCTCTCCCAATTTCGTAAAGACGAAGCACATATGACTATATCTGACTTCGTTGACGATCCTAGCTTGCGTATAGCTGGTCGTCTTGATATGGACTCTGAAGGTTTAGTTTTTTTAACTGATCATGGTGGTCTAAATCAGTATATTACCAATCCAACCAATAAAAAGTTTAAGACCTATTTGGTTCAAGTCGATGGTGATATTACTGAAGAAGCACTTGAACAGTTACGCAAAGGTGTTGAGTTAAAAGACGGTATAACCTTACCCGCTCAAGCCGCTAAAGTGGAACAACCAGAATGGTTGTGGGACCGTGATCCACCCGTACGTTTCCGTGCCAATATCCCTACCTCATGGGTAGAAATTTCGATTTGTGAAGGGCGTAATCGTCAAGTGCGTCGTATGACCTCTGCTGTTGGTTTTCCAACTTTACGTTTGATTCGTACCAAAATCGGTGCAATTGATTTAGTTCAGATGGGTTTACAACCGGGCGAAACAAAAGAAATCGAACCATTGCTTTATCCTGATTTTCAAAATGTACCTGCGGAAGAACCGTATCGTTCGCGTTCTTATGTCAAAAAACCAGGCGGTACTGGCGGAAAACCGATGGTACGTAAGAACAAAGATGGTTCTACTAAAAAATCTGGAACCAAACGTATTTGGCAGATGGATGACAGCGAAAAACCGCGTCGCAAAACCAATGGAACTACACGTCCAAATACCAAAGCTCCGCGTGGTCGCGGACGTAATAGTCGTTAGATTTTTTACCACAAGAATATGATATATTCTTGTGGTTCTTTATAAACTTAGACCATCTCTGCTTTGATGATTTCCTCATATTTAGGCAAATCATCTTTAATAAGATGATTAAATCGTAAAGTTATAATTTTCCTCACTTCTTCTAAATCTCCGTTTTCTACAAAATTTAATATCTCATCTTGAGTTAAAATTGTCTTTTGAAATGATAAATGCCACTCTGGCGATATCTGCTTTTTACCCATTTTAGAAAAAAATTGCTTATTTTTTGAATATATTCTATATAAATTATCTCTAACACTTTGATCACCTTTCCCTATTTTTAAATCAAATTTAACAAAATTATTTCTGACATTAAATTCAAATAAATATACCCAATTATCTTCTAAGTTTTCATCTATACTAAGTAGTTTACTTTTTACTAGATTTTTAATATTTTCTTGTAAAAAAATTGGTTGGAATCGAATATATGTTTTATTGCTATGAAAACTAACAAGACTGGTTTCACTCTCTACTAACTCTTTAATAATCTCACTTATTTCTGTAGTTACAGTTGGTGCATTGTACTTATAAACTAGCTCAAATGCAGACCTGTATTTTTTATATAATTTTTTGGTAATGTACTCGATTTCCTTATTTTGATTTAACATGGATTTTAATGTTCCCAGATATTGTTCAAATACAAATTTAACTTTATCCGCTAAATTCAATCTTTGGTCTAAAAGTAACTGTTCTAAAAGTTTAATAATATGGGTATAGTTTAATTGAATATAATATTTAGCACCCTCACCTATAATCTCCTGATCTTTTAATGATAGATAAATGTAAATTTGATGATCATATTCGGAATATAAATCCTTGATGATATTTCTATATTTTATAAGCTGCCCTTTTCCCTCACCAGAATAAATTTTATTTTCAATCAACATAACAAATTTATTCTTAGGAGATAAAAAAAGTAAATCAATATTTTTGAATTCTCTTTTTATGATCAAATCTTCAAAATCCAAATGTATAAAGTCAAAAACAGATAAACCCTCTTCGATTCCTAAATTTTGATATTCATTTTCTTTGTAATAAATTTTAATAAATTCTTTAAAAACATGATCATTTAACCCATGTGTACCATTAGGATCAAATAACCAAGATAAAAAGTTTGAATGCTGAAGTTCTCGATGAGAAACTTTGAGAATATCCATCAAATTTACTTCTTCATTGGCTAAATTTTGTAAATTTGTAAAATCCTCATCAAGAATTAAGCTTTTTAATTGATTTTCGATATCACAATTCATACTCCCCCCAGTAGCTTTTTTCCTAATAATCAATCTTAAGTACATTTTTAAAACATGTATATAAAAAAATCGGTGCCTAAGCACCGATTTTTTTATCTATGAATTGAATGGTTTACTAGATTTTTTCTAGCACTGCATTCAGTGTAGCACTTGGGCGCATTACAGCTTCAACTTTGGCTGTGTCTACAGCATAGTAGCCGCCAATATCTGCTGGTTTACCTTGAACTGCTGCAAGTTCAGCAATGATTTTTTCCTCATTGTCCGCTAACGCTTTTGCAAGAGGTGCAAATTTTGCTTTTAATTCTGCATCTTCTTCTTGTTCAGTCAAAGCTTCAGCCCAGAACTTCGCAAGATAGAAATGGCTACCACGGTTATCCAACTCACCTGTACGACGTGAAGGTGATTTGTCATTGTCGAGCAACTTGCCAGTCGCTTGGTCTAAAGTCTTGGCAAGTAGTTTTGCACGCGCGTTGTCTTCTTTAATACCCATTTCTTCTAAAGAAACAGCCAATGCCAAGAACTCACCAAGAGAATCCCAACGCAAATGGTTTTCTTCTACAAGTTGTTGTACGTGTTTAGGCGCTGAACCACCCGCACCTGTTTCGTACATACCACCACCCGCCATTAACGGAACGATAGACAACATTTTCGCAGAAGTACCCAATTCCATAATTGGGAACAAGTCTGTGAGATAGTCACGTAAAATGTTACCTGTTACAGAAATCGTATCTAAACCACGCGCAACACGCTCAAGTGTATAACGCATCGCACGGACTTGAGACATGATTTGAATATCAAGACCCGTTGTATCATGCTCTTTCAAGTATTTTTGTACTTTCTTGATCAATTCGTTTTCATGTGGACGGTATGGGTCAAGCCAGAAAATTGCCGGCATGCCAGAGTTACGTGCACGAGTTACAGCAAGTTTTACCCAGTCACGAATCGGTGCATCTTTTACCTGACACATACGCCAGATATCGCCTTCCTCAACGTTTTGAGACATTAAAACTTCACCTGTTTCTAGGTCAGTGATGTTTGCAACACCCGCAGCTGAAACTTCGAAAGTTTTGTCATGAGAACCATATTCTTCAGCTTTTTGCGCCATCAAACCAACGTTTGGCACAGTACCCATCGTACGTGGGTCAAAATTACCATTCCATTTGCAGAAATTAATCATTTCTTGGTAAATACGAGCAAAAGTAGATTCAGGCATTACTGCTTTACAGTCATAAGGTTTGCCATCAGCACCCCACATTTTACCACCACCACGAATCATGGCAGGCATTGACGCATCAACAATGACATCATTTGGTGAATGGAAGTTTGTGATTCCCTTTGCAGAATCAACCATAGCTAATGCAGGACGGTGTTCTTGGCAAGCATGAAGATCTTCAATGATTTCTTCACGTAGAGATGTTGGTAAAGTCGCGATTTTTTCGTATAGACCCGCCATACCGTTATTCACGTTGATGCCGAGCTCATCAAACAATTTACCGTGTTTTTCAAAAGCATCTTTGTAATAAATTTTCACACAGTGACCGAATACAATCGGATGTGAAACTTTCATCATGGTTGCTTTTACGTGTAAAGAGAACAAAATCCCTGCTTCACGGCAATCTTCAAGTTCTTTTTCATAGAAATCACACAGTGCTTTCTTGCTCATGAACATTGAATCAATCACTTCACCATCTTGAAGTGCAACTTTTGGCTTAAGTACAATGGTTTCGCCTGTTGTTGTAATTAATTCCATTTTCACATTGCGCGCACGGTCAAGTGTCATTGACTTTTCACCGTGGTAGAAATCACCTTCATCCATATGAGAAACATGAGTTTGCGACCACTGTTTCCACTCACCCATAGAGTGCGGGTGTTTTTTCGCATAGTTTTTAACAGCAGCAGGCGCACGGCGGTCAGAGTTACCTTCACGCAATACTGGGTTTACTGCTGAACCAAGACATTTGCTATAACGGGTCTTGATTGCTTTTTCTTCTTCAGTAGTCGGATTTTCAGGATAATCAGGGATTGCATAACCCTTAGACTGAAGTTCCTTAATGCAAGCTGTTAACTGAGCAACAGAAGCACTGATGTTCGGGAGTTTGATAATATTAGTGTCTGGATCTTGAGTAAGACGACCTAACTGTGCAAGGTTGTCAGATACCTTCTGTTCATCGCTTAAATAGTCCGCGAATTCAGCGAGGACACGTGCAGCTACAGAGATATCAGTTTTGACAATCTCTACGCCAGCTGGCTTAGTAAAGGTCTCAATGATCGGCAGTAGCGAATAAGTCGCCAATAGTGGCGCCTCGTCAGTCAGTGTGTAAATGATTGTTGACTTTCCACCAGCCATATATAGCCCCTTGCTGTTGATTGTGTTTTTGAGAACCGAGCTTGTGACCCGACTCCTACGAACCGATTTGCTTAAAATTAACCCTGAGAGTATCAGCCTTCATGCTATGAGAGTCAACGCAAGATCTGTGATAACGACATTTCGAAAAAAAATGGTACATCACAAATATTGCATCAAAGCGAATATTTGCACAAAAAACAAGCATTTTTAATAAAAATCATCAATATTCTGGAAATTAACACAAATTTATAACATCAGCAGATTCATTTTTTAAAATAAATATAGGATCCACGCTGGATTGCGCTCAATCAGTTCAAAACTGAGACTGCTAAAAAATTGAAAAGTATTCATAGAATAAATACCCAATAAACTCTATTTATCGCACTTGTTTGGACTTTGAGTAAGATCGTGACCAAGATTGATTAACTTATACTCACAAAACAACAATACTTTTACCTTAATGTTTAGATAAAAAATCGTTATTAATAAATAATATGTTTATTTTTTCACCTTATTTTTTAATGAAAGAATAAATCTAATGTCATCAGGTCTTCGTATTTCCCAAAACTAATATTAAAACTCTAGAGGTAATATGTTTATGCTGTTACTCATTGCGATACTTATTCAAATTATCACACTTTGGGCTATTTTCTTTTTCGCGCTGTCTCGAAACATAGGGGCTGTGATCACCATAGTGGTTTCAATCTTAGCTGCATTGATCAGCCCATGGTCTCTGATCATTGGTCTTCCACTGATTCTGATCAGTCTGGTGTTAGTCATAGAACCTCTGCGGATGCAAGTATTGACCAAGCCTGCCTATAATACGCTTGCCAATGCGATGCCAAGTATGAGCACCACTGAACGTGAAGCGCTTGATGCAGGTACCAGTTGGTGGGAAAAAGAATTGTTTATGGGTGCACCCGATTGGGAAAAATTCAATGATTACCCTTATCCGACACTTTCAAAAGAAGAGCAATCATTTTTAGATAACGAAGTTGAACAACTGTGTCAATTATTGAATGAGTGGGAAATCCATCAAAATAAAGACTTAAATGAACAAACTTGGCAATTCATTAAAGAAAAAGGCTTTTTTGGACTGATCATCCCCAAAGAATATGGTGGACGTGAATTCACTTCATTTGCTCAAAGCCGAATTATGAGCAAAATTGCATCTCGCTCATTGACTGCGGCAGTGACATGTATGGTGCCAAATTCATTGGGACCTGGTGAGTTATTGCTCAACTACGGAACTGACGAACAAAAAAATCGTTATCTTCCTGGCTTAGCCAAAGGTGAAGAAATTCCATGCTTTGGTTTGACCAGTCCAGAAGCTGGTTCTGATGCTGGGGCAATTCCAGATACAGGCGTTGTCTGTTATGGCGATTTTGAAGGACAACAAACCCTCGGTTTAAAGATGAATTTCTCCAAACGCTGGATTACCTTAGCACCAGTTGCCACTGTAGTCGGTTTAGCCTTTAAACTTTATGATCCCGAAGGGCTATTGGGGGATAAAAGCAAAACTGAATATGGCATCACTTGTGCGCTTATTCCTGCATCTCATGAAGGCGTTGTTGTAGGACCTCGCCACCATCCGGGCGGTTCACCCTTTATGAATGGTACGGTTGAGGGACGAGATGTTTTTATTCCAATCGACTGGATCATTGGTGGTGCTGAAAACGCAGGTAAAGGTTGGCGTATGTTGATGGAATGTCTTGCCGTAGGACGTGGAATTTCACTGCCTGCCCTGTCAACCGCAGCCAGTGAAATGACCTATTTATCTGTCGGTGCATTTGCAAAAATTCGTCAACAATTCAAGCTTTCTGTAGGTCAATTTGAAGGGGTACAAGAAGTTAGCAGTGAAATCGTCAGTGGCACTTATAAACTTGAAGCTTTCCGTTATTTAGTCACCTGTGGGCTTAATCAAGGAGGTAAGCCTGCTGTGATGACAGCAATGGCAAAATACTATGCAACTGAGACCATGCGTAAACTGGTCAATCATGGTATGGACATTACAGGCGGTCGTGGTATTCAACAAGGTCCACGCAACTTCCTTGCCAACATGTATCAAGCTATTCCAATTTCGATTACGGTCGAGGGTGCAAATATTTTAAGTCGCTCCCTCATGATCTTTGGGCAAGGTTCTATGCGCTGTCACCCCTATTTGTTTGAAGAGCTACAACTTTTACAAGCTGAGGATAAAAATGCGGCTCTCGAAACCTTTAATACCATGCTCTACCAGCATTTAGGTTATACCTTGAACCGAGCTGCTCGAGCATTTACATATGGTTGGTTTGGTTCAAGCCAACATCGACCAGATTCCGCAGACAAGTTTACTCAACCTTATTACAAAATCATCAATCGCTTGAGTGCTGACTTTGCACTGACTGCGGATATGTGCTTAGGGCTTTTAGCTGGAGATATTAAACGTAAAGAAATGCTTTCAGGGCGATTAGCCGATATTCATTCACATATGTTCATTGCAACGGCGATTCTCAAATTTTATGAACATGGTCAAAGAACTGAAGCCGAACAATTACATGCCCAACTTGCCTTAGATGAAACGCTTTATCTGGCACAAGAAGCATTTTTCGGCTTGTTTGATAATTTCCCGATTCCAATCGCCTCAGGTCTGGTGAAGTTTGTTTGCTTCCCATTCGGTAGACCGCTCAAAAAACCGAGTGATCGTCAAAAGAGTGAAGCTGCTGAATTGATCATGCAGAACAATCCATTCCGTGATTATCTAAAAACTCAAGTCTATTATTCGGTTAATCCTCAGGATGCCTTTGGTCGAATGGAAGCAACCTTTAATCTACTGACAAAAGTAGAAAATGAGTGGAATCACTTTAAAAAGGCGGAATCTAAAGGTGAATATCAAGGTCTTACATTTGAGGAACGTTTGGCTGATGCAGTCAGTCGTGGGGCAATTCAGCAAGATCTTGCAAATAAGTTGTCGGAATACAATGCGTTACGCTATGACAGTATGCTCACCGATATTTTTGACGAAAAACTGGAACGCGTATTGGAACTAGACAATCCTCATCTTCATCAAACATAGAAATATTTGGGAATACACTATTCTCAATGCTATAAACTTTTATCAAAAGCAGTGAATCACCTTCACTGCTTTTTCTTAGACCTATTGCCAATGGGGGCATTAAACTATTTCAGTATAGTGTCAAAAATACAACAGCACAGGAAAAACGATGATGTCTAAACAAGATTATGAAAATGGCTTAAAAGTCCGTACAGAAGTGATGGGTGAAAGTTTTGTCAAACGTGCCCAAGACAATACTGTGCCTTTTACACAACCACTGCAAGACTGGATAAATGAGCATGCATGGGGCTCGACTTGGCAACGTGAAGATGTATTGCCTCGTAAATATCGCTCATTGATCACCATCGCATTTTTGGTCGCACAAAAAAGTCCAACTGAACTTAAAGGTCATATTCGTGGTGCTTTAAACAATGGTGCAAGCGTAGAAGAAATACAGGAAGTTCTTTTACACAGCCTTCCTTACTGTGGCGCACCAACAACTCAAGAAGCTTTTCGAGCTGCACTTGAAGTCATCAACGAATATCAAAGCCAGCAGTCTTAGTTTTATAGAGCTTTGCTTTTGATCAATCGTCGATATTTACAAGATATATCTACGATTGAATCATTAGTTCCAAAACACATTGAAGGTATAAAAAAACTCATCGACTTCAAAACGAATGTGATAACCCAATTGTGTCAATTCGGAAGAGAGTGCTCGTATATCTTCTAAGGCTAAATGCTTGGGTAAAACTGTAAATACTGCGGTATTGCCCTGCTTTGCATTTTCCTCAATCATTTGAGCAAGGCGAATTTTGTATAATTCAATATTGAGATTTGAGTTTGCTGCCAGCTGTTTTGCATCATCGGCATGAATAAACATTTTTATTTCCATATTTTTATTAGGGTCTGTGAACAATTCGTCTATGTTTGCGACTAGGTGTGTTTTTTAGGCGATTCTAGGCGCGAAATACGAAATTTAGTCATTCTAAATGAGTAGTTCGTAACAACGAAGCGACAAAAAACACGCTAGTCCCGAAGGGTTGCGGTTAAAATTATCTCAGGCTACGTTATGAAATTTAAAAATAGTCTCGCTATTCTCTTCATTTCACGCCTTGCCTGCTCAATTTTAACCTACAACGCAAGCCATTTATGAAATGTCCACAGCCCCTAAGATCAATACAAGATATAAATAAAAGTAAAAATACGCTGTGTGGTTTGTGTTAGCTAAGATATCTTTAAAATTCAAATCAAAGCTAAGCTCGCTAGATCGATCAATTTACACATTTTTTTCAACAGGTCTGAGCGGTTTATATACGATCAATTCATAAAATTTAAAATAAATCCACTGCTTTATTTGAATGAAATTTAACTTTTATGTTTAAAAAGTAAATGATAATTGTTATTATTTACTTAATTTTTAACCTTTATTGATTTGATTGCCTATGAATAGCCAGACTGAACTCGATGCGCTGAGTGCATCAGTTTCAACTCCGACTGTCTCTGCACGAGCTAAATCCACACCCTCCCTGTTAAAATACCGCTTCATGATTTTTTATCGATTTGCCTTAGCAATTTTAGGTGGCTATTTACTTGCCTCTTTGTCCGCTATGGTGATCGCAAAAACTTTTGCAGATTATCGAGCCTCAGCTGCGATGGCATCTACCCTGCTTGCTTTCTGTATTCATTGCGCCGCTTTCATTTGGGTATTTATGGTCAACAAAACCTTCAAAGCCAGTTTAGGGATCGTTGTTCCATGCATCATTTTATTGATCATTTTAAAAATGATGGGGAACTAACATGCGTGTAGATGCAAAAGTTGAGGGTCCACGTCAATCGATGTCTTGGCTACATACATGGGCAAGTCTAATTCTGGGTTGGTTACTCTATGCGATTTTTTTAACAGGAACATTGAGCTTTTTTCAGTCAGAAATTTCTGTTTGGATGAAACCTGAAACTCACCAATCTGTTCCAAGCTCATCGCAATTACAACAAACTCAAGTTGCTTTAAATTATTTACAGAAGAATTATCCCGATGCAGGCAGTTGGACCATCCAATTACCAAATTCGAGACAAACCACCACTGAGTTAAACATCCGCAAACAAGGTGAAGATTTACAAGCCCGCCGTGGTGGTGAACGCATCACCATTGACAGTGCAACAGGTCAAGTTATCAAAGCACGAGACACTCGGGGTGGTGGTTTTCTCTATCGCTTTCACTTTGAACTCTATGGCGTAGATCGGATTTGGGCGCGCTGGTTGGTCGGTCTAGCAACCATGTTAATGTTTGTTGCGATCATCAGTGGCATCATTACACATAAAAAAATCTTTAAAGATTTCTTTACTTTCCGTTCTGGGAAAGGACAACGCTCTTGGTTAGATGCACACAATGCTACAGCGGTTTTTGCACTTCCATTTCATATCATGATCACATTTAGTGGTCTGTTATTGCTCATGTTTATGTTTATGCCTTGGGGGATCAACCAAGTTTATGAAGATCGACAAGAGTTTTTTCAGGAAATGCGCGGTGGTGGTCAACAGAATAATACACGTAATCGAACAACAGAAAATCCTAACGGAACTGCAAACACAGCTCAGGGGCAAAGTGGTCAAGCTCAACAAACTGCGGGCAATGAGCAACGTTCACGTGGTGAAAGACGAGCTAAACATCAACAAGAAGCTGGACAGCCCGCAGCACTCACTGATTTAGCACCAATTATTGCAAATGCACAAACCCAGTGGAAAGACAATCCAATTGCGTCAATCCAGATCATTGCACCAAACACTACCAATGCAAGCATTGAACTTAGAGCACTTTATGCAAAAAGTGTAATACAACGTGGTGTATATCCTGTTTTAAAGTTTGATGGTGTTACGGGGAAAGACATCTCTGATGACCTACAAGCCAGAAATACTTCTGTTCCAATGGGTATCTACAACGTTGTGACTGTCTTACATGAAGCACGTGGACTAGATTTGACTTTCCGCTGGTTATTGTTCTTTTCTGGTGTTCTGGGCACTTTAATGGTGGCTACGGGCTTGATCTTGTGGTGTGTAAAAAGAGCACCTCAACAGCAAAAACAAGGTTATAAATCTTTTGGCTATCGCTTTGTAGAGGTCATGAATATTGCTGCAGTGATTGGATTACCGATTGCTTGTGCAGCATATTTCTATGCCAATCGTTTTATCCCTTTTGAAGTAGAAGCACGTCTAAACTGGGAAATTCGTGCCTTCTTTATCGCATGGCTTGCAACTTTAATTTATGCCGCAATCCGACCACATCGTCAGGCTTGGTTAGAACTTTTAATGCTGGCAACAGTTGCCTATGCCCTGTTACCACTCATTAATTTTATGACAGGCGGTCAAGCACTTTGGAACAGTATTGCCAATGGTCAATGGATGATTGCATCTTTTGATTTAATGACATGGGCGATCGCAATTTTGTTTTTCTTGTCATTTTATAAAGTCAAAAAACATAAAGGGCTTCCAGTCAAAAAAGCTAAAAATGTACCAGCAACCAAGGAGATCGCTGTATGATTTTCTTCTTATTGATTTGGTCTATATCCAGTTTAGCGATGATTGCACTTGCCAGCGCTATGTCAAAGCATCAAAAACAAATTTATGGTCATGAATTAGCAAAAAAACCAACCCTATTTGCGACACTGTCAGGTTGGTGCTTATTGTTCATCTCTTTAATCATCTGCTTAATGTCAGGAAAACCGAGTAGTATGCTGAGTCTATGGGTGGGTATACTCACTTTTTCAGCATTATTCGTAGGATCATTGTTGAGCTATTACAGTACTAAAATAAAAACTGTAGCAATCATCTGCCTCGTTGTAAGTTGTATTACAGGCATCATCCTACTGGTCTAAATTGTTTGGTCAAAATCAGTTATACTCTTAAGCCAATCTTAGATTGGCTTTTTTGTTAAAACTCTTTTGTCTTTACATTGGTATTTTTATGTCTAAACCACTTTCAATCCCTTCAGAATTGTTAAATCGTGCTGCGATGGGAAATCCTGCTGCACAATTTGAGCTTGCTGAAATTTATATGCAAAGTGAGGATGAAGATAACAATCAACTCGCCGAAGAATGGGCATTGAAAGCAGCACAATTAGGGCATGTAGAAGCCATGTACTGGTTAGGTGAAGGCTATACTTTTTATGCAAAAGAAATTTTAGAAGAAGATCCAGATGAATCCAAAGCCTACTTCGAGCATGCACATCGCTGGTTAGAACAAGCAGCCAAACATCAACACCCTGCTGCATTATTAGAATTGTCTAATTTTTATCGTCGTGGTGATGTGGTTGAAAAAGATCTACTTAAATCTGTGGAACTGCTAGAACAATCCGCGAAATTAGGTGAAATTCAAGCCATGCGTGATTTGGTCTGTGTTTATGAGCATGGCTTAGGTGTTGATATTGATGATGAAAAAGCAGACTTCTGGGCAGATAAAGTCAAAACGATTGAAGATACTGAAAAATAAAGTAGTGCATCAAGTCTAATAATATGGGCTTGATGCTGAGTTTCTTTAATTAACTTCTTACTGATCCATAAATCTTCACTGTACACCGCAATATTTTTATTTTTAAGGTATTCAATTCCACCTGTCCTCACATAACCTGTTGAATCATTGGCAAATACGGGTATCATTGCAAAAATTGAACTCAACATGATGATTTTAATCAATAGAAATACAAGCCTTGACTCATATTTCTATCATCCTGTCTTAGCACTTAAACGTTAAAAGATTTAAATGCGGTCTAAAACTGGCTGTTGATAATTAAACTTTACCTGTTCTTCAATAGCTAAGGCGATATTAAATACCTTTGGTTCTTGAAAAGCAGGACCTATGATTTGCAATCCGACTGGTTGCCCATCAATTAAACCACATGGGATAGTTAAGGCAGGTAAACCTGTTAAATTACTCGGACCCGTAAAACGAATAATATGATTTAATAGATCGACACGCTCACCATTAAGTTTTGCAACTGAACTGCCTATATCAGGTGGCAAAATAGGTAATGTTGGTGCAATCAAAACATCAATTTCTTTGAAGGCTTGGGCAAACTGTTGTTTTAGTTCCCTTCTTAATTGTTGAGCTTGTAAATATTCTACTGCCGTTGGCAACTCCCCCAATTCAAATAATAGACGAATATCATCACCAAAATCATTTGGACGCTGCTGTAAATCATCATGGTGAATCGTAGCGGCTTCTGACAGACTCGTCACCAATTCTACATATTCAGCATTTTTCAATGCTGGGATTGTGACCTTCTTAATGATAGCACCACGCTGCTCAAGCTGAGCAATTTGTTCACGAACTAATTTTTCAATCGGCGCATCGACTTGATGAAAGAAATAGTCTTCGTTAATACCAATGACTTTACCTTTGACATCACTATTGAGCAAGGCAATATAATCTGGAATTTCAACGTGTTTAGAGGTCGGATCTCGCTCATCAAATCCTGCTATTACTTTTAACATAGTAGCAGCATCTGCAACAGTTTTAGCCATTGGTCCAATATGATCTAAAGTCCATGCCAATGGAAAACAACCATACTTTGCAACTAAACCATGAGTTGGTTTTAACCCAACTAAACCACATGCTGAAGATGGGATACGAATTGAACCTGCTGTGTCAGTTCCTAATGTAATGGTCGACATTCCTGAAGCAACAGCTGCACCTGAACCACCGCTTGACCCTCCAGGAATCTTATCAAGATTCCATGGATTACGGCACGGACCGAAATGTGGACTGTTATTGGTAATGCCCCATGCATACTCATGCATATTTAACTTACCGATAATGATTGCGCCCGCAGCCTTGAGTTTGGAAATCACAGTTGCATCATCACTAGAAATGAAATTGGCATGAATCTTAGAAGCCATAGTGGTCACTTCACCACCAATATAAATATTGTCCTTAATCCCCATTGGAATACCGTGGAATATACCCTTATAGCTTCCTTGCGCAATCTCTACATCTGCTTGAGCAGCCTCTGCTAAGGCTTTATCTGCGCGAAATGAAATATATGCATTGATTTCTGCATTGTAATCTTGAGCATGTTGCAATACGAGTTGAGTTAAATCTACTGAACTTACACTACGGTCTTGAATACGTTTAGCCAACTCGACAACTGAAAGGTTTAAGAGGTCTTTATTTAACATGATCGCCTCCAGCTGTATTTGTGACACAAATATCATGGTCATTTTTAGTTTGAGTCTGAACCGTTTTTTTTAGCGCTTTTATTCCTTGCCATCTTTGTTCTAATTCTGCTTGAGTTTTCGGATTGACAGGTATATTCAGCTGTCCCAATATTTTTGTTGCACTAATATCCATTATTATCACCGTCCTTTTGGAAAATTATATTTTCAGATTGACCATTCGATTCCCATAAATCTGGCGCCTCAATAAAATTATAATTATTGAATTTCACCTATAAAGATCATTTAATAGACAATCAGCTCCAATTTAATTGGATATAAAAAATATAATATTAGACCTAGGTTGTATTGACAAATAAAACCTCCAACATAATAAATCACTCAATATAGTTAAAATAAAAAAAATTATTATAAATAAAACCATCTCACACTCAATAAAATAAATTTATACATTTATTACCAGCATATTTATCATTAATTATAAAAACTTAAACATCAAAAGTTAAAAAAATATATTCATAAAATAGGAGAAAATATACATAAATTTTAAACCTATATTTACATTAGAAACACTAATCTTTATTCATATCGATATTAGGTTTCTTGCATCAGGCATTTTAAAAATTATAATTCAACATAAAATCTTCCTCATCCTTGTTTTCTCCCTTTGGGAGAACGAACTTTCAATATTAATATGATTCGTTCAACATGATCATTTTTTTATTTATGAAAAAAATGTATTTAGGATCGTTTATAAACAAATAATCTGCCCTATCTAAGCACTCAGTTCTACCCACTTTGACGAATAATTCTATTTCTGTTTATCACAATATTAAATTCCATCCAAATCAGGAAATTCAATATTTTGATAACGATGAGCGTAAATAGCGACATCAAAAGTAATGTGAGTCGAAATATCATTCATGATCTGTTCTTGAAAAAGGACTTCTTTTTCTAATATGGCATTCCAATACTCAGGTTGATCTGAAAAGTTTTGATAGTAGTCTAGTAGCTCGATGACCCCACTTAATAAAGCCACCAATGCTTGAGATTTATCTTGTTTTGAAACCATCATTGCAAAAGCATCTAAACAAATCACTTCAATTTCATCCAGTTCCTCATAATCATCTACATATTCATCAATTGCCGCATTAGAGCGCTGAATCTTTTGTTGATAGTGAATCAAAAGCTCATGATCAATATCATTAAATAGTTGGGATTTATTGATGGTAATTTGATAATTTTTTTCAATAAAAACATAAAAATGAGGTAATTTCTCATAAAAACTAAAAAGGGCTTTGACCAAACTTTTACGTTGTTCAATTGAGGCTTGTTCAATCGCTTGTTTGAGTGCAAAAGTATGTAAATCAATAATTTTAACGATATCTATCATTTTTTCAGCCCCAATACTGACTTTTTAAAACCATAAAACCAATCCAAAGAAAAAGTAACGTCATCACACTTACAATAAATATCACACTGATCAGCACATATCTCAACCAAGCGGGTTGACGATTCAGTGCTTGGCTAAAACCTGACAAATGCTTTCTTAATCGTCCCACTACATACATCGAACCGGCAATAGCCACGGCAAAAACCAAAAAATACTGGGCAATAAAAAAGATTTTAGCGAGCCACGACCCTCTTAAATCAAACCACCTCTGAGAATAAAATAAAAAAGCGTCTTGGGGTTGTGCTGGGTTAACCCAAACCTCAAATTCATGCTTGTTTATTGAATGTTCAAACTTTTGCTGTGAAGATTGCTTTAAAGTATCAGATTGATCTGTAACCCACAGATAATACTGCCGAGTAATATCAGGTTGTTCGACTGTATACATCTTTTGTTGATAACGATACTCATAGATCACATTCATATAAGCAAAACTGGTACTGCGCCCGATTCGATACTGTTCAGCAGAGTAATCAATGATACGAACGTGTTGTACTTTTTCCCAAGTCGGATGCCAGAGTTTAAATTCTTCAAATTGTATACGTGGTGAAGCGGTATAAACACACTGCAAAATAAAATAGCTACAGATCAACACCAAAGCATGCACATGGCTGTGCTTGGAAAGAGAAAATTTGCGCCCTAGAAATACAGAGAAAATGATATAGAACAAGAACACATAGAGAAAAATGTGAATATTTTCATCTGCAATAAAATAGAAAAATATGCCAAAAATCACAAATACAGCTACAAATATAACGCCTAAATATTGTTTGATTTGATATGAATGCATTATTTGCCTTTATTATGATGTTGATCGCTTTATTGATACTGAACTATTTTTCATACAGATTTTGCCCAAAAACTAATTCTATCTTTTAGTTGAATATTAACCAACTACATTTGAACTCTAATAAAATCTAGGTACAATAGTCGCCAGTCGAGGGATGCTGCGACTTTTTCACAGGCACATAAATGTGAAATCGCTAGGCTCGACGATTCGGTCAGACATTCGTGCTGGTCAACAACGGCATCCGCGAACTGAATGATCAATATTTGTTATTTATAAAGGAGATCGTGATGAACGCGGTTAATGCTTCATTTACAGATTATAAAGTTGCTGATATTTCCCTAGCCGATTACGGTCGTAAAGAAATCAAACTTGCTGAAGCAGAAATGCCAGCATTGATGGGTTTACGTAAGCGTTACTCAGCAGCAAAACCACTTGCTGGTGCAAAAATTCTTGGTTGTATCCATATGACCATTCAAACCGCTGTTTTGATTGAAACATTGGTTGAACTTGGCGCAGAAGTACGTTGGACTTCATGTAACATCTTCTCGACACAAGATCACGCTGCTGCGGCTATTGCAGCTTCTGGTATTCCAGTATTTGCTTGGAAAGGTGAGACTGAAGAAGAATACATGTGGTGTCTTGAACAGCAAATCAATGTAAATGGCAAACCTTGGGATGCCAACATGATTTTAGATGATGGCGGTGATTTAACTGCTGTTGTTCATGAAAAATATCCTGAACTCATCGCTAAAATTCATGGTATCACTGAAGAAACAACTACAGGCGTACAACGTCTACATGAAATGTTCCGTGATGGAACATTGAAAGTTCCAGCAATCAATGTCAATGACTCGATTACCAAGTCTAAAAATGACAATAAATACGGTTGCCGCCATTCTCTGAATGATGCCATCAAACGTGGTACAGATATGCTTTTATCTGGACGTCGTGCACTCGTAATTGGTTATGGTGATGTGGGTAAAGGTTCTGCTCAATCACTTCGTCAAGAAGGCATGATTGTTCGCGTAACTGAAATTGACCCAATCTGTGCAATGCAAGCATGTATGGACGGTTATGAAGTCGTTTCTCCATACAAAAATGGTGTTCAAACAGGTAAGAAAGAAGATATCAATTTAGACCTTCTTCAAAATACTGACCTCATTGTGACCACAACAGGTAACTACCACGTGTGTGACTCAGCAATGTTGGATACTTTAAAAGCAGGATCAGTGGTGTGTAACATTGGTCACTTCGATACTGAAATTGATACCAACTATTTACGTGGCTACAAATGGGTTGAAGTTAAACCACAAGTACACCAAGTTTATCGTACAGAAAATGAAAACGATTATTTGATCCTTTTATCTGAGGGTCGTTTGGTTAACTTAGGCAATGCAACAGGTCACCCTTCTCGTGTAATGGATGGTTCTTTTGCCAACCAAGTATTAGGTCAAATGCATCTATTTGCTGAAAAATTTGCAGATCTTCCAGAAGATCAAAAAGCAGCAAAAATCCGTGTTGAATTAATTCCTAAAAAACTGGATGAAGAAGTTGCTGCTGCAATGGTTGCTGGTTTTGGTGGTGTATTGACACAATTGACTCAAGAACAAGCAGACTACTTAGGTGTGCAAGTTGAGGGTCCGTTTAAATCTGAAGCTTATAAATACTAAGTTTTCATTCTATCTACCCTACACTTTCAAAGTTTATATATTGAAAGTGGATATCCTCTCTTTAGGGAGAGGATTGGGTAAAAGTGAAAGATATTAAAAAGCATTTATAAAAAAGGATTTAATCATGAGCAAACGTATTCCCATTTCGTTTGAGTTTTTCCCAACCAAAACCGACGCAGGTGCGGAAAAACTTAAAATCGTTCATCAAGAATTGCAACAATTCAATCCAGAGTTTTTTTCGATTACTTATGGTGCTGGTGGTTCTACCCGTGAACGTACTTTAGCCGCAATTAATGATTTTAATGGTAAAGGTACACCTGTTGCCCCACATCTTTCATGTATTGGAGATGATAAGGCACGCATTGCTGAATTATTAGATATTTATAAGGCACAGGGTATTGATCGTATCGTTGCATTACGTGGTGATTTACCATCAGGTCAAGTTGGGCTAGGTGAACTTCCTTATGCGACCGATTTGGTTCGTTTTATTCGTGAACATACTGGTGACCACTTTAAAATTGAAGTCGCAGCATACCCAGAAATGCATCCTCAAGCGGAAAGTTATGATGCAGATATTCAACACTTTATTGAAAAAGTAAATGCTGGAGCAAATGCAGCCATTACTCAATTTTTCTTTAATCCAGATGCCTATTTCTATTTTGTAGATCGTATCCAAAAAGCAGGAATTGATATTCCTGTTGCACCAGGCATTATGCCAATTACCAATGCCAGTAATTTAATTCGCTTTGCTGATGGTACGGGTGCTGAAATCCCACGATGGATTCGTAAGCAACTTGCCACTTATGGTGATGACTCTGCCAGCATTAAAGCCTTTGGTCATGAGGTTGTGATTAAGCTGTGTGAACGCCTCATTGCAGGTGGTGCACCGAGTTTGCACTTCTATACAATGAACCACACTGAACCGAACCGTCAACTTATCCTTGATCTTGGCTTAGCTTAAATCAAAAAATTGAATTCCTTACTTGTGAGTTAAACTGAATGCCTCGCTTTTATATTGAAACGGATCTGGCTGTCGATACGACAGTTGAACTGACTGAAACCGTATTTCATCATTGGGTTAAGGTATTACGTGCACAAGTTGGTGAACAAGCCACTTTGTTCAATGGGCAAGGTGGAGAATATGAAGTGCGCTTAACAGAGGTTGCTAAAAAGTCAGCTTCTGTTGCGGTGCAATCATTTCACCCCGATAATCGGACACCTGCTTTTAATGCTTTGCTAGGACAAGTCATGAGTAAAGGTGATCGTATGGATTATGCCATACAGAAAGCAGTTGAACTTGGTGTATCCAAAATTCAATTACTGACTTCTGAGCGTTGTGAAATGCGTTTAAAATATGACCGCGATCAAAAAAAGCTTGATCATTGGCAAGGTATTGCGATTGCTGCTTGTGAACAGTGTGGGATGAATATTGTGCCTGAAATTCTTGCTCCTTTGAGCTTACAAAGCTGGCTGGAAAGTAAATTACCAGAGACTCGTTTTGTTCTTGCTCCTGAAAAAGAGCAAACCGATGTTCTAGCAAATGCATCCTCAAATCTTGCACTGTTGATTGGTCCAGAAGGTGGACTTAGTGAAGCAGAAATCTTGACAGCGAACCAATATGGCTTTAAAAATTGGTGTATTGGTCAACGTGTATTAAGAACCGAGACTGCACCTATCGTTGCCCTGTCTATTTTGAATTATTATTTCCCATAAAAGTGACTTCTATCACACAAAGCAATTGCAAATTTGGTGATTTCACAGTATTTTAGTAGCAAAGAGACTATTAATTAACAAATTTTCAATAGTTGCTCCCCTTAAACCTACGCATTCTAAAAATAGCAGAGGTGCAACAGCTAATGAATGATGTTCAGGAAGAGCTTCTTTCATATGATGTGAATTCATCGAACATCAGAAAGACTGTTAAAAATATCCGAATTTTTTTTATTTGGGTATTATTTACGTGCATTTGTGATGCCTTTATTTATCTTTATTTGTTTAAGACACATACCGATTTACTGACATCTTGGTTTGCTACCACTGTTTTATTTATCCTGTCGATCTGTATTTTTCTAACTTGTATGCTGTATCAAAAGAAAAAAAAATCTTTTAAGCATATGCATGTATTTTTTCAATTTTTTAGTCTAATTCTAGGCAGTCTCTTTGGTATTGGCATCTATATTATCAATTTAGAATTGACCAAATTACCCGATACACTTAACCCTTTTTATTCTTTTCTTTTATCCAGTTTTTTGTTGAGTTTTTCTTATGTCATGGCGATGAACTTTCTGAATCAACGATTCAGTTATTTCACCGCTTTGTTTGTCCCGTCTTCGATTCCTGTTTTCAGCATTCCATTACTATTTCCACAAAATACCAATGAAGTGTATAGCACAGTATTTATTGTTTGGTTCGCATTGTTATTTTTCAGTGCATATATCTCACATAAAATTTACTTGAATTCGGAAATTTTAAATCTAAAAAATCGCGTATTGATTAGACAATCTCAGCAACAACTTGAACAATCAAAAGGTTTACAGCTTCAACTCAAAAATGAAATCTCCAAAACTGAAACCATGAAAAATGAGTTGCAACTGCATAATCATTTATTAGAACAAAAAGTTAAAGAGCGAACATACGATTTTAAGCAAATGAATGATCGTCTTGAGAATCATCAAGCCAATCTTACCTTTGCACATGAAACCGCTGGAATCCATTCATGGGTCTGGAACATAGAGAAACGTACCTTTGAAATAGCCGACTCAAAGAGTGATGCTGAATTTAGACAATTAAATCTTAAACAGAACAGTGTAGATGATTTCATTCATCCTGAAGATATTGAAAATTATAAAACGCTACTTAAACAACATCTCAAAGGCAAGACTGAACGTTTTGAAGCAATTTATCGTGTAAAGCGCGATGATCAATGGTGCTGGATTCAGGATATTGGTAAAGTAGTTTCAAAGAACTTTAATAATAAACCATTAAGAATGGTGGGTATTCAACGCAATATTCAAAAAGAAAAAACAGATCAAGAAAAATTAAAACTGGCTGCGAATGTTTTAGAACAAGTGGCTGAAGGTGTATTTATTTTAGACAATAATTTGTGTTATTTAGAAGTAAATCCCTATTTTGAACAACTTCTGGCATATACCGAAAATGATTTGATTGGTCGCCATCTCTTTGATATTACACTCAACAACAATGCACGTACGCAAAAGATGTATACGGTGATTACCCAAAGTTTAGTCCAACATGGTGAATTTGAATCAGAATTACAAATTGATTTCACATCAGGGAAAAAGTTGGTGCTTTGGGTACATATTAATGCGATTTATGATGAAAAAAATAAAATTTCAAACTATGTAGGCATTATTACGGACTTAACTGATCGCAAAAAGCAGGAACAACGACTCTCTTATTTAGAACACTACGATATCCTCACCGATCTACCTAATCGCTTTTATTTCAAGCAACGCCTGCATCATTATTTAACCCATTATTCGAGTACATTTAAAAACTTTGCGGTTTTACGCATTAACATTGATCGTTTTAAACTGTTTAATGAGTTCATGAGCCATAAAGAAGGTGATGAATTACTCAAACGAGTGGCGCATCGTTTAAGATTATGTTGTAGCAATGCCTCGCTTATTGCCTATTTGAACAATGATGATTTTGCTGTGATATATAATTTAAACAGTAATATCAATATTCATCAGCATGCACAAAACATCCTAGATGCATTTAAACAGCCATTTGAAATCAATGCACAAGAACAAACCATTACGCTTTCAATTGGGATTGCCCTGTACCCAGAGCATGGGCTGCAACTGGATAGTTTAAATGGTCACGCAGAATCTGCTTTGAGAGAAGCCAAACGCTTAGGTGGTAATACAGTTTATTTTTATTCTGATAAAAAAACACCTTTACTCAATCAAGGTATAAACTTAGAAAGCGAACTTCGAAAAGCGATTAAACATAAAGAGTTGACTGTCCACTATCAACCTAAAATCTGTGTTAAAACACAACGTATTTATGGTTTTGAAGCTTTAGTACGTTGGCATCATCCTACACTGGGCTATATTTTGCCTGATATTTTTATTCCACTGGCAGAAGAAACCAGTTTAATTTCTGATATTGGATTGATCGTATTGCATGAAACCTGTAAACAGATTCAGTATTGGCAATCTCTTGGCTTTGATCACTTTAGAGTATCCATCAATATTGTTGCCCAACAAATCTATCGTGGTCAGTTGATTGAAGATATTGATTATGCGCTTAAAAAATATAATATTTCTGGTGATATGCTTGAACTTGAATTAACTGAATCTTCTTTATTTGAAAAATCAGACCAAGTCAATTTACTTTTAAAACAACTGAAAGATCGTCATATTTCAATTTCTTTAGATGATTTCGGTACAGGTTATTCTTCCCTCGCCTATCTCACCAGTTATCCATTTGATATTTTAAAAATAGATAAAGCCTTTATTTCAAAAATTGGTCAAGAGAAAGACGAAGCGATTGTGAATGCAATTATTGCCATGGGAAATGCCATAGGGATTACGCTTGTTGCTGAAGGTGTAGAAACCAAAGAACAGGCATTATTTTTAGAAAAACATGGATGCTATATTTTACAAGGATTCTATTTTTCTAAAGCACTTTCTTCAGCAGACAGTACAAAATATTTAGAACAGCATAAGCTAATTACGATTTGCTAATTTTTTTAGACTTTAAATCTATAACTTTGTTGGAAATAACTGCTTTTTGACTGTCGGTATTGTTCAACAAATGTTATATTCGATCAAATTTAGTCAAACCACCAGCCTCGCTGGAACATGTAATAATCGAGATTCAGATGGATGATCAATCTTTAAAACAGCAAGCCCTTTACTATCACGAATTTCCAACACCAGGAAAAATCAGCGTTACACCAAGCAAGCAATTGGTCAATCAACATGATCTAGCACTTGCCTACTCTCCTGGCGTCGCAGCACCTTGTTTAGAAATTGAAAAAGACCCTTCTAAAGCTGCGCTTTATACTGCGCGTGGTAACTTGGTCGCAGTGGTCAGTAATGGTACAGCCGTTTTAGGACTGGGTAACATTGGTCCATTGGCATCTAAGCCAGTAATGGAAGGTAAAGGCGTATTATTTAAAAAATTCGCGGGTGTCGATGTTTTCGATATCGAAATTGCTGAAAATGATCCTGATAAAATTGTTGATATCGTAGCAGCATTAGAACCTACTTTTGGTGGAATCAACCTCGAAGACATTAAAGCACCAGAATGTTTCTATATTGAACAAAAACTTCGTGAACGCATGAAAATTCCTGTGTTCCATGATGATCAACACGGTACCTCTATCATTGTTGGTTCAGCACTTCTCAATGCCTTACAATTAAACGGCAAGAAAATTGATGAAATCAAAATTGTCGCTTCTGGCGCTGGTGCTGCGGCACTTTCATGTTTAGATTTACTTTGCGCGATTGGTGCGAAAAAAGAAAACATCATTGTGGCAGACTCACGTGGTCTATTAACCACAAAACGTGAAGGCTTAGATGAGTCGAAAAAGCGTTATGTACAAGATATTGAAGGCTCTCAAATCGCAGATGTGATTGCAGATGCTGATATGTTCTTAGGTCTTTCAGCAGCAGGAATCTTGACCAAAGAAATGGTTAAAGTGATGGCAGCAGATCCGATCATCTTTGCCTTAGCCAACCCAGATCCTGAAATTTTGCCTGAACATGCACATGAAGTACGTCCAGATGTGATTATGGCAACAGGTCGTTCAGACTATCCAAACCAAGTCAACAATGCGTTGTGCTTCCCTTATATCTTCCGTGGTGCGCTTGACGTAGGTGCAACAACAATTAATGAAGAGATGAAAATTGCTTGTGTGCATGCAATTGCACGTATGGCACATGTTGAAGCAGATGCTGCATCTTATGGTGAAAAATCTGCATCGTTTGGTCGTGATTATTTAATTCCACGTCCACTGGATCAACGTCTGATTTTGGAAATTGCACCTGCTGTAGCACAAGCTGCGATGGACTCAGGCGTAGCGAGTCGTCCAATTACAGACTTCTCCGCTTATCGTCAACGTTTATCTGAGTTTGTCTATAACTCAGCATTGATGATGAAACCTATTTTTGCGCAAGCAAAAACTGCACCTAAACGTATTGCTTATGCTGAAGGTGAAGATCTTCGTGTATTACGTGCAGTACAAATTGCAGTTGATGAAGGTTTAGCACAACCTATTCTTGTGGGACGTACTTCTGTCATCGAAACCAACATTAAGAAATTGGGCTTACGTCTCGAACATGGTGTAAACATCACGATCGTTGATCAAGAGAAAAACCCTGATTACGATAAGTTTGCAGATGACTATTACAACTTGATGCAACGCAAAGGCGTAACGCCTGAGTATGCTCAACGTGAGTCACGTCGTCGTTCTACGCTGATCGCCGCAATGTTGGTTCGACATGGTTTAGCAGACGGTATGTTATGTGGTACTTATGCAAGTTATGACATTCATTTAGACTTTGTTAAAAATGTGATTGGTCTGAAAGAAGGTCGTAGTACATTCTTTACTCTGAACGCATTGATGCTTGAAGATCGCAATATTTTCATTGCCGATACTTATGTAAACACCAACCCAACGGCTGAACAGCTTGCTGAAATGACAATTTTAGCTGCTGAAGAAGTTCGTCGTTTCGGTATGACGCCACGTGTTGCTTTATTGTCGCATTCAAGCTTTGGTTCAGACCAAAACGATCCAAGCGCACAGAAAATGCGTAAAGTGTTTGAAATCTTGACTGAGATTGCACCAGAGTTGGAAGTAGAAGGCGAAATGCACGCAGATGCGGCATTAGACGAAAATATTCGTCATTTTGCATTCCCAAATTCTCGCTTCAAAGGTTCTGCAAACTTGTTGATCATGCCAAATCTTGATGCGGCAAACATTTCATTCAACTTGTTAAAATCTACATCAGGCAATAATGTAACGATTGGTCCTATTTTGCTTGGTGCTGCGAAGCCAGTTCATATCTTAACACCAACTGCAACAACACGTCGTTTGGTGAATATGACTGCTTTAACCGTTGCTGAAATTCAACAAGCTCAAGGCTAACCCAGCTTAGGTATAAATACTGCAGAACTTTAGTCAAGCAACTCAAGTTCTGTACTTGAGAAAACCTCTATTCTGTTGCATGATGGCATCAAGAATAGAGGTTTTTTCATGCAAGTTTATTTAGTAGGCGGTGCCGTTAGAGATCATTTACTCGGTCATCCCTATCACGAAAAAGATTATGTTGTGGTTGGTGCTACGCCAGAACAACTTCTTGCCCAAGGTTATCAACCTGTGGGAAAAGATTTCCCTGTGTTTTTACATCCAGAAACAAAAGAAGAATATGCGCTCGCACGTACTGAACGTAAGTCAGGACATGGGTATCATGGCTTTGAGTTTTTTACTGATCCCGATGTCACTTTAGAAGAAGATTTGATTCGCCGTGATCTCACCATCAATGCCATGGCAATGGATGATGCTGGTCAAGTTTATGACCCTTATCACGGACAAGATGACCTTAAACATAAAGTTTTACGTCATGTTTCTAGTGCTTTTGCAGAAGACCCTTTACGTGTGTTGCGTGTAGCACGTTTTGCTGCTCGATATGCTCAATATGGTTTTCGTATTGCCGATGAAACCATCAGCTTAATGCGCCTATTGGCTGAGTCTGGTGAGTTACAAGCTTTAACACCAGAACGAGTTTGGAAAGAAACTTCTCGTGCATTATTGGAAGATCATGCTGATGTTTATTTTGAAGTATTACGTGAATGTGGTGCTTTAAAAGTTTTATTCCCTGAAATTGATGCACTGTTTGGTGTACCACAACGACCTGAATATCATCCTGAAATTGACTGTGGTATTCATACCCTGATGTCTCTACAACAAGCATGTAAAGCCAATTATGCTTTGGATGTGCGCTTTGCTGTACTGGTACATGATCTGGGTAAAGCGCTTACGCCGAAGGATGAGTTGCCACGGCATATCATGCATGAAGAACGTGGTATTCAACCTGTTACGGCGGTGTGTGATCGTTTGCGTGTACCAACTCAAACCAAACAACTTGCCCTTGCTGTATGTAAAGAGCATTTAAAATGCCACCAAGCCTTTACTTTAAAAGCAGGCACATTATGGCGCTTACTACAACGTTTAGACGTATTGCGCCGTCCAGAGCGTGTTGAAGCGTTTGTTCAAGCCTGTGAATGTGATGCAAAAGGTCGTTTAGGTTTAGAAGATCGTGAATACCCTCAAGCCCATTTCCTTTTAGAGGTGATGAAAACTGTACGTAGCATCAAAGCCTCAGACTTACCATCAGAAGTTCAAGGTGCAGATATCGGTGAGATGCTGATTCAAAAACGCATCGAGGCGATTGCGCACTTAAAAGATCAATTAGGTCATCATCATACGGTTTAAGCAAAAAACCTCTCAGAAATTTGAGAGGTTTTAATTGTTATTCAAATATAGAAAGAAGAAAGGATTGATCTTGCAGAATTTAATTATTAAAACAAAAACTGCTCAATTGCTTACATCATCACAACGAAAAAACTTTGAAGTTTTACGCAAACCATTAATTCAATATGCAATTCGCTATCAACGTAATTATCCCTTTGATATCTTAGAGGAGGTTGCAGATTATTTAGAATACTTTATTCAAAATCCATTGTTCAGCATTGATCAAATTGAAACCAGAATCAAAGATCATATCGAAATGGGACAAAACGAATACTCGTTTAGTTTAAATGAAATTTCAAATGCATTTTCAATATTAATTCAAACAAAATATTTAACCCTAAACCATGTTTTATCTGCTTTAAATCATATTTTAATCGCGTATTCATTCAACTTTGAAAACCAGCTTTTTTTGAAACAAGAAGATAATTTTTTATTGAGCATATTAGAGAAATATAAAATTTATTAAAAAAGGACGATAGGTGCAGGGCTCGAACCTGCGTCCATTCGGTCCTAGAGCCGAACGTTCTACCACTGAACTAACCTACCATTTACCAGAAAAAAATTTATACCTTTTCAAAATACTGGCTAAAAAAGGATGATTGATTGCTACTCCATGTACCAATTCAGGTGTAGGCTTAAATGCTACAATACCATGTAACTTTGGTGCAATCCAACCCGATTTTTCAGGGTCTAAACTTACTGCCAAACATTGCTTGATCACATTTGTTTTGGTACACACTGCTTGCCCTTGTATAACCTCCCAAGGTAAGGGCAATTGAGACCAAACCAGTGTATTTGGGTCAAGCTTTCCACCTGATTGAAAATGCCATGCAGCAACATCTGCTGCCATAAGGCGTAATACTTTACCAAAACAGATCTCATCCAAAATTGAGTCCAAACCCAGTGCATAAATCAATTGCATCCATTGATCTCGTGCTTTATTCCAAGCACCTGCTGCGTGATTCCAAGTTGAAGAATCATTGCCTCGCTTTACGATCATGGTTTGCCGATCAATATCATTATTTTGCCAAAGTACTCGTAAAAAGTGAGCGATATTTTCTAAAGCACTGGTCCACTTCCCTAACAAGTTTCCTTTTTGTACTTCTGATAATTTTTCTAACACCTCAGGGGTAATATATACCTGAGCAATAGCCCACCAATTGGTAGTTTGATAATCGTTACAGCGAGTTAAAAGCATTTCACAGATTTCATCAAATGGTTGCTCTTGTGAAGTATTTGTAAAAACACTACGTAAGTTACATCGAGCAGTATAATATGCAATAAAACATGCTGAATTGAGATCTTGAGTAAAATCGTTATAGCCTAAATGATGTGCAAAACCATGCTTAGCAATTTTCTCATATTCCAGCTTTTGCAGTTCTTTTTGAATCGTCTGTTGCTTTTTTTCTATACGTTTAGCTAAACGCCATTTTTTATTATATTGCCGCTTTGATAATTGTAACTGCCTATGATCGCGCTCATTTTTGTTAAGCCTATCTTGAACAAAATCATTGTGTCCGACTTTTTTAAATAATGTTGCTTCGATCTGCTGTAAAAGAGAGTTAATATCGTCTGTTTTACAATAGTCCAATTCAGCGATTGGCTGAAAATGAAAAAGTGTATTTGCCGTATTTACTTGCTTTTGTGCGCCTACGATAACTCTAAAGTGTTCAGGCATTGAAGTATAAGCAATACTTTTACGCACGAGTGCATAACGTGCCGCCCTTTCTAATATTTGACGTTCATGCGCATTTAAATCTGATCCAATCAACTTTCTGATAATTTCAGCAATATCTTCTGGTCGTCTTCGCTCATTTAAGGATTTGTATAAAATTTCTATATCATTCATATTCTTATTATTCCTCATAAAACGAGTATGTTTATTCAATATATTCACCTATTATCCGACTATATGAACAATAGGTGAAAATGATGTTTTAAGACACATCCGCAGGAAATGTAATCACCTTTTCCAGCTTCATTTGGTTCATCACCACCATCAATAGACGATCGATTCCTAAAGCGATCCCTGCACATTCCGACATATTCGGCAAAGCCGTCAATAAATACTCATCGACAGGCATGACATGTAAACCAAGTTTTTCACGCTCAGCATTATCCGCTTGAAAACGACTACGTAAAACTGCTGCATCTATCAATTCATCATAGGCATTGGCAAGCTCAAGTCCCTCGATATAAAGCTCAAAACGTGCAGCAACTAACTCACCATCTTCATCAATTTTAGTTTTCGCCAATGATGCCAATTCTGGTGGAAAATCAGTTAAAAATACAGGTGTATCAAAGCCTAAACTCGGTTCAACCATATGTGAAAATAACAAATCAATATATGCCAAACGGTCATCACCCAAATCCAGATTTAACCCGACTCGGTGGGCTGCATCTTTAAGTTCTGACAAAGTTGCCTTAAGCGGATTTAAATCTAAACGATCAATAAATGCGTGTTTATAACTCAAGACTGTCGGACGAACATCGCCAAAACGTTCAGCCAAAACAACATTTAATAGATCTGTCACTTCAAACATCAAGTCTTTTAAATTAAAGTGCGGACGATACCATTCCAACATGGTAAATTCACTGTTGTGCTTGCGACCATGCTCATCATCTCGGAATACTTTACATATTTGATAAATTGCCCCGCTGCCACTTGCCAATAAACGCTTCATCGCAAATTCAGGAGAAGTCTGCAAATAATGCGTCAGCTTTTTACCTTGTAGATGGCGATGTGCTTGTATAGAAGCCAAATGAACATCTGTGACACCTGCTTGCGACAAGATAGGTGTTTCAACTTCCAAAACATCCCGTTGCTCAAAAAACTGACGAATTTGCTGATACAATTTTGCACGTGCTTTCAGTGCCTGAAGATCACAAGTCGGTTTAAAGTTAGTCATCATGCTTTTGGACCTCCATGAGCAGACCATTCACGGCGTAAAGGATAGCTTTTACGGAGATAATCAAACGCTTTTTGATCCACCTTTCCATCTTTTAGACAATCGCGCAAATTGTCATCATCACGCTGAATATTATAGATTTCAGTCAAATAGTTTTTCAGTGTCTGTTTAATACTATTGCCATAGAAATATTGTTCACAAGCAGGCAATTGTGATTCAAATTTCTTGTGTGCTGAGTAATCAAATCGTTTGCAAAATGCCTCGTAGATCATCTGTGTCCCTCTCGCCTTGCCCTCTAAACTATAGCCTGCGATATGGGGTGTTACGAGAGTAATTAAATCAAGTAAGCGTTGTGAAATTTCAGGCTCATGTTCAAATACATCGAGCACCACTTGACGTCGTGTTGTTAAAATATCTGCAATCAATGCCGCTTCTTCAATTACTGCACCACGTGCAGAATTAATGAGGATTGTTTCTGGATGCATCATTGCTAATGTTTCAGCGTTGATTAAATGATGTGTTGGATGTTGCCCTGTGTGTGTTAAAGGTACATGTAGGGTCACTGCGTTGGAATTTTTAAGTAATTCTTCAAGTTCAACTTGTCTAATGCTGCCATCTTGCACAAAAGGATCATGACCGATCACATTCCAGCCCAATAATTGCGCCATGTAAGCTAAACGTGTTCCCACATTACCTAAACCTACAATGCCTAAAGTAAACTGTTTTCCTGCGTCCAAGAATTCTGGATGAAGATGTAATAAAGCGGTGATGACGTATTCTGCAACAGCTTGTGCATTACATCCTGCTGCATTCGACCATGTAATTTGATGATTTTCTAAAGCTTCAATATCTAAGTGATCTGTACCAATTGTCGCACTTCCTACAAATTTTAATGCAGTATTTGCGATTAACTGTTGATTAACCTTTGTGACAGATCGAATCAATAAAGCATCAGCATCTTTAACATTGTCATGGCTAAGATTGCGCCCTGCTGCTTGATGAATTTCTCCGAATTCTGAAAAGAAATATTCAGTAAATGCTAGATTTTCATCTGCAACAATTTTCATAACACTATCCACACATTAAGCTGTCGCTATGATAAACCTTTGAACCTATTAAAACTATGTTGTTCATAAATCTAATTTCTAAAAAGTATGCCGCTTAAGTCAAACAGCCATATTCAATATCATTATTTAGACTTTTAAGTCTTGATAGAAGCAAATATTATCTAAATAATTAAATCGAATTATTCTGACGACTCATAATTATTAAGAAGCTTATAAAATAAAAAAACTCAGCCAAGTCCTTTATTTACAAAGCATTGATTGTTAATTTTAAATTTATAATAAAAAATTCATCAAATAGGACTTGTTAATCCAAGCACTTGCACTATAATGCCGTTGAGTTTATTCAATGGAGATCCTAAATGGGAAGTTGTTCGAGGTTCGGGTTTAATTATCTTTTAAATCAAAGCGAATACTGAGCAATATAGCCTATTAGGTCGGCTATCTTGCAATGAGATAGCCTTGAAAAAATTATACTTTAATCCCCCCCTATAAAATTTTTACATATCAGCAAAAATTTAATGTGTTGACTACAACCCGTTTAGTTTCTCACCTAAAAATGGGGAGAAGCCGATGTTTTTACATGCTTCCATTCAATGGTATTGTGCAATCAGTGTATTTTTACTCTGTGGGATTATTGTGCTTGCTCAAAAGAGTAAAGCTGATCCTCTTTTAAATACTGACGATGCATCCATTACTGCTGCACACCGCTGCCAATTAGAAAGTGCTTATTCACATAGTACATCAGGTACATGGTCATACCAAGTCACTCCTGCATGTAACTTTTCTGAAAATCTAGAAATTTCAGTAGGATATCATGCATCGAAAGATGTTGATAATGTCCATGGTTTTTCAGCTCAAGCAAAAACTGTATTAAAACCTATGAATCAGTTCTGGGGAATTGCAAGTAGTCTGATGCTGTCACAAGACGAACAGTCTCAGCATTCTTCTGATCTCGATTGGTTTCTCAATCTACCGATGAGTTTTAATTTAGCTCCACGTTTAGAACTTGATACCAACTTGGGTTACCAATATGCGCCTGATCATTCACGTTTAATTCGTTGGGGAGTTGCGACGCATTATTCGCTTAACGATCGTTGGGCGTTAAGTGCAGAAACTTATAATCAAGATCGTGATGCGCCCTTTTTTCAGACCGCTGTGCACTATCGCCTGATCCCAAATATCATAACACTTGAAGCTACTTTCGGTGATCGTTTCAATGCTTTCCGACAGCGATGGTTTGGACTTGGATTAAGTTACACACCTTAATTAAAAGCTTAATTAACCCCTTAATTTTATAAAATATTTTTTAAATCGGCTTTATTTTAACAATAAGGTCAGAGACTTTGCACGCCTAAAAAAAGAGGACTTCGATATGAAACTCTGGCACAAGCTATTTACAACCTTTCTCAAAAGATTTCACCTCATGCGTTTCTTTGGGCGCAGTCAATCTTTTAAAGAATTGCATCAATCCAGTTATGCACAAGAAATCAGCAAAACATTATCTACCAGATTAGTGAAGGCTGCGAAACTTGACTCTGCGCAACTGCTCCACAAATTTAACAGTTCAGAAGCAGGCTTAACCGAACAACAAGCAAATGCCCAGCAAAAGATCATTGGGTTAAATGAAGTCTCACATGAAAAGCCGTTGATGTGGTGGCAACACCTTTGGTATTGCTATCGTAATCCTTTCAATATTTTATTGAGCCTTTTAGCGCTGGTGGCTTTTCTTACTGACGATTTGACTGGCACATGTATTATCAGTGTCATGGTGATTCTTTCCACCCTGCTTCGCTACTGGCAAGAATCTAAATCCAACCAAGCCGCCGATGCCTTAAAAGCGATGGTCAGTAATACCGCAACAGTTTTAAGAGATCAGCTCAGTTATGATGATCTTGTGCTGATGCAACAACGCTATGGAATTGATGTTAAACATCAAAAAAATTCTCAATTTGAAATGCCGATTCAATATCTGGTTCCTGGTGATATTATTCTACTTTCCGCTGGAGACATGATTCCTGCAGATTGTCGTATTCTTACCGCTAAGGATTTATTTGTCTCGCAAGCAGCCATGACAGGCGAATCGATGCCTGTAGAAAAATTTCCAGTGCAATCAAATCTAGAGCAAAGTAATGCTTTGGAACTGGAAAATATTGTATTTATGGGAACCAATGTGGTTTCTGGCTCAGCACACGCTATGGTGGTAAGTACAGGAATACAGACTTATTTTGGTGCTTTGGCTCATCGTGTAACAGCAACAGATCGTGGTACTACCTCTTTTCAATTGGGGGTCAACAAAGTCAGCTGGTTACTCATTCGCTTTATGTTGGTCATGGCACCCGTTGTGCTATTTATCAACGGATTCACCAAAGGTGATTGGGCAGAAGCTTTTTTATTCGCACTTTCAGTAGCAGTCGGCTTAACACCAGAAATGTTGCCGATGATTGTCACTTCAACTTTAGCAAAAGGTGCAGTATTTTTATCTAAGAAGAAAGTCATTGTTAAACGTCTGGATGCCATCCAAAACTTTGGCGCAATGGATGTATTATGTACAGATAAGACGGGAACCTTAACTCAGGACAAAATCTTTCTATCACAACATGTCGATATCCATGGTCAAACCTCACACTATGTTTTAATGCAGGCATTTTTAAACAGTTACTATCAAACTGGTTTGAAAAATCTACTTGATGTTGCTGTATTAGACGCCGTTGACCCAGAGATCAAAACACAAAAGTTACGTTATAAAAAAATAGATGAAGTACCTTTTGATTTTGATCGTCGACGCATGTCAGTGGTAGTCAAAACCCCTCAAAACAAAGTCCGCATGATCACCAAAGGTGCAGTTGAGGAAATGCTCAAAGTTTGCCGTTATGTTGAAATTGATGGCAAAGTAGAAGCCTTATCCACACAAAAGCAAACGGCCATTGAAGCACTGACTCAACATTATAACCAAGATGGTTTGCGTGTCGTAGCTGTGGCTTATCGTGAATTTTCAATTGACCAAGAAAATTTTTCTGTCGCCGATGAAAGTGATCTGATTTTAATTGGTTATGTTGCCTTTTTAGATCCGCCGAAAGAATCAGCCACGGCTGCTGTAAAAAGCCTGCATGCGCATGGCGTCACCGTCAAAGTATTGACTGGAGATAATGAATTTGTCACACAGAAAGTATGTCGTGAAATTGGTATTCAATGTGAACGCATCTTACTTGGTGGAATTATAGAAACGCTGTCAGATAAACAACTGAAAGAAGCCGTTGAGCACTATGATATCTTCGCAAAACTTAGTCCTGTTCATAAAGAACGTATTGTTGAACAACTCAAAGCCAATGGGCATGTGGTCGGCTTCTTGGGCGATGGAATCAACGATGCGGCAGCAATTCGCGCTGCAGATATTGGGATTTCAGTTGATACAGCCGTGGATATTGCCAAAGAATCCGCAGATTTAATTCTGCTTGAAAAAAGCTTAATGGTCTTGGAAAACGGCGTAATTGAAGGTCGTAGGACTTTTGCAAATATGCTGAAATACATCAAAATGACCGCAAGCTCCAATTTTGGTAATGTATTTTCAGTATTGGTTGCCAGTGCATTTATTCCGTTCTTACCAATGTTGCCAATTCACCTTTTGATTCAAAATCTACTTTATGATATTTCTCAGATCGCTATTCCATTTGACCATGTGGATGAAGAATTAATTGCTCAACCACAACGTTGGCAGCCAAGTGAAGTTGGTCGTTTCATGATTGTGTTTGGACCAATCAGCTCAATTTTTGATATTTTAACCTTTGCCTTAATGTGGTTTGTTTTTTCAGCAAATACGCCAGCACAACAAACCTTATTCCAATCAGGTTGGTTTGTGGTGGGGCTGCTCACTCAAACACTGATTGTACATATGATTCGTACAGCCAAAGTACCATTCTTTCAAAGTCGTGCCGCAACGCCTTTATTGGTTATGACTGCAATCATTATGTGTATTGGTATATTTTTACCAATGGGACCATTGGCGAGTTATTTAAAACTTGAAGCATTACCGCTCAGTTATTTCTTCTACTTACCATTTATTTTAATTGCTTATATGTGTCTGACACAGTGGGTTAAAACAATATACATCCGTCGTTATGGTTGGCAATAAAAACCAGCGTCATTGAAACTAACAAGCCTTTCCCTTATTCAAGAGAAAGGCTTTCGTTTTTTTATTCGATGATCGTGCTAGTACTTACTTACATGAACCGCTTTGACTAAAATAATCGGTTCATACCATTCAAGGTCGCAACACGATAAGCTTCCGCCATGGTCGGATAGTTGAAGGTGGTTTCAACAAAATACTTAATGGTGTTGTTACCGCTTTGCATCACAGCTTGCCCAATATGAATAATTTCAGCGGCATTGTTACCGAAACAATGGACACCTAACAATTCCAAGGTATCACGATGAAATAAAATTTTAAGTTCACCCACTGTGTCACCCGTAATTTGCGCACGAGCCAAATGACGGAAAGATGCTTGACCCACTTCATATGGAATTTTTTCCTCAGTCAACTGACTTTCAGTTTTACCAAAGAAAGAAATTTCTGGAATCGTGTAAATACCTGTTGGGATATCTTTTACAGGCTTGACATCTTTTTCACCAGCCATGTTCGATCCTGCGCAACGACCTTGGTCATATGCAGCTGAAGCAAGCGATGGCCAACCTACCACATCACCCGCAGCATACACATTTTCAACTTCTGTTTGATATTGATCGTTGACTGCAAGTTGACCGCGACTGTTTGGCGTAAGACCGACATTTTCAAGTCCCATGCCATCCGTATTTCCTGAACGACCATTACACCAAAGAATGGCATCTGCTTTAATCTTCTTACCACTTTGTAAATAAAGCACAACATGATCATCAAAAGTCTCTAAATGATCAATTTGTTCATTATGGCGGATCAACACCCCTTGTTCACGCAAGTGATACGACAATGCATCTGCAATTTCGTCATCTAAATAGCTTAAGAGTTGATGTTGAGTATTAATCAAATCAACTTTATGGTCTAAGCCAATGAAAATAGACGCATATTCACAGCCGATAACACCTGCACCATAGATAATAATCTTATGAATAGTGAAATCGAGATCTAAAATTTTATCCGAATCAAATACACGTGGGTGATTAAAGTCTAAACCTTGTGGATGATACGGTCGGCTACCAGTCGCAACAACGAGTTGCTTGAAGCCCAAAGTTTCTTTTATACCATCTTCACTAAAAATAATGACGGTATTTTTATCTTGGATATATGCACGACCATGAAAAACATCAATATTATTACGGTCATAAAAACGTGAATGTGTATCAACTTGTTGTTGAATCACTTTATGTGCATTACGCAATACTTGTTTCATGGTGAATTGTTTCCAATCCCCCACTTTTTTAAACATTGGATCACGTTGGTAACGGATAATACTTGAAACTGTTTGACGCAAAGCTTTACTTGGAATAGTACCGACATGCGTACAGTTACCACCCAATTGCTCACGAATATCTACAATTGCAACACGCTTACCCGATTTAGCAAGCTTCATTGCCGCGCCTTCACCAGCAGGACCAGAGCCAAGTACGACTGCATCGTATTTCACAAAATTCCCACTAACGACTTCTTTCTTACGTGGCATTCAAAGCTCCTTATAGTAAATTCAGTCTATATCTTTTCTCATGCGATATTATGAACTAAACCGAAACAATTTTCTGTATTTCACATGCATATATTCTGTGATAACGACATTTAGTATATGAATAGTGTTTTTGCCCTATCGTTTTGCATTTCCGCTATAATGGTTTATCTCCCCCGTAGAAAACAGTGGAAAAGTTGAATATGTCAGAGAACCGTAAACCAGAACAGGGTGTCAAATTACGTGGCGCGGAAAAAGTTGCTCGTATACCTGTAAAAGTTATTCCAACGGTTGAAGCACCACGAAAGCCGGATTGGATTCGTGTGAAAATGGCTGCGCCTGATGAAGTTCAACGTATCAAAACCACATTACGTGCGCAAAAATTACATACGGTCTGTGAAGAAGCTGCTTGTCCAAACCTTCCTGAGTGTTTTGGTGGTGGTACTGCAACCTTTATGATTATGGGTGATATCTGTACTCGTCGTTGCCCTTTCTGTGATGTTGCACATGGTCGACCAAATGCGCTTGACCCAGATGAACCACGTCACATGGCTGAAACGATTGCAAACTTAGGTTTGAAATATGCTGTGATCACTTCAGTAGACCGTGATGATCTATTGGATGGTGGAGCTCAGCATTTTGTAGACTGTATTAAAGAAGCTCGTGCGCTTAGTCCAAAGACTTTACTGGAAATTTTAGTGCCTGACTTCCGTGGTCGTATGGACATTGCATTGCGTATCATGACTGAATGTCCGCCTGACGTGTTTAACCACAACATTGAAACAGTACCTCGTTTATATAAGGCGATGCGTCCAGGTTCAGATTATCAGCACTCTTTAAATCTATTGAAAATGTTTAAAGAATACTGTCCTGATGTCCCTACCAAATGCGGTCTAATGGTCGGTATTGGTGAAACTGAAGACGAAGTGATTGCATTGTTAGATGACTTGCATGCTCATGGTGTTGACTATGTCACTATTGGACAATACTTACAGCCATCAAAAGAACATGCCCCTATTGATCGTTTTGTAACGCCAGAAGAGTTTGAACGTTATACTGCGCATGGGCAAAAACTAGGTTTTAGAAATATTTGGGCAGCACCGATGGTTCGTTCAAGTTATTTTGCTGATCGTCAATATTATGGAGAGCCTGTTCCACAAGTTCGTCGTAAAGTAGATCCTGCTAAGAAAATTGCAGTCCAAGCGATCGAAGCTTAAAACTGATTCAAACATATACCAAAAAGCACGCTCTAAAGCGTGCTTTTTTAGTATCAGCAGTTGTTAACGGCATTTTCCAATTGTTTTACCTTCGATACTGCTCATATTGCTTTGTAATTTTGTTAATGTTGAACAATGTAAATTTCCCGAAACCATCGACTTATTTAAGCTCAATGTCGTTGAAACTTGAGATGCAGCCACATCCCCCTCTACTGAAGAGTTGACTAACTTCAACACTTTGGCTGAATTGGCTTGGACACTACCACTAACCGAAGAATTATTGAGAATCAAACTGGCTCCATTTTGTACATTAACATTACCATCGACAGAACTACTATTTAAGATACAAGTTGCACCTGCGGGTACTGTTAAATTCGACACCGCATTATTGTTGATTGCACCTGTGCAATTTGCTGCAAATCCAAGTTGCGCAGCCGTTAAACCACATGAAATGATGATGGTATTTAGGAAAAGTTTTTTCATTGATACAACCCTTTGAATTATTCATTTTAAATTTAAAAAATTAAATTTATTATTTATCGATCTTAAAATATGTCGTTTAGGGGTTGAATGACAAATGTGTTGTCATTTATTAATCATAAGTAAGCAAAAATACGTATTTGTTTTTATTTGAATTGTGCTTACATGTTTATGAATAAGACTGAATTGCCACCAAGACAAAATCAGTTAAAATTTGAAATCAATAAAATGACTTATTCCACTTCCTGTTTAAGTTGATCCAAATTTTGCTTAAGCTCTTTTACGTAGTCTGCATAATCCAGCATTAAACCTTTACCTCTTAAGTCATCAGGTAATCCTTGAGTACAGTACCAATTGTCTTTCCATGTATGATTCTGAGGGAAATGCAAACTTCCTAGCTCTTTTTGAACTTCTACTTTGAGATAAGTCACCAACTCCTGCGCTTTTTCCGTTCCCATCTGCTGACTGAGAAATTTAAATAAAAGTTGTTGTAACTCATTTTGATAGCGCCCATGTTTTTGATTCCATTCATCATACATATTCTGCAACTCTTTTCTGGTCGAGGGATCGAATTGCTCACAAGACTCGAGCACATTTGAAATGAGTGCTGGTACATCCAAATATGCTGTATATAAAAACTGTAGTTTTCCGGTATTATCTGCTCGTGTAACTGATGCTGTGAATAAAAGGCTGCAACACAGCACGATACGTAAAATATACATCTGAAATTGTCCCATTTTGTATTTCCTTGTTTTCTGATTTAATCAAATATTGCAAACAACTTTTTATTGTCCAACTCGTTGCCGCAATATAAATTTAAAAATTTACTGTAAAATTTAATTAATATATTATTTTTATAAAACTAAACAATAAAATTTAAATATATCATCGAAAATTCAAAAAAGCGAATTGCTCATTCTTTTTACTATACAAAATCAAATCTAAATGATGCCAAGTAATGATTAGACACAGGAGAAAATTTGCTTTGTATTGAGAAAATATCGTACTTTGCCTAGAATCAGCAGATCAAATGAATAAAAGAACAGTTTTAAATAAATGAATAAACTTCAACTAAATCATTGTTAAATAAATGATATAAAAGAAAGTAAGCAAAATAAATTTGAACAGTTAATATAATCTTACATTTTTTTAGCGGCACAATTGTACATTGACTTTAACATAGAGATTTTAATCTAAGCTAAACATGATGAAAAAACTCACCTTATCAATGTTCGCCACTTTTTTTTCTGGGCTTTGTTTTGCTCAAAATCCATTGAGTGTGCATGTTCTAAATCTTGAAAGTGGTCTACCATCAAGCAATGTTAAAGTCATTCTTGAAGCGCAGCAAAAAGATAAATGGATAAAAATTAATGAAGGCACTACTGACAGTAATGGAAGAATTTTAGCCTTATACCCTGAAAATAAAGTGCTCGACAAAGGTGTCTATAAAGTTACTTTTGAAACAGGTGAATGGTTTAAACAAAAGAACCAACGAAGCTTTTTTCCTGAAGTCCCTGTGGTTTTTGTAATCGATGGTACGCTTGAGCATTATCATATTCCGTTACTCATCAGCCCATATGGTTATTCGACTTATCGTGGTAATTAAACTTAAATAATCAACCCTAGTTTAAATTCCGCCCTAAAAAAACCGATGTATCAAACATCGGTTTTCGGTTCAAGCCAATTTAAACCTTGAGCCATTTTTCTGCTTTGTCTTGATCTAAAACAGTCAATTCAACTGTAGTTAAATCAATTTCCCCACCTTGAAGCTCGAACTGCATAAATTCATCTCGGCGGAAGGCATACACGGTAAATCTATCTTGTTGTTTGGAATATTGGGATAAAAGTTTTTCTGAGGCTTTTAACCCATCAATCGCAACTATCACATCATTGGCTGAAAGTCCTGCAATCGCACCCGTACCTTCACGTCTCGCCTGTTGAATAAGCACCCCTTCAGGTTTATCCACCAATTTCAGTCCAAATGGCAATGCCTTTTCATTTTTTAAACGATAACTCAAACCAAATTCAGGGAACAATTGATCCAGTGGCAATTCATCAGTGGTATTGATCAAATGATTAATTTGTTCAATCCAATTGCTGCCTGTCAATTCATTACATAATTCAACAATTGTGCGCTCATTGACTTGAATACCTTTTTGAGTATTTTCATACAAACGGCGCATCAAAGCATCTAGACTAGAGCCACGTAAACGTAATCCCAAATCCAAACTTAGTGCTACTAAACAGCCTTTGTTATAGTAACTGGTTCCAGCATTGTTTGAGTTTTCATCTTGACGATAAAATTTAATCCAAGCATCAAAACTTGATTCAGAAACAGACTGAATAAAGCGTCCCGGATTTTGCAAATAACGATCAATTTGTCCTTTCAGCAAACTCAAATATGACGCTTGAGAAATCACACCGCTGCGGTACAAAATCAAATCATCATAATATGAAGTGAAACCTTCGAAAATCCACAATAAAGAGGTGTAACCTTCCTGATCTAAATCATAATTGGCAAAGTTTTCTGGTCGAATAAATTTAACTAACCATGAGTGAAAATACTCATGACTGCAAAGCCCCAAGAATCGTTGATAATCTGCCGATGGTTCCTCAGGCTCGTTCAACTTTGGCAAGTCACTACGTGGAGTAATCAGACTCGTGCTATTTGGGTGTTCTAACCCGCCATAGCTATTGCCTGTTGCCATTGTCATGAACGTATAGTCTTCGAAAGGTGCTGAACCAAACATGCTAATTTCTGTACTACAGATTTTTTCAAGATCTTGCTTCATACGTTCAGCATTCATTGCATGTTGACCAGAAACCACAAACTCATGTGGAATTCCATTCGCCTCGAAGCTAAATCTTGTTTGTTCTGCCAATTCAAATGGTGCATCGATCAGTTGAGCATAATGATCGGCTTTTAAGGTAAAACGACCTTTCACCAAACTCTTCGATACTAAACCCGTCGCAAGTTGAAAATGCTTTAACTCCTCGGGTAAAAATACTTCAACTTCAATCGCAGAATCTTGTTGATCTTGAAGCCCTAAACATACACAAGCTGGATTCACATACAAACGGCTTTGATCAACATATGCACCTCGCACTGAAAGATCATAGGCATAAACATCGTACTCAACCGTAATCAGTTCATGATCTGTGTTATATAAACGCCATTTATTTTTTTCAAATTTATTTATTTTAAGTTGACGACCAGCTTCATCATAAGCTTTAACCGATTCGATATGCTTTGAAAATTCGCGAATTAAATAACTTCCTGGAATCCATGTTGGCAGTGACAACACTTGAGTTGGGTTCGCAAGAAAGCGCAATGTGACATGGATGAGGTGTTGACGATAATCGTCAAATTCAATCTGATAATGCAACATAAATATATATTCGAAAATAGACAGTGAGAAATTACCAATTAGATTAGCATTTTTTTACAAAGTCGGGCGATTTTAGTCGAAATTGTCTGCAATTCTTACTAGCGTAGAATGCAAAAAAGGCATAGCATTCGCACAGTTTGTCTACTCTTGCCATTGGATTGGCTTAAAGGTAAATCTGTTGAAAATTCTTGCTTCTTTTATTGCAATAACGGGCTTGGTTTGTTCCACGTTTGTTAATGCCGCTCTATTAAATATTAACCCGCAATCTGTTGAAGCTGAAGCTTGGACAATATTAGATACGCAATCAGGTCAGACCATTGCGGAATATAATAGTCATGTTCAGCGTGCACCTGCATCCATGACCAAGATGATGGTGGCATATATTACCTTAAAAGAACTAAAAGCAGGTCATCTTAAAAAAGAAGAGATTATTACCGCGACACCTGTGGTTCAAGTCGTACAGTGGGATGAATCTCAGATGTACCTGAAACAAGGTGAGCAGATCTCGATTGATCAACTTCTTGCTGGATTGATTGTCATGTCTGCCAATGATGCAGCTGTGACTTTGGCAGAGCGCATCTCTGGTAGCGTACCCGCATTTGTTGCGCGTATGAACCAAGAAGCACAAGCTTTGGGAATGAAAGATACTCATTTTGCCAATCCACCAGGGATCACCATGCCAGATCATTTTTCTTCTGCGCATGACATGGCGATCTTGGGTCAAGCTGTAACCTCACAAACCCCTGAATATATGCATTATTCAGTCATGCCAAGTTTCAGTTATAACCAACATTTTCATCATGCAACCAATCTTGTTTTAAAAACAGACCCAAGTGTTGATGGCTTAAAAACAGGTTTTACCAAAGCTGCTGGTTATAATTTGGCTTTAACAGCACATCGCCCTTCTGCCATTGCTGAGTCTCCTGACCGTCGTTTAATTGTTGTGGTCATGGGTGCTAAAAGTGCCGTTAAACGTGCTGAAATTGCCCATAAGCTGTTAAATTTGGGCTATGCCTATACACGAGACGAAGTAGCAATCAAAGACAAACAATTAATTGCTGAACTCCCTGTGGTCAAGTCTACATTAAAAATGTTTAAAGTTGAGGCAAGAAAGCCTCAGTTGGTTACCACCTCACTCTATAACGATGTGAATCCAATTGATCTAAACACCTTTGATGTAGTCAATAGCCGTGTCATGAAAACTGATAGCAATGGATTATCAACAGCTGTAGAACCTTTGACAACAACACAAACGCGTTTAAATGTTCAACTCAATGAAACATCATTGACCGCACCTTTAGAAAAAATCATGCATTTGGCTAAAGTGAATGTTTATCAAGACAATCAACTTATCCAAAGCTTCGACATTGAAGATGAGGTTCATATTGAACAAGCCTCTTGGTTCGAACGTTTAATGGAGTGGATCAAGTCAATTTTTGGGATTTAATAAAACCAACCAATTTACTTAGATTTATTGTAATTATGTAACCTGTAATACAAAAAAAACCTAAATAATTAAATAGGATGGCATATTTAAGCCATCCTTTTTTATAACAACTATTTAGGTTTTTTATGTCTAATCTACATCATATTGTGGTTGTTGGTGGTGGTGCTGGTGGTTTAGAGCTGGTGACACAACTGGGTGATACGCTTGGTAAAAGTAAGAAAGCCAAAATCACCCTTGTCGACCAAAAACTTACCCATATTTGGAAGCCGCTACTCCACGAAATCGCTGCAGGAACCATGAATCCAAGCGATGAAGAAACCAACTACTATGCACATGCCGCTAAACATCATTATGAGTTTGTTTTAGGGCGGTTTGAACAGCTCGATCGTGAGCATAAAACCATTGAACTAAGTAAAACGCAAATCAGCAAGTATGAATCCAACCAAGAAAAAATAGTGCTCAGTTATGACACTTTGATTCTTGCTGTTGGTTCTGTTTCCAATGATTTTAATACACCGGGCGTTAAAGAGTTTTGTCACTATTTGGATAGCCGACAACAAGCGGAAATTTTCCAACAAGACTTGCTCCACTTGTACTTAGACGCACAAAATAAAAATATTGATCGTGAACTGCATATTGCTGTCATTGGTGCGGGTGCAACAGGTGTTGAACTTTCCGCAGAGCTGGTTCAAGCCAAACAAAACTTTTATAAATACGGCTTGAATAAAATCAATCCTAACAATGTCAAAATCACCTTGGTTGAAGGTGCTGACCGTATCTTGCCTGCACTGTCTGAAAAAATGGCTGAACATGCAACTCAGCAATTAAAACGCATGAAAATTGATGTCTTAACTGGAAAGCGTGTTGAAAAAGTCGATGCTGAAACGGTTTATTTCAATGATGGTACATCTGTAGAAGCACAATTAAAAGTCTGGGCGGCGGGTATCAAAACACCTAAAGTAATTGCAAACCTAGAAGGTTTTGAAAAAGACCGCATGGGTCGTTTGAAAGTATATGCAACCTTACAAACCCAAGCAGATCCAAATATCTTTGCTTTTGGAGATTGCGCACACTGTATCTTAGATGCACGTGAAGCCCCGCTTGGTCCACGTGCACAAGTAGCAAGTCAACAAGCCGCTTTTCTGGTAGATGCCATGCATGCACGTATCAAAGGACGCCAACAGCCGATGTTCCAATTTGCAGACAAAGGTTCACTGGTCTCTCTAAGTGAAAATAAAGCTGTGGGTGAATTGTTGGGTCAAGTCAATGTGCAAGGTTTTGTTGCAAAATCAATGTATGTCTCTTTATACCGTATCCATCAAGCCACCATTTATGGTTATGCACATGCAGGTCTATTAACAGCCAAAGATTTTGTTACACGAAAAATCGCACCTAAAATTAAATTGCATTGAAATCTAATTTTTAGTCCCAATCTATGAAAAAATGGTCAAAATACAGCTGAAAATGCAATTTTTTATTAAATTTAGTCTACAAAAATTGCTTTTCACTTTATGATGTAGCCTTAAAATTATCGATTACCGAATGGATCAATAACATGACTGCTATTGCAAATAACAACGTGGTTTCTTTCCACTATACGTTAACTAACGCTGAGGGTGAAACTCTTGATAAATCTCAAGGTGAACCACTTGCATATTTACATGGCGCAGGTAACATCATTCCTGGTTTAGAAAAAGCTTTAGAAGGTAAAACTGTAGGTGACAAATTTACAGTGACTATCCCTGCTGCTGAAGGTTATGGTGAATACAATCCTGACCTCGTTCAAGAAGTTCCTGCTCAAATGTTCCAAGGCGTTGAAAACATTGAAGCGGGTATGCAGTTCCAAGCTCAAACTGATGATGGCGTTCAAATCGTTACAGTTAAAGCAGTTGAAGGCGAAAACGTAATCGTTGATGCTAACTTCCCATTGGCTGGTCAAGATCTTACTTTTGAAGTAGAAATCGTAGAAGTACGTGATGCTTCTCCAGAAGAATTAGAACACGGTCATGTACATGGCGCAGGTGGTCATCACCACTAAGATCTGTTTCATCTGATCTGAAAAGGCAAAGTTTTTACTTTGCCTTTTTTATATGTATCGCGTTAAAGTGATTTGCATCATGTATCAATAAAACGATTTGTGAAAATTTTATGCAAAAACAACTCATTTGGTTTAGACAAGATTTACGTATCCATGACCACGCCGCCCTTTGGCATGCTCGCCAGTCAGGCATGGTGATCGCACTGGTTGTACTTTCACCTCAACAATGGCAAAAACATGATGATGCACCGATTAAAATCGACTTCTATCTACGTCAACTCGAGGTGCTGCAACACGCTCTAGCTAAGCTAAATATTCCGCTGATCATTCAAACCATTCCATTGTGGGAAAATATAGCAACAGAAGTCACTCAACTCTGTCAAAAATTAAATATTGAAAATATTCATGCCAATATTGAGTGTGGCGTCAATGAGTTAAATAGAGATTTTGACGTTCAAAAGCGTTTAAATAAAAATGGACATGATCTAATTTTATATCATGATCGTACATTGTTTCCTGTAGGCTCGATCCGTAATAAATCAAATCAACCCTATCAAGTCTTTGGCGCATTTAAAAAATATTGTTATGAACAACTGAGTATTTCAGTACCTCAGTGTTATCCCGCACCTGAAATTCAATCTTTGGATATGAGTATTTACAAAGATGATTTAAATCCGCTTCCAACAATAAAAACTCTAGGATTTGAATGTGTAGAAAAAAATGCCAAAACGCAATGGCAAGTAGGCGAAGCACATGCATGGCATCTATTAGATGAATTTTTAGACAATCATATTGAAAATTATCAAGTATATCGAGATTTTCCAAATCTTGAAGCCACCAGTCAGCTCTCCGCATATTTAAATATTGGCATCATTTCGATTCGACAATGTTTAAATGCTTTATTTAGAGCGCAACACGGTCAATTTACGATTGAAAATATAGGTCAACAAACATGGATGGACGAGTTGCTTTGGCGAGAGTTTTATCAACATATACTGTTTGATTTTCCTCGTGTATCAAAGCACTTACCATTTAAACAAACAACACAAAAATTAGCATGGCGTGATGCGCCTGAGGATCTAATCGCTTGGCAAATGGGGCAGACAGGCATCCCGATTGTTGATGCTGGGATGCGCCAATTACTACAGACAGGTTGGATGCATAACCGTGTACGAATGATTGTTGCCATGTTCCTGAGCAAAAATCTTTTGATTGATTGGCGATTAGGGGAACAATGGTTTATGCAACATTTAATTGATGGCGACTTGGCCGCAAATAATGGTGGTTGGCAATGGTGCGCTTCAACAGGCACAGATTCAGTTCCCTATTTCCGTATTTTCAATCCAGTCAGCCAATCACAAAAGTTTGATGCTGAAGGTGAATATATCCGAAAATGGGTACCCGAACTTGCTGATTTGGATGCAAAAACCATTCACGAACCTTATGCCAAAAATTCAGAAATACAACTGAATTATCCTCAACCTATTGTTGATTTAAAACAAAGTCGCATCCGCGCAATTGAAGCTTTTAAGCAGATTTAAAATACTCAACTTAAAAGCTTCTCAAATTGTGGGTTAGATGGCTTGACCAAAAGTTTTAAATTGATGGTTTGGATAATTTTTTGGACGTTCAATCGATTCAAAATAGCAGTAATATTTAAAAATACTGTTTAAAGAGACATACAGTACTTTCTGTTCAGAAACAGACCAGACTTGTGCATGGTTTGAACCTGATAAAGTACTGCCACTTAATTGAAATAAATATAAATCCTGTGTTCTTTGGATCTGTTTTTGAGTGGGTTCAGCAGTTAAATCAGATGAATCTAATGTCGATGAATTCAGTAATAATCTGCATGTTGAATTAATCAGCCACTTTTCACTAAACCACAGTTGTAACAAATCGCCTAAGTACAGTTTTTTCTCAGAAAAAGGCCAAACATCTAAATATGCTTGCACAACTTCAATATGATATTGTTCAGAATTTTGCAGGATAGAAAGGTAGTTTTCTTGATAAAAAGAAAATTTTTCAAAAATTTGAGAAATAGTTAGCGTCGTCATCGCGCTGTCTCCTATTTAGCCATTTTAGTGCTGGCAAGTTGGTTAAATCCACACGGTTTAAGTCAAACTTAAACGCTCTTTATGTTTTTAATCTAACAAGTCAGCTCTCGCTTTGCAACCACTCAAACCCATTTTTTTAATTTTGATCTTTTTTGTTTAAATAAAAAGCATACAAGTCAAAAATGAAGAAAAGATGACATCAAAGGCTTGACCACTCGTGATATATCCTTATAATCGCATGCAGATTCTCCAATAGCTCAGTCGGTAGAGCGACGGACTGTTAATCCGCAGGTCCCTGGTTCGAGCCCAGGTTGGAGAGCCAAATTCTAAAAGCCCACTTCATTCAAGTGGGCTTTTTTTATTGCTATAAAATAAACAATTTATACAACTATAAATTTTTAAAATCATCAGAGAGGTTTAACAATTTTTCTAGGCTACCTATGCGGTAGTGAACAAGTAAATGTACCATCATCCCAAATATTGGTATTTCTAAGCTACCTATGCGGTAGTGAACAAATTGCAGAGCAATTATTCAAGCAAATGATTTTTCTAAGCTACCTATGCGGTAGTGAACCTGATTTACATTTTTGGATAGGATTTATTATTTTTCTAAGCTACCTATGCGGTAGTGAACTGCATCATCTTCAAAGCAGTTTACAAAATCTTTTTCTAAGCTACCTATGCGGTAGTGAACCAAGTTCAGGATCTGATAAAGTTCTATCTTTTTTTCTAAGCTACCTATGCGGTAGTGAACTTCTGCTTCTAACTTTAGATATTCTTCCAGATTTTCTAAGCTACCTATGCGGTAGTAAACGTGATAAAGTTTCAAATTCAGTCAATGCTAATTTTCTAAGCTACCTATGCGGTAGTGAACTATCTGATTCATGTATACATGTTTCTAATTGATTTCTAAGCTACCTATGCGGTAGTGAACTATAATTTTAGATCAAAAAATAAAGTGATAACAGTAAGTTAAATCTAAAAATCATCAAATGACCCAAGTTTTTACTTACCAATATAACTTATTGATTTTATTCAGTTGTTAAAGAGTAAAAAAATATTGGGTTAAAATATTTGAATAATCGTAATTCTATTAAAAGCATATTTCCCAAAATTGTTCCCTTTTGCCTCATCAGCAACAAGTTATAGCAGTATATAATACAAACTCTAATAGATTCACTCCTTAGAATCATACGACATACCTCATATAAAATAATTTATTTATCAATCAAATATTTAAAATTTAATTTATCTTGCAAACGATAATACATACTTCCCTTGCAACTCAATAAACTGCTAAAAAAGATCATTTTGATATGATGTTAAAGTTCAATAAAACGAGTGCTATAACGTAAATTTCATCAAAAATAGTGCTTATTGTTTTTATAAGAATAAAATTTTGAATTATGTATGATTCCAAGTCTGTTTCTGGAAAAAAATAGCTAACTCTTCAATGATAACTTTAACTCGTGCAGGCATGACTTTTTGAGCATGCCATACAGCATAGACATCTCTGATTGGCAACTGCCATTCAGGTAAAACCTGTTTGAGTCTTCCAGCCTTCAAAGCATCTTCACATTGGGTAAATGGAACATAGCATAAGCCCAAGCCACGTTCTGCAAGACTGACACATAGACTGATTTCATTCACTTTTAAGCGACTAGTTTGAATTTTAAATTGATAATTTTGTTGTTGATACCGTAGTTCAAGTTGTTCTAAAGGATAAGCCAATAACCAGTCTTGTTGCGCTAAATCTTCTGGCGTCTGAATATCATGCTGATTTAAATAGTCTTGAGAAGCCACGATACAGGTTTTAATACTCGCTAATCGTTTTTGAATATATACACTATTGGGCATTTTACCGACACGCAAAGCTAAATCTGCGCCTTGAGTCATTAAATCATCAAGTACATTGTCTAATTGCAATTCAAGTTCAATCTCTGGATAGCGTTTTAGAAAAGTATTCCAAAATTCTTGCAAAGGAAAAATCGCAAGATTCATCGGAGCCAAAATTTTAATACGACCCTTAACTTGAGTTGTTTCTTCTTTTATTTCATGTGTATTTTGCAATAACGCGCTCAGTAAAGGTTGACAACGCTCGTAATAACGTTGCCCTTCTTGAGTTAACTGTATTCCTCGGCTGTTTCGATGTAATAACTTACAGCCCAAGCTTTCTTCTAATTTTTTTAAACGACGGGTCAATGTAGCAGCGGGAATATTTTGTTGTTCAGATGCCATATTCAAGCTTCCAGCTCTGACAATCGCTATAAATAAACTCAAATCATCTAACATTTCATTTTTGGAATTTATAACTACTAATAATCATCATTCTATAAAAAATGAAATCGAAGCACAATCAAATGAGCTTTTTAAATAGGTTGACTAATATGCGTTACCACTACTTTGCTTTTCCATTTTTCTTCGTTTTACTCTTTATCAGCAATTTAAGCTACGCAGACAATAACAATTCACATGAGGTCGATATGTATCAACAAACAACACCATCAACCAATCCAATCCTCCATGCAATCAATCCGATCCATTTGAATATTCCTAATGTTTCACAAGCAATCGTCGTGCAACAAGGACAACTCATGTACTTGTCAGGGCATGTGCCAATAACAGAACAAGGAGAAATTTTACAGGCTGATCTGGAGAAACAACTTCATTTAGCCTTTCAAAATATTGAAAAAACACTACATCAGGCAGGTATCAGCACTCAACATTTGGTAAAACTGACTATTTATATCCGTGATCTAAAGCCTGATCAGTTGCTCATAATTCGAAAAGTTAGAGATCAATTTATTGATCCACAATTACCACCTGCGAGCAGTCTTATTGGTGTTGCGCAGTTATTTCACCCTAATGTTTTAGTTGAAGTAGAAGCTATTGCTGTTATTCCCGCAAATCTTAACTTAATAACTTAGGAGTCACCCTATGAAATACGCCTTAATTTTTGGCAGTGCCTTATTTACTGCTTCATGCTCTGCAAATGTTACAGCACCGATAAATACCCCCAGTCAGGAAAGTAAAATATCTCAATTTTTGGCTGAATTTATGCCCACACATTATCAAAAAGTACATGAGCAACCTGTCCCGACTGATGCTCAACAAGTGCAATGGATACGCTTTCAAAAATCACCATCATTTAGATTAGGTGAAGAAAACTTTAGCTATTTATCAGACGCTGCACATAATTTGAAAGGATTTTCTTATTTAGATGCAAGTCTGGTTCATGGAAATTTACCCAGCAAAGTACAGGCACAAAAAATTGCTGATGATTTTTTACAACGTTATGCACCTGATTTACTGCAACATAGAAAAATTCAATGGGTTGATCAGCATGATGAAACTATACAGCTCAATGGAAATAATCAAAAAATTTCAGGCATGAAAGTCAAAATGCGCAATTTAAATGATGGTCGTTGGTTTTGGGTCATAGTTGGAAAAAATCAACATCCAATTATTTTTGAAAGAGATATTGTTTGGATTAACTTTCCTGGACATCGCAAAACAGAAAAATGGCTACATGACTCATGGTTGAAAGATGAACCCTCTTATATAGGTCAAGCAAAATGAAGAATTTAAATCAGACATCACTTGAAATTTCAGCAATGGGCTTAGGATGTATGGGAATGAGTGAATTTTATGGTCAAACAGATGATCAAAATTCACTTAGAATTTTAGAGGAAGCATTTGATTCTGGGATTAATTTTTTTGATACCGCAGATACCTACGGACATGGACACAACGAAAAATTATTAGCACAGTTTATCGCACATTATCGAAATCAACGAGATGCGATAGTGATTGCAACTAAATTTGGAATTGTACGTGATCAAAATCACTATGAACGACGTATCGACAACACGCCAAACTATATTCGCCAAGCTTGTGAAGCATCTTTAACACGTTTAGGCATTGAGCAGATTGATCTATATTATTGTCATCGTCGACAAACTGAAGTCCCGATTGAGGATGTAACAGGGACACTATCAGACTTAATTCGACAAGGCAAAATCAAAAGTTTTGGTTTTTCCGAAATTTCTGCTCAATCGCTCAAAAGAGCAAATGCGGTTGCACCTGTTACGGCAGTACAAAGTGAGTATTCACTTTGGTCAAGAGAGCCAGAGCAAGAGCAAGAGCAAGAGTTACTCCAGACCTGCTCAGAACTCAATGTTGAGTTTGTTGCCTATAGTCCATTAGGACGTGCATTTTTAACGGCTGATTTAAATCCAGCAACAATGGATGCACAAGATTTCAGAAAACACCTCCCTCGATTACAAGGGGATTCATTCCATAAAAATCAGCTTTTGCTAGAAAAGTTTAGTCAAATATGTGCTTCATGGAAACATAGCAATGCCCAAGTCGCTTTAGCATGGTTAATGGGTAAATTTACTCATGTCACGCCTATTTTTGGAACCCGACAATCACGTTATTTACAAGATAACTTAAAAGCTAATCAGGTCATGTTGAGTGATATACAGATTCAGCAACTAGATCAACTCTTTAGCCCTGAGCACATACAAGGAGATCGCTATCCTCAAGCAGGTTGGGCTGGAATAGAAAAATTTTAAATCAGTGTTTTTATCGTTTTTTTGATTATAAAATCGAAAAGACCAAAATAGTACTTTGGTCTTTTCTACAGATCTCGACTTAAGCACGTCCCTTGAGGGGTACTCCACTATGGAAGCGGAAAGTTTTGTCTGGAGTTAAAATCAACTCTTTTTCCACTTCACGAATCAATTCAATACGTTGTTGAATATCTTCTTCAGGATCTTTTAATTTTGCAGTTTGAGCAACATCTAAAGCCAATGCCAAATAGTCTTCATAGTGGCGTGACTCTGATTTTAGCAAATAACGGTAATAACGCCCAAGCTCATCATCCACCAACGGTGCCAATGCGTAAAAACGCTCACACGACCGAGCTTCAACAAAAGCACCAATGACTAAAATATCGATCAAAGCTTCAGGCTCGTAAGTTCGAATTTCCTTACGCAATCCACCAGCATAGCGACCCGCACTTAGCCCTTGCCACGCTTGACCACGTTTTTGCATAAATTCTAAAACTTGCTCATAATGCAACATTTCTTCACGAACAAGCTGTGCCAGTTTCACTTGTAAATCGGTAAAAAAACTGTAGCGAAACATCAAGTTCATTGCTGTTCCTGCTGCTTTCTTTTCACAATTCGCATGATCTTGCATCAGCAATGGGAGATTGTTTAATGCTTCATCCAACCAAGCTTTTGGCGTTTCACAGCCCAAAAAAGCAATCACAGGTTGCATGAGTTCATCATAATTCATATTCGACATGATCAAAATTCAATAAGGTAAATCAAAAGGTAACTTAAGCTGCAGCTTGAATAGCGGCTTTCATGTCTTTTACAGCTTGCGCCAAACCGACAAATACACTTTCGGCAATAATAGAATGCCCAATATTCAATTCATGAATCTGTGGAATAGCAGCAATTGCAGCAACATTGTCCAAATTCAAACCATGACCCGCATTCACCACCAAACCTTGAGCTGCTGCGTATTCCGCACCTTTCACAATACGCTCAAGCTCCGCTTGTTGTTCTGCAACAGATTCAGCATCTGCATATGCACCTGTGTGCAACTCAATCGTAGGCGCACCACAGGCAATGGCTGCATCAATTTGCGCAAAGTCAGGATCAATAAATAATGAAACATCACAGCCAATTGCGGTGAGTGTTTGTGTTGCCGCTTTTACATCTGCAAAATGCCCAACAACATCCAAACCACCTTCAGTGGTCACTTCTTGGCGCTTTTCAGGCACAAAACAAACATGATGCGGTTTGATCTCTGTTGCAAATGCAACCATTTCATCAGTTACAGCAATCTCTAAATTCATTCTGGTTTTCAATACTGGTCGCATACGGCGTACATCATCATCTTGAATATGACGACGATCTTCACGCAAGTGTAAAGTAATGCCTTCCGCCCCTGCTTGTTCACAGATCAATGCTGCTTTCACAGGATCAGGATAAGTTGTTCCACGTGCTTGTCTTAGTGTTGCAACATGATCAATGTTTACACCTAGCAATGCAGCCATAACATTTTCCTAATTAACCAATAAAGTGAAATTAACGGCTCAAAGATTTAGATTGAGCGTTTTGAACCCAAAGCTGACGACTTTTTAATGGTCGATCACCCAAAAGCGATGTAATCATTTGTCGGTAGAGCTTGGACAATAATTGTAACTGTTCTGGACTAAAATCCCTACCTTTTTCATAGCTTGCCATACTCAAAATTTGTTGTCCGAGCAAAGTGGCTGAAGAAGTATGTGATACAGGAGTAAAGCCTTCTGATAATTGGAACTGATAACGTTGTGCGGGTATAATCATCTGTTGATTTGAATCATGTTCATAATCCAATGGAAAGCCTAACTCTTCCAGAAGCGCATGTTCAAACAGACGTAAAATTTGTCGAAGAAATAAATCTGCCTGTGTATGTTCAGCTAATTTCTGCAAATGTTGCAATGTCATATGATATTGCTGAAAAGTTTCAGGCATCATTTCTTCAAGTGGACAAAGCCTAAGAATGATCTCATTGAGGTAGAAACCTGAAAAAAAGGCATCTCCATAAAAGAAAATCGGCTGATTTAAAATTTCCAGTTTAGAAAAGTTTTTAAGCTCAGATTTTCCTGAAGCTTGCAAGGTAATCGGTTGATATTGAGGAGGTGGAGTTTGTCGAAGAATACCATCGACACGACCATGCTCTTGCGTAAACAAGTGCACAATATGACTACGTTCGCGGTATTTTCGATGATGGATTAAATAACCATGCAAGATTTCATTGCGCATCTTGCTTTATCTTAATCATCCTTTTCTTTTTTCTTGTCTTCATCGTCATCCCCATCAGGAATAACAGCCCCCACAACAGCCGCAGTCCCTTTGACGACGCCTTTTGTGGTTTTATAAGCAACTTTGACTGGAACCGTCACAATTTTAGTAATACAGCCTTGTAGGATTATGACGCATGCAAGAATGGAAATAACTCGGATCATGACAGTTCCCAACAAAATGACTTAAATATCGCTATAGCCTAGACTTTTTAAAGCACGTTCGTCATCAGACCAACCACCTTTAACTTTGACCCAAAGCGTTAACATGATTTTTTGCTCAAACATTTTTTCCATGTCGATACGAGCATCCATACCAATTTTTTTCAGCTTAGCACCTTTTTCACCAATCACGATGGCTTTCTGACCAGGGCGATCAACAAAAATTGTAGCATCAATGTATGTACATGCAGCTTTAGGACGACCAGTCTTTTCATTGATCGTTGCTTCTTCTGTTTTAAAGGATTCAATTTGAACTGTTAAATCATAAGGAAGTTCTTCACCTAACTGACGCATAATTTTCTCACGAATAATTTCGCTCGCAAGAAAGCGTTCAGAACGGTCAGTCAACTGATCCAATGAGTACAATGGCGGTTGGAAAGGTAGATATTTTTCAATCGCATCACGCAAATGATCCAAGTTTGCACCGCGCAATGCAGACACTGGAACAATTTCAGCAAAATTCATTAACTTTGCACGTTCTTGAATCAACGGCAACACCATGCGCTTATTTTCTAAGGTATCAATCTTGTTGATGATGAGAACCACTGGCATTTCTGCGTTTTTAAGTTTCTCTAAAACCAACTCATCGTTCTGAGTCCATTTTTGGGCATCAAGCACAAATAAAACCAGATTGACATCACGTAAAGCAGAGTGTGCAGCTTTGTTCATCATTTTATTGATGGCACGCACTTCTTTTTTATGCATACCCGGAGTATCCACAAAAACTGCCTGCGACTTTTCACGGCTATCAATACCAATGATTTTATGGCGAGTGGTTTGCGGTTTACGTGAAGTAATCGATAACTTTTGACCTAATAAATGGTTCATCAAAGTGGATTTACCCACATTTGGACGTCCCACAATTGCCACAAAACCACTGCGATAATCCGAAGGAATTTCAGTGCCTTGTGAGCTAAAAAATTGATTAATTAAATCATTGCCGTTTTCAGACGACTCGTGATCAGCATCATTGTGATCGGAATGTGTATTCATGCAGTTTACTGCTCCAATAGCTTTAAAAAATCCGCCGCGACTGCCTGTTCTGCAAAACGGCGACTCGATCCCTCACCCATCATTTTAGGTAAGCCATCTATAGTACATTCTACTTTAAAATGTTGATTGGGTGCATCACCTTGAATATCAACCACCTCATAAACAGGGAGATGTTTTTTACGGGCTTGTAAATACTCTTGTAAGCGTGATTTCGGGTCTTTTAACTGATCTGTAGGTTCGATATGATCCAAATAAGGTTCATACCATTTCAGAACAATGGATTCCAATAAAGGTAAATCTTGACTTTCTGTATAAATCGCCCCAATGATCGCTTCAACAGTATCTGCCAATATTGACTCACGATGATGACCGCCAGATTTCAATTCACCTGTACTTAAAATTAAACTTTGACTTAATTTTAAGTCATTGGCAATTTTACCCAACGCTTCTTGACGCACTAAAGTTGCACGCATACGGGTTAAACGCCCTTCATTTTCATGCGGATAGGCATTATATAAGTAATTTGCGATGATCATCCCCAACAATGAGTCACCCAGAAACTCTAGACGCTCATAGTTGTGTTTGTGACTCACCGAACGATGAGTCAGCGCGAGTTGTAATAACTCGGGTTGTTTAAACTGGTAACCGATTCTACTTTGTAAGCGAAGATCACTTACTTTCAACTGACCTTTGATCAAAACTCTTCTCGAAAGTGAGGACTAAATCAATATTCAGCATGAAATTTTTTCGTACTTCATATTTTTTAGTCACTTGTAAACCATCTTTAGTTGAAACAGTCGCAATATCTTCGAATTTAGTGTCTCGGATATTGTTCATTTCTAACCTTTTGTCAACTTCTGTTGCAAATTTCAATGGTGTGATTTCAGCAGAGCTATTTTTGATTTGCTCTACAATTTGACCGTTAATCACACGATCATCCCAGTATAATGGCCATACAGCTACTATGATTTTCAACATAAAAGCTAAAGCAATTATCCCCAATAAAATTCCAATATATGAAGCGCCTTGTTGATTTTTACGCATTTTTTTATCCAACAGGTAAGAATAAATAATCCCTAATGACGATTAAAAAATCAGCAACCGCCAAGATCAAACCATTTGATTTAGGCAGATTCATCATTTTCAATTGGCTATAAACTTCTTATACACTGGAAAACAATACTGTGATAAAAAATTTATCGCCACTATTATCCTTTAAACGACGTCAAGTTGCTAGTTCTAATCATTTGTTCTGTTTTATTTTTCTTATAAATCAATATAACTTCATAGTTTTAACAGATAAAAAAGAAAGGTCAATAAACATTGACCTTTCTTTATTTCTAACGCTTGCTGCAACTCGGTTTTATTGAATTGCTCCATTACGGCTAAATGATGGAATTTTTAGACCTGGCTCTTTATGCATCCAAACATAAATTGCATGCCCTGTTAAATTCTCTTCAGGTACAAATCCCCAAAAACGACTGTCGGCACTTTGGTCACGGTTATCACCCATCGCAAAATATTGACCTTTAGGCACAGTCACTTCCCAACTTTGACCATTTGACTTCACAAAACGATCATTTGCAGTCGCTACATAAGGTAAGTCTTGTTTGTTCTGTGCATAATTGAATGCAGCAACAAGCGGGTTTTGACCTTCCAATAAACGAACTAAATGCTTATGGGTACCCATTGTTTCATAGTAGTAAATCGATTTTGGTGTATCTAAAATATCTTTTTCACGACTAAATTCAGCTGGAACTTGCTCTACATTTTTGCCATTAATCGTCAACTGACCTTGATTAAATTCAATATGGTCACCCGGTAATCCAATAATACGCTTGATATAGCTAATTTTTGGATTTTCAGGATAACGGAATACAGCAACATCACCACGTTGTGGTTCACCAATATCCAGAATCTTGGTATTAGTAATTGGTAAACGTACGCCATACTGAAACTTATTAACCAAAATATAATCTCCTGTCTCTAGAGTCGGAACCATAGAGTCAGAAGGAATATTGAATGGCTCAAAGAAGAAAGAGCGTAAAACAAGAACAACCGCTAGAACAGGCCAGAAATCATATGCCCATGAAATAACGACATTTTCATTCCCCTTTCCTTTTGTTGCACGTTGTTTCAGTACAAACTTATCAAGTAACCACAGCGCAAAAAATACCAGCGTTACAGGAACGAGAATTAAATTAAAATCAAAATCCATGACCAATCAGACCTCTAGTTTTTATCTTTCTACTTTTAACACAGCAAGGAACGCTTCTTGTGGGATTTCAACACTACCCACCTGCTTCATACGTTTCTTACCTTCTTTTTGTTTAGATAACAATTTCTTCTTACGAGAAACGTCACCACCATAACATTTAGCCAATACGTTTTTACGCATCGCTTTTACCGTTGAACGCGCAATGATTTGCGCACCAATTGCGGCTTGAATCGCAACATCAAACATTTGACGTGGAATCAAATCCTTCATTTTTTCAACTAAAGCAATACCGCGGTGACGTGCATCATTACGATGACAAATCATTGCTAAAGCATCAACCTTATCACCATTAATTAATACATCAACCTTAACCAGAGATGAACTTTCAAAACGGACAAAGTTATAATCTAAAGAGGCAAACCCACGTGAGCATGATTTCAATTTATCAAAGAAATCCATGACCACTTCAGCCATCGGAATTTCAAAGCTAATCGATACTTGATTACCCAAGAACTTCATATCTTTTTGTACACCACGACGCTCAATACACAGCGTCATCACATTGCCCAAATATTCTTGAGGAACAAGGATATGGCATTCTGCAATGGGTTCACGTAAATCTTCTACAGTTGAACCGTCTGGCATTTTAGATGGGCTGTCGATATAAATCGTTTGACCATTTTTCATCAATGCTTCATAGATCACTGTTGGTGCAGAACTGATCAGATCTAAATCATACTCACGTTCTAAACGTTCCTGTACGATTTCCATGTGCAACATGCCTAAGAAGCCACAGCGGAAACCAAAACCAAGCGCATCTGAACTTTCAGGTTCAAAGAATAATGCAGAGTCATTGATTTGCAGTTTGTGTAAGGCTTCACGGAATGGTTCAAAATCGCTGGCATCAATTGGGAACAAGCCCGCATAGACCTGTGGTTTGACCTTTTTAAAGCCGGGTAAAGTTTCAACTTCTGGTGTTGTTGCAAGTGTAATCGTATCACCCACTGGCGCACCAAAAATATCTTTGATCCCAGCAATCACAAAACCAACTTCACCAGCCTCTAAAATACCTGTTTCTGTATGTTTTGGATTAAAAATACCCACTGAGGTAATGATATGCGACTGACCTGTTGATTTCATCAACATCTTATCGCCTTTACGCACACGACCTTGTTTGATTCGAACCAAAGAAACCACGCCCAAATAGTTATCAAACCATGAGTCAATAATCAGTGCTTGGAGCGGTGCATCACGATCACCTTGAGGTGCAGGAATAATATCAACCAAAGTTTCTAAAACTGACTCAACACCTAAACCTGTTTTTGCTGAACAAGTCGGTGCATGTGTTGCTTCAATTCCAATAATTTCTTCAATTTCATGGATTACACGTTCAGGTTCAGCTTGAGGCAAGTCAATTTTATTCAAAATTGGCAGTACTTCTAAACCTTGTTCAATGGCGGTATAACAGTTGGCAACTGATTGCGCTTCTACACCTTGTGCAGCATCGACCACCAATAAAGCACCCTCACAGGCAGCCAATGAGCGAGAAACTTCATAAGAGAAGTCAACGTGTCCCGGAGTATCAATAAAGTTTAACTGGTATTCTTGACCATTTGGGTGTGTGTAATACAATGTTACCGAAGCCGCTTTAATGGTAATTCCACGCTCACGCTCAAGCTCCATAGAGTCTAAAACCTGAGCCTGCATTTCACGATCTTGTAATCCACCACACATTTGGATAAATCGGTCAGCAAGAGTCGACTTTCCGTGGTCGATGTGTGCGATAATAGAAAAATTGCGTATGTTATTGATATTAACAGACTTCTTAGCTACTGCCATAAACTACTCTAAAAATATGTACACCATCATGTACTCAATATCAAAAGTACCTATGGCGTGCAAAAAATGAAATTTCCCAATTGCTGCACAGTATAAGCAGATCAATGTTAAAAATATAGTAAGGCTTTGAGAAAAACTATCTCTCCGATAGGCTGTATGTAAGTTTCCCTTTCAATCTATTTCATCTTTTTCCTGCTTTTTATTTGCCTTAGTTTTAGTTGGAAACTGAACATGAGCAGGGATAAATAACGCGATTAAACCGCCGAATAGTGTGCTGATGAGTATCAGCAAATGCAATTGTACAGCGGCAAATAATAATGCTTTAGCTTCTGAGAGATTAAACAGTTTTCCAGTTGCCAAAATTGCGGCTTCATAGGTCCCAAGTCCTGCTGGGGCATGAATAGGTAACACAGAACTCAACTCGCCTCCAATATTCACACCCACTGCTTCCCACCATTGCAATGGAATGAACCAGCCTAAAACAGCTGCAAAAACCATAATCTTGCTTCCCCAGCAGATGAGCGTGAATAACCAACTCCGCAGTAAACTGTTCAAATGCAATGGCATTGCCAATAAAACTTGTTCAAGTAAATTTTTCAATCGCCCCTGAGTATTGAGCTTTTCTGAATAACGTTTTAGCCACGGCGTAAAAAGTAATATTATTAATGGTGACGTGAACCATAAAACCATCCCCCCCCACAACCATACATTATTAGAGTGTTTTAACAATAAAAGGGCGAAAAAACCCAATCCAAGCAGCACTTGTAAATCAAGTATTCTAAGCAGTAATAATCCCGCAGTCGCATAGCTAAGGCTTACAGTAAAATAACGTCGCATCAGTATAGGAAAACTGATTTCTCCAGAACGAAAAGGCAATAAGTTATTGAGTAGATTATGAATCAGCATGATTCGGCAACATGTCATCCCCTGCCCACGGGTGATGGGTAAAAAGAAATCATAAATTCGCCAACCTCGTATCAGATAAGTCATCTGCAGCAGGATCAAAGCCATAATCAAATATTGGATAGGCACATGTGCCCAAGCCTCAAAAACTTGTAACCAACCAAACCACCATTCAATCACCGTACCATACAAAACGATGGCAATCATCAGTAACAGTTGTGGCAAATATTTGGGTCGCCTGCCAACTTGATTATTTATATTTGGATCTCTCTGTTCAGACACAGGCGCTACCTTTTGTTATTGTCATTAAAAAATCATGGAATCGTAATCTTTCAGTTAAATTTAACAATATATAATTCAAACACGAATCAATAACAATTACATCAGCTATGCATAACGCATTTTTATTACAACCTGAGGAAGAGCTATATCTACTTAAGCCCTCTTACTCATCTATTTTTTTCTCACTGATAATTCCTCTTTACAATGAAGAGGAAACCGTTGTCGCTTTAATCGACACCATACAACAGGCTTTAGGCACTCAACAGCGACCTTGGGAATTAATCGTGGTTGATGATGGTAGTTGTGATGCTACCGTATACACTATTCAGCAAAAATTACTTCAAAGCCCTTTGAATGCACGACTGATTCAATTAAGCCGCAACTATGGGCAAACAGCAGCCATGCAGGCTGGAATTGACGAGTCTCAAGGGCAGTACATTGTGACGATGGATGGTGACTTACAGAACGATCCACATGATATTCCAGCCATGTTGCAACAACTGATCGATCAGGATCTTGATCTCTTGGTGGGGTGGCGTAAAAACCGACAAGACGCCTTATTGTTAAGAAAAATTCCTTCCTTACTCGCCAATCGATTGATTGGTCGAATATCAGGTCTACGCTTACATGATTATGGATGCAGCCTAAAAATATACCGTGCCGAAATTATCAAACAAATCCGTTTAGTCGGCGAAATGCATCGTTTTATTCCTTTGTGGGTTGCCAGTGTCGTTCCCGTTTCACGTATTGGAGAGGTACCAGTACGTCACCATGCCAGACAATTCGGGCAATCCAAATATGGTATTTCTCGAACGATTCGCGTGATATTAGATTTAATGTCAGTGATGTTCTTTCAACGTTATCTCATGCGTCCCGGTCATTTATTTGGTTCAATCGGACTGCTCTTGGGCTGTATCGGTAGTGTGATGCTGACCTATCTGGCAATTGATAAATATATTCTGGGTCACTCCATCGGTACACGTCCCATGCTGCTCATTGGCGTGATGTGCGTGTTGATGTCACTACAATTTTTGATGACTGGTATTATCGCTGAACTGATTACTCGAACTTATCTAGACAGTAAAAATCATAAAAGTTATCTCATTCGCCGTGTTTATCAGCATCGGAGGGGGCAATGACAGGTCAGACATCAATATTAATCTCCCCGCTTTTTCAATCAACCCAAAAACTTTTTCAATCGCGTTGGTTAATTTTATTGCTTGCTTTGAATTTTTTAATAGGTTTGGGAAGCTCACCATTATTTGATCTTGATGAAGGTGCTTTTAGTTCTGCGACCATGGAAATGTTAATTCGAGGCGATTATATCACCACCTATATGGGAGGTGAATTGCGCTTTGACAAGCCCATTTTGATCTACTGGTTGCAAGCCATTTCTGTCTTTCTATTTGGATTAAATGAATTCTCATTACGCCTTCCATCTGCATTATGTGCCACACTGTGGTGTTGGGCAATTTATGAGTTTTGTCGGCAGCTTTTAGATACCTCAAAAGCAGCAACAGCCTGTATCCTGCTTGCGAGTTCACTGATTATCTCAATTATCGCACGCGCAGCCACAGCTGATGCTTTGCTTAATTTATGGATCTGTCTTGCTTTATTTGATGCTTATCGTCATTTTAATCAGCAAGACACTCAACAAAGCTCGGCAAAATATGCCTTACGCGCTTATTTATGGGTCGGTTTAGGTGTACTGACCAAAGGTCCGATTGCTATTTTAATCCCTATTGCCAGCATCACAATTTACGCCTTATTAAGTAAAAAATTTAAAGCTTGGCAAGGTTTGCTGATCAATCCACTTGGATGGTTAATTTGCCTTACAGTTTTCTTACCTTGGTACATTGCTGAATATCTCGCACAAGGGCAAGCATTTATTGACGGCTTTTTCTTAAAGCACAATCTTTCTCGATTTTCCAATACGATGGAAAATCATGGTGGGAATTTACTTTACTACCTGCCTGTAAGTTTATTGGTTTTTATGCCTGTCACAGGTTTCTTTCTTCAGTTATTAAGTCATCTGCGGCTGTTTTTTTCTTCTTCTGCTTTAAAGCGTCTTGATTCGCTCGATATTTTTTGCTGGAGCTGGTTTTTATTTGTGCTGATATTCTTCAGCTTTTCTAAAACCCAGCTTCCACATTATCTTTTATATGGTGTAACACCAATTTTTATCCTGATGGCAAAATATCGCGATCAATTGCAATCACGCTACTTAGTCGCATTACCCATCGTTTTATTGATGCTGCTGCTGATTTTTCTTCCAGAAATTGGACAGTACATTATTGCGCATGAAAAGAAAATTGAAGTGGTGGCAATGGTCCGGGATGGATTACCATTTTTGGATTTGCAATATCGGCTTTCTATTTTTTTCGCGCTCCTCCTCATACTCATCATTTTATTCCGTAGTCAATACGTGCTTTGGCTACGTCAGGTTTTAGCCAGCATCATTTTCAGTTTAACCATCATTCATGTGGTGATACCTGCCTATGGATCTATTCAGCAGCAGCCTGTCAAACAAGCTGGAATATTTGCGCAGAAGATTACGCAACCCATTGTGATGTGGCGTCATGACATGCCCAGTTTCAGTATCTACTTACAAAAAGTTGTTCCTATACGAGAACCTAGACCTGGCGAGGTGGTTTTCACAGGTTTAGAAAATCTTCAAGCCTTTCCTAATGCAGAAGTTCTATTCAACAAAGGAGGTGTTGTTTTAGTCAAACTTCCGAAAATTAAAGGAAGTTCATGATGATTCTATTCTTTATTGTTCCAATATTTTGCGTTTTAGCTTGGGAACTTATTCATCACTATTATGCAATCAATACGCCGCTTTTCTTAATGATCAATGGAATGCCACCACACTCAGATTGGTTTTGGCAAAATATAACCTTTATGGGAGATGGTTTAACGGCTTATGTCCTGTTGATATTTTTCTGTCGTCACAACGCTCATCTACTTTGGTTAGGTCTTCTTGCAGTACTCATTACTGGCTTAGGTGTACATGTCGTTAAACAATTCCTTGAAATTGTTCGTCCGATTACTTATCTAGGCATAGACAATGTTGAGATCATCGGAAAGACACTAAAATATCATAGCTTCCCTTCCGGTCATGCCGCAACAGCATTTGTACTGGCGGGTGTATTGAGTAAATATATTAAGCTCAATAGTTTTAGATATCACAGAGCATTTACTTTCTGTGTAATTTCATTGGCAACGTTGATCGCATTAAGCCGTGTGGTGGTTGGTGTTCACTGGCCATTAGATATTGTGATTGGTGCGCTGTGGGGATGGTATAGCGCAACAATCATCCTAAAACTGTCCTCAAAAACCAAACAAATTGGTCGAACTCGTTTTAGTGCCAATATTTTATATGCTTTAGCCGCAATCAGTGCAGGTTTTCTATGGCGTTTTGATGGTGGTTATCCACTTGCTTTAGGTTTGGCAAAATTATTATCTGTCTGTGCTTTGACCTACATTACCCTTATTCTAATCGAGCTAAATTTTCGGGTTAAATTGGTCTTTGATCACAGCTACCGCCCACGATTACGTTCAACGTCAATTCAACTACAGACTGTTGCTTTTGAGAAAAATAAATCTTAAATTTAAAGTTTTCACTCGCACTTGAATTTTACCTTTTTCTTTAACTTATAAAGCAATATTCAATCTGTAAAATTTTATTGGATGAATTAATCCAAACTATTTTAATGATCAAACTCAAAACAAATCATGAGTCTTGATTCAAACTGTTACGATTGAGTTTAAATCATAAGGATCTATGTCTGTATTTATCGGTTGATAAGCCTGTATAAAGGTTGGTGACATACGCTTTGGACGACCTGTGGCAATTTCAATGCACGCCCATTTGGTATTGCCTGTAAATAGTAAAGTCTGATCTTTGGCATTAAAAAACGCATACTGACGGAAAGAATACAAGGCGTTAATATCATAGAGCCATGTCCGTAAAATGATCTTATCATCTAACACCGCTGCTTTGCGGTACTGCACATGATGTTCTACTGCCACCATAGCATGCTTCATTTCCAAATATTGATCTAAGCCTACACCTAAAGTTTCAATATGTGCTGAGGCCACATCCTGCATCCATTGCACATAGACAACATTATTCACATGACCTAAAACATCGATATGTTCTGGTTTAACTTGAATAACCAAATCAAATACTGAGCTCATGTAAACGTTCCTTCTCTCTTGATCACTATTTAAAAAATCTACTGCATTTTGACATAAAAAAGCCACTCTTAGAGTGGCTGATTCACATCAAGTCGATTTATTGAATACGTAATCCAATCATCGCATGTTGCCCTTCACGCACAATTGCCACACGTGCAACGGTATTTTTCTGCAACTCTGCTACAGCATCCACGAAATCATTCGGTGTGTTGATTTTCTTATTGTTCACTTGCGTAATCACATCACCTGGCAAGATTCGAGATTGAGCAGCCAAACCGCCTCGTGTTACATCTTGAATTAACACACCACCTTTCACATTTAAACGATTCTTTTCTTGCTCAGTCAAAGCACGAATCGCAACACCAATGACAGGACCTTTGTGAGGCTTAGCTGACGTTGTCGTATTATCAACTTTTGCTGGAGTATCATCAGGAGCAACTGTTAATGTTGCCGTAATCACTCTCGGCTTATCATCACGCAATACTTCAAGTTTCACGGATTGATTTGGTTGAGTACGATTCAAATAATTCAATAATTCTGAAGTACGTGAAATTGGTGAACCATTATATTTTAGGATCACATCACCTGATTTAAAGCCCGCTTTTTCTGCTGGCGAATTTGGTGCTACTTGAGTAATCAATGAACCTTCGGGTTTATCCAACTTATACGCTTCTGCAAGATTTCGATCGATATCTTGTAACATTACACCAAGATATGAACGTGTCACCTTACCATTCTTCTTCAGTTGGTCCACGACATCCATCGCGACATCTATCGGAATAGAGAATGACAAGCCCATATACCCACCTGTACCACTAAAGATACGCGAATTTACTCCAACCACTTGACCTTGTTGGTTAAACAGTGGACCACCTGAGTTACCAGGGTTTAAGGCAACATCAGTTTGAATAAATGGAACAGAAGTTTCGCCCATCATATTTCGCGATTTCGCACTGACAATACCTGCTGATGCAGAATAGTCAAAACCAAATGGTGAACCAATCGCAAGTACAGGCTGGCCCACTTTAAGTTGATCGACATTGCCTACCGACAATGATGGGAAATTATTTCCTTCAACTTTAAGCAAAGCCACATCTGTACGTTCATCACTCCCCACCACTTTAGCATCAATTTCGCGACGGTCATTGAGCATGATGGTCACTTTAGAAGCATCTTCAACCACGTGATGGTTGGTGAGTAGATAACCATCTTTACTGATAAAGAATGCACTGCCATAAGCTGTTTTTTCTTGTGGCGCTCGCTGTTGCGGAATAATGATCTGATTACCAAAGAAACGTTTCAGAATTTCAGGCACTTGCTGCTGTAGCAATTCTTCCTGAGAGAGTTTTTTCACAACGTTTACACTAACAACTGCCGGACTCACCTGTTCAACCAAATTAGAGAAATCGACAGGTGTTGAAGCTTGTACTTGTGATGTAGCCGCAGCGACAGTGAATACTGCTGCATACATTCCTTTTTGCATTAGACCATTACTCATTTATCACGAACCTACATCTGATGATTGTGCTTAAAAAATATTTGTAACATATTATTTGATGTCTTTGCGTAATAATATGTTTACATTTTTTTATAAAACAATACTTTACTTAAAATCATATTAAGAGACTGAGAATAGCCTATTTATACTAAAATCTGACGCATCTAACTATTGTAATTTGTTAAAAAAAAGAGTGTTATTAGCAAACATTTTTCAAATTAGCTGATGGACATGCCTAATTTAAACACAACTCATCAATTCGATGTGATTATTGTGGGTAGTGGCGGTGCAGGCTTAAGTTTAGCCTTATCCTTACCTGAACATTTCAATATTGCTGTTTTAGCAAAATCTACATTGACAGATGCAAGCACTTATTATGCTCAAGGTGGTGTTGCTGCTGTGCTTGATGAAACTGATTCCATTCAACAGCATATTGATGACACTATGATTGCAGGCGCGCATTTATGTGAGCTTGATGCAGTGAAGCATACTGTTGAAGGTGGACGACCTTCAGTCGATTTCCTGTTAAACCACGGTGTTCAGTTTACCTTAGATGAAGATGAGCAACTACACTTGACCCGTGAAGGTGGACATTCTCAAAGGCGTATCATCCATTCAGCTGATGCCACTGGGAAAGCGATTTCAACCACCTTAGTTGAAAGAGCCCGTGAAAAGAAAAATATCGAAATTTTTGAAAACTACATTGCGATTGATTTAATCACTACACATAAGCTGGGGCACAAACAACAACAGAACCGAGCAGTGGGTCTTTATGCCTTAGATGAAAGCAACGAAAAAGTACATACGTTTTTAGCCCCATTTACCGCACTTGCTTGTGGGGGCGCCATGAAAGCTTATTTGTACACCTCGAACCCTGATATTGCGACTGGTGATGGAATTGCCATGGCATATCGAGCAGGTTGTCGTGTTGCAAATATGGAGTTTAATCAATTTCATCCAACCTGTTTATATCACCCTCAAGCACGCTCTTTCTTAATCACTGAAGCGATGCGAGGCGAAGGTGCGTATTTACGTCTCCCTGATGGCGAACGTTTCATGTTACGCTTTGACGAACGTGCTGAACTTGCTCCACGAGATATTGTCGCCCGTGCAATTGACTATGAAATCAAACGTCTAGGTATTCGGCATGTCTGGTTGGACATTAGTCATAAACCTAAAGAATTTGTCAAAGAGCACTTCCCTACCCTGTATGCTCGTCTCTTGGAGTTGGGAATTGATATTACCCAGGATATGATTCCAGTCGTACCAGCTGCACACTATACCTGTGGTGGTGTCGTTGTGGATGAAAACAGCCAAACAGACATTGCAGGTTTATATGCGATTGGCGAGACATCCTATACAGGTTTACATGGTGCAAACCGTATGGCAAGTAATTCACTGCTAGAGTGTTTCGTATATGGCATGAGTGCGGCAAAAGATATTGAAGCCAAATTTGACCACCAATTTGAAAGCCCGAATGTTCCTGAATGGGATGCATCTCAGTCAACAAATCCAGATGAGGATGTGGTCATCTTACAAAACTGGGATGAGCTGCGCCAAACCATGTGGAACTATGTTGGTATTGTTCGTACCACGAAACGTTTGCAACGTGCCTTACACCGTATTGAAATGCTTAAAAAAGAGATTACTGAGTATTATCAAGACTACCATGTCAGTAAGAACTTGATTGAATTACGGAATCTGGTCATGGTTTCAGAAATGATCGTGCGCTGTGCGATGCAACGTAAAGAGTCACGAGGTCTACATTACACACTGGACTATCCAGAGCTTTCTAGCGAGTTAAGAAAAACCGTTTTGACCCCCCCTAACTTTACGGTCGAAACCCCTTTAGTGAATGCTGAAGTTTAAAGAGAACAATTAAATAGCCAGATGATTCTGGCTATTATTCATTTTTTGCATAATAACGCACTTGGGTTTTATTGATTATTTCTCATGATTGTCGCATATAACTTTTTGGCGATAGATGCATAATTTTCTTAAACATGACGATAAAAGAACTATCACTGTCATAGCCCAATTTCATTGCAACTTGATGGACTGAATCCCCATCAGTCAACCATTGCAGTGCCAAGACCACATGTAATTTTCGCCGCCATTGATTAATACTCATTCCAGTATTGTGATGAAAAATCCGTGTCAAACTGCGTTCGCTCATACAGCAACGACTCGCCCATTCAGCCAAATTTAGATTTTGATCTGGTTGTTTTAATAAATCATGCGCGATCTGTAACATACGCGAATCTTTTGGCATCGGTAAATAAAATATTGGGTGAGCAGTAGACTGTATTTCATCTAGCAAACAGTCCATTAAACGTCGATTGTTTTCTACAAATGATGTTTCAGAAAATGTTTCAACCCGTTCTAACATTGCATTCATTAAATGGGTCATTTGTAACATGGTACATGTGTGTGCTGAAAAATGCTGCAACACAGTATTAACAAATGCTACATAACCTGTTGAAATACCGTAACTACTGACTTTATGTAAGGTATTTGATGGAATCCATAAGGCATGCTGTGCTGGAACTACCCAAATTCCTGATGGTGTTTCAACCGTAATCAATCCGCTTGTAGTTGCCAATAACTGACTTTGCTCATGTTGGTGAGAAGCAAGTTCCCAGTCTGGAACTTGCCGATCGATTTTTAATACAAATAAGGGCAAATTATGCTGATCCAATCGTGAATGGAAGGTTTCATTTTGCATTATTATTCGCCCATTTTTCTCCTGAGCACAGCATCAATTATTTTATTCGCTTGTTGATGATTATCGACAATAAACATCGGATAACCTGAGAACTTAATAAAATTATTGGCAAACTTTTGAGTTTCCAAGCGAATATCTGCATCTGGCTCAATATGGATAAATGCTTTAACGTATTGTGCCAAAATCTCACGTTTTGACTTTACCCAAGCAGCAACCTGTTTACGTGCCTCGTGATCCGCCTTTTGTGCAGGAAATGCGCCTTCACTGAGAAAGACAAATGTTTCTTTTCGGCTAAGTAATGATTCATATATGGCAATGGTTTCACTGACTGAAACGGCATCATCGGGTCGGAAGCTCACAGGGATGATTGGAAAATTTTCTAAATTTTGGATAAACATGGCATGGCTCCTCAAATAAGAATAATTATCATTTTATTGTGCTCACATGAATACACATTACCCAATTGAGCCAAAAAATAGGGTAATCCAGCCAAATTTTTATGAATTTTATCTTTATGGTTTTTTATAATAAATCTGATGTGCTGTATGAAAAGTTTGAGCATGTAAATTGACCAAATCCTCAAGCTTCTGATATCCACCTGCCAGCACAAACATCAGTGGAATTCCTTCCCGCTTCGCAAGATTAAATACCATTTCATCGCGTTTTTGAATTAACTCTGTACTCAACCACGCTGAACCGTAAGGATCTGCTTGATGGCAATCCATGCCTGCTTGGTAAATAATTATATCAGCCTTCCACTCATTGGCTCGTTGAAAAGCCTCATGTATCGCCATGGTATACTGCGCAAAACTCCCATGCTTCGTATGTACATGGCGACTTTCGGCACGTTCATACGTTGGATAGCCAAATGCCAAACCATAAATGCTAAAATTATATAAATTCTCTAATCTTCGGGTAAATTCGGCAGTTCCATCGCCACCATGCTGATCACAATCCAAAATAAAGATTCGTTTATTCGCAAAATGCTGCGCAATCAGTGCCAAGCCATTGAAGGTACAATATGAACCGCCATAGTCATAATTGGCGTGATGAAAACCTTGTGCAATATTGGCTGCAATACCATGTTGAAAAGCCAGCTCCGTCGCCAGTATTTGCCCACCATTGATGGACAAAACTGCATCTCGTAATTGTTCATTCCATGGTTTAAAACCAGCAAAAGTTGCAAGTTTAGTCGGTTGTCCTGTTAAAAATGCCTCCACATATCTTGGAGAATGCAAGGCTTTTAAAATTTCTGGATCTATAGGTTGGGGTTCGTGAAATTTATAATGATTGAATTGTTGTAATTGCTCAGCAACTGCAACAAGTTTTTCCATGCTATTGGTATGTGTTTGAGCAAAATAGCGCGATGAAAAACAAACATTTAACATAAAGTTATCCGAGACTAGCGACTCTCAATTGTGATAATGCAACGTCATTCAGCTGTTTAATTAAGGTTGTATCAGGACTAAATAACCCATTATTCACTTGTTGTTCAAAATGGGTAGTGAACGCTCTTTTTCGATTCTCAGGTGAGATCGCTAAAGTGGTCAATCGTAAAAACCAAAAACCCTGAATTTCTTTATATGGAATGATATAACCTTTGAATTCTTGATTAGGCACTTTATTGTCAATTTGTTCAATATCATATTCTACCGAAAATAAAGAACCGACTGGAATACGAATACCATTCATGATCAAAGGTTGTAAGTTGATACAGGAATGATCATCCCCCATATTCATTTTTTCAATCAATAATGGGCGGTTTTGTTCATCGATAAAAATATTGATTGAACCTTGTCTCAGCATTGAACGGTGCGCGATTTTCAGGAAAAAATTTTCAGCCATTGGGCAAGAACCTACTTTAGGTTTTCCCGCTAATGTTTGGATTTCAACATAACCGGTTTTTTCGACTGTTTTCGGTAAAATCACATCTTCCAACATACAACAAATGACTTGGCTTTCTTCAAGTTCAGCCTGTTGAGATAATTTTCTTAAACTTGCTTGGGTCGTGACCTCTTGCTCAACAAGGACTCTAAAATCATCATTTTTTTGTTGCTGCGGGTCAGCGAGAAAGTTTTCAATTGAGCGGTTTTGATCTAGATTATGCCAATCCTCAATATCAAAACCATAGATATTTTTTTGATCAATAATTTTCTTTAATCTTTTAAAGTCATAGTCTTGAAATATTTTTAAATCTGTTGCTTCAACGTTGTCACGAGGAAAATTAATATACTCAGCCAAGACTCGAGTTGCTTGTGTGTATCCACAACCTCGGCGTTCCGTCTGATGCGAATAGTGTTCATTTAACATCTCTGTCAATTTATTTGATAAGGGAAAAACATTTTCCTTAAACAAACGAACGACTTCATGATCTGATGACATATTCTCTATTCCGTTTTATAAAATGATTTAATTTTTAAAAATAAACTATTTATTATGAATAAATTAGCATTATCCCCGAGATAACTCAATATAGCATCTCAAAGCCAATTCCAGCTAGATTAAATGATATATTTCATCTAATAAATGAAGTATTTGTGCATTTTATACACGTTGCTTATTTTTGTGGAGGAATTGAATATGTTCCTGTGACATGAGCAACTGGATCATCTGAACCTAAAGAGTAAATCCATACCTCACCGACGACTAAAGCTTTACCGACCTTCATTAATTTACAAACACCACGAATATCTACACCGCCAGTAGGCTTACGTAGAAAATTGATATTCATATTGGTTGTTACAGCCAGACCAATTAATCCGATTTCTCCTAAAATCGCCACATATAAGGCAAAATCAGCCAATGCCATCATGGTTGGACCTGATACTGTTCCACCTGGGCGAATGTCTTGATCACTGACATGCCAAACCAAAGAAGCACCTTTTTCAGTCACTTCTTCGATTTCACAACGCGCTAAGCTTGGTGAAAAAAATTGCTGTAAAAATTCAACGATTTCAGTTTTTGTACTTTTCATCATTCACGTCTTTATATCCTTGACCTAAAACAATATAAAGACTTTTAAGATTGAAAACATCAGAATAAATGAATCAATTACAGTTATTTTAGGTAGCGCAAAGCTTCTGCAAAGACTTGCTCTGGTGTTTGAGTAGCATCTAAACGTTTCATTCTTTGCGCATCACGTAAATGAATTTCAGAAAAGCCACTACGCACAGACTCAAAGAACACCACTTTTTCTTGTTCAAAACGATCTAAAGCGCCACGGGCTCGTGCGCGATTCATCCCAAGTTCAATCGGTGCATCTAACCAAAAAGTAATATCTGGCATTTTAGAAACAAAATTTTGATTTAACAGTTGTAACTTTTCCCGACTTAAACCACGACCAGCGCATTGATAGGCAAAACTTGAATCGACAAAGCGGTCGCACAATACAATTTTGCCTTGTGCCAATGCAGGTAATATCACAGCTGCCAAATGTTGCGCGCGTGCTGCATACATCAACAATAACTCAGTATCATGGCTCATTTGCTCTTCATGATTTACAGACAGCAACAATGAACGGATTTGCTCAGCTAAAGGTGTGCCACCAGGTTCACGCGTTAAAACAACTTGTTTACCTTGCTGTTGAAAATGTTCATACAATTTTTGGATGAGTGTGGTTTTTCCTACCCCTTCAGTTCCTTCAAAACTTATAAACATACTCATTCCTTAACTTTAGATCGCATAACTTCAATATATTGTTGTACCGCACGATTATGGTCATTTAAATTTGAGCTAAATTTATGACCACCATTTCCTGTTGCAACAAAATAAATATTTTCAGAATCATCTGGATGCATTGTCGCTTCAATCGCTTTTTTACTTGGTAGCGCAATCGGCGTAGGCGGTAAACCATTTATCGTGTAGGTATTATAGGCGGTTGGCGTACGCAAATCTTGTTTTGAAATCTTACCTGTATATTTATCCCCCATACCATAAATTACGGTTGGATCCGTTTGTAAACGCATTCCCAATTTCAAACGGCGACAAAATACACCAGAAACTTGCCTAAGCTCACTGTCAACACTGGTTTCTTTCTCTATGATCGACGCCATAATCAAGGCTTCATATTTTGTTTTATAAGGTAAGTTTGGTGCGCGTTTTTCCCAAGCATCATCTAAGATTTTCATTTGACGCTGATACAAATCTGTCAAAATCTGCTTATCGGTAGCCCCTTTATCAAAAAAATACGTGTCTGGTGCAAACAATCCTTCTGGATGCTCATAAGGAATACCCAATACTTTTAGCATCTCGCCACGAGGAAGCTGAATGACTGATTTTTCAATCAATGGATCTTTATTTAAAGATTGAATCAGTTGCTTTACCGTTGTGCCTTCAATGACCAAAAGTCGACTCATTTGAGCATTTTCAATATTTGACACCATTTCTAAAACTTGGCGTACACTCATGCCTTTGCTGACTTCATAGACTCCAGCTTTCATGGTATCGTGAATGAAAATCTTACGATACAACTTTAAAATAATTGGAAAGTTGACTTTATCTTCTTTGGCTAAATCATCAATAAAACCTGTATAAGTTTCTCCATTTGTAATGGAAAGCTTTTGTTTCGTTCCAGAAACTGGGTAGCTTTTAAAAAGACTCATTTTTAAAATAATGCCAATGATGATTAGAAAAACCACCACAAAAATTGCAATGCCTTTATAGATGTTCGTGCCTGCTTTGGCTTGAGTTTTCTTTTTAGATTTTGGCTTCGATTTTTCTTTAGGCATGAGAGTTAAACTGACTTAAATTTAATGTGTTAAATAACTCAACACAAGGTTGAGTGTCTAAATTTAGATGATTCAAGTTGGTCACCGCTTTCATTGGACTTAAAGCATTACAGAAAAATAAACTCTGAATATACTTAATTTCATCCATATCAATAAAACGTTGTTCACAGGAAACACCATAATGTTGCATTCGTGACAATATTTCAGCACGCATCACCCCATGCACACCATTATAGCGAAGTTCAGGGGTAATCCATGTATTGTTTATTTGAAAAAAGCAATTACTGCTGATCCCTTCGACAATTGAACCTTGTACATCGGTCACCAGTGCTTCTATCCAGCCATTTTGTTGTGCTTCTTTTTTTAGCATGACCTGTTCTAAACGATTCAATGTTTTCAAACCCACTAAATTGGGCATTAATAAACCAATCGCCTGATTTAAAACACCACTTTGAATAAATTCAGGTTGAAAATGACTGGTCGCTTTTGGGTAAAACATCAAATAAAAATCAGCATCATGATCAGGCATCGCATAACCACGATCCCCCTCACCTCGACTCAAAACAAGTTTGAGCGTCCCGTTTAAAATACTAAATTGTTGCTTGAGTAATGCCAAGCTTTGATCCAAAAGCTCAAAATCAAAATTTAGATAAAGTCGTTCTGCCGCCAATTTTATTCGTGCACGATGCAAAGACTCCAGTTCAAAATTTCCTTGATGAAACCTGGCTGTGGTAAAGCAACCATCACCATAATGAAATGCTCGATCCAAAAGTGGAATAGAATCAATTTGTTGAGCATTTTTAAAACAGATCATTACACAATTTCCTGTGGCTTTACCCAATTACATTTTGAAACATACACAACATCTATTTCTCTTTTATTCATATAAAATTCGTTTTTTATTATTTTTTATGAATAAAGACTCGCATTATGCTTACACCATCTTACCGAACTTCAGAAATAAATGGGGCAAAAAATGCAGTTCTCTAAACTTAAATTTGCTGTAGCAGCAGCACTGATTTCAACCACATCTTTCAGCGTGGCAGCAAAAGATTTTTTAAACGTATCTTATGATCCAACACGAGAATTGTACGATAACTTCAACAAACAATTCGCGACATTCTGGAAGTCTAAAACAGGGCAAGACATTCAGTTTAAACAATCTCATGGTGGTTCAGGTAAACAAGCACGAGCAGTGATTGATGGTTTACAGGCTGATGTGGTTACCCTTGCTTTAGCAGCAGATATTGATGCGATTGCACAAAGTACCAATTTATTACCAAAAGACTGGCAAAAGAAATTTCCTCAGAACTCAACACCATATACATCTACTATCGTATTCTTGGTGCGTAAAGGTAATCCAAAAGGAATCAAAGACTGGGGTGATTTGGTTAAGCCGGGCGTAGAAATTGTTACGCCAAACCCGAAAACATCGGGTGGTGCACGTTGGAACTATTTAGCAGCGTGGGCTTGGGCAAAGCATAAATATGGTTCAGATGCAAAAGCGCAAGATTTTGTTCGTCAAATTTATAAACAAACCAAAGTGCTTGACTCAGGTGCACGTGGTGCAACAACCACATTTGCCGAACGTGGCATCGGTGATGTGTTATTGGCTTGGGAAAACGAAGCTTATCTGTCTACCCGTGAGCAACCAGGTAAATTTGAGATTATTACCCCATCATTATCGATCTTGGCTGAACCACCAGTAGCGATCGTAGAAAAGAATGCTGAAAAAGACGGTAATTTAAATCTAGCGAAAGCTTATTTGAACTATTTGTATTCACCTGCGGGTCAGGAAATTGCAGCTAAAAACTTCTATCGTCCTCGTAATGCTGCGACATTGCAAAAATATGCAACCACATTCAAGCCATTGAAATTGGTGACAATTGATAAAGAGTTTGGCGGTTGGACAAAAGTTCAAAAACAACACTTTGACAACAATGGTGTATTTGATCAAATTGTTAAAGCCAATGCGAGCAGTAAATAACTGATCTCAATCAACTTAAACTAAAAAACAGGAGCACCGACATGATTCACACCATTATTGTTCCAGGCGTTGGTGGAAGCGATTACGATCACTGGCAGTCTAAATTACAACGTGAACTCATGTCTTGCTCTCGTGTGCAACAACAGGATTGGAACTTACCTATATTAAAAGACTGGGTTGCTGAATTTGTCAGAACTGTATTGAATGCGCCTCAGCCTGTTCAAATTGTTGCACATAGTTTTGGTTGCTTGACGACTGTTGCAGCTTTGGCACAACATCCTGAAATTACTGCTAAAGTGAGAAAAATTATTTTAGTTGCACCAGCCAATCCTGCACGTTTTGGTGAAGCTGGCTTTGCTCGGAATAGTATCGGAAATTATGAACATTATTTTCAAACCATAAATATTACTGTTCCAACTGAAATGATTATTTCCGAAAATGACCCTTGGTTAGATTTTGAAGATGCACAAAAATTGGCACGCGCTTGGAAAATAAAACCAAGAAATTTAGGTCAAGTGGGTCATATCAATATCGCTTCAGGCTTTGGACATTTTCCAGAAATTTATGATCACTTAATCATAGAGCAACAAAAAATCTTTATGAGTAATACTGATGATACCAAGTTGTTTTTTAAATTTGCAATTTAACCATTGCCTTTTAAGCTTGCAAAAATCGTTTTAAATTTGCTTATTGATTTCAATAAGCTTTCTCTCTTTTGAGGAGTCATCATGTCGCAGCGATCCCGAGTGCTGCCAGGTTTTGGTCTTTCACTAGGCTTCACCCTAGCGTATCTATCTTTAATCGTACTGATACCACTTTCTGCCGTATTCATAAAATCATTAGGCGTAGGTTGGGATGGTTTATGGGAAATCTTGAGCTCTGAACGTATTTTAAAATCATTACAGCTCAGTTTTACCACCGCTCTCATTGCAGCCTTGATCAATGTGATTTTTGGTTTTTTATTGGCGTGGTGCTTAGTGCGTTATTCATTTCCAGGCAAACGTATAGTCGATGCTCTGGTCGACTTACCTTTTGCTTTACCTACCGCTGTTGCAGGTATTGCTCTGACCTCTCTATATGCGTCAACAGGTTGGATTGGACAATTGCTTGAACCATTAGGGATTAAAATCGCCTATACATCTCTGGGTATTACCTTAGCCCTGATTTTTATCGGAATCCCTTTCGTTGTACGCACAGTGCAACCTGTATTGAGCGACCTTGAAACAGAACTGGAAGAAGCCGCTTCTGCACTCGGTGCTAATCGTTTTCAAATCGTGACTAAAATCATTTTACCTATTCTCTTCCCAGCATTGTTAACCGGTTTTGCTTTAGCATTTGCACGGGGCGTTGGTGAATATGGTTCAGTTATTTTTATTGCAGGGAACATTCCTTACGAAACTGAAATTGCACCGTTAATGATTATTACTCGTTTAGAAGAATATGACTATGCTGGAGCAACCACCATTGCAGTTGTAATGCTCATTATTTCTTTCTTTATCTTGTTCCTGATTAACTTGGTTCAGGCATGGGCAAGTCGCCGCACAGGGAGAACTGCACGATGAGCTTAAATACCAACAGCAATGCTTTGGCTGAAAAACTACAGTCTCGTGATGCAACCCGTGAACCAACATGGGTCCGATATACCTTACTCATCATCGGGTTACTCTTCTTTTTGGGCTGTTTAGTGCTCCCATTGGTGCTGATTTTTGTTGAGGCATTTAAGCAAGGGATTCAAGTTTATTTCGCATCATTGATCGATCCATACACCTTGTCAGCCGTAAAACTCACCTTACTCACAGCAGCAATTGCAGTTCCACTTAATGTCATTTTTGGTGTTACTGCCGCATGGTGTGTCGCTAAATTTAATTTCCGTGGCAAGTCTATCCTCACCACGATCATTGATACACCGTTTTCTGTATCACCAGTGATTGCAGGTTTGATGCTGGTTCTGATCTTTGGTTCGCAAGGTTGGATTGGGTCATGGTTAATTGAACATGACATTAAAATTCTATATGCCACACCTGCAATCATCATTGCCACCGTATTTATTACCGTTCCATTTGTTGCCCGTGAATTAATTCCACTCATGGAAGCTCAAGGTACAGAGGAAGAAGAAGCAGCTATTGTACTCGGCGCATCAGGTTGGCAAACCTTTTGGAAAATCACCATTCCCAACATTAAATGGGGTCTGATCTACGGCGTAATTTTGTGTAATGCGCGTGCAATGGGTGAGTTTGGTGCAGTGTCGGTCGTATCTGGGCATATCCGTGGTGAAACCAATACTTTACCCTTACATATTGAAATTTTATATAACGAACCAAATTCGATTAGTGCTGCTTTTGCGGTTTCGACCTTGTTAGCATTTTTGGCAATTATTACCCTTATTTTAAAAACATGGGTTGAATATCGCCAAGAAAAACAAGACCGTGAAAGTAAAGAATCTACTGTTTCTTAAGGAATTGCACATGAGTATTCAAGTTAAAAATATTGAAAAAAACTTTGGTGCATTCCATGCACTTAAAAACATCTCTCTGGATTTTCCAGAAGGTCAACTGGTTGCCTTACTTGGACCTTCAGGTTGTGGTAAAACCACACTACTTCGTATTATCGCTGGTCTAGAATCAGCAGATCGAGGTCAAGTGATTCTTGAGGGTACAGACGCAACCAATATTCACGTACGTGAACGTCAAGTAGGCTTTGTATTTCAGCATTATGCTTTATTTCGCCATATGACCGTATATGACAATATCGCATTTGGTTTACGTGTTCGTCCTAAATCTACGCGTCCAAATGAAACTGAAATAAAAAAGCGTGTCACACGTTTGCTGGATCTGGTTCAGTTGGGTTTCTTGGCAGATCGCTATCCTGCGCAACTGTCTGGTGGTCAACGTCAACGTATTGCTTTGGCACGTGCCTTAGCTGTTGAACCACGTGTTTTATTATTGGATGAACCATTTGGTGCACTAGATGCCAAGGTCCGTAAAGAATTGCGTCGTTGGCTCAGAACCTTACATGATGAGTTGCATATCACCTCTATTTTCGTTACCCATGACCAAGAAGAAGCATTGGAAGTCGCCGATCAAATCGTGGTGATGAATAAAGGTGACATCGAACAGATTGGCTCGCCACGAGAAGTTTATGAGAAACCGGCAACACCATTTGTCTTTGACTTTTTAGGTCAAGCGAATCGATTTGAAGGTGAGAACCATCAAGGTATTATTCAAATTGGTGATGATCGAATCCAACTGCCTTCAACACAAAATACGGCTGATGGTAAAGTGATTGCTTTTGCTCGACCAAATGAATTGAGAATTCACGCACAACCGACTGAAAATGCAATTCAAGCAACCTTCTTACGTGAATTATGGATTGCCGGTAAAGTCATGGCGGAGTTACAAGATCGCCAAGGACAACTGATTGAAATTGCTTTAAATCCAGAAGAAGCAAAATTACATCAATACAGACCAAATCAAACAGTTTGGGTAAGTGCATCTACACTTCACCTATTTGAAAATCAAGTCGCGTAATCGTCGACAGGATGAGTACTCCCCACCTACTCATCCACATTTGAGGTATGGAACATCATGAACTTTCAACAATTACGAATTATCCGAGAAACGGTTCGTCAAAACTACAATTTAACTGAAGCTTCAGCTGCACTTTACACATCTCAATCAGGTGTCAGTAAACACATCAAAGATTTAGAAGATGAATTAGGTGTGCAACTGTTTGTTCGTAAAGGCAAACGCCTATTAGGCTTAACAGAACCTGGACAAGCCTTACTCAGTATTGTTGAACGTATGTTGATTGATGCTGACAACATTAAACGTCTTGCAGATGACTTTAATAAAGTCGATGAAGGGACATTAACGATTGCAACAACACATACCCAAGCACGTTATGTGTTACCCCCAATCGTGAATTTATTTAAAAAAGCATTTCCGAAAGTGCATTTGATTTTACAACAAGCCAGTCCCGTTGAAATTTCAGAAATGTTACTTTTAGGCTTGGCAGATATTGGTATTGCGACTGAATCACTGACAACCGAAGAAAACTTGGGAAGCGTGTCATTCTATAATTGGAAACACAGCATTATTACCCCTCAAGACCATCCACTGACTAAACTTAATCCTAAAGACATTACTTTAGAAAAATTGGCTGAATATCCAATCATTACTTATCACGGTGGTTTCACAGGTCGTTCAAAAATTGATAAAGCCTTTGAAGATGCCAATCTTGATGTTGATATCGTGATGTCTGCACTGGATGCCGATGTGATAAAAACCTATGTTGAGCTTGGCATGGGTGTTGGTATTGTCAATGATGTGGCTTACGATACAGAACGTGATCATCGTTTAAAACAAATTGATACTGATATTTTTGGTTTAAATACCACTTGGATTGCAGTACGTAAAGGTCATTTACTGCGTGGTTATGGTTATGAGTTTATTTCACTCTGCTCACCAGAGGCTGATATTAAAGCCTTAAAGAAAATCGCCTATCCTGAAGATTAAGTTTATACATGAAACTTAATCAGCCAAGCAGATAAGAAAGAGCGCATTTTTGCGCTCTCTCTTCATTAAATTAAAATATCCAAAAGCACAACACATATTCTTAAGAAAAACTAAAACTATTGATTTTATTTATTATTTATCAAAAGATAACCTTTTTAGTATAAAATTTAGCCTGAATCATATTTTAATATTGTCATTTTGGGGACAAGGATGAATTATCAGATCTGGGGTTTAGCCATCGGGGGCGTTATTCCTCTATTTAGTCATGCCGCAGGTATGGAAAAATCTGATCAATCCGTCCGCACATTTCTTGAACCGAATCATTACCTAGAACTATCTTATGCTGAGCTTTATGCAGATGTATCTGGGCAATTACCTCAACACGAACAATTAAAACAACAAGGTATAGATGATTTTTCAACAGGCAACTTGGTCAATACTTATCATTTCATCAATGCAGCAGCAAAATTACAAATCGCACCACAGTGGTCATTTGGTTTAATCTACGACCAACCTTATGGTGTTGACATTGCTTATCAATACCGCCCTCAGACTAATCATGGAAAACAACTTTTAGAGTCTGGTCAATTTAATTTTGATAGTCAAAATCTCACCATGTTGGTGGGTTATCAACCTACTAGTCGTTGGAATATCTACACTGGGGCGGTCTATCAACAATTTGAAGGCGAATTAAATATTTTTGGTGCAAACTATTCAGCACTGAGTGGCTATCAGGCAAAATTTAAGCAAAGTGCTGGTCATGGATGGTTAGCAGGTTTAAGTTATCAAATTCCAGAATATGCCTTAAAAAGCTCACTGACTTATCGATCTAAAATCAATCATCAATCAGCAGTGACAGAGTATATTTCTGGGCAAAATTTAACAGTAATTCCGTTTGAAAAAACGCGAATTTCTACACCACAATCTGTCAATTTAGAAATTCAGTCTGGTTTAACAGCAAACAATATTGTTTATAGTCAGCTTCGTTGGGTCAATTGGAAAGACTTTGAAATTCAGCCTAGACAATTTGGTGCTGTGGTTGATTATGCAGCCCAACAATATCCTGAATTAATCAAACCCTTCAATCTGATTGACTATAAAAACAATCAATGGTCTGCAAAACTCGGTATTGCCCATATGCTTTCAGATCAATGGCTTACCACAGCTGATATATCATGGGATTCGGGCAATGATAATCCTGCTGGAACGCTCAATCCTTCTGACGGCTTTTATGCATTAGGCTTAGGCAGCTTATATAACATCAATAAAAACAGTTTTATTTCGTATGGCATCAAATATTTTCGATTTAATAAAGCAAATATTGCAGATTTGGACGCGAATAACCCAATCACTCAAAATTCAACTTTATCCGAAGTAGGTCGAAATACTGCATTTGCACATGGAATTCGTATTGGGTACCGTTTTTAGCTTAGTTTGATCATTTATTCTATACATAAAAAAACGAGCCGAAGCTCGTTTTTTCTATACAAATCCCGAATGAATTACCAGTGGTAGCTTACACCTACTTTACCTACTGGAAGCCATTGATATTTGTCATCGTTACGGATTTTATTTTCTAAACGATCAGCTGCATCTGCGCCAGAAGTTGGATCTAAACTACCCACCTCTTGTAAACCAACAGCTTTTAAGTTAGCTGATGGATTACCTGTGTAATAAGCACCAACTTCACCAAATACACCTATATTTTTGGTGATTTTTGGAGCCCAACCAAAGCCGATGTATGGTGCAATTTGGTTATCATAATCTACTTTACCATTGATACTACCATTACCTGTTGGCGCATAATAGTTTTTACCATCAATTTTCAAAGTATCATTTGAGTTATGTAATGATTTCTTCAAATCATATTTACTGTCAACATACCCCACACCAGCTGCTACATAAAGACCTTGAGCCAATGCATTTTCACTTGCACCCCAAGGACGAATTTCAGCATTTAAGTAAGTCAGGTTGTTGTCTAAATCCATGTCATATTTAGTGCCATCAATAGACAAATCATCAGACCAAGAAATATCACCACCATTATAACCCAATGCTAAACCAACATAAGGGTTAGCAGTCCAAAGTAGAGCACCGCCGTAACCAGTTGTACCTACTTCAAGACGAGCACCTGTCGGGATTAATTGATTAGCTTCAAAAGCATAACCTTGATCAACAACAGACCCATCAGCCATTGCTAGACCAGAAGCAGATAATGCAGCTGTTACCGCTAATAGTTTTAACACTTTCATTTATGTCTCCTCAAAAAATAGAGTTTGTTCTTTAATCATTAATGTGTTTGGTTCGAAATGATAATATGTGATTCGATCTACAGAATTAATAGAGAAATTGATTACTTTTTGTTATTTTTTGATACAATTAGATATTAATTGTTGTTTTTAAAAGAAATAAATTAAATTAAAACTTAATAATTCACTTATTTGATTGTTTTATTTTAAATTATGGGATGAGTTTTTTCGATTGAAACTAGATTTTATCTCTAATTTGAGTCCAATTTGGTGTAGAATCTTTAAAATTTTTTTGGGAAGGATGATTATGTCTCAGCTTTCAACGATCATTGAACAAGCGTTTGAAAACCGTGCCAACTTTACAGCAGTAGATTGCCCTGCTGAAGTACGTCAAGCTGTTGAAGAAGCTATTGCTGGTTTAGATAACGGCACACTTCGCGTAGCTGAAAAAATTGACGGTGAATGGGTGGTTCACCAATGGTTGAAAAAAGCTGTTTTATTATCTTTTAAATTAAATGATAACAAACCAATCGAATCTTGTGACCTTCGTTTCTATGACAAAGTAGATACTAAGTTTAAAGGTTGGACAGAAGAGCAATTTAAAGCTTCTGGTGTACGTGTTGTACCTCCTGCTGTAGCGCGTAAAGGTTCATTTCAAGCTAAAAATGTTGTATTGATGCCATCATATGTCAACATTGGTGCTTATGTAGATGAAGGTACGATGGTTGACACTTGGGCGACTGTAGGTTCATGTGCTCAAATTGGTAAAAATGTTCACCTTTCAGGTGGTGTAGGTATTGGTGGTGTACTTGAGCCACTTCAAGCGAACCCAACAATCATTGAAGACAATTGCTTTATCGGTGCACGTTCTGAAATCGTTGAAGGTGTGATTGTTGAAGAAGGTTCTGTGATTTCAATGGGCGTTTTCATCGGTCAATCAACCAAGATTTATGATCGTGAAACTGGTGAAATCCATTATGGACGTGTACCAGCAGGTTCTGTTGTTGTTTCAGGCAGCTTACCATCTAAATGTGGTACATATAGCTTATATGCAGCAATTATTGTCAAGAAAGTAGATGCGAAAACTCGTGCAAAAACCAGCTTGAACGAATTACTTCGCGAAGACTAAGCTTTATTCATTCTTGGTTGCATTTTAGATTTATTATCGATCTAAAGCACCAAGCGGAGTCATCAATGCTCCCATCTCTACGGTCAACAATGATCGTAGAGATTTTTCATTTTGTAATCTGTGGTAAATCTCATGAGTTCTCTTCGTTCTTCAACTATTCCTGTTTCTGATCCATCTGCGGGGTTGCGTATCACGGAGATTTTCTATTCATTACAAGGTGAAGCCAATACTTTAGGTTTACCTACTGTTTTTATTCGATTAACAGGTTGCCCACTACGTTGCACCTATTGTGATACCACTTATTCTTTTGAAGGTGGCGAACGTCAATCACTTGATCAAATTATTCAAACTGCTTTAGATTATAAAACTCCCTATATTTGTGTTACAGGTGGAGAGCCACTTGCTCAACCCAATGCACTGCCATTAATGCAACGTCTTGCTGATTTGGGCTGTGAGGTTTCTTTAGAAACCAGTGGTGCACTGGATGTTTCCAAAGTTGACTCTCGTGTTTCCAAAGTTTTAGATTTAAAAACACCTACTTCAGGTGAAGTAACTCGAAATTTAATCACTAACTTTGAACATTTGACCCCACACGACCAAATCAAATTTGTGATTTGTAATCGTGAAGACTATGAATGGTCAAAACAGCAAGTAGAACACTATGCTTTAAATCAAAAAGTCAGCACTGTATGGTTCTCACCTGCTTTTGCTGTTGAAAAAGGTGCAACACGTTTACCACAACTGGCACGTGATTTAGCCCAATGGATTTTAGAAGACCATCTCCCTGTTCGTTTCCAATTGCAGTTACATAAATTGCTTTGGAATGATGAAACTGGTCGTTAATCTACCGTTATTTATTAATATTTGGAGAATTGGATATGCGCCCTCGTGCCATAGTTTTGCTATCTGGTGGCTTAGACTCAACAACTTGCTTAGCATGGGCTCAAGCCAATTATGACTGTATCGCATTAAGTTTTATGTATGGTCAACGCTCAACTACAGAACTTGATGCGGCATGTGCTTTAACCAAAAATGCTGGTGTAGAACATCGTGTCATCAATATTGATTTGGGTAATTTAGGTGGTTCTGCACTTACAGACCATAACATTGATGTGCCTGATCATGAAACTGATGGTATTCCTGTAACTTATGTTCCAGCACGTAACACTATTTTCTTGTCTTATGCACTCGCAGCAGCGGAAGTTTTTGATGCCCAAGCCATTGTCATCGGCATCAATGCTGTTGATTATTCAGGATATCCTGACTGTCGTCCTGAATTTATCGAAGCTTTCGCCAATATGGCTCGACTTGCCACTAAAGTTGGAGTAGAAGGAAAACCTCTTAAATTTGAAACACCTCTGTTACATTTATCCAAAGCGAATATAATACGCTTAGGGATCGAACATGGCGTAGACTATAGTCAAACGGTTTCATGCTACCAAGCAGATGACCAAGGACGTGCTTGTGGCAAATGTGATAGCTGCCGACTTCGTAAAGAAGGCTTTAAAGATGCAGGTATTGCAGACCCAACACGTTATATACCGCAATAACAAGGTACTGTTTATGAAAAATTTAAAATCAAGTCTTATTCTTTCTGCTTTATTTTCAGCTTCGGCTTTAATGGGATCTACGGCTTTCGCTGCTGAGTCAAATGCAATTCAACAAGCCTATAAAAGTGCCAATGTTAAATCTGCACTGATTGGTGTTTGTAAAACAGAAACTGCGAAAGGTGGGAAACTCACTGCCGCTGAAGTTAGCAAATACTGTACATGTGCTGTTGAATCTGACGGTAAATTGACCAATGATCAAAAATGGCAAATTCAAAGTGCCATTAACCAAAAGAAAAGCCCAGCAACTTTAGCTTTCGTTCAAAAAAATAACCAAGACCTTCAAACTTGTTTTGGTCCTCAGTTAACAGGTAAATTAAAAACCTTAACTGAAGAAGCAATGAAAGCTGCACAAGCGAAGAAATAATTCTTGTTGTGTCCAAGAGCCTGCCTATGCAGGCTCTTTTTATATGTAAATGGTATAAATACGATGCATAATTCATGGAACAGAACTGTAATACAACAGCAAAAGTTTGTTGCATCCTATAGTGGTGGTAAAGATAGTAGTCTCGCCTTATATCACGCATTGCAAACGGGTGAAGCTATTGTTCTGATTGTCATGCTTGAAGAACAAGGACTTAAATCTCGTTCTCACGCAATGCCACTTGATATTATAGATGCACAGGCTGAGTTGATTGGTTTACCGATATTAAAAGCATCAGCAACTTGGAATGACTACGAACAACAGTTTTTAAGCCTGCTAAAGCAAGCCAGACGATTAGGTGCTGAAACGCTTGTAACTGGAGATATTGATCTGATTCAACATGCTCAATGGAATCAATCCATGTGTGATCAAAGCCAATTAAATTTGGTCATGCCTTTATGGCAGAAACCGCGGCTTGACATTGTTAGCGAATTTATTGGATTAGGGTTTGTCAGCATAATTGTCACGATCAACTTAAATCTAGGTATGCGAGTTGAAGATCTTAGTAAAACACTAACCGTTGAGTTTGTAAAAGAATTGATTGAGCGTGGAATTGATCCTTGTGGTGAGGCGGGTGAATTTCATATCACCCTTATTGATGGTCCTATTTTTAAAGCACCACTTTTGCTTGATAAAGGTGATATTCTCTATCATGAAAATTATGCCTTTTTAACACTACAACTTAAACAAAATCATCTTGAAGGATAACCTATGACTGAACAAATCAAACTTCCAAATCAAAAGTTTCCAACAACAACTGGTGAAATTAACCTTTCTGAACTCAGTACAGATTGGTTGGTTCTATATTTTTATCCGAAGGACTCCACACCGGGTTGTACAACTCAAGCGGTTGGTTTTTCATGCATCAAAGATCAATTTGACGCATTGAACACAACGATTATTGGTGTTTCTCGTGATTCAGTCAAAGCACATCAGAACTTCACTGAGAAGCAATCATTGACCATTAATCTCATCAGCGACAAAGATGAAACGTTATGCAAACACTTTGACGTGATCAAAGAAAAAAATATGTATGGTAAAATAGTGATGGGAATAGAACGCTCAACATTTATTTATCATCAAGGCAAGTTGATCAAGGAATATCGCAAAGTAAAAGCTGCGGGACACGCTGAACAAGTTTTAGAAGATTTAAAAACCTTGCAAAAAGCTTAATGATGGTTATCCCCCCTACTCGCACTAAAGTTGAAATATTTTTAGGCTAGCAGGGGGATTTAAAATATTCTCAAACATGGATATTTTAAATACTCAACAATCATTAGTGTTTTCAATCCAAATTCCTTCTTAATCTGTTAGCGCATATGGATCAAAGCACCAGCGATAAAGCAATTGCCCACATCACTAACCCAATAATGAAATCTAAAATTTGCCATGATCTTTGATTTTGAAAAATTGGCAATAAAAAACGTGCGCCAAAACCCAAGCTAAAAAAGAATAACCACGATGCAGTCACCGCACCCATTGCAAAATACACAGCAGTAGATTCAAACTTGGTTGAGATCGAACCAATCAACACCACTGTATCCAGATATACATGTGGATTAAGCCAAGTTAAGGCAAGACAAATCATGACCATTTTAAACAGCTGAGACTCATTGTTTTCACTTGGAGCCAGACCGCTGGACGCTCTAAAAGCTTGAATAAAATGTTGTACCCCATAGACCAATAAAAAAATCGCACCAAAATATTTTGCCCAATCGACAAATTCAGGATGAGTTTGGATAATTTTTGCAAAGCCTAACACGCCCAATAAAATCAAAATCGAATCTGATGCAGCGCAAACCACGCAAATCCAAAATACATTTTGTTTTTTTAAACCTTGTTTAAGTACAAATGCGTTTTGTGCGCCAATTGCAATAATCAAACTAAACCCAACTGCCAAACCCTGCATATAACTCTGCAACATCTCGAACTACACTTTTAACATATTAATGAATGTTGCTATTATCCAAATTAAGTTGATAAAATGAGTATTTCTAAATAAATTTCAATTTAACTAAATTTTTCTTACTTTATATTTATCGTTATAATTGAACGACGATATAACACAGCAAAATAACAGCTACGAATTAATAGGATAATCATGCTACAAAGCAAACACAGTGAAGCTTTTCTGGCTGTTGCGGAGACTGGAAGTTTTGAACAAGCTGCAATACGACTGAATATCACCGCTTCAGCAGTCACACTTCGTGTACAAACTTTAGAGAAACAACTTGGACAAGTGCTGATTATTCGAGAAAGACCTTGCAAAGTCACTCAAGCAGGACAAGACGTTTTACTTTTTCTACAGCATCATCGCTTAATGGAGCAAAATTTAATTCAGAGTTTACAAGGACAATCTGCACAATCCCAATTTTTTAAATTAAATATTGCCTCAAATGCCGACTCACTTACCACTTGGCTGCTTCCCCTTTTTCAACAAACCTTAATCAAAGAAAAAATTGTGATTAATTTTAAGATTGATGATCAAACCCAAACCCATCATTTGCTTGAGGCGGGACTGGTCAATGCCTGTATCTCTACCGAGGCGCAAGCGATGAAAGGTTGTGAAGCCATTCATTTAGGCAAAATGAATTATCAAATGGTGGCAACCCCATCATTTGTGCAAAAGTATTTAGCTCAAGGTGTACATCGGGAAGTGCTTAGACATACGCCAGCTGTGATTTTTAATGATAAAGATCATATTCATGGCGAGGTTTTACAACAGCTCTTTGGCTTAATGCCAAACAGCTACCCTTGCCACTTTATTCCCTCCACCAATTCATTTGTCGATGCTATTTTGCTTGATCTTGGCTATGGCATGGTGCCTGAAATGCAAATTCAGAAAGAATTATCTACGGGGCAATTGGTAGAAATTTTACCTAAAGCTAGAACAGATTTACATCTCTATTGGCATCATTGGAAACAGCAGTCTAAGCAATTGGATCAGTTAACTTCCACATTGATCTCACATACGCAAACGATTTTAATCTAATATCAAAAGTCACAAATCAGTTAAACTAATCAATTAAAAATGGAGTATTACCATATCTTTAGCCAATAAATTTGATCAAAAATTATTCTTTTTATCTTATATAAGATAAATATGTGATATATTATTGTATATACAAAATTGAATGTTTTTTATGGAACTGTATTTCGAATGGGATGAGGAAAAGAACCAAAAGAATCAGAAAAAACATGATGTCTCTTTTGAAACAGCAAGCCTCATTTTTGAAGATCCATTACGGATATCAATCCAAGATAGACATACTGATGGCGAAGAACGTTGGCAATCCATTGGTATGGTTAAAGGCGTACTAATGCTTTTAGTTGCTCACACCATCTTTGATGAAGATGACTGTGAAATCATACGAATCATTAGTGCAAGACAAGTAACCAAAGCAGAGCGGGATAAATATGAGCATGGTTAGATATACACGCAAAGAACTGAATGATAATTTCAGTGACAAGCAAGATGCTGAAATTAAACGCTTGCTTGAGAAAGGATCAACTCCTGATGAGCAATTAGACTTATCGGATATTCCTGAAATTACTGAGTGGAGTCATGCTGTTCGTCATGGGCAATTCTATCGCCCAGTGAAGCAACAGACTTCTGTTCGCCTTGATGCTGATGTACTTGCATGGTTAAAAGAACAAGGTAAAGGCTATCAGACACGCATAAATAAAATTCTGCGTGAAGCTATGTTAAAAGATTTAAAAAATCATTAATAATCTTATAGGGTTAAGGAAATGTACTACTTCGCAGAGGATCCCTTCTAGGTAATGTTACCTAGGAGGAAAAATGAAAAAACTGAAATATCAGTATCATCAAACTATAGAAGAAAATGGTAATGATTGCTTCTATTTTTGGAAACGTTATCCAAATATCAAAAGCTTTTATTTTAAACATTTTAGTAATAAACAAGAGAGAAGCTTTTATTTTCTTCATTATATTGAATATAAAGACTATTCTCTTAAAATTCGAGTAGCACGTGGTGCTGGTTTACCTCATGTATGGGATGAGTTTCCAACTTATATCTACAAAGTGGCTAAAAGTTGGAAGCATAATTCTAAAAGATCACATCAGTACTACAAAGAACATGAGCAAAACTAAAGGTGGGAGCGATAGGCTCCCATTTTCTTATTCGTATAACGGCCATTATGTCAATTTTAGGAAAGCTTAAATACATATTATTGCTAATTATTATTACTTATAGTTATTTGATGAAAATATTAGATAAACTCATTAGCCTTGAATTAGCAATTGGTTCGTCATTAAGTCAGAAGGCTAATTTAATCCTCTCTTTTTTATTTGCTCTAATTTTTTATAGAAGTCGCTCTTTCTATTGAGAATAAAACTTAAATATGTGTTTTTGCAGATATGCTACTTTTTTGGCAAAGATACATTATTTTAAAGTTAAGAAATAAAGACCTAAATGAATTATGTTAATTTTAAGAGCACTTAATTTATTATCTTTGATAATACTATGAATAATTTATCAATAAGTTCTTTCAACAGACCCTTGATTAAATCTTGGTTTGGATTTTCTGTGGGTGCAATTTCTGTTGGAATAAGTTTAATAGAGTTGTTCGAAACTTTTACTCTAGCTAAAATTTTAAGTACTTTAAGTTTCTTATGCTTTTGGTATCCTTGGAGCCAAATGACACATTGGAATAATTCTATAAAAATAAAAACCTTTTTAATATCTTATCAACACCCTAAAAAACGCCCAAAAGCCGATTTAGAAACAAGTCGGCTTTTTTTATGAGCAGATATGATAATTCTTGCTAAGTAAAGCATCGCCTAAACAAATCTATTGCAGCTTTAGAATTAAAGCATGACATTGAAAGCTTTATGATTTACACAATTTCTAAAGCTGTACAAATCATTAAAAGTATAGCTTTTGAAGATTATTGAAGTTAAATAATTCCTTCATCCTTCATTGCTTTCTGTACCGAGGGATGTTGTTCCATACGATGCATAAATCTTTGTAATGCCTTGAGATGACTAAGATCCAAATTGATAAACGATGCCCAACGAGTAACCACAAATAGATAAATATCTGCAATTGTAAAACCCTGCCCCAATACATTTTCTGAATCAGCAAATTGCTGATCTACCCATGCATATTGCTTTAATAATTTTTCTCTGAAAATATCTTTACTCGCCTCATCAAAGCCTTTTTGGAAAAAAGGCGCATAGGATTTATGCAATTCTGAACTTATATAATTCATCCATTCTAATACCTTATAGCGCTTCAAATCGCCTAATGCTGGTAATAAATCAGTATTTTTCATTGTTTCAGCCAAGTACTGACTGATAATCGCCCCCTCACTTAGATGCAATCCCTCATCTGTAATCAGAAATGGGACTTGCCCTTTCGGATTGATTTTCAAAAAATCTTGTCCATCTTCTGTTTGGTGGTTTTTAAATGAAACACTGACTAATTTAAAATCTTTTCCAATTTCTTGTAGCACAATATGCGGAGCCAGTGAACATGCACCTGCAGTATAAAAAAGTCTCATCGATTAGTTCCCTGAATTGATTTAAGCTCATGCTATCCTTAACATCATGAACAATAAATACGCATAATATCAATTCACTTATTACATGGTGTATATAATGGATACAGCATTAAATCGAACAATGTTCAGCAATATTGAAATATTCTGTTTAGTTGCTGAACAACAAAGTTTTTCCAATGCTGCTCATCAAGCAGGTTTAACACCAGCAGCCGTGAGTAGATCCATTGCTCGGCTTGAACAACGGCTAGGTCTGCAACTATTTAGCAGAACCACTCGTAAAGTGCGCTTAACTCAAGCAGGTGAAGAATATTTTTTTGAATGTAAACAGGTACTGAAACAGATTATTGCAGTTGAACAGAGATTAAAGAATGATTCAGCACAACTATCAGGAATTATTCGGATAAGTTTACCTACACCGTTTGGGCATTTTAGAGTACTTCCACTTTTACCTAAATTCCAAAAGCTTTATCCTGAAATTAAATTTGAAATACAACTCACCAATAAAAATGTTGACTTTATTACAGAAGGATTTGATCTTGCCATTCGCGGTCGAAATATTCCTGACTCAAATCTCATTGCCCGTCGTTTAGAAAATGCTGATCTACTTATAGCCGCATCACCAGAATACTTAAAGAAAAATGGCATTCCCTCGAATATTACTGACTTACAGCATCATCAATGTATTCAATACTTATTACCGAGTACGGGAAAAGCACTGCCTTGGTCTATTTTACTCAATCAAGAAATCATGGATATTCAAACACAAGGATATTTAAGTTGTAATGAGGATATTTTAGCGACCATTACGCTTGCTCGCTATGGGGCTGGTCTATTGCAAACATGTCGATTTGCGATTGAAGATGATTTAAAGCAGGGACGGCTGATTGAAGTCCTACAACAATATGCTGGGGCGCAACGACCTTTTTCGTTGTTATATCCTAAAATTAAATATGAACAACGACATATCCGTTTGTTCATTGATTTTCTAATCGAGCATTTAAGCACTTCAATTTAGATTAAATCGAATACAGATACTCAATTATTTTAGTACCCAACTTGGCATTTTTATTTTGCTTTCCATTGCCCAGAAACCTGAATATTAACTTTCTCCCCGACGCCACCTATTGCCTTTTTCATGCCAAAATCACTACGTTTAATGGTTGTTGACGAGGTAAAATCCAATAATTTTGGATCATTGGAATGAGGTTTAATCGTCGCCTTAAATGTTACCGGTTTAGTTACATTTCGTAACGTTAACTGACCTAAAATTAAATATTGATGATTGGCTAATGGTTTAAAAGAAGTGCTTTTAAAACTTGCAGTTGGATATTTTTCTGCATAGAACAAATCTTGCCCCATAATCATATTTTTTAATGATGATTTACTGATACTTAGGCTATTTACATCCATCACAAATTGAGTCGATGCAGATTGAGGAGTATTTATATCAAAATCTAGTTGCGACTGAACCTTTTGAAACTGCCCTTTAACAATATTGACTCCCAATGAGTCAATGTGAAAACCTACCTGGCTATTTGCTGTCAAAGACCAAGTTGCTGCATAAGCGGAAAGTGCGAAAATCGAACAACTACATAGAGCAATACTCTTTGTTGCAACTGATTTAAAATTCATAGACCGCTCCAAATCTTGTTTTGCTATTTTTTATCCTGCTCTACAGTGTATTGCATCAGCATCAAAATAGATTAGGGTCTGTGGACAATTCGTCTATGTTTGCGACTAGGTGTGTTTTTTAGGCGATTCTAGGCGCGAAATACGAAATTTAGTCATTCTAAATGAGTAGTTCGTAACGACGAAGCGACAAAAAACACGCTAGTCCCGAAGGGTTGTGGCTAAAATTATCTCAGGCTACGTTATGAAACTTAAAAATAGTCTCGCTATTCTCTTCATTTCATGCCTTGCCTGCTCAATTTTAACCTACAACGCAAGCCATTTATGAAATATCCATAGACCCTAAAGATTTGATTTGTCTTCGGTTTGGTATTTGTATTTTAATTGTTGGTAAATTTCGGTTTTTTGAAATTCCGCTAAAAACTCTGCTGTGCCTAGTGGAAATTCAGCTTGATAAATTTCACCACGATAATACGCCTCACGTAGCGGTGTGGCAGAAATAGAACCTACCAAGCTGTCCAGCTCAACCATTTCCCATTCAGGAAAAAGCTTTAAATAATAAGAAGAATCATCTTTAAAATGTCCAATTAAACCAATTTTATCGTGGTCTAATACAACACCATTGACCAATGATTTAACCAATTCAACCCATTTGGTATCATTATAAACATCAATCACATGAACAAATTTAATTCGCTTTTGATCTGCTGCTGAGAAATTTGACAAAATCATCTGTTCCCTTTCTGAAGCCAGAAAAGGATTTTTGGTATTCCGCTCATTCTGTGCCGACCCTAACGCCAAAATCACGAAATGACTCTGTTGTAATGCAATTTTGATGGTTTGCATGTGCGCTAAATGAAAAGGCTGGAAACGTCCAATATAAACCAGATAATCAAATTTATAAGTCATAAAGCAAATTTTTTATGAACTCATCAGTTGCAACATAAATTCAAATATGCGACATAATGAGGGCATAAAATCCAATTAAATTTTAAAGCAAGGATAGTACGATGACACTCAGTTGTATTCAACAACCTCATCAACATTTAAACGCAAATTTAGAAAATGGTGTACTGACTTTAGCAATTAATCGACCAGAAGCTAAAAATGCACTGTACGGAGAACTCTATCTTTGGATTGCTAAAGCATTAGACGAAGCAGATCAAGACAATGATGTTCGTGTAGTCATTTTACGTGGTGCCGAAGCAGATTTTAGCGCAGGAAATGATATGAAAGACTTTATGGCTTTCATTCAACAGCCACTTGAAGGCAAGGAAGGAGACGGTCCTCCTTTTGTTTTACTTAAAGCCGCTGCACGTTTATCTAAACCTTTAATTTGTGCAGTACGTGGTGTTGCAATCGGGATCGGTGTAACGATTCTTTTACATGCAGATTTGGTTTATGCAGACAATACTGCACTGTTCCAGATTCCATTTGTAAGCTTAGGATTATCACCTGAAGGCGCTTCAAGCAAACTTTTAATTCAACAGGCAGGCTATCACAAAGCAGCTGAACTGTTGTTAACAGCACAAAAATTTAACAGTGAAAAAGCTTTAAATGCGGGGCTAATTAATAGTATTGAAGACGATGTTTATGGTCATGCACTTCATCAAGCTCAAACGCTTGCCGCGCTTCCATTTGCATCAATCAAACAAACCAAAGCATTAATGAAGCACAATCTCGAAGAAATTATTCAATGTGTAGATGATGAAGCAGTCATCTTTATGCAACGAGTAAAATCACCAGAAATGGCAGAAGCCGTCGCCGCATTTATGCAAAAGCGCAAGCCAAACTTTTCACAGTTTAATTAATTCATTTCATCCGAAAAACCACTGTATTACAAATATTCAGTGGTTTTTTTTATTTCTGATTCTCTAAAATTGAACGATTCAACATTCAGTACAAATATTATGTCTCAAGATTCATCAAGCACTAAAAAACGTTATTACGAACCGGCTCCGCAAGATATCGATATTGAAAATTTTCGAAAAGTCATTGAAAGCCGTCGTTCGGTTCGTAAATTCACTGAAAAACAAATTCCTGCGGAAGTGTTAGATGCATGTTTAGATTTGGCATTGCTTGCGCCTAACTCATCTAATTTACAACCGTGGACGTTCTATGTGGTTCAATCTGAATCTAAAAAGAAACAACTGATTAAAGCGTGTCTCAATCAATTATCAGCCAAAACTGCGGCAGAATTAATCGTCTGTGTAGCTCGAATAGACCGTATTGATGAAATGGCAAAAATGAATCTAAGTGATTTTCCATTTCCAGAAGCACCAAGAGCGGTCAAGCAATATTATAAGTTTATCGCCTATAACTATAAAACAGGTTATCTCAATGCTCTCGGTAACTTTAAAAAAGTGGCTTTTAAAGTTGCACGAACTTTAGATAAACAGCTTCCTGTTACTGCATTTAATCCTGCGGATGCTCAACTTTGGGCAAGTAAAACCACAGCTTTGGCTTGTGAAAATCTGGTCCTTGCTTTACGTGCTTATGGTTTTGATAGCTGTATGATGGAAGGTTTTGATGAGCCTTTAGTCCGTAAAATTCTCAACTTAGGTCATAAAGAATTTCCAATCATGGTCATCAGTGCTGGTGAGCGCGCTGAGGATGGTGTGTTTTTCCCACAATATCGCTTTGATCGTAAATTATTCATTCAAAAAGTTTAATTTTAAAGCACAAGCTAACCCGCTCTCTAAAGGGCGGGTATATTTTAGCTAGATGTTGATATCAATCATTTGAATAAATTCAAAAGCTGGTTCTTCATAGGGATGACTTGCTTTTAAAGCTATTGCAACAGCTTTAGCTGTATGCTCTGGAACAATGATTTCTACACGCCATTCAGGCAGTTGTTCTAAATGACCTAACTCCCCAATAAAAGGCTTCGCTCCCTTTATTGGTTTAAATTGTCCCATACCTAATACTTGCCATGCACAATGCTCGTAGTCCCCAATTCCTCCAGCACCCGCATCAAAAATGGCTTGCTTGGTGATTTCCAAATGGGATTCAGGAACATAATAAATAAGTTTAAGCATAGACACACTCCAGATCAAAACCAATTCGCTTATCTTTAAACGACCATGAGACTACGGTTTAAGTTTAAGGTCATATCCAGTTCTACTCTTGGTTTCAAATGCCTCATCTCGATCGATCTTATATAAAATTAAGTCTGATAAATAAATACTTCTTGGAAGTTTGATCAGTGCTGTGATCTGATTATAAATATAAAACCCCATTTTAGCTTCAGTATCAAATTTGCGTTTATAAAAAACTAAAGCCACTTGATACAAGATGACCAATAACATGATTGCAAAATATAGATAGGTGAAAAATACAAAGTCAGCAACCAAAGCAAAAAACAACCAAATAAAAAATAAGATTGCAGCCATCACAATGATCATGATTACACATTCAGCCCATCCATGATGTTGACTCAGAGTGGTGGGTTGATCTTCATCTAAGTATAAATACCGCTCTCGGTCGTATAAATACCAAATATAGTAGCCCTTCTCATCTGGAAATTCTGTTAAAACAACATCAACATTTCGTCCATTCTTGACATAAAACTCATCAAAATAACCATAAATCGGTAAGCCATTTAATGTTGCTGTAACCTCAAAAAAAGGGTCTGTGTCTTTTGCTGACAAGGGAATCTTTTGCGATCGAATATTGTTAATTTCGCCTTTTTGTGCTTGCAGCTTAAATTTAAGCTCTTGAAACTCAGTTAAATTTTCTCTATTCCGCTGATTGCACATTCTTTCAACCAATGCTTGAGATTGAATCAAATTATGCTTTTTAGAAATATTCAGTACATGCTCCATAAAATAAAGATCTGGAATGACTTCAAAATACGAGTTTGTCATCCTGAAATATTGGAGTTGCTGTTGTTCTAAACTAGGTAGTTGCAGTAATTTAAATACTTGATCTGCATATTGATATTGAGGATTGATCAGACGATGAACTAAAAAAAAGCAAGTCAACAGTACAGATAAACATAAAATACCGAAAACGTATTGGATAATATCAAAATAATAAACCGTGCTGTCCATGACCAATTGATAAATCACCAATTCTAAAACTAAAATTAAAATGATCCAAAATGTAGAAAACCATGTTTTATATAATTGATTAGATAGTTTTTTAGCGTTCACCTGATAGATTGCATCATTCAAATATAGCAATCCATCATCTAGTTTAAACACCGCGTCTATTTCATCATGTTTTCCATGGAAAATAATTTTGACGCGATCACCCACCTTAAAATAGAAATCACTTTTTAATGGGAATGTATAATTCATTTGATCAATCACTAAGCGAAATTGTTCAGTATTTTTATCATATGACGTTGTTGCGATGGTACCTTCGACACATCGCATCGTTAAGTTTTCCAAACGTGCTCCCTTTATTGTTAAATTTCTAGAAGTTTGATAAAAAAATATAATTAAAAATAGTCAGTTGAATTTCATTTGCGATGAGTAAAAAGTCCTATGTATATTGATACCTGCAATATTTTTTTGAGTCTGATCTGCTCGAAATGTAACCGTATAGCGATTTTGTGATTTACCATAATCATAAAGATAAGTGGCTATAACAAAATGTCCTTCTCCGACATAATACTGATTGCCAAATGAAATTCTCTCTTTTTTCAGTAAAGGATCATAGTAAGGAATATAACTGGATAACTCTAAAAGCGCTGTTTCATCATCCTGCATCTCTTGATAAGCTTTAGGTTCGAGTAATTTTTCTATGGTTCCAACATCTTTGTCTCGAATCGCAATATAGAGTGCCTCTGCATTTTGCTCCTCTTGCTCAGTCAATTCTCGCATTTTTTCATTCATTTTCTGCTCAAGCTTTGCGACGAGTTCTTGCTTTTTTTGATCACTAAAATTTTTCACTTGATCACAAGCACCCACTATAAAAGCACTACTTATCAAAGAAAGTTTGTATAATTTTTTCATTGTTTAATTGACTCAACGATCTTTTTTATTGATTTTTAAATAATAAAAAGGACGCCTAAGCGTCCTTCTATGCAGTATAGAATTATTCTTCTGAGGCACCTTCATCAGACTCAGTTTCACCCTCGTCCATGATAGTTTCCTCATCTACTAATTTTTCAGCATCAATCAACTGCTCTGAACTATCAGTATGATCTTCATCAACAAGTGCAGCTAATTCTTCTTCAACTGCTTCAACCGCAACCACACCGACCAAGACTTCTTCATTACCTAAGCGAATCAAACGAACACCTTGAGCATTACGACCCGTTCTTGCAACTTCCGAAGCTCGGGTACGAACTAAAGTACCACCGTCAGAAATCAGCATTAACTCTTTGGATGCATCAATTGCAACCGCGCCGACCAATTCACCATTACGTTCAGATGTTTTGATTGCAATCACACCCTTACCGCCACGTTTCTTGGTTGGGAAATCATCTACAGGTGTACGTTTACCATAACCATTTGCAGATGCACAAAGCACCTCTCCAGTTTCAGGCACAACAACCAATGAGACAATACGACTCACGATATTCAAATCTGAAGAATCTTCATCATCTGAATCTACATCGGTTTCTGAGTCTTCTTCAGCTTGAGCAGCAGCCAAGCTAACACGCATACCACGAACACCTTTCGCTGTACGTCCCATCACACGCGCGTCAGTTTCAGAGAAGCGGATTGCCTTACCTTCATTTGAGAACAACATGATTTGCTGTTCACCATCGGTAATTGCCACACCAATCAGCGTATCTTCTTCTTTTAACTCAATCGCACGTAAACCATTTGAACGTACATTACTGAATTGTTCTAATTCAACACGTTTAACAGTACCCGATGCTGTTGCCATAAATACATAGAAGTTTTTGCGAACACTTTCTACACGTTCTGCAAATTCTGCAATCAATTCATCATCAAGATCTGAAGCAGATAATTCCAATCCAATTTCTTTCAACTGCTTACGTAAAGCATCTGATAAATCATCTGGGTTTTCGCCTAATTCAGCAAATGCAGCTTTTAATGCTTCATAGTGCGAATCGATAATGGCATTTTCACGAAGTTTTGCGACATTTGTACGCACAAAACTTCTAAACTCAGTTAAACGTTCTGTGAATTTCTTCGGTGCATCAATCACAGGAAGAATCGCTGTAATTGTTTCATCCGCATCTAATGGCAACAAGTTCACCATTGGGCGTCCTTTTGCACCACGAGATGCTTGTGGTACTTCAAATACTTTTAAGCGATATACTTTACCCACATTGGTAAAGCACAACACTGTTGCATGGTTTGAAGTCACAATTAAGTGCTGAATATAATCGTCTTCTTTCATCGACGTAGCCGACTTACCACGTCCACCACGGCGTTGAGCAGCGTAGTCTGACAATGGCTGAGTTTTGGCATAACCCGACTTAGAAACGGTCAATACCACTTGCTCTTCAGGGATTAAATCTTCACGTGAGAAGTCAATACGAGATTCAACAATCTCGGTACGACGACCATCACCATATTGCTGAAGAATCAATGCTAACTCTTCTTTGATCACGCCCATCAACAAATTAAAATCATTTAAAATTGCGGTGAGTTCAGCAATTTGAGCCAATATTTCAGAATATTCTGCTTGTAACTTGTCTTGTTCAAGACCTGTTAAACGATGCAAACGTAATTCTAAAATTGCGCCGACTTGCGCTGGAGACAAACGGTAAACCATACCATCTAAACCAAATGGACGATTTGGATCTTCACCTTCGATCTCATCTGGGCGAACTGAAATTGCACCTGCTTTTTCGAGCAATGCAACAACATTGCCACCTGCCCATTCACCCGCAAGTAGACGTTCACGCGCTTCTGTTGGATTTGCCGAGGTTTTGATGGTCTCAATAATTTCATCAATATTGGCTAAAGCAACAGTCAAACCTTCCAAGATATGTCCACGTTCACGCGCTTTACGTAATTCGAACATGGTGCGGCGAGTCACAACTTCTTGACGATGACGAATAAATGCCGCAACAATATCTTTTAAATTCATTAATTTAGGCTGACCATTATCAAGACAGACCATATTAATGCTGAAAGAGTTTTCTAATTGGGTATTGAGGAATAAATTATTGACGATAACTTCAGCATTTTCTCCACGCTTTAAGTCAATCGCAATGCGCATCCCATCTTTATCAGATTCATCACGTAGCTCTGAAATACCTTCAAGTTTCTTTTCTTTAACCAATTCAGCAATTCGCTCAATGGTTTTTGCTTTATTGACTTGATATGGAATTTCTGTAAATACGATTGTCGTGCGACCTGATTTCTGGTCTTCTTCAAAATGATATTTACCACGAATGTGCAAACGACCTTTACCTGTACGGTAAGCATCTACAATTCCTGATTTACCATAAATAATCCCCCCTGTAGGGAAGTCTGGACCAGTCACATGTTCCATCAATCCTTCAACAGAGATATTCGGATTATTTGCATACGCTAAACAAGCATTGATCACTTCTGTCAGGTTATGCGGCGCCATATTGGTCGCCATACCCACAGCAATACCCGTTACACCATTGATCAATAAGTTGGGAATACGTGTTGGCATAACTTGAGGGATACGCTCAGATCCATCATAGTTATCTTCCCATTCGACTGTATCTTTCTCTAGGTCAGCCAGTATTTCGTGGGTCAATTTGCGCATACGAACTTCGGTATAACGCATCGCTGCGGCACTGTCACCATCGACAGAACCAAAGTTTCCCTGACCATCAACCAATTGATAACGTAAGCTAAAGTCTTGCGCCATACGAACAATGGTTTCATAAACAGCCGAGTCACCATGTGGGTGATATTTACCGATTACGTCACCAACAACACGTGCCGATTTTTTATAAGCTTTGTTATAATCATTGCCTAACTCGTGCATAGCGAATAGCACACGACGATGAACGGGCTTTAAGCCATCTCTCACGTCTGGTAATGCACGAGATACAATAACACTCATGGCATAATCGAGATATGAGCTTTTTAGTTCATCCTCAATGGCAATCGGTCTAGTTTCCGATACGCTCATGCATACTCCTTATTACAAACAGCACTCGTTACGGCTGTTCATTTATATCATCTAGCTAGTCAAAATTTAGCTCAAAAAAAGTTGAGCCAAAATGTAAAATTCAGTCATACAGTATAGCATAAATTCTATTGCTTTTGTGCCAATCCATCCCCACTATAATCATGATTTTTTGTAGTATTTTTAAGCAAATTTAAGTTTTTTTTGAGATTAAAAATGCCTGTAAAATTAGCAGTAGAACAACAAAACTCAAACTGATCAACACGTCGATATTTAAATCACTTATCCAACTTAGATTTGCTGTATTAAGATCAAATCAATAACAGCGAAAATCATCGTGTATGCATGTCTATTTCAAAGCATTTTCAAATAAATTGAGGTAAAATTTGACCTGATTTATAACATTTTTTTGTTAATCTGTAGTTCTAAATAATTTATAAAATACAAAAACAAAATGTGTAATGACCAATAAACTCATAAAAAATACAAAATGAAAAATCACATGATGTAAATAAGTCGGCTCATTTAAAACATATTGATCCATCCACATTTGCACATCAGCATCATCGGCACGATAAATAAATGCTAAATGATAGAGAACAAATCCAATTAAGATCAACAGAAACCCATATGCCAGTAAACCTTGCATCCACATCGAATGTTGCATCTTAAAAAATAATGGCAGACCGATTACTAAAGCAAAAAGGCAGACGATGAAAATGTAAATTCTACCAAACATTGGATGTTCAGTATTTTTGATTGAACTCATATTAAACGATTACTTAAAAGGATCATCGTCTAAGTATTGGCAGTCTTTGAGCAAATCATCTTCTATACCAATACTATAACACGTCCACCCTACAATTTTTTTATGTCGAATTTCAGGTACAGCATAGATCTTTTTTTCTGGTTCCAGTCGAAATAACCCAACGATTGAGCCATTTTGACCCACCGCAAAATATTGATAAGTATAATCACTAAAACCAGTTTCAGTATAGGGTTCTAATTGCTTCAACTGCGTAGGAAGTTTCCCTGTTTTCTGATAATACTTTTCGATATCTTTCTGAAATTCTTCTACTGCGCTATAGCGAGAAAATAACTGATTTTTAATACTATCTATTTCATCATCCGCATTTATATCTTCAGCGGCGGCTGTTGCAACATCTGTCGCCTCAGCATCTTGATCTGTAGCAGAATGATCTACATTTGTAATACCAATCACTGACATTACAGCTGGAATAACGACACTCGCAACGATGCCCAACACGGCTGGACCAAACATAAAAACCGCTAAAAGTATCCATACAATTTTTAAATTTTTCTTTTTCTTCGGATTTTGTGTATCTCCCCAAGTGTCTTTGGCTTTATCCTGCCAAGAATCTAAAAAAATCCGTGCCTTATCCTCAATAGAAACATTTTTATCCATTAAGCTTTCTGTTAATGTTTTTGACTCTGGTGGAGTGCCCTGTTTTGGTGGTGTTGATGCTTTTTTATTTTCTCGGCGTACGGACGATTCAACATTGCTGCTCCCTGTAAATATATTATTCTGTTTAATATGTTTTAGGCGAGCACCACAAATGCCGCATTTGACAGCTTCATTAATATTTTCAGCATTACATTTAGGACACTTCATATTTTTTCTATTTTAAAGTTAAATTATTGAGTCTGCGGTAAAGTTTTCTGTGCAGGTTGAGATTCAGATTTTTTTCGTTGTTCCGCGGTCTGATGAATACCTTCACGGATCACAGATACTGTTAAAATTTGAAAAGGTAAAGTCACTACATCCAACGCACCTGCCAATACCATATTAAAAGTATTGTCTAGCGCTTGTACAGCATCAAATGATTTCTTTTGCTTAAAGAAGCTAATTTGTACAGGAATTTTCTGTAATGTCCCAGTATAAGGCTGAAAATTTAACTGTGTTTGCGCTCCAATTTTATAAAATTTAAAATCAGATTTGAAAGTTTTACTCCAATTAGGCTGTATTGTGGTTTTGCTAAAACCGTTCTGCTGTAGCGTTTGACGTTCTTTTTCAGATAACGTCTGATCAGCTTTTTCATAACGTAATATAATATTTAACCCTTGCTGTTGTTGAGTTGCAATATTTACATTCACTTGCAAAGGCTGATTTTGATTAATGATTATTTTTTGTATGTTTAAACCAGATTGTAAGCTCTCAAGATTCAATTGTTTCTTCGGTATTTCAAGAATATAGTGCTGTCCAATAAAATAGTATTGCTGTTGTCGCTGTGCCAAACCAACCAATACATCATCCGACTGAGAAACAACAATATTCTCAGTATTTACAGCAGATTTTTTTAACATTTGGTGTGTGATTGAAAAGCAACCTGTGAGCATCATAGGCAAGATCAATACTATGACTTTTTGTGCCGTGATTTTTTGTGTAATGTTTTTTTGATTAGAGATTTTCAAAGTATTTCCTATTCAATTTATAATATGTTGACTCCACCTTTAGAGTTTTATTTTTTAAAATTAAGTTTAATTAATTTTAAATGTTAAAAAAATCACAAAAGTGAACATTAAATCCAATAATATCACAATATTTTATTTAATTTTATCAGGTTATAAAGTAAAACTAAACAAATGACGTATTTGTTTTAAATTAAAAAAACGATAAACCAGTTAAGGTTTGAGTTTACTTGTTTAAACGTATTCTTGCTCAGCAAACAAAGCAGTGCCTTGTTTTTTTATGATATCAGCCCACTCTCTATGGCAACTTCTATGTCGCATCACGATGCATAGGCGATTTATAATTCAAAAATGCAATGCAAATTAAACCATCCAAAGCTTCTAAAAATTCGTATAAAAGATCTACAGTTCATTTGAAGTAAACAATTAATATCAAATCACTTATATGAATAATAAGACGGTTTAAGCATAGCAATTGAGAATGCTTTTTGCGCACAGTTCACTAAGGCAATGATCTATTGATCTTAAATTATAGTTCTTTAAAATATGAATAAATAACGCTATTGAAGCCTAAAATTCAAAATAAACGTTCAATACAAACGCTTAAAATACCCATGTTAATGATCTGATTTATATTGTGTTAACTTCAATCATTCAAAAACTAAAAAAGCGCTCAGGTAATCCTAAGCGCTTTTTTGACACTGAATTCTAGAATTAAAGTTTAGAAACTAACTCTGGAACGACAGTATTCAAATCACCCACTAACCAGTAATCAGCTACTGCATTTATTGGTGCTTCTTCATCTTTGTTGATCGCTACGATCACTTTAGAATCTTTCATACCTGCCAAGTGCTGAATCGCACCTGAAATACCAACAGCAACATAAAGGTCTGGTGCAACAATCTTACCTGTTTGACCAACTTGCATGTCGTTTGGAACGAAACCAGCATCAACGGCAGCACGTGAAGCACCTTGAGCAGCACCAAGCTTGTCAGCAAGTGGATCAAGTACTTTATGGTAGTTCTCACCAGAACCAACACCACGACCACCAGAAACAACAATACGAGCTGCTGTTAATTCTGGGCGTTCTGATTTCACGATTTCTTCAGAAATAAACTTAGAAATGCCAGCATCACCTGTAGAAGCAACTGATTCAACCGCAGCAGAACCGCCTTCAGCAGCAACTGGGTCAAATGCAGTACCACGTACAGTTGCAACAACAATTGCTTCATCAGATTGAACTGTTGCAATCGCGTTACCTGCATAGATTGGACGTTTGAAAGTTTTTGGACCTTCAACAGCAATGATATCAGTAATCATGCTTACGTCTAAAAGTGCAGCAGCACGTGGAAGAATGTTTTTACCAGTTGTTGTAGAAGCAGCAAGGATATGGGTATAGCCTTTACCTAATTCAGCAACAAGTTTCGCAACATTCTCAGCCAACTGATTTGCATAAGCAGCATCATCAGCAAGTAAAACTTTGCTTACGCCAGCAACTTTTGCAGCAGCATCTGCAACTGCTTGAGCACCAGAACCTGCAACCAATACAGTGACATCACCACCGATTTTTTGAGCTGCAGCAACAACGTTTAAAGTTGCACCGTTAAGTGTCTTATTGTCGTGCTCAGCGATAACTAAAATACTCATGATTTTATCCTTCTGTATTAGATCACTTTCGCTTCATTTTTAAGTTTTTCAACAAGCTCGTCTACAGACTTCACTTGCACACCAGCTTTACGCTCTGCAGGCGGTTCAACTTTAACTGTTTTAAGTTTAGAAGCTGCCGTAACGCCATAATCTGCAGGAGATTTCGTATCAAGCGGTTTTTTACGTGCTTTCATGATGTTTGGAAGTGCCGCATAACGTGGCTCGTTCAAACGTAAGTCAGTGGTAATGATCGCAGGCGTGTTAAGCTCTACAGTTTGTAAACCACCGTCTACTTCACGAGTAACTTGAACTTTGTCGCCATTTACAGTTACAACAGAAGCAAATGTACCTTGACCTGCATTTAATAATGCACCAAGCATTTGACCTACTTGATTCGAGTCATCATCAATCGCTTGTTTACCTAAAAGGATCAGTTGTGGTTGTTCTTGTTCAACTACACCTTTAAGAATTTTAGCAACTTCTAAAGCACCAATTTCATCTGTAGTTTCAACCAAGATACCGCGGTCTGCACCCAAAGCCATTGCAGAACGAATTTGTTCTTGCGCTTCTTTAGGACCAACAGAAACAACAACGATTTCTGAAACTGTTCCTTTTTCTTTTAAGCGAACCGCTTCTTCCACTGCGATTTCACAAAATGGGTTAATTGACATTTTAACGTTAGTAAGGTCTACCCCACTATTGTCCGGTTTAACGCGAACTTTAACGTTGGCATCAACCACACGTTTTACAGCAACAAGAGCCTTCATGTAATCCTCGGCTGTTTTAGCAAAAGTAAATGTTAAGAAGAGTTATAATAACGCTTCATTTAAAATTATTTAGGTGTCCTATCTTGCAATGTGATTGGCATTTCGGTCAAGTCACAATTCACAAAACAGCGCTAAAAAGTCTTAAAAAAGCCTGAACGTACAGTTCACATTTTTTCTAAAAGGTTTAACTAAGACGTATAAGAATACTATTTCGACAATATTTATATATTGATAAATAACATTATTTGTATAAATTCTGTATAAATAATCAAAATGATTAAGATAAATTATCAATCAATCAACGGGATGCCAACATAAAAAAATTTACAAATGTAGGCTTTGTCATTTCAGACAGATTCAGCAATTTTTCTCACTATGTTTATTCATTAAATTTGTGATTATTTAGGCATTAAACTTGTAACAAAATACAAAAAAAGATAAAACGGGCATGATTTTGAATCCCGTCTTATCTTTATGGTTTTATGAATTTACGATTAGCCAAGCTGCCGCAAGGGTCAATAATGTTCCAGAACCCCCATCAATCCATTTTTGATTACGCTCATTGATCTGTTGTTTTTGCGTCACTTTGGCAACAACCAAACTCAAACTGCAATACACCACAAAGATCAAAGCAATAAAAATAAAGGACAATGCAAAACCTTGGGTAACAGTATTTCCTGACTTATCAATAAACTGCGGCAAAATTGCAAAATATATCAGCATTCCTTTAGGGTTCAATAACGCTGTAAAAAAACCTTTATGAATAGGATTCGATACCGCTTTTTGCTCAATCTGTATTTGTTTAGTGTTAAATACAGACTTAATTAGATGAAAAGCTAGATATAACAAGTAAGCAATTCCCAAATAGCGAATGGTTTCGAACAAAACTGGAAATGACACAATGATTGCCGCAATACCGAGCGCAACCAATATCGAGTGAACCAAATACCCCGAACAAACCCCAAGGGTCGCCATCATGCCTGATTTCGCATCTTTACCTATCACTTGTGACAGGATAAATAACATATCAGGTCCTGGTGTGAAAATTAACGGCAGTACCGTTAAGGCAAAAAGCACAAATACAGACATCTCAATTTTCCTTTCTGTCTGAATGAGAGAAGAAAATAGTATCTGTGAAAATGCTTAAAATAGGATTTCAAATATTCTATAATTCTAATTATTTTTCGAATTAAATTCTATTTTATGAAAATTTCATCTAAGACTATTCTAATAAAGTTAGATCGTATTGATAAAAATATCATTCGAACCTTACAAGCCAATGGTCGAATCCAGAATAACGATTTAGCCCGTGAAATTGGCTTATCACCTTCCTCTTGTCTTAGACGCGTTCGTCTCTTGGAAGATGCTAAAGTCATTCAGAATTACACTACTGTGGTAGATCCACAAAAAATTGGGTTTCAATTGATTTTATTTTCACGAATTTGGCTGTTGGGACAAGATGCTGAAACCATTGATACATTCATTGAAGCCATGAAAGAGCTTCCTCAAGTCATGGAGTGCTATATCATTTTGGGAGAGTGTGATGCGATGTTAAAAGTAGTCGTTCCCGATCTGGAAAGTTACCGTAAATTTCAATCGACCCATTTAACCAAGAAAAATGGTATCACCAGTGTCAAAACGGATGTACCCAGTCAGATCATCAAACAAAGTTTTCAGCTTCCCTTAGAAGACCTGTAATCAGTAAAGTTGGTATGAATGATCTAAGCACCGATTAGGCAATTATAATCATTGAAGGCAATACAATGAAAAAATTTAGTTCTCCGATACAGTTAGAAACACCGAGATTAATTTTAAGACAATGGCAAGCGAGCGATTTAGATGCTTTTGCACATTTAAATGCAGATCCAGAAGTGATGTTGTATTTTCCATCTACACTGAGTAAACAACAAAGCGATCTTTTAGCAGAAAAATTTCAACATCTTATCGCAAGTTATGGCTGGGGTATGTGGGCTGTCGAGTTAAAAGAAAATCAAAAATTTATTGGTTTTGTTGGATTAGCTGACCAACCAGAAAAGTTCAGTTTTTCACCCTGTGTTGAAATTGGCTGGCGTCTTGATCGACCTTATTGGAATAAAGGTTATGCAACAGAAGCTGCTAAAGCTTGCTTAACATTTGCATTTGAGCGATTGGCTTTAAAACAGATCGTCGCATTTACAGCTGTATCCAATCGACCTTCTGAAAAAGTGATGCAGCGATTGGGAATGCAGTATGTTTGCGCTTTTCAACATCCAGCTTTAGATGCGCAACATGCGTTAGCAGAACATGTACTTTATCGTATAGCCAACCCAAACTTTTAAAAAGTAAACATGCTAAGATTCAAACATCAGCAAATAATAAACAAGTAAGGATGCCCATCAACGATGATTTATGAATTATGTACGGATCGACTCTTGCTTCGACAATGGCAACCTTCTGATTTAGAAGCTTTTGCAAAAATAACCTCCAATCCTGAAGTGATGCAGTTTTTCCCAAAAATATTAAATCGCCAGCAAAGTGATGAATTAGCCAATCAAATCAAATACCTTATTGAGATCAAAGGTTGGGGGCTTTGGGCTGTTGAACTATTAGAAACTCAAGAATTCATCGGCTGCATCGGGCTACATCCACAACCTTCAAAGTTTGATTTTTCACCGTGTATCGAAATTGGATGGCGACTTGATCCTAAATTTTGGAATCAAGGTTATGCAACTGAAGGTGCTCATGCCTGTTTACGATTTGCTTTTGAAGAATTGGGTTTTGAAGAAATTGTTGCTTTTACTGCAAAACATAATTTTTCTTCACAAAAAGTCATGGAAAAAATCGGAATGCGTTTTTCACATGACTTCTTGCATCCTGATTTTGATGATCATCACCCACTACGAGAGGAAAAGTTATATCGAATTAAAAAACAGGATTTTCAAGACTAAGAGATCTTACTTGGCAATGCTCTCTAAAAAATCACGATGGATATGACTTAAATCAATCAAATCTTGCTTTTCAAGCTCCAACACCTGCCAAATTTCAATAAAATCTTCTTTTAAATCAATATGGCTTGAAACAGTATGAGCCGCTTGCCATTGCTGATCTGATATCCATAGATAGGTTTGATTGGTTTGGGTATTGATTGCTTGGACTTTTCCTTCAGCATTAATTCCCAAGACCTTCCCCGCTTCAGGTAATGTCGCCTCAATTTTGGGTAAGCTAAATTCTACAAAATGTTTAATTTGACGTAAGCCATAGCCCTTAAAAATCTCTTTTTGAGCTTCAGTCAGTTGCTTATATTTTTGTTCAAGTTCGGGGATCATTGAAAGACCTAAATTTTTTGCAAAATTGAATCAATAAAAATGTATTTGATAAATACGAAACTTAGATATACATGAGAGCATTTTTAAAAACAATTATCTATTCGACTTTTTTCTGTGCTAAATGTGTCTAATCTGTGTGCATGTTCTCAAAGATGAGAAGTTTTTAACAACTTAGATGGACTTCCGTCATCAATCAAATGTACTCACGAACATGCAGCTACTCTTCTTTTCCTCAACAATCTAATTATTAGAATAAAGAATAATATACAAGTTAGGATTAGATATATATTGCCATGAAATAAGTGATGTCTATAGCCATCAAAAATAAATTTATATAATCGTTCTTGTTGAGTATAACCAATAAAGGCTTTGCCAAAAAAATAACTTAAAATGAAAGAATATAGTCCCGTAAAAACAAAAAACGCTAAGATTTTATTGAATTTATCTTTAATCAAAGTAATAGAGTTAAGGCTCAAGGATGCAATCAGTACACTAAAAATTATCGAATAAAGGGCGACCCAATAGTTATATTCATCCATTTCAACACCTAGCTTTTTTGATAAATGGTTTATTTATAAATCTTTTTTGAGTACAATAATTTGATAAGCTTTCGTAATAAATTTTCCTATATTTATCAATCAATTATTTAATTTTACCCAATTTTTCTCACTGACTTTATAAACTCATTAGATATACTAAAATATTTTTAGCTTAGACAAGACTTTACAAAGCTACAACTTAGAGATGTTATTTTTCTTTAAAAACAACCTTATTAGTAGAATAATAAATATTAAAAAAGTAATTAATAAATATATACTCCCTTGAAAAATATGAGCGTTATACCCTTTATAAATAAATGTAGGTAAAAATTCTTGCTGTGTATACCCTATGGATGATCTTTCGAAAAAATAACTTAAAATTAAAGAATATAGCCCCGTAAAAACAAAAAATGCTAAGATTTTATTGAATTTATCTTTAATCCAAGTAATAGAGTTAAGGCTCAAGGATGCAATCAGTACACTAAAAATTATCGAATAAAGGGTGACCCAATAATTATATTGTTCCATTTCATACACTCTTTATTTTTATTCTAATCAATATTCTGACCAACAAAGTGATCGTTGATAAGACAGAAATTAATGGTAAAAAAACTCCAAAGAAAAGGTTAGATGAGTACCCTTTATATATAAATTTAGATAAAAAATCGTTTTCCATATAACCTATTGATGCATAACTAAAAAAAAAGCTTAAAACACTAGAATAAATTCCAGTAAAAACAAAGAACGCTAAGATTTTATTGAATTTATCTTTAATCAAAGTAATAGAGTTAAGGCTCAAGGATGCAATCAGTACACTAAAAATTATCGAGTAAAGACTAACCCAATAGTTATATTCATCCATTTAACCACCTAATGCCTTTTTGATAAAAGAAGAAGAAATTCGACCTTCTGCTCGGGTTCTAGCAATAACATTTCCATTGTTATAAATTACTCGCTCTTCATGACGATAGTCCTGTTGACTAATTACCTTTGTCCCACCTCTATTCGGTGTTGCAAAATCAGCATGCCCGATGACGACACTTCTTTTTTTACCTGCCTGATATAAAGCTTTAGACATTAAGGCACATAAGGTATCTCTTTCACCATCAAATGCAGAGTGGCATCCATGTATTTCTATTTTGGATTCTATTGTAAATTTTTTAAAATTAATATTTGAAATGACATATAAATTATTTAGATTACTTTCTCCAAAAAGCGTCCATCGATAATACTTAGTCATATAATTTCTGTATATATTTGAAGCTAAGTTTTTATTTTTAACATCACTTTCAGTAATTGATTCTATTACTGAAGCACCCAACACCGTATAAAGACCTTCTTCAGACCCATGTGAAAAAATATCTAAAGATTGTACCGAATTTTCTGCTTCCTTATTTATCGCATTGATCAATTGTTTTATTCCCTGCGACATAAAATAAGATTTGATAGGTAGGTCATTCCTATAATCTTTGATGACGTTTTTTGAAGCATGCAAAAATGCACTATTGTCACTCGCAGACTTCGCCCCACCATAAATGATTAATCGCACAGGAAGCTTTATTTTGATTTGCTCTACTTTGGCATTTTGTTTTGTTTGACCTCGATAAATATCTACCATGAGTCATTCTCAAAAGTTTCGATACTAATTTGATTAGACTGATCACGGCTGTTTAATTTTTCAGTCATTCCGTCATTGTCAGTAATACCCTCTACAATATGACCATCGTCATAAGTAATTTTATATTTAACATTTTTATACACTGTACCATCCAACTGATTTATAAGTTGATATTGTGCAGAATATCCATTTTTTTGTTGACTCAATTTGAGCTGAGAAGATGTATGATCTTTCCCTGCATCACGTCCAGCTAAATCTGAAATTTTGATATATTTTGAACCACAACTTGAACGATCGCCATGAACAATCGGGTTTTTACCTTGAATCAATATAAATCCACGTTCAGTTCCAATCGCTTTAGATAATATTTTACATTTTGGACAATAATGAGTCATTCCTTCTAGATGTACCGCCCTTCCCTCAACCAACCAAGAATCTTCGCCTTCTATAATTTTACCCCCATGATCAGTTGAGCAACCTCTTGTTATAAACGCCTGCATATAATTTTTCCTATTTAGTTTTAAGTATAATTTAATACCCGTAAAAGTTAATGAGTATTATTTACATCAACTATATACTTAAATACTCGATATTCTTATTTTCTATCAAGCTAAATATTTACAAAATGTTTAGTTATTCTTACCAATAAACCAACTTTCACATGAATTAAAAACTATTCAACGTTGTTTTACTCATTTTTATTTTATTTTTGCAGCTGATGCTCTTGGGTGTGCTTGATCATAGACTTGTGCCAAACGATCGAAATCGACATGCGTATAAATTTGAGTCGTGGTTAAATTACTATGCCCTAACATTTCTTGAACCGCTCTTAAATCACCACTATTAGACAACATATGACTGGCAAAACAATGTCTAAGTAAGTGAGGGTGTAAATCAACATTTACTCCTGCTCGTAAGGCTTGATATTTCACACGATTTTCAATTTGTCGAGGTGTAATACTATTGCCACGTTGCGTAATAAAAACAAAAGCATCTGGACTAAATTCGCCTTGCCAAATTCGATAAACTTTCAACCATTCAACTAGACTCTCACGTGCCTTAGAGCCAAAGGGAACGATTCGAGTTTTATTGCCTTTCCCTGTAATTCGTAATAAATGCCGAGTGAAATCAATATCACGAATCGTTAAACGCTGAATTTCTGCAAGCCGTAAACCACTGGAATAGAGCAACTCAAGTATCGCTTTATCTCTCATCCATAATTGCTTTTCTACTGGTTTTTCGGGTTCTGCTTGATCCATGATTTGATTGATCGTTTCTATATCAATCATCCCAGGTAATGGTCGAGGTTGACGTTTCAATTGAAAATCATCAGCAGCATTGATTTCCAAGTAACCGCCTTGTTTTGCCCATTTCATGAATTGACGAATCGAAGTCAAATGGCGCTGTAGACTACTGGTGGAAAGCTGATCATTTTCAACACGATAAGCCACATATTCACGTAAGTCTGATGCTTCTACTTGTTTTAATTCAAGCTGTTTGTCATAGCAGAAATCAATAAAATTCGATACATCTCGAAAGTAAGCATCCAATGTATGCTCAGACTGATTTTGAATTTTGCGATCTTTCATCCACATTGAGAGCAATTGCATTGCACCGTATTGCATAAGCTCTCCTTATTTAAAGTAATTTTTACTGATGAAAAACATAACTAAAATTAGTCTTTTAACAAAGTATTGACTAGACCATCAACCACATCAGCCATTTTATTTAAATTAAGCTTTTCAACCGTATCCTCTGGAGTATGGTAATGCTTATTTCTAAAAAATGCCGTGTCGGTAATCATAATAGCAGGAATATCGAAACGCCAATAATTCAAATGATCAGAAAAATCCACACCTTTGACAAATGATGGTGCAATGAGTCTTTGGCAATCCAAACGCTTTAGATTTTTCATAGACGAACAATATCTTTCACCTATTGCGCGTGAGCTAAAATTACTCACAGCCCCAATAAAATTTGCATGTTTGGGATAAAATGCAGCCAATCCTGATGGGTAATCTTGCACATTTTTATGATCGAAATACCCGATCATTTCCAAAATATAGACCGCTTGAATTTGATCTTTCTGTTTTAATATTGACTGGGCGTGGATAAAACTGCCCATGTGTTCTGTACGGAAGTAAGGCGGCTCTTCCAAGGTATAAAACACAAAATCAATATTTTGCTTTAACTGGCGTCGATTTGTTGCCAAAATTCGAGCCGTCTCTATCAGTCCAACAACGCCAGAGGCGTTATCATCTGCACCTTTGAAATTACCATAAACATCATAATGCGCCCCAAGAATCACTTTTTTGGCATGTCCCATTTGCAAATGACAGACCACATTACGATAGTTTTTTCCATCAACCGCATAAGTTTGATATTCACATGGGATGGAAAACTGTTCGACTTGTTGTTTAATAAAGGCAGCAACGCGATCCAGCTCTTGTATATTTTGATAATTTCTAAAAGCTTGAGGATGAATCACTTGTTTTAGGTAGCTATTAAGCCGATCAGGTTCAGCTTGCTGAATATTGAGGGGCTGAGCTGCCATAGCCCATATTGGGAGTGTAAAGCTCAGTACAAGCATCAGGATCATTTGTTTTAAAATTCTAGTCATTAGACAATGCATCAACATAGATAAGCTCAATAAAAGTTATGCAATAAACATCATTAAAAAAACAGCAATAGGAAAAACAGTTTTTGTTGTATGCCTGAGGATAACCAATATCACGTTATAATGGCGTAATTCCAGCGTTTGAAATTGTTAATATGAAAATCCGTATTCTGACTATTGGTCAAAAAATGCCTGCATGGGTACTGACTGGTTTTGAAGATTATTTCAAAAGAATTCAGCCTTTTGTACAGACTCAAATTATTGAATTACCCATGGCTAAACGTGGCAAAAATGATTCAGAAGCAGATATTTTAAAATACCGTCAAATCGAAGGTGACAGTATTCTTGGTCAACTCAAACAAGGGGAAACATTAATTGCGCTTGAGGTAGGTGGTCGTGAATTCAGTACAGAAAAACTGGCTGAAACCATGAAAAGTTGGATGTTCGAAGGTAATGATGTCGTGCTTGCAATTGGTGGACCCGATGGTCATTCAGAAGCAGTTCGCAAAGCAGCGGCGTGGCACTGGTCGCTTTCTAAACTAACACTTCCTCATCCATTGGTGCGTGTCATGTTAATCGAACAACTGTATCGTGCGATGAGTATAAATCATAACCACCCTTATCATCGTGCAGGTTAATTTTAGGAATATCGATTTACACGCCTAAATATCTCGTCATCGTTAATTTCAGCTTTAAAGAATATGTTGTATTCATGCAACAGGATATTGAAGTAGAACACTGACGCCCAATTATTCATTGAGTTAGAATGGACTTTTGATTTATTCAACGATCATTTAGGCGCAAAGATATGAACTTACAAACACTTCCCGGTTTATTTATCTCACATGGTTCGCCCATGCTTGCACTAGATCCTGAACAAGTTGGTCCTGCTTTACATCGACTTGGGCTAAATCTTCCCGTACCACAAGCGATCGTTGTGATGTCAGCACATTGGGAAAGTGATGCACTGGAAGTAAATACAGGTGTACGACCTGAAACATGGCATGATTTTAGAGGTTTTCCTCAAGCACTCTATGAGATGCGTTACCCTGCACCGGGAAATCCTGAACTCGCCGAAGAAATTTTACATTTATTGGCTGAAGCTCAACTCCCTGCGCATGCAAATAGTACACGTCCACGTGATCATGGCGTTTGGATGCCTCTGTTACACATGTATCCTGATGCAGACATTCCAGTGATTGAAATTTCCTTACCGATGACCATGAATGCTGATCAGATCTATGCAATTGGTCAGACGCTTCGCCCATTACGTGCAAAACAAATTTTACTGATAGGCTCAGGTAGCATTACACACAATCTAAGAGAGTTATCTTGGCAAGATCAAAATAACCGTGTTCCTCAGTGGGCTTCAAGCTTTAGAAATTATGTCGTAAGTAAATTAAATCATAGTGATTATGATGCAGTATTGCAGTGGGACGCTTTACCCTATATCGAAAAAAACCACCCTACGCTCGAACATTTTGCACCACTCTTTTTTGCAATGGGAACTGGACATCGCTTTAGTATTGTACATAGCAGTTTTTCGATGGGTGCTTTAGGTATGGATATTTATCGCTTCGACTAAATTGCTGAATTGGCTCAAATTCATTACAATTGATAACAATTTGTTAAGTATTGTTTAATTTTTAGTTATATGGATACATTTTGAAACCGAACTAATAAACTGTCTCCATATCTTTTTATGGACAATGCTTTATCCTGTGCCTAGTTTTCAATAACGTGAATAGAATATGAAATTCAAATATTTAGCTTTAGCTGTACTTCCTTTAGCGCTTGCTGCTTGTCAATCGGGTGATATTCAAAAATTAGGTGATACCGCTGTGAAAGTATTACAACAACAAGGTACTGCTCAACAAACTTTAAATGCTTATCAGTGGTCATACCAACCAGCTGAAACTAAACAACCGATTGTGCTTAACTTTGCTGATCAACGCTTAAGTGTCGCTACAGGTTGTAACCGTTTAATGACAAGTGCAAAAGTTGAAAATGGCTTGCTTGTTACAGGCAATATTGCATCTACAAACATGATGTGTTCACCTGAATTAATGAAGCAAGAAAGCTTTGCTGCTTCATTGTTCCAAGCAGGCAAGACTGCTTTTGTACTTGACACAGCCAATACTGAAAGCCCAACTTTAACTTTAGTGAATGCGACAGGCGGTAAAGTTGTGTTTACAGGTAAAATGACACCTGAAACGAAATATCAAAGCCAAGGCGAAACTATTTTCTTAGAAATTAGCCCAGAAACTAAAGAATGTTCTGCTGGCGTGATGAAAATGCAATGCCTTCAAGTACGTGAAATCAAATATGCTGACAACGGCGTAAAAACTCAAGTAGACAAAGATTGGACATATTTCTATGACCAAATCGAAGGCTTTACACATAATCCAGGTGAACGCCAAGTTGTACGTTTAAAACGTTATGAAATTAAAAATCCTGCTGCTGATCAGTCTAAATATGCTTATGTGCAAGACATGATTATTGAGCGTGAAACTGTAAAATAATTTAATGAAAAGCTGAAGTTAAACTTCAGCTTTTCTTTTTGAGTTAAACCTATTGATATAACACCTAACTTAATTTACTTATTTAAAAGATTAAATTGTTTGATTCCTTATTTAAAAATCTAAAATTATTCAGCAGGCTTTTAATTGATTCACCAACATACTCAATAACAACTGATTCAAGTTATCGCTGATCTACCTTTGTAATCAATACTTTTACTTAACATCAATACATGGTAAATACGATGAACTATAAATTAAGCCCTGTTCTACTCTTGCCTTTGTTGATGATTGCATGCACAAAACAACCTCAAACTGAGTCCAAAGCCCCTGTTGAAACTCAAGTTACACAACAGCATGCAACTGAAAAACAGCCAACGACAATGATTTTTTTAGAAGTTAGTCCAGAGACCAAACCGTGTGAAGGCGTAGCACCACAAACATGCCTTTTAGTTCGCGAATTAACTATCAATTCAACAGGAGAAAAAACATATCTTGAAAAACAACCGAGTTATTTCTATGACAGCATTGATGGTTTTACACACAATCCTAAATTAACCCAAATTATTAAAGTAAAACGTACCGAGATTTTGCATCCAGCAGCAGATCAATCTCAATACCAGTATGCGTTTGATTCAATTGTTGAAACGACAGCTCAACCTTAAAGAAAAATTGTATCTTGATCAAATAAAAACCGAGCTAATCACTTAACTCGGTTTAAGAAAAAATTTTGATCTAATTCGAAAAATCGCTTCTCTATATTAGAATACACCTTGCGCTAACATTGCATCAGCAACTTTTACGAAACCAGCAATATTTGCACCGTTTACATAGTTAACTGTACCGTCTTCTTGCGTACCATATTTCACACAATTACGATGAATTTCTTTCATAATGGCATGCAAGCGCTCATCAACCTCTTCAAAAGTCCAACCCAAACGAATTGAGTTTTGAGACATTTCAAGTCCAGAAGTTGCTACACCACCTGCGTTCGATGCTTTACCTGGCGCATAAAGAATTTTAGCTTCAACAAATTTTTCAACAGCTTCAAGTGTAGAAGGCATATTTGCACCTTCAGCAACACAGATTACACCGTTTTCAAGCAATACTGTGGCATCATCTTCATTCAATTCATTTTGTGTTGCGCATGGCAAAGCAATATCACATGGAATTGACCAAGGACGTTGACCTTCTAAGTATTCAAAGCCATGTTTCGAAGCAAATTCAGAAATACGTCCACGTTTTACATTTTTAAGCTCCATCACTTCTGCAAGGAGTTCGTTGGTAAAACCATTTTTTACATAGACTGTACCATTCGAGTCAGAAAGAGAAACTACTTTTGCACCCAAGTACATTGCTTTTTCTGCTGCAAATTGAGCTACATTTCCTGAACCTGAAATAGCGACAGTTTTGCCTTTAAAGCTATCACCACGAGTTTTAAGCATTTCTTCAGCAAAATAAACTGTACCAAAACCTGTTGCTTCTGGACGAGCCAATGAACCACCAAAAGACAAGCCTTTACCTGTAAATACACATGAAGTGTCATTGCTGAGTTTTTTCATCATCCCAGCCATATAACCCACTTCACGTCCACCCACACCAATATCACCCGCTGGAATATCGGTGTTTGAACCTAAATGGCGATAAAGTTCGATCATCAATGCTTGACAGAAACGCATGATTTCGCCTTCTGACTTACCTTTAGGATCAAAGTCAGAACCGCCTTTACCACCACCCATAGGTAATGTGGTTAAAGCATTTTTAAAAGTTTGCTCAAAACCCAAGAATTTTAAAATTGATAGGTTTACCGATGGATGAAAACGCATACCGCCTTTAAATGGACCAATTGCAGAATTGTATTGGACACGGAAAGCGCGGTTAACTTGTGTTTGACCTTTGTCGTCTACCCAAGAAACACGAAATTGAATAGCACGTTCAGGCTCTACAAGACGCTCAAGCAAACCTTGTTCAGCATACTCTGGGTTCTTTTCAATAAATGGCCATAAACTGGTCATCACTTCTTCCACAGCTTGCAAAAACTCTGGTTGATTTGGATCACGTGCTTTTACGTAATTTAAAAAGTCATTCAGGCTACTATATTTCAACGTTCATTCCTCAGCAGAAAATGATACAAAAAAGGTCAAACTTTTCAATAAAATGATAAATTTTGGCGCAAAGTATTTAATCGCTTTTGTGGACAATCCACAACCTTTTTTCAAATGTTTTTTCAAATAATATTTAAATTCAATATGATAATTTCTAATCAAGCTATAAAAAATAGTCTAATTATTGGCATTTTATTCCATAAAATACCCCTTAATTTTGATCTAAATTAGCGCATTTTTAGCGCTAATTTAGAGCAAAGATTTTCAGCATAAAACATGCTAAAATCCGCATCATCGCTACGCTTTTACCCAGCTCTTGTTTATTTTTGCTTAAAGTCTTTAGTCACATGAATTCATCTCTCTCCATCATTCAGCAAATAGATGCAATTTTGCCTCAGACACAATGTGGACTCTGCGGTCACCGTGATGGATGTTTACCCTATGCCAAAGCCATTGTGGAAGGTGAAGATGCCAATAAATGTGTTCCAGGGGGACAACCTGTTGCTGACGCTTTGGCAGAATTGCTTCATCGAAATAAACTGATTGCAGAACCGAGTGTATGGCCAATTCAAAGCGATGGTCGCCCGCAACGGATGAAGGCAGTGATTCGTGAAGATGAATGTATCGGATGTACAAAATGTATAAGTGCTTGCCCTGTAGATGCCATTATTGGTTCAGGAAAATTAATGCACACCATACTGACGGATCTTTGCACAGGCTGTGAGTTGTGCATTGCGCCCTGCCCTGTAGACTGCATCGACTTAGTTGAAGATATTCAACCCATCCCAAATAATGAGCAACGCCTACTCGAACAAAATGATTTACGCAGTCGCTACTATGCGCATATTCAACGTGAAGAAAAACAGCGTATTCATCGTAAAGGTCCTGTAGTTCGTGCAGAGATTGATACAGAGTTATTTGCACAGATTACTCAAAATAGTCAGTCTTTACCGACGATTGAAATCGTAGAAGCACCTCAAAAGAAACCCATCGTTACAGATGCGAAAACCACCATTGAACTGGCTAAACTACGTACACAAATTAAAAAATTAGAAAAACAGCTCAGCGTACGAGCCGATCAAAATAAGCAAGATCAACTTGACCAATTATTACGACAATTATCTGTTTTACAAGGAGAAAGTGAATGACTGTAAAAAATATGACAAAAAAACAGATTCAAATTTTCTTTGAAAGACTTCGTGAACAACGTCCAAATCCAAAAACTGAACTGAATTATTCCACACCATTTGAACTTTTGGTTGCTGTAACACTATCAGCTCAAGCAACAGATGTCAGTGTCAACAAAGCCACCGATAAATTATTTCCTGTTGCCAATACTCCTGAACAAATTTATGCATTGGGTGTGGAAGGCTTAAAGGAATATATTAAAACCATTGGTTTATATAATTCCAAAGCAGAAAATGTCATTAAAGCATGTAAAATTTTGATTGAGAAACATAACAGCCAAGTTCCTGATAATCGTGCTGATTTAGAAGCATTGCCCGGGGTGGGGCGTAAAACAGCAAATGTTGTCTTGAATACAGCCTTTGGTCAAGCCACCATGGCTGTTGACACACATATTTTTCGTGTAGGTAATCGCACAGGGCTTGCTGTCGGTAAAAATGTGCTTGAGGTTGAGCATCGTCTGATCAAAGTGATTCCAAAAGAATTTATCATCGACTCTCATCATTGGCTCATTTTACATGGACGTTACTGCTGCATCGCGCGCAAGCCAAAATGTCATGAATGTGTGGTATCAGACGTTTGCAATTGGCCTGATAAATTTGAGTTTGGAGCGACAAAAGAAATCAAATCGGCTTAATTCAACCAGCCGCACCGTTGATAGCATTGAAGATTTGATTAATCATTGCTTTATTATCACCTAAGTTCGATAAAAAATCCTTGATGAAATATGATACTCGGAAACGTCATCCGCAACTGTTCGAGGCAGGACTACTTTTATAAGGTATTGTTTCTGCGACTGATTAAATATCTTGCTGGTGGATGACGAGTTTTGCGGTGAGCCGCAGGCTGATCCAAAAAATGGATGAAAACTCAGCAAGACTCCGCACAGATTTATTTTTTTCAATAAGTTAAAGGTATGGTTGCATCGAACTCACGTTATTATAAAATTTTTATGCTAAAATAATGACTTAGTATAATTTCTATTAAATTTGATTGAGTACCTCTAACGGCACCCAACCTGATTGCCCATCAGACGATCTACTACACCACATCCAACCATTTAATTGCTCTTCGCCGACCAATAGATCGCCCTGATCTACATTTAACTCTTTCGCTGTATAATCCGCTTTTGCATAGCCTTGAAGCTTATCAACCCATTCAATGATTTGTGCAGGAACCCAGCCCTCTAATCCGTCATCAACTTTGCAGAAATACCAATTGTCCCAATTCTCCGAGCCTTGATATTTTTCTCCTATCTTTAGCAAAGTCCCCTTTGAAAAAGTAATCGGCGCTATATATTCACTTCTATGTTTGGCTATGGCAATCCATTTCATTTTGATCGTCTTTTTATAATAGTGTGCTTTAAATATAACATGTAGCTTGATAGAAAAAGTATTTATAATTATTTGCTTACATCTTTCAATCAGCAAAACTCATCTGTTTTGAATATTGAACATCCATAATGGATAAGAATGTATTTACCCCTTAGCATTTGTCCTTGATGCTTTATTTTTTATTTTCCAAATCTTTCTTCATTTTTTCGAGTCGTTTCCATTCCTCTGCCACTTGAGGATGAACTTGGTATTCACCTGTTTTTCTCATCTCGCGGCGTTGTTGCATTTCTTCTTTTTGCGCTTTGCGTAACAATTTAAAGCTCATATACAACAAGCCCAATAAAACCAGAACACTGATAATGACCAAGGCAATTAATAAAAGCTTCATGCTAAATGTCACGCTAACAAAAAAAGAGACCTAATATGAATCAGGTCTCTTCGATTGTCAAAACTTTAAGGTCAAGTTTTAACTTAAAGGATTATTTATCTAAAATAGCAAATAAATCTTTTTGAACGTCTTCGATTCCACGCAAGCCGTTTAATTTATTATAAGTCGGTGCATTTTCTCCAGAAGCTGCACGACCTTGATAGAAACCTACCAATTGTTCAGTTTCATTGTGATAAGAACCTAAACGCTTGCGAATGGTTGCTTCTTCATCATCTGGACGTTGAACAAGATCTTCACCTGTCTCATCATCTTTACCTTCCACTTTTGGTGGATTATAGATCGTATGATAAACACGACCAGATGCTGGATGTTGGCGACGACCAGAAAGGCGTTTTACGATTTCTTCATCAGGCACTTCTATTTCGATCACATGATCGATCGTGATGCCTTCATTTTCCAAAGCTTCAGCTTGCGGAATCGTACGTGGGAAACCATCGAAGATACAACCATTCACGCAGTCAGGTTGTGCAATACGTTCTTTTACTAGACCGATAATAAGCTCATCAGATACTAGACCGCCTGACTCCATTACACTTTTAGCTTTAAGACCTAATTCAGTACCTTCACGAATCGCAGCACGGAGCATATCACCGGTTGAAATTTGTGGGATATTGTAGCGCTTACAGATCAACTGAGCTTGTGTACCTTTACCTGCTCCAGGTGGTCCGAGTAATATAATGCGCATAAAAAAACATCCTCATTTAAAACAATATTTATGATACCGTTTGCCATGACAAATTAAAACTTATCATCGTAATGGCATCAAATTTATAAGAAAGCCACAAATAAATGTATTAAACCAGCAAAGAATCCAGTAACACCACCCAGTACAATCAAAATCCATTCGTCTTCCTGAAATGCAGGACGTAACAAATTTTGAAACTCTTTCGGCGTTAACTCTCTAATCCGCTCTTTAAACATTTGAAAAATTTTCTGTGCACGGCTCGCATTAAACGCTGGGTCGCAAACAGGCACCATCGTAATTTCAATTGATCGATCAATCAAGTCTGTCTTGAGTTTTGCATACTCTTTTGGTCCCAAAGACAATTGTAAAGACGTACGAACCAATGGAGTTTCCATAATTTCGTTAATATGACGCTTCACAATACGGCGCGTTTTATCTTTCTTTGGACCATACATCATTTCTGTCATGATCGATTTTAACGTAATGAGGTCTTCAGTCACTACACTTGCAAAGACTTCTGACACTTCTTCTTGGCGTTTCATAAACGCGCCCTGAACATTATATGTGCCTATTCGAGGAATAACAGGTTTAATCCATGGAAATTTTCGATTTTTTGTACGTTCAAAAAATTGTGGGTAACGAATGTAATGCGGTTCTACGGGGTTAAATACCATCCAGATTGCAATCCAGTTGGTGAGGAAACCCCACACTGCTGCAAAGAACGGAACAGTCCAATGTTGTGGTACAAAAACGTACACAAACATTTGAAAAATACCAAAAAAACTTCCAATAACAGCACTAATATGCCAAATAAAATTAATTTCTTTCTGACCGACTTTTAAAAACATACGCACCATCAAACGGCGGTCACCTTCCATTTGATTGACCACCATATCACGCATATTGACCAGTGACTCAACGTTCATGGTCAGTTCGGTCACAAGTTCTTTTAAGGTACCTGGTAATTGCTTATGTGCTTGTCCATAAATACGACGTTTGATGGAATAAGGTAAATTTTCCCATAATACAGCATTGCGATCCAACATCACTTCATCGATCAGATGCTCAAGTTCAAAGCCAACCTGTTCTCCGATGATACGTGCCATATCTTCTGGATCCATGGCATCTAAAAATTCACGCAAAGAACCCAATTTAGATAAGGTATTGTCGGTGATAATGCCAGAAATTCGTCCAGCTTTACGTGGCACAATGCCTTGCCAACCTACGGGTAAAGGACCTAAATGAAATCCCCAAAACGTAATTGGATAGAATACCATTTTCAGTGCCATCCAAACATGTGCCCAAGTTACAAAGGCAGTCACAGGAATGATACTTAAGATAGCAAGATGATCGGGTCTAGCTGTAAAAGCGTGCCACAAACCATTAACGTATTCCAACATGCATGACTCTCGTATTTATTTCTATTGGCGGTCGAAGGATCTGTATAAAATCATAAAATTTTAAAAACCTACACTTAAAGTATAAGCGAATTGTATCTGAGGGCGAGTTTCCAAGATCATATCTCCATTTTTATTATGAAGTTCACTTCCTGCACCCATACCTACACTGAATGTACTTATACGTTCTTTATTCAATAAAACATAAGCGATATCAGCCCCACCACCATATTGAACTTCATCGCTTCCGTCTACTTTTTTACTTTTAAGTGAGCCACCATACAGTCCCACATAGAATCCATTTTTGTCAGTGCCATTTAATGCAACAGGAATTCGATAACCCACTTGTCCAGCAAATGCATTGTCACCATTATAAAAAGCACCTAATTTGGTATAGGCAATTCCATAAGGGTTGACCCACTCAGCATTAAAGTGAACGATTTGTTGAGTCACACCTGCACCAAAGTTCCATTTAGATGCATCCTCAGGCTTAATCTTCGCCTCTGGTAAAATTCCCTTCAAATCTGGCAAATATTCTTTAACATCAGCATGCGCGAAGTTTCCTACAGCAACCAATATTAATAAGGGAAATATTTTTCTCATTATTTTCTCCATTACCCCTAACGTTAACTTGGGTCGAGTTCTTTATCCTTAATGCTCGACTTTAACAGAATTATTTTAGCACTCATATACAAAACACTATAAATTTAATGTCGCTAAGGTCAAATCCGCACCATGTGATCGAACATGATTTGTTCGAGTATTTAGTTAAAATAAATTTTTACGAGTTATTTGTGTTTTTTACTTTTTAATCCTCAATCTAGGGTAAAATGTTTCGCCCTCGCATTCACCTATTTTCAGTATCTAAAGCCGACGACGTATGAAGCAGCAGTTTCCTTTAAAAAATGTCCAACAAGAAAAACGCATCTTTCGCAGCCGTGTTTTTTTTGCGATTGGTATTGTTTCATTTTTTATGTGTCTACTGATTGCACGTTATGCTTATCTGCAAATTTTTCATCATCAAGAGTTTAGCGAAGCATCGGATAAAAACCGTATACGCTTACAGCCGATTGCGCCTGCACGTGGTTATATCTATGACCGTAATGGTATTTTATTGGCTGATAACTACCCTGTATTCACAGCAACATTAAGTAAAGCTGATGTCGAAGATATTGAGGGTACTGTTCAACGTTTAATTCCTATTTTAAATCTGAGTCAAGAAGATATTGACCGTTTTAATAGTCGTATTAAAACCTCTAAAAAAACCGAACGTGTCACCTTAAAACTGAATTTAACTGAGCAAGATATTGCACGCTTCAGTGAAGTTAAATTTCAGTTTCCTGGGGTAGATATCGAAACGCAGATGACACGTTACTATCCACATGGGGAGTTATTTGCACATGTGATTGGTTATGTAGGTCGTATCAATGACAAAGAACTTAAATCCATTGATAAAGACAGTTATGCAGGAACCAACTTAATCGGAAAAATCGGTGTAGAGAAATCTTATGAAGATTTATTACACGGAGTTCCAGGTTATGAATCTATTGAAGCCGATGCACATGGGAATGTGCTACGCCATTTAGGTCGTAAAGAATCAACGCGTGGTAATGATCTCTATCTTTCACTTGATTATGGTTTACAGACCGTAGCAGCTGAACAACTGAAAGACCGTCGTGGTGCTATTGTTGCTATTGATCCTCGTACAGGTGAGATTCTAGCACTCGTCTCCAGCCCAAGCTTTAACCCCAATTTATTTGTCACTGGGATCGGGCATGATGACTATACCGCCTTGCGTGATAATCTCGATCAACCGCTTTATAACCGTGCTGTTCAAGGAACTTATCCGCCGGGTTCAACCATCAAGCCAATGGAAGGATTAGGGGGAATTCACTTTAAAACTGTGGATTGGGGCACTGCTATTTCTGATCCAGGTTATTTCCATTTACCTGGGGATTCTCACAAATTCCGTGACTGGAAAAAAACAGGACACGGCTCTGTCAATTTACATAAATCCATTGTGGTTTCTTGTGATACCTATTTCTACATTTTGTCTTATCAAATGGGTATCGACCGTATGAACGAGTGGATGCGCCAATTTGGTTTTGGCGAAAAAACTGGAGTAGATTTACCGAGTGAAAGTACAGGACTTTATCCAAGCCCAGAATGGAAAATGCGTACCCGTAAGAGCAAATGGCTCAAGGGTGAAACGATTTCTGTGAGTATTGGACAAGGTGCATTTACTGCAACACCTTTACAGCTTGCTATGGCAACGGCGATTACCGCCAATCATGGTGCGCATGTAACACCACATGTTTTACGCGAATCCAAAGGTGCAAAAAAACATCCTGTGCATAACGCACCTACAGGAAAAATCAATTTTAGCGGTACCGATGATGACTGGGTCAAAATGCGTGACGCAATGGTGGACGTGATTCAATCTGGTACAGGTCGTGGTATTCGTACACCAATGTATCAAATTGCAGGTAAAACAGGGACGGCGCAGGTCAAGAGTATTGCTCAAGGAAAACGTTATAACGAAGCTGCACTTACAGCTCGTCAGCTCGATCACGGTCTATTTGTTGGATTTGCGCCTGCTGAAAATCCTGAAATTGCCATTGCAGTGATTTGGGAAAATGGTCGTCATGGGGGTTCTGCTGCAAAAATTGCCCGTCCAGTTTTTGATTATTGGCTATTAACACGTAAGAAAAATCCAATTGCTCCACTCAATCATCAGGTCAGTGGCGGTTTAATGACTGCTGGGATCAAACCGGGTGAATTGCCGAGTGGTGATGTTTCACTTGCAGCTGATCCAAATGCAATGCCTAAACCAAAGCCAAACTCAGCAACCAATTCAGCGCAGAATCATAGCAATACTCAAGGGCATAGAAACAATACTCCGCAACCAGCTACCGCACCATCTAATGAGGCTGATATCAGTGAATAATAAAGTGAAAAACCAATTAAGAATTATTGGTGGAGAATGGAAACGACGTGTTCTCCCTTTTGCTGATATTGAGGGTTTGCGTCCTACACCTGACCGTGTTAGAGAAACTTTATTTAACTGGTTGATGTGGGATATTCAAAATACTAAAGTGCTGGACCTCTGTGCAGGTTCAGGTGCTTTAAGCTTTGAAGCATTATCTCGTGGTGCGCGTTATGTGGTGATGATTGAACCAAATCTTAAACAGGCAAAGTTTTTAAAAGATAATATTCAATTACTCAAAGTAGAAAATTGCCAACTTAAAATTCAGACAGCACAACAAGCGTTGTCCAACCTGAATGAACAATTTGATTTGGTATTTTTAGACCCACCGTATAGTTTAAATTTGTGGGAAGAATTGGCTCAAAAAGTTGATCCATATTTGTCTAGTGACGCATTGATTTACGTTGAAGCAGATCGTGCTTTAAATCAATTAAATTTACCTGCAACTTGGCAACTGCAAAAACAAACCAAAGCTGGTGTGGTACAAGCAGGCTTGTTTAAAAAAATAATATGATGGAGATTTGATCAACTTTGATTTGTACATCATTTTGTTCTATCTAGCACAAATTTATTTAAACTTGAGAAGTAAAGCATGGCAATAAAAGCTTCATATGATTAAACAATAAATTCATCGCATGAATTTGATTGATCAATTTGCGTATAAAAAATGGGCATTTACAGCCCATTTTTACAATCAATAATTAACGCGTTTTCCAATTCCAGTCACGATCATTGCGATCTCGATCATAGCGATCGCGGTCACGATCATGACGATGATCCCAACGGTCACGATCACGATGATCATATCGACCATGCCCACCACGATGATCATCATCGTATGGTGCAACAATACAGCCTGTGAGTGAAACACCTAAAACACCGAGTAAAATAATTTTCTTCATCATGACAGTAGCGCCCTATTCATCTTATTTTTGAAGCTTAACTGTGTAATGTGAAGTTCAACGCAAGCTTGTGTTTCAACGTGTAGTTATTTCAACATGATTTATTCACACTACTTATTTTTAGATAAAAATATTCTTTAAATTAATAGGTTAATGTGTGAATCCAAAATAGTCGTATGAGTTGTCCTCGATCATAGGGAAAACTGGAAATATATTCATAACCCACTCTATTTAAAGCATTGATCTTAAACTCAATTCCATAACCAAAGGACAGATAAAGTTCATTTACAGAGGCACTATTTGAGTTTGGGTTGATCAATGAAGTTTTTAATTGCTGTACATTATAAGCTGTATAATTAAAGATCCGAATTCGATCATTTTCATAAAATTGGTTACTCAGAATTGAATAATCTGCCAATTGCTGCTCATGCTCCTCAGCTAATTTTTTCTGAATTTCACTTTGTTGTAAAAAATCTTCATTTTGATCTGTAATTTCATCAAGATAGCTTAGGCTATTTTCTGGATTTTCAATATGAAATAAAGTCTCTTGTTCCAATTCAATATCTGATTCTTGAGCGTTTTGCTGACCTTCTAAATTTTCGATAGCAGCAGATTCAGGCATAACGATCACTTGATCCAAAGCATAGAGCTGTGAATTCAATCCAAATAGAATAATCAGTATGAAGTAAAACTTGCAGAAAAATCGCATAAGTAAGGTGATCAATTTACGATGAATTTTGTGGTTTATATAGATGCGAAAAATATGTGATAGGTTATATTAAATGTATCATATTTAAAGTTAAGTTAAAGCATATACTCAATTTGATTTTTGCAAGAAATTAGAATTATAAATAAAGAAGAGCTGCCAACATGACAGCTCTTTTAACTAAGCGAACTTAACCAATGATAATCTGATGATTCGCTAACAATGTTTCCAGTTCAGTATTTACACCATTCAGTGTAAACAGATTAGTCATAGCATATGCACCACCTGCACCATCTCGATCAATACTCAACACAGTATTGCCATCACTATGGGTCACCTGCAAATAACTGCCAATATTGTCACCAGAATCAAGCGTTGCAATACCATTCACATAATGTGCAGCGCCATCACTATCAGCAGTATACCCAATCAATAAAGATTTCAGATCAATACGGTCTGCGTCAGTTGTGGCTTCAACTGTACCCACTTTAAAGCCATTCACACTATCTGTACCATTACCACCCGTTGCATCGGCTAACAATACTTTATATAACAAAGTATATTGACCACCGTTGGCAAGATTAAAGGTGTCATTACCACCACGCCCTTCAAACTGATTATTGGCTGTATTGCCTGTAAACGTGTCATTCCCATTACCACCAGCAAGAGCTTCAATGTTCTTAAAGCTCGCTGTTCCAAAACCAGTGTTTTGAGCACTCATATTAGACAAATCAATGGTCAATGCAGTGCTGCCTGCCAGTTTATAGTCAACAGTATCCAACCCTCCAGTTGCATTCCAATTACTGTTACCAGATAAATCCACTGCCGTTCCACCACTACCGTCATAACTGTCTGTCCCTGCTGTTGCAAAGAAAATATCGTTATAACCAGTACCGATGAATTTACCATTCGCAACGTTGGTAGTTGCTTCACCTGATAAGACATAAGCTTGGGTCGCTGCACCAGCGGTTAAACCTGCCCAGCTGAGGTTAATATTTTCAATGCTGTTTCCGCCTAGGCTTGCTGAACCACCCACATCCTGAGATACACCATTGACACTCTTAATCAATACAGCGGTGTAGCTGTCATTCGCATTCAAGCCGTAGAAGTTGACGATACCTGAACCATCTGCACCAAATACACCTGATTGTGGATTCAATATTTGTGATGCGACTAATGTACCCGCACTATTGTAAAGCTGTACAGTGTTGCCATAGTACACGTTTAAACCATTGGCATCTAAAATACGTAAATGCAAACTGGTACCATCTGCAACAATATTGTTGTTTTGCAATAAGATCGTATTGGCACCGCCTTTATAAGCCAATACATCGACTGTACCATCCCAATTATAATCTACTGCTAAAGCTCCATTCACACCTGTAATTGCAGTTCCCAGTGTACTTTGCGTAAAGCTTCCTGCCCCATTGTTGGTATATAGGTTTGGTACTGCACTGACGCCAGAACGCGGCAATTCCACAATATCCATTTTACCATCATGATTCCAATCCACTGCGACTGAAGCACCACCATCTAAAGTATCTGAAAGGTAAGTTGCCTGACCGCCCGCAGTCCCAGAAGCTGTTCCAAACAGACTTCCTGTGCCACTGTTCCAGTAAACACGGCTCGCTGTACTATCAGCGGTATTTGCAGCATTTCGACCAGCGCCAAGGAATAAATCCATTTTACCGTCATTGTTAAAGTCTGCCCATGTCATCGCGGTCGCAGAGGCTGGATCACCCGCTGCACCTGTTCTAAATACACCAGCCACATTGATTTGAGTAAACGTATTATTGGCAGTTTGTACATTGGTCAATAAAGTCAAGGCATAAGCACCACCTGCTGTCGGTGTCGTTGCGCCACTGGTATGCTGAACCACATCTACAGCACCATCATTGGTCAAATCCACTGCCGCGACTTCAGAGAACGTATTTCCTGTTACTGTTGGAGGTCTACCCTGTGCGCCCCCTGCCATTAAAGACAGGCTACCTGCAGTATTGGTAATAAACGTCATGGAGTCATTACCTGTATCACCATAAGCAAAATCTAGATAACCATCGCCTGTTTTATCATAAGCAACCACAGCACCATTCCACATAGATGTGCCGCTTACCAGTACCTGATGGTTATAATTGATACCATCAATCGTCGTCCACACACTTTGCGGTGAAGCACCTGTACTGGTGTTTGTGAAAATATCCATAAAACCGTCACGATTAAAATCAGCAAATGATGCACCTGACAATCCACCACTTCCGCCAGTAACACTGACATTGGTATAGGTATTCAACCCAGTACTGTTATAGATCGTTCCAACATCACTCGTCGTACTGGTTTGGAAGAATGACCATAAACCATTTTGCCCCAGTGTCATGGTTGCACCACCCACAACATTACCGACATCAGCATTCCCCCAAGCAGGCGTCAATGAACCTGACGAACTGAGCACTTCCAATTCCATACGACTTGCATCACTCATGATTATCGAGCCATTCGCATCCACGATGTTTGCCACTACATCATAGCGCCCGACATTGACTGTACCGACAGGCAATTGCACATACCAAGTGTGATTTACAGGATCTACGACCACAGTATTGTTTGCCGTACTATAGGTCGTACCATTTACGGTTATTTGTAAAACCTCACCAATATTTAAGCCATAAGGAATGGTTCCACTCACGATTGGCGTAGTATCTGTGGTGGTTTGTGCATTGATATGAATTAAAGCGGCAGTTGAAGAACCCAGTAACAGTTGTCCATTTGCCAGTAAAGTCTCCATACTCATGCTCAGACCATTGAGTATCAACAAAGGCGTTGTAAAGTTCCCAGTACCCGCTAGATCAACTGAAATCACAGTATTACCGCCCGCTGTCATGACTTGAAGATAATTGCGCAACCCGAGCGATGCACTGTCCAATACATAGGTTCCTGCACCAGCATCAAAGTAGACATAGGCTGTGCCAGTATAAGCTGTCAATAAGCCACTTAGGTCAATGATATCTGCATCAGAATTCGGTGCAAAAGCTAGACTCCCTCCCATAAAATCATTGATCGTATCAGTACCATTCCCCCCAGTAATATGATCAGCAGGATTGATCAGGTTGTAAACTATTCGATCATTTCCCGCGCTAAAACCTAGGTTAATAATGTCATCCCCACCACGACCTTCAAAGATGTTATCAAACGCATTACCGCTTAATGTGTCGGACTGTGCACTACCTCGCACTCCTTCAACATTGGTGATATTACTAACCGTCCCCCAACCCGATACCGTACCAGCTTGCAGATTAACCGTTACACCTGTAGATGCATTACGGAAATCAATAATATCCATACCCCCTGAAGCAACCCAAGTTTTACTTTCACCTTTCATGACAGGTAAATTCCAGCCACCACCGCCGTTATAAGCTGTGGTCCCCCCTGTCAGATTAGAAACCACATAAGTATCGTTATAGCCAGTGCCTACCAATGTTGTTGAATTGGCAGTGGTCACAGCTGTTGTGGTCAACACTTGTGCATCAACCGCACTGCCTGGAGTAACGTTCCATGAGTACGTCGTCATCACGCCGTGATCATTCGCCAATAATTTGACTGTGTAGCTTTGTGATGGATCCAATCCGAAAATGTTGACCAAAGCAGAACCATCATTGACCCAATTTCCTGATTGTGGATTTATGATTTGGGTGGATACTAAACGCCCCGAAGAATCGAACAACTGGACGGTATTACCATAGTAGACGTTATGACCTTCTGCATTCACAATACGCAGATGCAAAGCTGTTCCATCTTTGACTTGGTTGGTGTTGCTGATTAACTGTGTCTGTGTACTCGCATTAAAACTGGCTAACAGGTCAATATCGCCATCCCAATCATAGTCAGCAGCGGCGATACCATTTAACGTGCTATTCCCCATATCAGCTAATTGCGTAGTCGCCCATCCCGCAGCCACATTACCGTTATTGGTATATAGATTCGCAATACCCGTCGTATAATCGACCTCTATTGCATCCATTTTGCCGTCACCATTCCAGTCGACAGCAACAGATGCTTCTCCAGCTAGGCTATCATTTGCAATTGCAATTCCATTGCTTGATAAGCTACCACCGTTATTGAGGAAAATTTTGCTATTGGCGGAGGTTCCTGTTTGAGTTGTATTTAAATATAAATCGAGATAACCATCACCATTAAAGTCTGCCCAAGTCATCGATAGCGGGGTGGTCGAATCATCTGCTCTAGCGGCTCCGAATACATTGGTAATGACCTGTGTTTCAGTCCAGTTTGCACCCGTTGCACTGCTACTACCGTTATTTAACAACAAGCTTAATGTATAAGCGCCTGTTACCCCAGATTGGCTAGTGGTGGCATGCAAAGCGAGGTCGACTTTACCATCATTATTTAAATCTACTGCTGAATTTTCTCGATCCATGGTCAATGTATTCAGACCTGTGGCTGTCGGATTACCTGATGCCCGTCCATAGACACTGAATACACCACTATTATTTTTCAAAAATGCTGAGGAGTCGTTTCCTCTATCACCGACCACAGCATCCAAATAACCATCACCATCCATATCTAGAAATACTGAACCACCACGAGCGATAAGCTGTCCAGCATCCACATTACCAGCAGTAAATCCTCCACCAGCAGTACCCGTCCAAATCGGCGCTGTCGAACTCACGGCACTATCTGTGCCGATGATGTCAATATTGCCATCTAGATTGAAATCACCGAAAGAATATGAACTAACCGTACCAGAAGCGAGTGTCAAAGCTGTGGTGGTATAACTTGTCGTTGAAGTTCCAGCATAAACCGCTTGGTCATTGACAAAAGTCCAGTGACCACTCTTGTTAATGAACATGCTGCTACCATAGCCCACTGTTGCGTTGGTACCAAAAGCACTATTGGTATATGGCGCATTACCCAAGTTGTTCACGACATCTATATCAGAAGTCATGCTTAGGCGACTACGATTCCCTGCTGCATCCCAAATCACATAACCCAGATGATACTGACCTGCTGTCAAACTCAATGACATATTCCATGTCCCACCTGCTGCGACTGTTGCAACATTGAGGACACTATCAACACCTTCTGTATAAATACCATCGTTGTTAATATCATTGATCAGCGCCACAACACTGCCAACCTCAGCTGTGCCATCCACACTGCTACTAAACTGTGCTGTACCTGCAAGGATTGTTTTGTCACCATCAGCATCTATCGAACCAGCATTGGCAAAGTCTGGGTTACTCAAGGTCATCGATGGTGCTATTAAATCAACTGTATATGTCGTTGTAGTAGTTGAGCCATGCGTTCCATTCACGGTATTTTCAATCCGTACTTGTAATGGAACTGTTGTCGATACTGCATAACCCAATGGTTGCGGATTATACGACCAACTGGTCGCACCCAAAGTATTTTGCACTACAATCCAACTGTTCCCACCATCCAGACTAATCGTCACCTGCTCATTCACTTCCAAAGCACGACTGATGGTACCATTCAATATTGGTGTACTATCACGAGTGATCAAATCAGTATTGATCGCATCATTATTGGTAGAGTAATTGCCACTCTGACCATAAGCGGTATCGGTCATGATGGAACTGAGTGTGGCTGTTGCATCAACAGTTAAACTAAAGATCGGACTTGCAGTGCCTTCATTACCCGCTTGATCTGCAACTTTGACATAGTAATTATATGTGCCAAAACCTAAGATATTCGGTGTATAACTCCATGCAGTCTGACCATTTGCTAATACGATTGAGGTGATTAAAACATTATTCTGATAAAGGTTAATGGTATAACCAGCTTGTACGCCTGCCGTGACCGCCCCAATCAAGGTTGGTGTGGTATCATCCGTCGTTGTATTGCTCCCCATCAATCCAGTAACAGCACCCGAACTATCAATATAATTGTTAATATTGGCTGTTTGTGAGGTGGCGATGGTATCAACGATTAAATTAAAGGCGTTGGATATCGGTCCTTGATTGCCCGCAGCATCCATCACACGTGCAGTAAAATCATGACTACCGTTGCTTAAAATGTTTGTAAATTCAAAAGTCCAATTTAAACCTGTAACGGTTGCAATACCTAAAAAGGTTGAGCCTTCATATATACGCAATACTTCATTCGCACCTAAACCTGTGTTGAGTGTACCGTTTAAAACAGGCAGCGTATCATTGGTATAACTACCTGATCCATAATCACCAGTGTTCATGATGACATCATCTGTAAAACTATTAATGATCGCTTGTTGAGTTGGTAGTGTTGTATCCAATATTAATGTGAAGGCAGCTGACTCAGGTCCTTCATTACCAGCCTGATCGACCACAACTGCGGTATAGGTATAAGTACCATCTGTCACTAACGATAAAGGTAAAGTCCAAGTTGTTCCTGTGACTGAAGCAATACCAACCAAATTGCCATTATTATCATGGATATGTAAACTTTCTCCTGATGATAATGCGGTATTCAGTGTTCCTTTTAAAAGTGCATGACTGTCATCAGTCGTTGTCCCACTCACAAAATCGCCTTGAAATAATCCAACCGTATCATTATAGACAGTAATAGTTGGAACTTCTGTCGGTGCAATCGTATCCACAATCAATTCAAATATATTGGACTGTGCCAGAACACTGTTAAAACTATTCACCACCTCTGCACGATAGCTATAAAGACCATCACTTAAACCTGTGACTTGATAACTCCAAGACGTTTCAAAAACATCAGCTTCTCCCAGCAATATTGATGTACCCAGTACTTGATCAACTTGATAAACCAGCACTTTATCTCCATCATTTAATACTTTTCCAAGAGTTCCCATTAAGAGTGGCGAACTATCGTCTGTTTGACTTCCAGATAAATAATTCCCCATATTGTCGCCATAATTGTCGTTATAGAGGATAATCGTGATATCTTCTGGCTGTACAGTGGAGTCAACTGTTAGAGTAAATGGCGCTGACGCTAAAGATTCATTACCTGCTTCGTCCGCAACTTTGACTGTATAAGTGTGAGTACTTGGATCTGTTAAGGTTGGTAAATTAAAAAACCAATTTGTGCCACCTGTTGTTGTCGCAACACCAACTAGAATTGTCCCCTCATAAATACGTATTTCATATTCAGGTGGAATTACAGAACTAAGTGTTCCATTGAGTATGGGATTTCTGTCATCTGTTGTTGTACCATTCCCAAAAGTGCCAATAACTGGTCCAGTTAGATCTAAATAACTGGTAATATTTACGGTTTGTGTTGGCGCCACAGTGTCAACAATTATTCTAAATGCTGGAGACGAAAATACTCCAAGATTCCCCGCCGCATCCGCAACAACTGCCGTATAATTTTTATTGTCACCATTCACTAAACCTGCCACATCAAAGGTCCAAGCTGTGCGACTGGCATTTAAGGTTGCAACACCTATTTGTGTTGTCCCTTCATAAACGAGAACAACGTCGGTTGCAGCCAATGCACCACCGCTGATGGTTCCATTTAATCGAGGCGCTGTATCATCGGTATGTGTGCCACTTGGATAATCTCCAGTATTCGTACCCAAATCATCAGTGAAACTGTCAATAGTTGTGGTCTGTGTGGGTGCAAGCGTATCAATTGTCAGTGTGAAGTTCGCAGAATTAGTTCCATGATTACCTGCCGCATCAACAACGACTGCATAATAAGTATAACTGCCATTGCTCAGTGAAGGTAATTGGAAACTCCATCCTGTTCCTGTAGCATCGACAACAGCAACACCTAGCAGCGTATCACTATCATCATAAATTTCAATAACTTCCCCTAAACTTAAAGCACTACTCAAAGTACCATTTAAGAGTGGTGTGGTATCATCCGTCGTTGTATTCGTATTATTATCTCCTTGATAAATACCTATATTATCTGTATAGCTATCAATCATCACGGTTGTCGTTGGTGCAGTGGTATCTACAGTTAATGTAAATGCTGGGGACATTGAACCTGCATTACCTGCAATATCAACAATACGAACAGTATATTGATAGCTCATACCATCATTCAAACCAGATAATGAGTACGTCCAAGTGGTATCACCAGGACTCAATGTAATCGATGCAATCCATGTACCATTTTGATATAATTCAAGAATATCGCCCGCTTGCACTCCTGCTGTGATTGAGCCAATTAATGTCGGGGTAGTATCATTGGTGTTAGTATTATCTCCCATTAATCCTGTGTTAGGATCAACTAAATCAAAATAGCTATTAATAAAAGCATTTTGTGTTGGGGCAGTCGTATCTATTTGTATTACTTGACTATCTGTTGCCCCAATATTACCTGCAACATCCACAATACGAACCTGATAGATATAATCACCATCAGGGCTTAAAACCCGAGGGTCTTGGTAACTCCATGTACCTCCTGTAACGATTAGATTTACCCAATTGATACCATCCACACTTATTTGAACTTGTTCATCTGCTGCCAATGTACCGACAACACCATTCACGGTAATTGATTGGTCATTGGTGATAAAATCCGTCGAACTCGTCCCACTGTCTGTACTGATAGATGTAATATTCAATAAAGTGCTGACTGAAGGTCCTGTTAAATCAACACTCACTATCTGATCATCACTTTGACCAATATTTCCAGCTGCATCAACTACACGTACTTGATAAGTATATTCTCCTTCTAAAAGTGTCCGAGTATCCTCATAATGCCATGTTCCTGCATTTACAGTCAGATCAATCCAATTCAAACCGCCATCAATACTGATTTGTGCAGTTTCACCCACTGCCAAAGTCCCAACCGTACCATTAATTGTCAGACTGGTATCATTGGTAATAAAATCGGTCGTATTCAGTCCAGTATCATCAGTAATCGAAACGATATTAATCGTTGTACTTGCTGAAGGTGGTGTTGTATCTATGTTCAATACATATGCATTTGATAAATTCGCTTGATTACCCGCACCATCTTCTACACGTGCAGTATAGGTGTAGCTTATGCCATCACTTAAACCACTATCATCAAATATCCAAGTTGTGCCAGTACCTGTAATGGTTGCCGTTCCAACTCTAATATTTGTATTACCATCATTTCGATAAATCGCAACGACTTCTGTTGCACCTAAAACGGCACTAATTTCACCTAAAATTTGTGGTGATGTGTCATTACTATATCCAGCGCTATCTATATGACCCGTATTTGGCGCAACATTGTCATTTATACCTGTAATCGTTGCGACTTGTGTTGGCACAATATTGTCAACATATTGGGTGCTGGTACTTGGTCCAGTGTTACCTGAAGCATCGGTGACTGTACCACTCACCGTACCTGTCGGTTGGTTGATTGCAGAGGTCACCGGTCCATAATTACCTGAACTGTCCACCGCTGTGGTAACTGTGCTGCCATCTGGATAGCGGATTTCAATGTTGCTGTTTGGCTCAGCCGTTCCACTGACGCTCACCGAACCATCTGGATTGCCTGTCACATTGACCACTGGTGCTGCTGGATCAATGTTGTCG